>JBDTRP010000123.1:0-95251 GCA_039931555.1 Ilumatobacteraceae bacterium | reverse complement strand
CCTGTCCGTCCTTGCCACACGTGCCCGGGTTGCCCATCGCGAAATCGTTGCCCAGCAGATCGATGTCGCGTAGCACCTGTGGGCCGTTGCCCAACAGGTTGCCCTCACGCAACGGCTCGGTGATCTCGCCGCCTTCGATCAGGTACGCCTCGGTCATGCCGAAAACGAAGTCACCCGTGGCCGTGTTGACCTGGCCGCCGCCGAGCTTGGCGATGTACACGCCGTGGTCGGTGTCGCGAACGATGTCGTCGGGTTCCTCCGTGCCGTTGAGCACGTAGGTGTTGGTCATCCGGACCATGGGGAGGTGCATGTAGCTCTGGCGCCGACCGTTGCCCGATTGCTTGCGACCCTCGTTGCGGGCCCGCAGGTAGTCCCACATGTAGTCGGTCAGCACGCCGTTCTCGATCAGCACGTTGTACTGACTGGGGTGTCCCTCGTCGTCGATGCCGATGGCGCCCCATTCGCCACTCATCGTGCCGTCGTCGACCAACGTGACGAGCGGGGATGCCACGAGCTCGCCCTGCTTGCCGCGAAAGACGCTGCCGCCCTTGGCGATGAGATCGGCCTCGAGACCGTGACCGCACGCCTCGTGGAACAGCACGCCACCACTGCCGCACTTGATCACGACCGGCATCGTGCCGCTGGGCGCGGGACGAGCGGTGAGCTTGACCAGTGCCTGGCGCGCCGCGTCTCGGGCGAGATCTTCCACGTCGATCGTGTCGAACATCTCGAAGCCGAACGTGTGACCCGTGCTCTGGAACCCGGTCTGCATGCCGGCGTCGCCGTTGGCCACCACGCTGATGCGCACAGTCTGGCGGGCTTGTTCGTCAGCCGCCAACAACCCGTGGGTGTTGGCGATCATGATCCGCTTGCGACTGTCGGCGTAGCCCGCGCTGACCTGCACGATGGCGGCGCCACTGGCACGTGCCGCCTCGTCGACTCGTTGTAACAGGGCGACCTTGTCGGTCTTCGACACCTCGTCGGCGAAGCGTTCGACCGGGCTGACCCGGTGGTCGGCCTGGCGGGTGAGGGCGACGACGTTGGCGCCGCCGGTGCCCTGGCTGGCGGCTGCTGCGGCAGCCTCGGCAGCGGCGCGCAACCCCGCCTCGCTGAGGTCGGCGGTGTGGGCGAAGCCGGTGGTGTCGCCCTTGATCACCCGAATGCCCGCGCCCCGGTCGCGACCACTGGTGACCTGTTCGATCCGGCCGTCATCGAGGCCGGCCATCGTGGAGCGTTTGTCCTCGAGGAACACCTCGGCGAATTCGCCGCCCGTGCGCATTGCGGCACCGAGCACCCGCTCGAGCACGTCGGATTCGACTACGTCATGTGCCATCAGTGCACTCCAGTCCTTGGTCCAACCCCAGGGTGGTCATCCCGGCGATCATGCAGGCGAGCCTACCGAGTACCTCATCCAGGTCCAGCGCGTGCGGATGACGCGAAACCCATTCACCGATCGCCTGGATCTGCCGATACAGACGGCATGAGAACGACCCGCTGGACGGCGTTGTGCCTCGTGGTGATGGCCACGGGCGCGGCGACCGCCTGCAACCCTGCCCACCAAGCACGCCAAGCGAAGAACGACGTGGACTCCGGCAACGCCGCGGCGTGTGTGACCGAGCACTCGACCATCGAGAAGGCTGTCGAGACCTACACCTTGTTGAACCCCGACACGGCTGTCACCGAAGATGCGATGGTCGCCGCCGGGTTCATCCACGCAGTGTCGGTGCTGATGGACGTCACGGCGACCGGCGCAGTCGTGCCGGCACCGGGCAGCGTCTGCGCCTGAGCCGACCAGGTCGAGGCGCGTGGCGGTGGAACGCCGGTGGCGGTGGTTCGGCGTCGCTCATCGGCGGTCACCCGAGGTTCGACGTACGAGGGTAGATGTCGGACGGCTCGGTCAGCACGTTGACGAGGTACGGCACGCCGGAGGCGAAGGCGCGATCGAGCGCCGGGCCGATCTGCTCGGGGTCGGTCACCAGCTCACCTGCGCCACCGAGTGCCCGCACGACCTCGTCGTAGCGACAGCCGGGCTGCAGATCGCAGGCCACGTCCCAGCCGTAGATGGCCTGCATCGGGTGCTTCTCGAGACCCCACATGCCGTTGTTGCCGACGACGATCACGACCGGAAGCCGGTGACGGACCATCGAGTCGACGTCCATCAGGCTGAACCCTGCGGCTCCGTCGCCCAGCAGCAGCGCGATCTGACTCGACGGGCGCGCCACGCGCGCCGCGATCGCGTACCCGGGCCCGTTGCCGAGACATCCGTACGGCCCGGTGTCGAGCCAGCAACCCGGCTCGAAGACCTCGACGAACTTGCCGGCATACGACGCGAAGTCGCCACCGTCGCAGATCACCACGGCATCGCGGGCCAATCGCTTGGCAAGCTCTCCGTAAATGCGCGACGGCCGAATCGACGCGTCGGTTGCTGCCAGGAGCAACTGATCTGCGGCCCGGCCGGAAGACTCGGAGGCACGCAGCTCGGCGATCCAAACCTCGTGATCGACCCGCGGGCCGCCATGATCAGCGAACGCCTGCAGGATCTGGGTGACGTCGCCGACCACGGTCGCGACCTCGACGTGGTGGGCGACCTGCGACTCGGCATCGACGACGTGAGCCACTCTGGCCACGCCGAAACGGCCGAACCCGAGGCGAAAGTCGAGCGGCGTGCCGAGCACGACCACGAGATCGGCTCGCTGCTTCAACAGCCCACGGGTGCGCAGGAACGCCAACTCGTGATCCGCCGCCAGTGTGCCGCGCCCGAGACCGTTGAAGAAGCACGGCACCCGAAGGTGCTCGACGGCCGCGCCCAGTTCCGTCCAGGCGCCGCCCCAATACACGTCACTTCCGACGATGAACGCTGGCCGTTCGGCATTGGCAATGGCAGTTGCCAGGTCGGCAACTGCATCGGCGTCCGGTGCATCACCGCGGCCGACGCGCTCGTCCAGTGGCGGCAGGTCACCGGCCGACGGGCCGAACACGTCGAGCGGGAAGTCGAGGAACGTCGGACCGCGGTGCGGTGTCATCGCCAGGCGCGCCGCCTCGTGGACCATCGCCGCAGCCCGCGTTGCGTCTCTGACGGTGACGGCAGACTTGGTGATCGAGGCGACGACGGGCACGGGGTCCATCTCCTGCAACGACCCGGACCCCCACCGCAGTTCGGGTGCCCGTCCGCCCATCACGACCAGGGGGGAGCCGTTGAACCGGGCCGTCGTGATGGCGGACACGCCGTTGGTGATGCCCGGTCCGGCAGTCAGCGCGGCGAGGCCGGGGCGTCGCGTCAACTTCGCCCACCCTTCGGCGGCGAACGTCGCCGTCTGCTCGTGCCGGGTGTCGACCACCCGCATGCCCTGGTCCCGCGCCGCTTCGTACAGCGGCCAGATGTGGCCACCGTTGAGGGTGAACATCACGTCGGTGCCGAACGCCATCATGGCGGCGATCGCCTGCTGGCCGGCGTGCCCCGTCACCTGTTCGGCGGTCTGTTGCGTCATCGGCCCAGTGTTCCAGACCTGACCGGTTGCCCTATTGCTGGTCGTTGTACCCGAGTACGCGGCTGGTGCCGCGATCGGGTGGGACGAAGCGAATGTCGCCTATCGACATCGGCCGGCCGAGGTGCAACACCCCGATCTGGGCGAACACTGCGAGCCAATCGATGAAGCGGTGGAACACCACGGTGCCCGATCGCAGGAGCGTCTCGAGATCGGCCTCGACGGTCTGTCCCGGAATCGTGTTCTCCACCAACGTCAGGCCCGACACCGACACGACGTTGTGCGTCGGTGGGATCGCGGTGTGCCCGAAGCCGGGGATCGACCGCACGTGCTCGCCGACGAACCGCCACCGGATCGCGAAGAACTCCGTCTTCTCGGAGAGCCAGGTCGATTCGCCGATCGACTGGTCGGGGCTGAACTTGCCATCGAGGAACGCGCCGAGCACGCCTTCGGTGTCGAGCATGACCGCGTTGTGAGCGACGGCGAGGTCGAAGGGTTGGTCCTTGTAGATCATGGCGTCACGTACCTCGGCTTGATCGCGTTGATCCCGCCGCTGCGGGCCGCGGGTTGCACGACGACGACGTCGCAGAAGTTCTCGGGGGCGATGATCGGTAACAGCGGAGGTCCCCATTCCAGGTAGCTCGACGGCACCGACGTGTCGAAGACGTTCAGCCGCTTGTGATCTCGGTGCGTCACCACCCACACGCCCTGGTGCGGTTCGCCGACACCGTCGGCGGCGGGCGCACTGACAGGATCCTCCAAGAACTCGCCGTCGTTGCGGAGGGTCTTGACGAGATCGTCTTTGTGGTCGTGGTTGGTGTCGATCGGGATCGGGTGATCCGACACCGGATGGTTGTGGCCGGGTGTCGCGAAGAGCACCGTGACCTGCCCCGCCGCCCGGCGATTGACGCTGTGGCACTGCCAGGTGACCCAGCCCTCGAAGAACGGCTGCTGGCACTTGAAGAAGAAGTACAGCGGCCAGCTGCGCGGTGGCGCGGCACCCGGGATCGGCGCGTCATGATCAAGTCCCAACGACACTTCGATCGCCCGGACGAACACGTTGGCCATGATCCGTTCGACGTTGCCCTGGTAGCCGTCCCACATGCCGGTCGGCTTGTTCGGGTGGGGCTTGGTGTTGAGACTGCCGTCGGCGCGGATCCGATAGCCGAACCATTCCTCGGCAACAGCCCGGAAGGCGCCGAACGAGACATCGGCGTCGGTCATCCAGCCCGGCCACATCAGCGAGCTGCCGATCTCGGACTCGCCGTTCGTCAGGTCACATGGTCGGGCAACGACGCCGCGCATGTACTCGAGCATCGAATAGCGCCGCGTCAGCCCGGGGAAGGTGACGGCCGCGTCGTCGTCGACCAGCGCCTCGATACCCTCGTTCAAGGTGTCTTCGAGCAACAGGAGAAAGTGCCCCTTCTCCAGGTGGTACGGCATTTGGCCCACGATCGGGCTCCTCTCGGTGACGGTCGAGTTGTACGAGTCTGAATCCGGTGGTCTTGATACTGCTACGTGGCAACCTGATACGCCAGCTCGAAGACTTCGACCGGTTTCGGAAGGCCCTTCAGCGAATGCAGGCCGAGCGAGCGACCGACGTGCACGTCGAGCCCATGGTCGATCACCGATCGCGACACGTGGGTCTCGCCGGTCGTCGCCGTCGACATCACCCGCGCCGCCTCCGCGACCGCCAATCCCGAGGCGTCGCCGCCGAGGTCGAACACCGACCCGCTGGCCAGTCCGACACGCACCGCGACTGCTCCGCCGGGCACCACCAGCGCGGCGTGCTCGATGGCTTGGTGGAGGGCGTGGGCGGCATCGACGGCGTCACGCGGATGTTCGAACCACGACGAGAACCCATCGCCCGTCGAAGTCATGATCGAGCCGCGGTATCTGCCGACCACGGATCGCACGATGCGGTGGTGTTCGCCGAGGACCACCGCCCACACGGCGTTGCCGGCGCTGGCCATCAGTCGGGTCGAGTCGACGATGTCGGTGAACATCACGGTGCGCACCCTGCCAGCAGGCATCTCGATCCGCCCGGCGACGGCGGTGAGCCGCTCGCGATGCAGCCTGGCGAGCAGCGGAGCCCCCAAGGCATCGAGCGTTTCGAGCGCAGCACGTGACTGATCGAGTTCCACCTGCCCACCGCTGCCGGTCAGGAACGCGTGACGGGCGCGCTGCACGTGCAGCAACGCCAGCTCGAGCCCCGAGCCGGCCTGGATCGCCGACTGCTCGGCGTGATGCAACCAGACCTCGACCGAACCGTCACCCAGTTCGATCGCCGCGGTCGCCATCAACAACGAGATGCCGATCGGCCAGTCGTAGCTGGCCCGCACGCCGCGATCATGAACGATCTCGAAGGCGGCGAACAGCGCGTCGACCACCTCGAGGTTGCCGGCCAGGATCGCCGCGTCGAGCTGGGCGAGGTGGAAGCCGATGTTGCGCGCCCCGATCTCGCGACGCGGCGGGATCCAACGAGGTCGCAGCGTCTCCTCGGCCTCGTCGGCGCCGCGCAGGAGCGCCGTCGCCACGAACTCGGGGAACGGGATGAACATCTGGTACTGCCGGGTGATCTCGACGAGTGCGGCGACACCGGGCTGATCGCCACGCGCCGCGCGTCGCCACATCGCTGTCGGCAGCGTGAGACCGAACGGATCCCCCGAATCGGCACGTCGGGCACTGAGAATGGTCGACTCGGTGTCGTTGTCGGCATCCGCGAACCGACCGAGGCGAGTGTTGGCCACAGCTCGGACCGCCAGGCCCACGGCGTGTTCCGCCCAGTTGGAGATCCGTGCACATCGCTCGATGGAGACGGTTGCGTTGCTGACGGCGTCCATCGGCTGACCAGCCGACAGCTCGACCACGGCGCGACGCGCCAAACTCCCGCCGAACCACCATGGATCCGGCTGGGCCAGCGCGGCTCGCTCGGCCGCCAGGAACGACCCGGTGGCGCCCTCCACGTCGAGGGTCGCCAGACGATGCAAGCCCCCCGCGAAGTGCACCATCATCTCGGTCATCGGGTCGTCGATCCCGGCGGCAAGGGACTCGGCCGTGTCGATCAGTTGCTGGCGGCGTTCGTGCTGGGGCGCCGAGTACGACACCTCGACGAGGATCGCCGCGGCCCGGGCCCGCCACATCCGGTCGATACCGGCATCGTCGACGAGCGCACCCACCATGGGGTCGAGCTCGGTGTGCCGGCGCGGCCCGCCTCTCGTGAAATCGGTGCGCAGCGCGAGGATCAGGCACTCGGCGCTCGAGCTGCGATATGTCGCAGCCGCCGCCGCATCGGCGCCGTCACGGGCACATTCGGCGAATTCCTCGGCCGCTTCGATCAGTCGCTTGGTCGCGTCATCTCGATCCAGCTCGTTGAAGCGGGCCTTACCGAGCCGCTCCAACCACAGGGCGTGCTCGCGCCGATCAGCTGCAGCGTCGACGATGAACTCGGCCAGGTCGCCGGCCGCCGACCACGATCCCCGTTCGAGCGCTTCATGGAAGCCGGCTTCAACCAGCTGTCGATGATGCACGGTCCCCGTGCACCCCGCTGCGGCCGACAACCGCACGAGCGTGCCGGCGTTCGCCGATGCGTTCGACGAGCCCTCGAGTCGACCCAGCACCTCGGCGGCGACATCGCTCACGAGCGCGTCGGTTGCCAGATCCAACGCCGTCGTACGCAGCAGCGGATGGGTGAACATCACGCCTCCGGCGACTCGCCGCACTGCGCCGATCGTGACGAGCTCGTGGATCGCCGCATCGTTGCCGACCAGGAGGTCGACGTCGTCGGGCCCCTGACGAACCGCAGCGTGCTCGGCCAACGCAATCACGATTGCGGCGCGCAACGCGGCGGGAGACAGCGTCGCCAACCGGGCACGCCAGGCCACCTCGACGGGGATGGTGCCGGTCGTCGCCGCCGGGGGCGGCAACACCTCACCGATCGAGATCGAGTCTGCCAGAGCACCCAGCGTCAGTGGATTGCCACCGCTGAGCTCGACGAGCCGGGCGATCGTGCGCGGGTCGGTGACGCCCGGCGAGATCCGCCTTGCCAGCTCGCGAGCCTCGGGGTCATCGAGGACGGTGAGCGTCAAGCGACGGGTGATCGGTTCGCCGATCAGTCTGCTGACGAGCGGCGACGATGTCGCCTCGTCGCGAATGACCAGCATCAGGCACATTCGAGCCACCTGACCGGTCATTGACGCTGTGCCGAGACGGAATGCGAGGTGTTCGACGTGATGGCGTCCGGTCTCATCGAGCCACTGCGCGTCGTCGATCACCACGAGGTACGACAGGCCACTGCGAAGCTGATCATCGATCCGCGCGGCATCGATCTGGATCTCAGGGGTGATGTCACCGCTCTCGGGCACCGAGACCACCTGGCACTCGGTGCCCTGCGCCTCGGCTTGGGCGACGAGCCATTCGACCAGCGTGGACTTGCCGACGCCAGGAGGCCCGTCGAGCACGACCACGACGGGCTGACCCGTGATCGCGGCCGTCAGCCATCGCGACAGCTGGGCGCGTTGCAGGATTCGCCCGACGATGTCGACTGCCACCTTGACCTCCGCAGCCGACACTACGCCACCGGCTCCGCACAGCGGACGCTCGATTACACAGGTGTCCGTAGCGTTCTGCCTGAATACCGAGGCCACTGCGGCGGGCAGTAACGTCGTGCCTGCCATGTCGCTGCACGAGATCCGTCGACCCGCAGACCTGCGGGGATTGAGCCATGCCGATCTCGAAGACCTTGCCGGGGAGATCCGGGATTTCGTGGTGCAGGCCGTCGCCGAAACTGGTGGGCATCTCGGGTCGAACCTGGGAGCAGTCGAGTTGACGCTGGCCCTTCATCGGGTGTTCGACTCGCCGCTCGACGCCATCTTGTGGGACACGGGCCATCAGGCCTACGTGCACAAGATCGTGACCGGCCGGCAGAACCGCTTCGACCAACTCCGCCAAGCAGGCGGGCTCTCCGGCTATCCCAGCCGCGAAGAGAGCGTGCACGACCTCGTCGAGAACAGCCATGCCTCGACCATCCTGTCGTACGCATACGGCCTGGCCGTAGCGCGCGACGCGGGCACCGATCCGCACCGTCACATCGTCGCCGTGATCGGTGACGGATCGATGACCGGCGGAATGGCCTACGAGGCATTGAACAACATCGGGCATTCCGGTCAACGGGTGATCATCGTCCTCAACGACAACGGCCGCAGCTACGCGCCGACGATCTCCAACCTCACCGCCGGGCCGACCCAGATGGACCGCTCGATAGCCGACCACCCGAGCCTTCCGGCACGCATCACCGACCGGCTGTCGCACAGCCTCACCAACATCCGGCTCAACCCGGTCTACGTGAAGCGTCAACGCAAGCTCGAGCAGTTCCTCCGCGAGCTGCCCTACGTCGGCCCCCAGGCAGAGAAGGGTGTCGAGGCCTTCAAGGCCGCGGTGCGCGAGTTCTTGCAGCCGCCGTCGTTCTTCGAGGCGCTGGGCGTTCGATACGTCGGCCCGATCGACGGCCACGACATCGAAGAGCTCGAGCGGACGTTCCTGAACGCGATCGAGCTCTCCGCGGAAGGCCCGATCCTGGTCCACGTGCTGACGCAGAAGGGTCGCGGCTACCCACCCGCCGAGGACGACGACGAGAAGCACCTGCACGACGCCCCCGTGTTCGATCCCGCCGTCGGCCCGCCGCCGGCCATCCCGTCGGGGTACACGCAGGCCTTCGCCGAAGGGATCATCAAGGAGGCCGAAGCCGACACCCGGGTCGTGGCGATCACCGCGGCGATGCCGGGACCGACGGGACTGATCCCGTTCCAGAACCGGTTCCCCGACCGGTTCTTCGATGTCGGGATCGCCGAGCAGCACGCCGTCACCGGCGCGGCCGGCATGGCGATGGGCGGGCTGCGGCCGGTCGTGGCGATCTACAGCACCTTCTTGAACCGAGCCTGGGACCAGGTCGTGTACGACGTTGCGTTGCACCGCTTGCCCGTGGTGTTCTGCCTCGACCGCGCCGGAATCACTGGCGACAACGGCCCCAGCCATCACGGTGTCTACGACCTCGCCCTGCTCGCCAAGGTGCCGGGAATGCGCGTGCTGGCACCGTCGAGCGCACAGGAACTGCAGGTCATGCTCCACGATGCGATCGAACTGGCCGACGAGGGACCGGTGGCCATCCGCTACCCCAACGGCACTGCTCCGCAGGTCGGCGAGCACGAGGTGGGCACCGGCCTGCGTGCCCACCGGCTTCGACGCGGCGACGGATCCGTGTGCATCCTGGCCATCGGCAAACTCGTGTCGTTCGCCAATCAGGCGGCCGTCACCCTGGCTGCACAGGGCATCGATGTCACCGTCTGGGACGTGCGTTCGTGTGCACCACTCGACCCGGCGATGATCGCCGACGCTGCCACCCATCGCATCGTGGTGACGTGCGAGGACGGCATCCGCGACGGCGGCATCGGCATGACGATCGCCGACCAGGTGCACGACATCGCCAGCGATGTGCCGGTCGAGGTGCTCGGCCTGCCCGCCAAGTTCATCCCGCAAGGAAAGCCCGACCGCATCTTGGCCCAACTCGGCCTCGACGCCGAGGGCATCGTTGTGGCCGTGCATCGCCGCCTCACCTCCACGTCGCACACCAAACCGGTGTGAGCCTCGTGCCGATCCAACGATTCGACCGCTACTCGCGGCTGCAGATCGAAGTGCGCGAGCACGGCGTGATGCTGATCACGCTCTCGAACCCGGGGAAGCTCAACGCCACCGATGCAGGCCTGCACGCCGAACTGTCGACCATCTTCGCCGATGTGCATGCCAGCCCAGAGGTTCGGGCCGTGGTCGTGACCGGCGAGGGCACGGCGTTCAGTGCCGGAGGCGATCTCGATTGGATCGCCGGGCAGGTCGGCAACTACGAGCGCACGATGAGCGTGATGCGCGAGGCAGGAGACATCGTCCGCACGATGATCGAGTGCGACACGCCGATCATCAGCGCGATCAACGGCGTCGCGGTCGGCGCCGGCCTGGCCGTGGCGTTGATGGCCGACATCTCGATCATCGACCAAGACACCAAGCTGACCGACGGGCACCTGCGGCTGGGCGTTGCTGCCGGCGACCACGCCGTGGCCATCTGGCCATTGCTGTGTGGCATGGCCAAGGCCAAGTACTACCTGTTGACCAGTGACTTCATCGACGGTCGCGAGGCGGAGCGGATCGGGCTGGTGTCGAAGGCGCTGCCCGCCGCCGAGGTGCTCCCGGAGGCGCTGTCGATCGCCGATCGGCTGGCCCGCGGTCCACGCCAGGCGACCACGCTGACCAAGCGGGCACTCAACCACTGGTTGCGGCAAGCCCTTCCGAACTTCGAGGCGTCGTTGGCCTACGAGATGCTCAACTTCCTCGGCCCCGAGGCCGCCGAAGGCGTGGCTGCCCTGCGCGAACGACGACGACCGGAGTTCCCCGAATGACCATCGACCGCGACCTCGCCGCTGATCTCGCCCTCGGAATGGAACTGGCCGGCATCGCCGACCGGATCACGCTGCCGTACTTCGAGCGGCGCTCCTTCAACCTCAGCTGGAAGGCCAACCACACCGAGGTCACCGAGGCAGACCGCAATGCCGAGTCGGCGATCGCCGCCGAGGTCATCGCCCGGCGACCGGCCGACGGACTGTTCGGCGAGGAGCACGGGGTGGTCGGCAACGCCGACTCGCCGTGGCGGTGGGTGGTCGATCCGATCGACGGCACCTCGAACTTCGTCCGCGGTATACCGGTGTGGGCCACACTGATCGCGTTGACGCACCGCGACCACGGCCCCGTCGTCGGCATCGTGTCGGCGCCGGCCCTCGCTCGACGGTGGTGGGCAGCAAAGGGGCTTGGTGCGTTCGCCGACAACAGACCGTGCACGGTGTCGACCGTCGACCGCCTCGACGAGGCGCAGGTGTGCGTGACCTTCTCGAACGGGTGGGACGATGCCGGTCTGACCGACCGCTTGGTTGCACTGCAGACTGCCGCGTACCGCGCCCGCGGCTTCGGTGACTTCTGGCAACACATGTTGGTGGCCGAGGGGGCGATCGACCTGGCGATCGATGCCATCGGCCTGGCTCCGTACGACCTCGCCGCGGTGATGGTGGTGGTCGAGGAAGCGGGCGGGATGTTCACCGATCGCCACGGCGAGCGCACCTACCTCCACGACTCCGCCGTCTCGTCGAACGGCCTGCTGCATCACCACATCGCCGGCCTCGGCGACGAGTCACCCATCGAATCCATCTGATAGGTGCGGCCCGCATCGGGCGCCCAGGCGTCAGAGGGCGCCGGTGCTCGGTGGGCTAGTAGGTGCCAAATTCACGGTCTGCGCGGGGAAGTGCGTACTTTCGAAGCACACAGGTCGCGTTGAGAGTACGCACTTCGTCCAGCAGCGTCGGGACCCCCCTTGGAGCCAATCGTCTCGAGGCCGACGGGGTGATCCGCTCGGCCGCCCGGGCAAAACCTCGTCGGACAAGTCGGGCTCGAGGCCGAACGCTGCAAGTAGGTCGGTCTCGTGGCGTACACGTCCATGACCTCGCAACTCGGTAGGAACCGTCGTGCCGGACGACGTAGCGTTGGGTCGATGAGCGACAGGCAACAGCCGGCGACGCAGGCCATCACGGCCGGACGCTCGCAGAGTCGCGGCTCACTGGCACCGGCATTGTGGGCCAGCACGGCGTGGGAATCCGACGATCTCGCCGATGCCAATCGGCGAGCGACATCCATCCGCGCCGGCGAGTTCTACAGCCGCTACTCCAACCCGACAGTGCGTTCGTTCGAGGAGGCGATTGCCGCGCTGGAGGGCGCCGACGACGCCCTCGCTTTTGCCTCTGGAATGGGTGCGATCGCGACGGTCATCTTCGGCCTCTGTTCGTCGGGTGATCACCTCGTGGCCCAGCGCCAGCTGTACGCCGGCACACTCGCCTTCTTGCAGGGCCCGTGTCAGCGGATGGGCATCGAGATCACGCTGGTCGACGGCACCGAACCCGGTGCCTTCGCCGCCGCGGTGCGGCCCGGCAAAACCATGCTGGTGCTGGCAGAGACGCCGTCGAACCCCCGCCTCGAGCTGGTCGACCTCGACGAGCTCGGTTCGCTGCGTGGGCCCATCACGGTCGTCGACTCGACCTTCGCCACACCGCTCGGGCAGCAGCCACTGGCCCACGGCGTGCACCTCTCGCTGCACTCGGCGACGAAGGGCATCGCCGGCCTGAACGACGCCACGCTCGGCGTGGTCGCCGGCGAGCAGGAGTTGATCGATGCCATCTGGGCGTACTCCGTGCTGCATGGCGCCACCGCTTCGCCATACGACGCGCTCAACGCCATCCGCGGCATTCGCACACTGGCGGTACGAACGACGCATCAGGCGGCAACTGCACTGCGCATCGCCGAGGTGCTCGTCGAGGAGCCGGCGGTCGCCGCAGTCCACTACCCCGGCCTCGTCTCGCATCCGCAATTCGATCTCGCCAAGCGCCAGATGCGCCATGGCGGCACCGTGCTGGCCATCGAGCTCGCCGGTGGTCGCCAGGCCGCCGAGCGATTCATCGATTCGCTGCAACTCGCTCGCGTTGCCACCTCACTCGGTGGACCCGAGACGCTGGTCTGCCATCCGGCAACATCGACTCACGCCAGCCTCACGCCGGCCGAGGCTGTGGCCATGGGTATCAGCGAAGGCCTCTTGCGCATCTCGATCGGGCTCGAAGACACGTCGGATCTGGTCAGCGATCTGACCAACGCGTTGCATCGATGACCCGCGTGCTGTGCCTGCACGGACTGGGCGGCACCGGCGCAACGATGTGGCCGGTCGTGGCCGCATGCATCGACGCCGGCTTCACCACGCTCGCGCCGACGCTTCCCGGGCACGGTACCGACCCGCGGGATCTCATCGGTGTCACCTGGGAAGATTGGCTCGAGGCAGCTCGGGCGTGGGGCGCCGATGCCGTCGTCGGCCAGTCGATGGGCGCCAACCTTGCGCTGCAACTCGCTGCGGAGCACCGCTGCGCGACAGTCGTGTGCGTCAACCCGGTCATGCCCGACGCCGACGCCATGGAAGGTCTCGAATGGCGAAAGAGCCGCGGACAGGAGTGGGTCGACATCGGCGAGTCGACCGTCGGCGAGATCGCCTACGAGCGCCTGCCCATCGAGGCAGTGATCGCCATGACGAACGGGGTTGCCACCATCGACCTGCATGCGGTCGACGGGCCAGTGCTGCTGCTGACGAGCGCCAACGACGACGTCGTCGACCCGAGTGCGTCCGATGCAATCGCCGCGCGCCTTCCCGGCGATGTGCGACGCCTACGGCTACGCAGCAGCGGTCACGTGGCCACGCTCGATGTCGAACGCGACGTGTTGCAACGGGCGACCATCGATTTCATCCGGGCCCACTCGGTCGGCGCCCCGTCGACGAGGTTCAGTGATAGTACGGATTCTCACCCGACGCATGATCGGTGAGGTCCCGAACACGCTCGATCTCCGGTACCTGTTCGACCAGCATGGTCTGCACCCCGTCGAGCATGGTCATGCGGCTCATCGAGCAACCGTGGCAACCGCCGCCCATGGTCAGATAGGCGGTTCCCTCGCCGTCGTGTCCGACATACGAGACGAAGCCACCGTGTGCGGCCAGCGCCGGGTTGACCTCGCCCTTGATCAAGGCTTCGACCTCGGCACTGAGCGCATCGTTGGCGATGAGACCCTCGACCGATGGCGCCTTCGGCTTGTTCGGGTTGCGGATCACCAAGCCCTGCGTGGCGGTGTGATCGAGCGTGGCGCCTTCGAGCAGGTCGAGCGCCGAGGCGGCGATGATGACCTTCAAACTGCCGATCTCGGGACGTGAGTGGGTGCGGACCTCGTCGCTGAACGCCGCCTTGGTGACGATGTCGAAGCTCAGGTCGTACTTGAAATCTTCGCCCGGATTGCTGACGATCTCCAGCCGGAGGCCGAGGCGGTCGCCTTCGGGTTCGGCGTCGCGGAGCTTCACCAGCTCCTGGAGCGCCTCGGGAGTGACGGTGATGATCTGACCGATCTCGGTCTGTGCGGCCTCTGCGGCAAGTGGACTCACGCTGACAACGCTACCGCCACGATCCTCCGTGACCATCAGCCACCACCGTTGCACACGATGCGCTGGCCGGTGATGTACCCCGCCCCGTCACTGCACAGCCAGAGCACGACGTTGGCAACATCGAGTGGTTGGCACACCCGACCGAACGGCGCTGCCGCGTCGAGTGAGCGCAGGTCCTCGAGTTCGCGATTCCCGGTGAGGGCCCGCGCCAGCCGCACACCCATGTCGGTCTCGACGAGGCCGGGAGCGACGACGTTGACGTGGATGCCATGGGCCCGCTCCTCCTTCGCCAGCGTGAAGGCCAACGCTTCCATCGCCGCTTTGCCCATGTTGTACGGAGCGCCATTCACCGTGTTGTTCGAGGCCGCGGTCGACGAGATCATCACGATGTCGCCTCGGCCGCGGGTGCGCAGGTGCGGGACCGCCAGCCGGGCGAGGTGGTGCGAGCCGAACGCGTGGGCGGCGACCACACGAATCATCTCCTCGGGATCGGTGTCGGCGACCGGCTTGCCCCGCGAGGCGATGCCGGCGTTGCACACCAGGATGTCGAGACGGTCGTAGTCGGCGACGATCGCTCCGATCATCGCCGCGCAGGCCTGTGGGTCGTCGACCGACGCCTGGTATGCGGATGCAGCTCCGCCGCCAGCGCGGATCGTCGCAACCGTGTCGGCCGCGGCCTCGACATCGCGCCGGTAGTTCACCGCAACGGTGGCGCCCTCGGAAGCCAGCAACTCGCTGATGCCGCGACCGATCCCACGCCCCCCGCCGGTGACGAGTGCAACGCGACCGTCGACGTGCCCCATGTGACTGCTCCTCTTTGTAATCGCTGGGCGGCGATGCCAACCTTGCTGACATGCAAGAGGGCAGCCGCAAGGCAATCATCGCCGCGTTCTTCGCCAACCTCGGCATCGCAGTGGCCAAGTTCGCCGGGTTCTTGATCACCGGGTCGGCCGGCCTGTTGGCCGAAGCCGGACACTCGTTGGCAGACACCGGCAATCAGGCGCTGCTGATGCTCGGATCCAAGCGCGGCAATCGACCAGCCGATCGCGCCCACCCGTTCGGCTACGGCCCGGAGCGGTACTTCTGGGCCTTCGTGGTCGCTCTGGTGCTCTTCAGCATGGGCGGCCTGTTCGCACTCTACGAAGGCATCGACAAGCTGCGCCACCCCCACGGCGTCGACAACGCACCCGTCGCCTTCGCAATCCTGCTGCTCGCCGTCGCCCTCGAGTCCTATTCGCTGCGTACCGCGGTGACGGAGTCGAACCGCGAGCGCAAGCCCGGAACCAGCTGGGCCACGTTCATCCGCACCAGCAAGTCACCCGAGCTCCCCGTCGTGCTGCTCGAAGACGTCGGCGCCGAGATCGGCCTGTTCTGCGCGCTCGTCGGCTTGCTGCTCGCCGAGATCACCGGCAACGCACGTTGGGATGCTGCAGGCTCGATCGCCATCGGTGTGCTGCTCGTCATCATCGCCTTCGTGCTGGCCCGGGAAGTCAAACCGCTGCTGATCGGCGAGTCGGCCAGTGACAGCGACCTCGACAAGATCACGAGAGCGATCTCCACCTCCGCCAGCGTCAACTCCATCATCCACATGCGAACCATGCACCTCGGGCCTGACGACCTGCTGTTGGCCGTCAAGGTCGACTTCGATCACGCGTTGTCGATGGAGGAGTTGGCGAACGCCATCGATCAGGCCGAGGTGGCGACTCGCGCCGCAGTGCCGAAGACGACCACCATCTACATCGAACCCGACATCCGTCGGCAACCCTCTTCGTGAGCGGGCGCGGCCCGGTTCGCCACGCCCGACCGATCGGGTTGGTCGCGATGGTGGCCGTCGTGCTGACCTTCAGTGCAGGCTCGACGATCGTGAAGAAGTCGGGTGTGCCAGGGCCGACCGTCGCGTTCTGGCGCATGTTGGGCGCCAGCGTCATCTGGATGATCATGTTGCGGATCACTGAGCACCGCTTCGTCAGTGCGAGAGAGCTACGCCGTTCGGCACTGGCGGGCATGCTGATCGGGATCAACACCACCCTGTTCTACACAGCGGCCACCAAGACCAGCGTTGCCAACCTCGAGTTCATCGGGGCGCTCTCGCCGCTGCTGCTGTTGCCCGCCGGGGCGATGCTGTTCCACGAGAAGGTCGATCGCCGGGCAACGGTCTTCGGGCTTGTCTCGATCGTCGGCCTGGCGGTGGTTCTGTTCAACGCCCCGCCTCGCGGGGTGGCCACCTGGTCAGGCAATGGCCTGGCGGTGCTCTCCCTCGGAATGTGGTGCAGCTACATGCTGGCCAGCCGTCAGCTGCGCACGGGGATGAGCGTCGTCGCCCTGATGGCGTCGGCGCTGCCGACGGCGACGCTCATGGCACTGCCGGTCACGCTCCTCAACCACGACATCGGCCAACTCGACGGTCGAGCAATCGCCTACATCGCCCTGCTCACGCTGCTGACCGGGGTCCTGGCCCATGGATTGATCGTGTTCGCCCAGCGCAACGTGCCGATCGGCATCATGTCGCTGATCCAGGTCGGCCAGCCGGCCCTGGCAGTCGTGTGGTCGGCGATCTTCCTCAGTCAAGCGATTCGGCCCCTGCAGGTCGTGGGAATGGCAATGGTGGTGTGCGGGCTCGCCGCGGTCGTCGTGCAGACCCAGCGACGCACGGCTAGGCTCATCACGACCGAAGACGGGGAGCTCGCAGGATCGGCGGGCTGAGAGGGTGGGCGCCGCCACCGACCGGAACCTGATCTGGGTAATGCCAGCGGAGGGATGCGATGTCGCAGGTAGTGGTGGTGATTGGCGGTGGCCCGTTGTCGCCGCGGGCTGTCACCGACGTGCTGCCCGATGCGACGATCATCGCCGCCGATAGCGGTCTCGACCACGCAGTTGCAGCCGGTCTCCGGCCGACGGTGTTGGTCGGCGACCTCGACAGCATCTCCGCGCACGGCAAGATGTGGGCCTACGCCCACGAGCTGGAGATCGATCAGCACCCCGCCGACAAGGGCTCCACCGACACCGAATTGGCCCTCGCTCGCGCTGTCGCGACCGAGGCCGACACCCTGCTCGTGTTCGGTGCTGCGGGTGACCGCTTCGATCACGCACTCGGCACGATCGCAGCGCTCGGCAACCCGATCCTGGCGCGCTTCGAGACGGTCCGCCTGGCGCTCGACGACACGACCATCTACGTCCTGCACGCCGGCCGATCCGTCACCCTCGATCTGGCACAGGGGTCCCCGTTCTCGCTGCTCGCGTTGCACGGCGCCTGCCGTGGCGCCGAGGTGACGGGGGCGCGTTGGCCGTTGACCGACGCCGCGTTCGAGCCGTCGAGCACTCTCGGGATCAGCAACGAGACAACCGGTCTGCTCCACGTCGCCGTCGCCGACGGCACTCTCACATTGGTGGTTCCGTGAAACGTCCGCTCGACCTCATCACCGTCCTCACGCTTGGCCTGCTCGCTGTGGGTTGCAGCTCCGATGGTTCGTCCTCCGGCACGCCGGCCGCCATCACCCTGGTCGCCTACGACTCGTTCCCGCCCGAGAAGACGTCGTTGAACACCGCGCTCGACACGTTCACCAAGTCGACCGGTATCGCCGTGAAGATCGTGATCGCCGGCGACGCCGGCACCATGGTCACCAAAGCCAAGCTGACCGCGGGCAACCCCGAGGGTGACGTGATGTGGGGCGTCGACAACACGCTGTTGTCCGCCGTGCTCGACGGCAAGGTCTTCGATCAGTACCAACCCAACGGATGGAACGCCATCTCGACGAACCTCACCGCGTTGGTGCCCGGCCATGAGCTGACACCCGTCGACTTCGGCGATGTCTGCATCAACTACGACATCAACTGGTTCACGACCCACAAGGTCGATCCGCCGCGCGGCCTCGACGATCTGACGAAGCCCGCGTACAAGGACCTGCTCGTCGTCGAGAACCCGGCGACGTCGTCACCGGGCCTGGCCTTCCTGATGGCGACCATCGCCCACTCCGGCTCGAACGGCTGGCAGGACTACTGGAAGGCGCTGCGCGGCAACGGCGTGAAGGTCGTCGACGGTTGGACGACGGCGTACGACGACGAGTTCAGCGGCGCGGCCGGGTCCGCAGGCTCGCGTCCGCTGGTCGTCAGCTACGGCTCGAGCCCGCCCGCCGAAGTGATCTTCGCCGACCCGCCGCGCACCGATGCACCGACGGCCGTGGTCGAATCGACGTGCTTCCGCCAGGTCGAGTTCACCGGCGTGCTGCGCGGCACGAAACACGAGACCGAAGCCCGCAAGTTGGTCGACTTCCTGATCAGCGAGGCGTTCCAGAACGAACTGCCGTTGAACCTGTTCGTCTACCCGGCGCGCACCGACGCGGTGCTACCGCCCGAGTTCACCAAGTTCGCCGTTGTTGCCTCGTCGCCGCTCACGATGGCACCGGCCGACATCGCCGCGAACCGACAACAGTGGCAGGACGAGTGGACGACCATCGTGCTGAGCTGAACCATACGCCACGGTGGTTCGCGGCAGCGCTCCTGACCGCTCCGGTGGCGTTCATCGCCGCCTTCTACGCCTGGCCGGTCGCCACCCTGCTGTGGACTGCATGGCGAGACCAGGCGAGCAGCGCATCGCCGTTCCGCAACATTGCAGCGATCATCTGGTTCACGGTGTGGCAGGCCGCGTTCAGCACGGTGCTGACGCTCATCGTCGGGCTGCTGCCTGCATACGTGTTGGCGCGCTACAGCTTCCGTGGGCGACGTCTGCTGATGGCCGCCACCACAGTGCCTTTCGTGCTGCCCACTGTCGTCGTCGGTGCGGCCTTCATCGCGTTGTTGCCGACGTCGTGGCATGGAACGGCACAAGCGATGATCGTGGCGCACGTGTTCTTCAACATCGCGGTGGTCGTTCGGCTCGTCGGGTCGATGATCGGTGTGATCCCGCGCGACCTGATCGGCGCGGCGCGTACCTTGGGTGCCTCCCCCATCCGTGCCGCTCGACTGGTGCTGCTGCCGCTGCTGAAGCCGGCATTGTGGTCGGCCGCGGCGGTGATCTTCCTGTTCAGCTTCACCTCATTCGGCGTCGCCAAGCTGCTCGGCGGCCCCACTCACCCGACGCTCGAAGTCGAGATCGCCCGGCGGGCAACACAACTCGGTGACGTTTCGGGCGCGGCGGCGCTGTCGGCGACGCAACTCGCGTTGCTCGCTGTCGTGATCGTGCTTGCCTCACGACGCCAGCGCCGCGGAGCGATCGAATTTCACGGAGCGACCGCACCGCGCGTGCCGCGCAGTCGTCGGGAGAGGGCGATGGTGGGCGCGGTCGCTGCGGGGGTCGCGGGCGTCGTCGGGGCGCCGATCGTTGCGCTCGTCAGTCGCTCGTTCAACATCGGCAACAGCTGGTCACTGTCGGCGTGGAGCCGGCTGGGCGCCGCGGAGGCTCGCCCAGGAGCCGGCTTGGGCGTCGACCCGATGGCTTCGATCGGCGCATCGCTGCGATTTGCCCTCGTCGCCGCCCTGATCGCGACCACCATCGGCTTCCTTGCAGCGACTGTCATCACCAACACGCCGCGTCTCGGAAAGTTCCTCGATGTCGGCCTGATGCTGCCCCTCGGCACCTCGGCGGTCACCATCGGCCTCGGCATGCTGATCACGTTCGACACCGCACCGTTCGACTGGCGAGCCCGTTGGTGGCTCGTGCCACTGGGCCACGCGCTGGTCGCCGTCCCGTTCGTCGTGCGCGCCCTGGTCACGGTGCTGCGAGCCATTCCGCGAGATCTCCGTGCCGCTGCCGCCACACTGGGGGCGACGCCGATCAGGACCTGGTGGCAGGTCGATGCACGAGCGCTGCGGCGCCCGCTGGTTGCCGGTGCCGGGTTCTCCGCGGCCATCTCACTGGGCGAGTTCGGCGCAACCACGATCCTCAGCCGTTCGGGCAGCGAGACGTTGCCGATCGCGATCGGTCGCCTGTTGGCCCGCGCCGGCGCGCTGCCACGGGCACAGGCGTTTGCCATGGCGACGATCCTGCTGGTGCTGACCACCGTCATCGTGATGGCCACAGGCACACACGAGCAGATGGGCGCCGACGATGCTTGATGTCGCAGACGTCGTCGTGCAGTTCGGCGAGCGCACGGTGCTCGACCGGGTGTCGTTGCACGTCGACGACGGCGAGGTCGTCGCCCTGCTGGGCCCCTCGGGCGCTGGCAAGAGCACGTTGCTTCGCGTCATCGCCGGGCTGTTACGACCCGACACCGGCACGGTGACCTTGGATGGCGTCGACATCACCGACCTGCCGGCCCACGCCCGAAACATCGGCATGATGTTCCAGGACGAGCAGCTGTTCCCGCATCTCGACGTTGCGGCCAACGTCGCCTTCGGGCCCCGCATGCACCGCTGGCCGGCGTCGATGGTCACCGCTCGGGTCGACGAACTGCTGGCCATCGTCGGGCTCACCGGCTTCGCGACGCGCCGGATCGAACGCCTCAGCGGGGGCGAGAAGAAGCGGGTCGCGCTGGCTCGTTCGCTGGCTCCTCGCCCGGCCGTCTTGTTGCTCGACGAGCCGCTGACCGGCCTCGACCGCGAGCTGCACGACCGGCTGATCGCCGAACTGGCCGACGTGTTGCGCGCCACGGCCACCACCGCGGTCGTCGTGACGCACGACCGCGACGAGGTCGCTGCGCTGGCGAGCAGGGTGATGGAGTGGAACGAGCTGCAGCCCGCGCCGAGGCCAGTCACCGAATCTCCGGTTGCACCGGAGATCTCGTGACGTGCCTGGCGAACCGCATCGTCAGCCGGTGTGCACGATCAGGACGGGGCGACACGATTGGTGGGCCAACCTGCTCGGGACCGATCCAGTGAACTTGCGGACCCGACCGGTGATGATCTTGTTGCCGACCACGATCAGGTCGGCATCGACCGCGTCGGCGATCGCCATCAGCACCGATGCCGGTTCACCGACCTGTGGGTGTTCGATCACTCGCACGCCGTGCCGCTTGCTTGCGTCGTGGCCGATCCTCGCCGCGGTCTTGGCTGACGCGGCGGACAACTCGGCCATCGCGGTGGACAGGCTGGAGCGCGGCGTGTCCCTCGCCGCGCTCGGTGCGGCCGCGGCGACGACGTGGAGCTCCGCGGCAAAGGCCGCGGCCAGCCGCGCCGCATGATCGACTGCAATCAACGAACGATCGGTGCCGTCCGTGCCAACCACGATCCTCGAGTACATCGAACGTTCCTTCTCGCGTGTGTCGTCAATTGAGTCGCCAGCGGGTGGGCTTGATACACCGCCGTCCAGTGCAGTGATCGGATACGGTCGTCCGCAATGAGCGACCAGTTGCGGATCGGCTTCCTGGGCGCAGGACTGATCGCCACGTATCACTCGAAGAGCCTGCGACACAGCGGCGTGCCGGTCACCCGAACGGGTGTGTACGATCCCGACCCTGGGCGGGCCGCGGCCTTCGCCGAAGCGTCGGGCAACACTGCGATGAGCAGCGAGGACGAGGTGCTCGACGGTTGCGATGCCGTCTACGTGTGCACCTGGACCAGCGAGCACCTGCGCCAGGTCGAAAAGGCTGCGGCGCGTCGACTGGCGGTCTTTTGCGAGAAGCCGCTGGCCTTCGACGCGGCGACAGCCGAACAGATGACCGCGATGGTCACCGACGCCGGCGTGATCAACCAGGTCGGGCTGGTCCTGCGCCGATCGCCGGCCTACCTGTGGGCCAAACACCTCATTGACGATCCAGCCGCGGGCACCCTGATGGCAGTCGTGTTCCGTGACGACCAGTTCATCCCCATCCAGGGCCACTACGGCTCGACGTGGCGCGGTGACCGCAACCTGGCCGGGGCGGGCACGTTGCTCGAACACAGCATCCACGACGTCGACATGCTTCGCGTACTCGTGGGAGAAATCGAGAAAGTCGGTGCCCACGTCACCAACTTCCACGGTCACGACGGCATCGAAGACGTGGCAACGGCCACGATCCGCTTCGCCAACGGCGCGCTCGGCACGTTGGCCAGCGTGTGGCACGACAACCTGGCCCGACCGAGCCTGCGGCGCGTCGAGATCTTCTGCGCTCGCCGACACATCGTGATCGAGGGAGACGACTGGTACGGGCCGGTCAGCTGGACCGACGACGACGGCGAAACCCAAACGATGGGGGCCGCCGACCTGTCGGCCACGGTCGCCGCACTGACCACCGGTTTGGAGAACCCCGATGCCGAGTTCGTGCGCGCCGTCCTGGCGGGCACCCCGGCAACCCCCGATTTCGCCGAAGCTGTCAAGGCGCACCGGATCATCGACGCGATGTACGCCTCAGCGGCGAACGGTGGCGAATCGATCTCGGTCGCGGTGGATCATGTCTGACTTCGCGGTGGTCGAATTGACCGCCGAGCAGACTCACCCGCTGCGGCTCGTGGTGCTGCGCAGCGACACGCCGAGCACCGTTGTCAACTTTGCCGAAGACGACCTGCCCGGCACGGTGCACCTCGGTGTGGTCGACGGCAACGAGGTCGTGGCCATCTCGACCTGGGTGCCGCGGCCGTACGAGGGCGAGCCGGCGGTGCAGTTGCGGGGCATGGCAACCGCGCCCGATCTCCAGGGTCAGGGCGTGGGTGCGCTGCTGCTGGAAGCGGGATGTCTGCGTGCGGCTTCCACCACGTCGCTGGTGTGGGCCCGCGCTCGCGACACGGCCCTGGCCTTCTACGTCCACCACGGCTTCGTGGTCGACGGTGACGGCTTCATCGACGAGCACACCGCCAAACCGCATCACCTGATCCACCGCCGACTCCCCTAGCCGACCGCCCCTCGCTCGGGTCGGGCGCCGTGACCACCGACGGGATTTTCCGCTTGCGGGGTGCGGGTGCGCATCTCTTGGGGGCATGACCACCACACCGCACGTCGAACAGATGCGAGCATCAGCCCGGCGCCTGCGCTCGGTCGCCAGCGCGATCGGCGCCAGCCGGGCACTCACGGTCTACCGCCTTGCCAGCACCGACACGTGGGTGGGGCCGACCCAGCTCGCGTGTTACGAGTCGCTCGTGTTCCTGCGCCGGCAGCTGCAGACGACTCAGCAGTCGTTGACCGACACCGCTCACCGCATCGACCGTCAAGCAGACGCGATCGCCCTGCAGCCACCAGGCTTCGGGCTGGCCTCGTAGTGGTCCTGTTGGCCTTCGACCGCACTCGCGTCGACTCGCTGCGCATGGCCCTCGGCACGGCGCTCGACGAACTCTGCGGAATCCGCAGCAGCGAGCCCGAAGCCGCGGACACGTTGAGAGTGCTCGCCGGCGCATGCCGGACCCTCGGCGAGATCTGGCTGCCGCGGGTTCACGACGTGCTCGCTTCCACGGCGATGACACGGTGCACTCGGTCTGCGGCAGGGGTCGTCGACATCGCCCAGGCCTCGATCGCTGCCACCGCACTCCACCCAGGCTGGGAGACCGCGACCGACTCCACGCCCGTCTACGGCCCACCGGCGCCCCATACCAAGAGCTTCGACGAAGTGCTTGCCGACATTCGCTCGGGATCGCTGCGACCGATGGCCGCGCCACTCGACGCGAACGGTCGTGCCGGCGCGAGGTACACATCCCTCGCCTTCGCCCCGGGCACACAGCGCGAGATCGGTCAGGTGGATCTCACATCCGACGCTGCGAAGTTCATCGACTTCCTCTCCGACGGCTTGCCCGTCGGGTGGCGGGAGAACGACAGACTGACGCTCTACTACCTCACCGATGTGCGCGTGATGCAGATCGTGCGTGTGCTGAACGCATACCCCCGCGAGCAAGGCCCCGACACGCTGCCGGAACTCACCACGGAGGCGGTCACCTCGGGGTACATGCTCGTCAACAGCCGCTCGACGACTGGCGAGGTGACGGTGGGCATCGGACCCGGCGAGCAGGACCCGACCGCGAGCGTCGCGCTCGCTTCCGAGAGCACCGACAGCTACTCGGGGGCGTTCTATCCGGACACGCCGCCCGACTTCCAACCGATCACTGACGAGCCGCGATTCGTGAATCAGACCGAGTGGACATTCTCGAAGGCCCCAGCAACACCCGTCGACGGAGAAGGAACGTGGGACCCATGAAGCGAAGTTTGCGAACCGTAGCCCTGCTGAGTCTGGCCTTGCTGGTGGGGGCGAGTTGTAGCAACCCCTCGCTGGGAGTGGACCTGCCCACTACACCAGCGACGATCGTCGCGATCGACGACGGGATCTACACCTACCCAGCCATCGCCAAGGTGCAAGTGACCGATGGTGCTGCACCGCAATGCTCTGTCTTGAAGATCGGTGCGGTCGTGAGGAAGCGATGCTTTGACCATGAATCACCGCCGGTGATGGCGTACGCCGAGTCGGCGACGCGTCTCCTGATCGTCGGCGTCAACGGCGGTGACGCAGTCGCATTCGTCGACGGCATCCGCGTGCTTTCCCGGTCGAGGCATTTCGTGGCTGCGCAGATGAGCGCCGGGATGTCGTTGGAAGACGTGAGGTTCACGGTCCAATCCGACACCAGCATCATGTGGTGTGACGTGGGCCACCACCTACTCATGACCTGTACAGGTTTGAGCAACAATGCCTAGATGCAGATCGACACACTTCGATCGCTTCCTCGACCGCTCGCCTACGTGCTCCCCGGAGGCGGCGCGCTGGCGGCGTACCAGGTCGGTGTGCTCGAGGCGTTGACTGCTGCCGGCCTGCAGCCCGACCGATTGATCGGTGTATCTGCAGGGGCCATGAACGCCGCTCTGTTCGCGTGGTCCGGCGACATCGAGGCGGTGCACCGGCTCGAGCGCATCTGGGCGAGCGTGCGGCGGCGCGATCTGCTGAGGGTTCATCCCGGTCGCTTGGCCTTGGCGCTTGCCGGCAAACGGGCGTCGTTCCTCGACAACCGCCACGGCATCGCCTTCCTCCGCAGGCACCTCGGGTCTCGCCTCATCCAGCATGCGCCGATCCCGCTGACGATCATCGCCACCGATTTGGCAACCGGGCGGCCGTTCATCCTGGATTCCGGCGATGTGGTCGTTGCCATCGTCGCCAGCTCGGCCTTCCCCGGTGTGTTCCCACCGGTCGAGCTCGACGGGCACACGCTGATCGACGGCGGCGTCGTGGCCGATGTGCCGCTGGATGTCGCCGCCGAGTTGGGGATGGCCAGCGTGGTGGTGATCACCGTGCCGCCATTGGCGCCCTCGCCGGTGCCGCAGCACCCGGTCGCCGTCGTGTTGCGGTCGTCGACGTGGGGAGTCGAGGCGCACGGACGCACGATCGTCGCCCGCCCACCTGATGGCCTGCGGGTGATCGAGATCCCGACGCAACCGTCGTCGGTCACCACGTTCGCCGTGGGCTCGGCCGTTGCCACCATCGAGGACGCCCGACGGTTCACCGAGACCTGGTTGCACTCCGAGTAGCCCGCAAGCGCGCAGCGGTACTCTGTGTGCATGGCCGCAGCCGAAGGCGAGAAACCCGTGAGTCGCCTGGCCCGCGCCGCGACGACGACGAAGTGGGCCGCCAAGGCCAAAGAGGTGGCTGCGTCGTTGAAGCAGCAGCACGCCGCCGGGCTGGCCGGCGACGACTCGCCTGCCGTACCGGTCTGGCCGACGCCGCGTGAACAGCTCGAGGCCGTGAAGCACTTGTTCCGTTCCGCGCCGAAGCACGAACTGGCCGCGACCGTCGAGCAACGTGACGACACATCGCTCGACAGCGACGCCGACGAGTTGTCCGAGGCCCTACGCGGTGTCGACTGGACCCAGGTCCGCGCAGCGACCGCCGAGCGCACGAACGACGTCGCTCGCACGATGC
Source organism: Ilumatobacteraceae bacterium (assembly GCA_039931555.1). Taxonomy (GTDB): domain Bacteria; phylum Actinomycetota; class Acidimicrobiia; order Acidimicrobiales; family Ilumatobacteraceae; genus JAENVT01. The sequence goes on along the minus strand of JBDTRP010000123.1, from coordinate 68,972 downwards.
GGTCGCTCGCCGACCATGTCGACTGGGCGAAGGTGCAACCCGTGGCCGCGCAGGTGTCGAGTGCCCTGATCGCCGCGGTGGCCGCCGGGCGGATTCCCGTCGGCGGGCGCCTCGGCCCGATCGTGGTGCGCGCCATCACCGATCAGAACAACCTCGGCAAGCGAGTCGCTGCCAACCTCGAGCACACCGCGACGCCGGTGCCGCCAGGCTTCCGCGAGATCATCGAGGCCACCGCCACCGAGCTGTGACCGGGGTTACCCCGGGATCAGCATCGGCGCGCTCAACACCACCGACTGCCCCTGTGTGGGCTCGACGGTGATCTGCAGGTTCCAGTCGCCGGCCCGTGTCAACACGATCGTGCCCGTGTAGTGGTTCGGTCCGATGGACTCGAGAATCGCCGGGACCAGACCCGTGCCCGCCGCCTGCAACTCGGCTTCGACGGTGGTGGAGACAACGGGGGTGATACCGCCTCCCGACGGTGTGATCACCAGATGGACCTCGTTCTCGCCGACCCGGCCGGGGGTGACGGTGACGTCGGCGATCACGCCGCCCGACGTGAGCGTGGTCGTGAAGACCTTCGACGCAGCGACGTTCTGCGGCGGCAACGCGACCAGCGCGGCGGCAAGCCCGACCACACCGATACCGATCAGCGCCTCGACCAGCACGTTGCGTCTGATGGCCGATGGTCCGTCGTGATGCAACAGCCACTGCGACACGCCACCGATTGCGATCAGCACCGTGACGACGGCGACCTTGACCAACAACGTGCGACCCCACGACGTGCTGGTCACGTCGTCGAGACTGCCAGCGAGCTTCAGCGTCTGGGCCACGCCTGTCGCGACGATCACGGGAACCGCAACCATTGTGGTCAGGCTGAACCGGCGGACGATGCGCTCCGAGTCGGGGTCGGTCAACCACGCACTGGTGCCGAACGCGAACATCAACAGCCCGCCGATCCACAGCGAGATCGCCACGAGATGCAGCGCGTCGATCCCGACCCACAGCAGTGAGGGGTCCTGTGCGTATGCGTGACCGATGCTCGAATACGTCATCACCAACCCGACGGTGAGGGCCAGTGCCGCGCCGCGCCAGATGTCGCTGACACGTCGGGCGAAGGTCAGCAGCAACACGCCGACGGCAATGATCATCACGACCCGTACGAGCAGGACCGACGCCGTGTGGGAGCCGACCACCTTGCCCCAGACCGATGGTTTGAACGCATCGGACGGCGAGCCGGCGACCACCTTGGCGCCGTACAGCCCGAACGAACCGAGCGACCCGACCAGCATGAAGATCCAGGCCAGCCACAGCAGCATCCGGTTCGACGTCGAGTCGGCCGATTGCATGGCCAGCACGCCGCCGCCCACGGCCACGATGAGGCCGATCAACGCCAGCAAACGGGCAGCGGTGTCGAGTCGCCCGACGGTCGATGTCGCCGTCGCGTTCCCACTGACCTTGTCGATCAACTCGCCGACATCGACGCCGGTCGACTGTGCACCGACTTGAAAGCTGAACGAGCCATCGACGACGTGTCCATCGGCGGAGGGCACGCGCCAGACCACCACGTACACACCGTCGCGGATCGTGGGGACGGACGCTTGGACGGCCGTGTCGTCGGTGGCGCTCTGCGGGGCACCGGTCGGGATCAGGGTCGCCGTCTGGTCGTACAACTGGATGTTGGAGCGCTCGGCATCGATGGCCTCGTTGAAGTCGAGTTCGATGTTTGGTGGACCGGCTTCCAGCACAGCGTTCGCCGACGGCACGCTCGCCTCGAGCCCGGCGTGGGCGAACGCTTGTGCTGCCGGTGCGAGCACGCCGAGCGCCACCACCGTGCCGATCACCACTCGTCTCCAGCGCATCAACCCATGATTCCCGCAGGGTCCAGACCGTCGATCTCCGCCCGGCCGAGCAACCACGCGACGCGATGACGAGGTGGCACCGCAATCGCCTCCGACGGCAAATCGGTGAGGCCCATCGGCTTGCGGCTGGCCCACAGCATGCACAGTCGGCCGAGGTCGAGCCGTACGTACTCGTCGTCCCAATCCGACCACGAGTAGCCGAGCCCGAGGTCGGCGTGGTGCACGATCACTTCTCTCCAGCGGGCGAAGAGCAACTCGCGCGCGGTCATCTCCCCCGTGATCGTCACCCCGCGGCCGGCCCAGGCCTCGGGTTGCATCGCCGCCCACGTCGCCTCGAGCCGCGCCGCACTCTCGACGACATCGACGAGCAGTTCGTCGGCCGATCGTGCAGCGCCGGACTCGATGTCGACCCTGCGTCGGTCGTGCCCACCGGGGTACATCTGCTCGATCTGGCCGCGCATTGCCGCTTCCAGCATCCGAGTGTGCCCGTCAGCGTTGCGAGCGATGTGAGTGGCCACGTGACCGACCGTCCACCCCGGCAGCAGAGACGGTTGAGAGACCTGATCGCTGCGCAGATCGCGCAGGTCGGCGATGACTGCCGCGTGGGCTCTGGTCGCTCCAGCACGGTCGCGGTCGAGGTCGTTCATCGAGTTCTCACCGTATCCCGTGCGCAAACGTGGCAACCTTGCGAACATGCAAATCGCAATGGTCGGTCTCGGGCGCATGGGCGCCAACATGGTCCGCCGGCTGCAGCACGCCGGCCACGAGTGCGTCGCCTACGACCTCGATGCGGCCGCGGTGCAGGCCGCTGAGGCCGACGGGGCGCACGGCGCACGCACTCCGAAGGAAGTCGTCGATGCGCTGACGGCACCTCGCCATGTCTGGTTGATGGTGCCCGCGGCGTACGTGAGCGCCACGATCGACACGTTCGCGCCGCTGCTGTCGCCGGGCGACACCCTGATCGACGGCGGCAACTCGTGGTACCGCGACGACGTCGATCGTGCCGCATCGCTCCGGGAACAGGGCATCAACTACCTCGACGTTGGTACGAGCGGCGGCGTGTTCGGCTTGGATCGCGGCTACTGCCTGATGATCGGTGGGCCGACCGAGGCGGTCGAGCAGATGGCGCCGATCTTCGACGACCTCGCCCCCGGCGCCGGCGACATCACCCGCACGCCCGGCTACACCGGCGAACCGGCAGGTGCCGAGAAGGGTTGGCTGCACTGCGGCCCGAATGGCGCCGGGCATTTCGTCAAGATGGTGCACAACGGCATCGAGTACGGCTTGATGGCCGCGTACGCCGAAGGCCTGAACATCTTGTCGGAGGCCAACATCGGCGCCGGCGATCGTCCGAAGGACGCCGAGACGGCACCACTGACCCATCCGCAGTACTACCAGTACGACTTCGACCTCGGCGCGATCAGCGAGTTGTGGCGGCGAGGCAGCGTCGTGGCCAGCTGGCTGCTCGACCTGACCTCCGCAGCCTTCGCCGCCGATCCGACGTTGCACGGTTTCGAGGGTCGGGTCAGCGACAGCGGCGAAGGACGATGGACGGTCAATGCCGCAATCGACGAAGGGGTTCCGGTCCCGGTCCTCAGTGCCGCGCTCTACGAACGGTTCAGCTCCCGCGGTCGGGCCGACACGGGCAACAAGATCCTGTCGGCCCTGCGCGCCCAGTTCGGCGGCCACGTGGAAGGAACGGGCCACTGACGATGAGCGTTGCGACGCAACCCACCGCCGATGCACTCGTGTTGTTCGGCGCCACCGGCGACCTCGCCAAGCGCAAGCTCTTCCCGGCGCTGTACCACCTCGAGCGTCACGGCAGCCTCAAGGTGCCAGTGATCGGCGTTGCCCGCAGCGACTGGACCGACAAGGCGTTCTGTGAGCACGCTCACGACTCGATCATTGCCGCGATCCCCGATGCGAAGGCTTCGGTGATCGACTCGCTGATGGCCCGCCTCGACCTGATCCAAGGCGATTACGGCGATCCCAAGACGTGGGCCTCGCTGAAGCACACGCTCGACAAGCACAAGAGCGAGGTCGCCGTTTTCTACATGGCGATCCCGCCGACGATGTTTCCCACGGTTGCCCAATCGTTGGCGTCGGTCGGCCTCAACGAGCGTGGTCGCATCGTCGTGGAGAAGCCGTTCGGCCGCGACCTCGCCAGCGCTGTCGAGCTCAACGTCACGCTGCATTCGGTCTTCCCCGAGGAACGCATCTTCCGCATCGATCACTACCTCGGCAAGGAGAGCGTCGAGGACCTGCTGGTGTTCCGGTTCTCCAACACCTTGCTCGAGCCGGTATGGAACCGCAACTACGTGCGCAGCGTGCAGATCACGATGAGCGAGACCATCGGTGTCGAGGGTCGGGGAAGCTTCTACGACGGGGTGGGCGCCGTGCGCGATGTGATGCAGAACCACTTGCTGCAGGTCGCTGCGTTGGCGGCGATGGAGCCCCCCGTCGGGCCCGATTCGAGCTATCTGCAGGACGAGAAGGCCAAGGTGTTCGCAGCCATGCGCCCGATCGACCCGAAGATGCTGGTGCGCGGTCAGTACGTCGGGTACCGCGACGAGCCGGGGGTCGCCGCAGACTCGACGGTCGAGACCTTCGCCGCTGCTCGCCTGGAGATCGACTCGTGGCGATGGGCCGGGGTGCCATGGTTCGTCCGATGCGGCAAAGGCCTGAAGTCGTCGGCCACGGAGGTCGTCGTCGAGTTTCGTGAGCCACCGAGCATGTTGTTCGACGAGGCCGGTGGGCCGACGCCCGAGCGCAACCTGGTTCGCTTCCGTCTCGGCTCGCACGACGGCGTCACGTTCACCTTGCAAGCCAAGACACCCGGGCCGAACCTCGACAGCCAGAACGTCGACGTCGCCGTCGACTTCGCCGCGGCGCTCGGCGAGCGCCGCGAGGCCTACGAACGATTGCTCGACGACGCCATCGCCGGGTTGCCCCGCCGCTTTGCCCGCGAAGATGTGGTCGAGCAGACCTGGCGCGTCGTACAGCCTGCCCTCGATACACCCGGCGCTGTGCACCCCTATTTCCGCGGCGAGTGGGGGCCGGCCCAGGCCGATCGGATCCTCGACGGCGACAGCTGGTTCATCCCGTCCTGACCCTCGGGCGAGCCGCCCGCTCGGCCAGGTCATTGGGTGCGATATCACGCCCGATCTGGCACGTTTCGCGCCCGATCACCAGACACAGAACGCCGCGGGACAACGACCACGGTGCCGTCGGATTGCTGGTGCACGGTGACCGACGCGCCGTAGAACTCGCTCAGCGTTTCGGCGCGCAGCACGTGGGCCGCGTCGCCCATTGCCACCAAATGCCCCACGTGGAGCAGCGCCAATCGATCGGCGTACAGCCCGGCCAGGGTCAGGTCGTGCATCGCCGACAACACGGTGAGGCCGTTCTCGTTCCTCAGCCGGTCGACGAGCTCCAACGCCTGTTGTTGGTGCCCGATGTCGAGGGCACTCGTGGGCTCGTCGAGCAGCAGCACCGGTGCCTCTTGAGCCAAGGCCCGGGCGATGACCAGGCGCTGTCGCTCGCCACCGCTGAGGGTGCCGAGTTTGCGGTCGGCGAACGGGTCGAGATCGAGGCGATCGAGCACGCTGTCGACCATCGCCCGGTCGTAGCGCGACTCGTGGCCGAAGTAGCTGACATACGGGCTGCGGCCCAGCAGCACGTATTCGAACCCCGTCATGTCGTCGGGCATCACCGGCGACTGCGGCACGTAGGCAACCAACGTGGCGCGACGGCGTGCCGAGCGGATCGACAGTGGCGCGCCGTCGACAGCGATCACCCCTTCGTGCGCAACGAGGCCGGCAATGGCACGCAGCAGGCTCGACTTGCCTGCGCCATTCGGCCCGATGAAGCACAACCACTCCCCCGACCTCACCTCGCTGGTGAACGGCGCCAGCGCGACGCGCCGGTCGTAGCTGACCGAGACCGCTTCCAACCGAACCGAGCTCATACGAGTGACCGCTTGCTGCGCAGCAACAAGATGAAGAACGGCGCCCCGAAGAACGCTGTGACCACGCCGATCGGTGTTTCCGCTGGGTCCTGCAGCACCCGGCCAGGAATGTCGACGAGGATCAGGAACGTGGCACCAACGATCAGGCTCAGTGGGAGCACGCGGCGGTACGACGCGCCGGCCAGCATCCGTACAGCGTGGGGCACGATCACCCCGACGAACCCGATCAGGCCGCTGACGCTGACCACCGCGGCGGTGCCCATCGTGGCGGCGATCACGATGATGATCCTGACCCTGGCGACATCGGACCCGAGTGAGGCGGCCTCGTCGTCGCCGACCCGGAACAGGTCGAGATGGCGGCGATGCAACAGCAGCACGGCAGAGCTCACGACCACGTAGGGCAACACCAGGCGCACGTCGCTCCATGTCGCGTTGGAAACGCGTCCGAGGATCCACGAATACACCTCGCGGATCACGTCGTTGTTGCGTTGCAGCACGAAGGTCTGGATCGCAGTGAACAGCGACACCACGGCAACGCCGGCGAGCACCAAGGTGACACCCGATCGTGATGCGCCGAACGCCGCGCCCACGAGGTACGTGATCATCACCGCGACGAGTCCACCGATGAACGACACCAACGGAAGCGGATCGACCAACCACCCGTTGGTCGCGTCGCGGCCCACGGCGAAGATGATGGTTGCTCCGAGGCCGGCGCCGGCGGCGACACCGAGCAAGTACGGGTCCACCAGCGGGTTGCGGAACACACCCTGGTAGCTCGCCCCAGCGAGCGAGAGCATCGCCCCGACGATCCCGGCCAGCGCGACGCGCGGCATGCGAACGTTCCAGATGATGTCCCAGTTCGCCGACGACACGCGGCCGGCCGGGCCGATCATTACACCCAGGATCACCGCGATCACGAACGCGCCGACGGCAGCGATCATCCACCACCGTCGACGCGTCGCGCTGTTCACGTCAGCCCGACACCGCCACCTTGGCGACAGCGGCCGAAACGGCCTCGATGTAGTCGACGATGCGCGGGCCCCAACGTGACGAGGTGTCGCCATCGACGACCACCACGTTGCCGTTGGTCACGGCCTTCAGCGACCCCCATCCGGGCCGCGCCGCGACCGTCTCGGGTGACTCACCGAACCCACCGTCGGCGAGGAAGATGAAGTCGGGATTGGCGGAGATGACCGCCTCGGCAGACAGTTGCGGATAGTCGCTGTCGACCTCCTGCAGATCGGCGATGCTCTGCAGACCGAACAGCGAGTAGACCTGGCCGATGAAGGTGTTCTCGGTGATGCTGTAGTACGTGGTGTCGATCTCGTGGTAGTACGTCAGCGGATTCGCCGGTTTCGGTGCATCCTTCACCGCTGCAGCGATATCGGTCTGCATCTTCAAGACCACTGCAGCGGCATCGGCAACGTGACCGGTGAGCGCTCCGAGTTGCTCGATCTGGTCGTAGATATCGCCGAACGTCGTTGCGGCCCCGCCGCTCCACACCCTCAGGCCGAGCGCTTCGAGTTGCTTCGTCAACCCGGTGAAGTCGTCGGCGATCACCACCAGATCGGGCTTGAGCGCGGCGATCGCCTCGACGTTCGGTTCGAGACCCGAGAGATCATGCGGCTTCTGCAACGCCTCGGGGGGGTAGTTCGACTGATCGTCGACAGCTGCCACCTGCGCGCCGGCGCCGATGGCGAACAGCATCTCGGTGGCGGTCGGCGAGAGGCTGACGATTCCGCTGGGGACTGGAAACGTCGACGTGTTCGACGTCGCTGGATCCGGCGTGGTGACGGCGACCGAAGCCGGCGTGGTGACGGCGACCGAAGCGGGCGATGTATCGCTGGCCGCCTGCTTGTCGTCGCTGCACGCACCGAGCAGCATCACGGCTGCCAACGCAACCGGGAACGGGGTCCATTTCATGAAAATCCTCCATTGTGGTGGAGGACAAGCGAGGGAACCGGTGGAAGCTCCACCGCGAACCGCCCTTGCCTCGAGGGTCTGGGTCACGCGTACGGAACGAGGCGACCGGACTCGTCGTGTCGAACACGAACCACCGTTGCGGGACAGTGCCGGGATCTCACCGGACTTCGCTGGATTCCATACATTCGGCAAGCCGAACGGCGCTTACGCTAGCACTGGGCTGCGTATGCTCCACACTCCATGACCGACACCCCTCCTACCCAAGACCCCCGTCCGCAACGGTTGGCGCGGGCCGATTCGCTGCTGTTGGTCAACACCGGCGACGGGAAGGGCAAGAGCAGTGCGGCCTTCGGCGTGATGCTGCGTTCGGTCGCCATGGGGTGGCCGGTGGCGGTGCTGCAGTTCGTCAAGAGTGGCGAGTGGAAGGTGGGCGAGGAGAAGGTCGGCCGGCAGCTCGGCGTCGAATGGCACTCGCTCGGCGAGGGGTTCACGTGGGACTCGACCAACCTCGACCACGACAAGGATGTGGCACAGCAGGCATGGAGGATTGCCGCCGACCTGATCGCCGCAGGCAACCATCGCCTGGTGATCCTCGACGAGCTGACCTACCTGTGCACGTGGGGATGGATCGACACCGCCGCAGTGGTCGATGCCCTGCGCGATCGACCCACCAACGTCAACATCATCGTGACCGGGCGCGATTGCCCGCAGGAGATCGTCGAGATCGCCGACACCGTCACGGAGATGCGCAAGATCAAGCACGCCTACGACCAGGGCATCACCGCCAAGAAGGGCATCGAGTACTGACGTGGGCAACGTCACGCTGCTGATCGGTGGGGTGCGTAGCGGGAAGTCGGCGCTGGCGGTCGAGATGGGTCGGCGCCACGACGGCCATGTCGTGATGATCGCCACGGCGGAGCCGTTCGACGACGACATGCGCGAGCGCATCGCCCGTCACCAGAACGACCGACCCGATTGGCCGACGATCGAGGCTCCGCTCGACCTCGGCGCAGCAATTGCCGCCGCGCCCGCCGACGCCTTGCTGATCGTCGACTGCATCACCGTATGGGTCGGGAACGAACTGCATCATCGCGGCGAGGTCGATCCGAGCGGGGTCGCCGCGGCGCTCGCCGAGCGGCGCGGGCCGATCGTGATCATCACCAACGAGGTTGGGCTTGGTGTGCACCCGGAGACCGACCTCGGACGTCGATACCGAGACGACCTCGGGCGTGCCAACCAGCTGATTGCCGCGGTCGCGACGACCACGTTGTTGATGGTCGCGGGCAAGGCACTGCGGCTCGAAGATCCATGGAAGGAACTGTCATGACCTGGCTCTCCGACGCACTGTCCACTTTGGCGCCCGGCGATCAAGCCGCTGCCGCCGCAGTGCGCGCCCGCGCCGCCGACATCCTCCGCCCAGCCGGAGCTCTCGCCCGCCTCGACGAAGTTGCCGCGTGGGTCGCCGAGTGGCAGGGCGCGTCGACCCCGGCGGTGCACCGGCCGGCCGCGCTGATCTTCGCCGCAGACCACGGCGTGGCCGCGGCGGGCGTCAGCAAGTATCCGGTCGACGTGACCGCGGCGATGCTGGCCGCGTACCGCGCCGGCAAATCGACCGTCAGCGCGTTCGCCGCTGTCGCCGGTGCGACTGTCGATGCCATCGACGTGGGTGTCGGCCGACCGACCGGTGATATCCGCTTTGAATCGGCGATGTCGCCGGAGCGATTCGACGAGGCCTGCGCCGCCGGCAGGCAAGCGGTCGAGCAACTCGACGCCGACCTGCTCGTGCTGGGCGAGATGGGGATCGGCAACACCACTGCGGCCGCCGCCGTCGTTGCGGCCCTCGCGGGTGGCGACGTCGACGAATGGGTCGGCCGCGGCACCGGAGTCGACGACGAGGGCCTGACCCGCAAGCGTGAGGCGGTGCGCCAGGCAGTCGAGCGCATTGCCGGTGAGCTCGATCCGTTGGAGGTGCTCCGCGAGGTGGGAGGCGCCGAACTGGTGGCCGTGTCGGCGGCGATCGTTGCCGCCAGGCTCCGCCGGCTGCCGGTGCTGATCGACGGATACGTCGTCACCGCGTCCGCGCTGCCGCTTTCACTGAGCCGGCCGGGCTCGCTCGATCACTGCCTGGTCGGCCACTGCTCGTCCGAGCCGGGCCATCGGCTCCTGCTCGAGCGGATCGGCAAGCAGCCGCTGCTCGACCTGCAGATGCGTCTGGGTGAGGGCTCCGGCGCGATGGCCGCGGTGCCGCTGGTGGCGATGGCGTGTGCCGGCATCACCGAGGTGCCGACCTTCGGGGAGTGGTTCGGCTGACGGGCCTGCTCGCCGCCATCCAGTTCCTCACCCGCATCCCCATCCGGCTGCGGCGAGAACCCGATGTCGCCGCCAGCGTGACGTGGTTCCCACTGGTCGGTGCGTTGATCGGTGCTGCGGTCGGTGGCACCGCCGCCGGCCTGTGGCACGTCGTTCCTCCGCTCGTGGCCGCGGCAGTCGCCGTGGTCGTCGGACTGCTGATCACCGGCGCGTTCCACGAGGACGGGCTCGCCGATGTGGCCGATGCGTTCGGCGGCGGATGGACGATCGAGCGTCGCCTGGAGATCCTCAAGGACTCACGGCACGGCAGCTACGGAGTCGCTGCGCTCTGCAGTTCGATCGTCGTGCGCATCGTCTGCCTCGGTTCGTTGCCGGGCCCGGCGACGATGTTCGCCGCAGCGGTTGCGGCGCACGCAGCAGCACGCGGCGCCGCGGTCGGCCTGATGGGCGCCGCACCGCTTGCCACACACCAGGGTCTCGGCGCCGACTACGGGCAGGCCACCACTCGATCGAGAGCCGTCGTCGGCGTCGTCGGTGGCGTCGTGCTCGCCGCACTTGCCGTCGGCTGGTGGGTCGCCCCATTGGCCGCTGTGATGCTCGTGTCGATCGTTGCCGTGCGCTGGTTGGCCATGCGCAAGATCGGTGGCATCAGCGGCGACGTGCTGGGCACCTGCGAGCAAGTCGCCGAATGTCTCTGCCTCGTCGTGCTGACCGGCCTGGCGACTCACCGTCACCTCGGCTGGCAACTGTGGTGGCAAGGCGCCTGACGAAACTACCGCACCTTGCAGATGCTGGATTGACGACAGGCAGACGCAAGGCGTCGATCCAACGTGATCAGCGAAGCGCCCGTCATTTGCGCGAGTGCAACGTAGAGGCTGTCACGCATGGAGATCTTGTCGCGAAGATCGAACGCGCGGTTCAGCAGTACTGGCAGCGCCATCCGTTCGATGGGCAGTTCGGCCAGACCGTCGAGCATGTCATCGACTGCTGAACTGCTGAGCGTATTCGCCCGCGCCAGCCGCGCCAGCGCAGACAGCACCTCGGCATCGAGATGAGCTGGGGCGACGAATTCGAACCCGGTCGGCAGTGTGGCCGCATCCCGTATGAGCATGTCGACAACCACAGACGCGTCGACGACGCCGACCTCAACCCGCGTGGCCATACAGGTCGTCGCGCCCGGCATCGACAGCGGCGACAGGGTCGACAACGACGTTGCGATCCTCGGCAAGCCACCGAACTCGCCGGCGAGCCATCCGCACCATCCATTCGTCCATGGTCGGCACAGCGACGTGCTCGTCGAGCACCTTGACGGTGTACTGCCGCAGCGTCATCCCGGCGGCCGCGGCGCGCCGCTGGAGCTCATCGTGCACGTGGTTCGGCACGTCTCGGATGTGCATGTTCACCGCCATGCACCGACCTTACACAGGCTGGTAGCAATCCGCTACCAGTATCTCGTCAAGCCTTGACCCATTCGTGGATGCGGCGGATGCCTTCCTCCATGTCGGCGTCGGCCATCGCGAAGCTGAATCGCGCATAGCCGGGCGTGCCGAACGCCTCGCCGGGCACGAAGGCAACCTTGGCCTCGCTGAGGATGTTGTCGGCGAGCTCCAACGTGGTCGCGCTGACGGTGCCATTGGGACCGAGCGGCCGGCCGAGCAGCCCCGAGAAGTTGGGATAGCAGTAGAACGCCCCCTGCGGCACGATCGCCGAGACGTCGGGGATGGCGTTGAGCATGTTGTGCATGGTGACAGCGCGGCGAGCGAACGCGTCGCGCATCATGGCCACCGCCGAGAGGTCGCCACTGACGGCCTCGAGCGCGGCCACTTGGGCGACGTTGTCGACATTGGAGGTGCTGTGCGACTGGAAGTTGATCGCCGCCTTCATCACATCGCTCGGCCCGATCATCCAGCCGACGCGCCACCCGGTCATGGCATAGGTCTTGGCGACGCCATTGACGATGACGCACTGGTTGGCCAGCTCTGGCACAACGCTCGGCATGCTGACGAACCGGTTGTCGCCGTACACGAGGTGTTCGTAGATCTCGTCGGTGAGGACCCACACCCCGTTGTCGACCGCCCATCGACCGATGGCCTCGACTTCCTCCGGTGCGTAGATGGCACCACTGGGGTTGTCGGGGCTGACGAACAGCAGCACCTTGGTCCGCGGGGTCAGCGCTGCATCGAGTTGCTCGATCGTCGCCTTGAACCCGGTGCTCTCGTCGGTCTGCACGATCACCGGTACACCACCGGCGAGGGTGATCGCCTCGGGATACGTCGTCCAGTACGGGGCAGGGCAGATCACTTCGTCACCCGGGTCGCACAGCGCTGCGAACGCCGTGAACACCGCATGCTTGCCACCGTTGGTGACCAGCACCTGGCTGGCCTGGCAGGCGAAGCCGGAGTCGCGGAGCGTCTTGACGGCGATGGCCTCGCGCAGTTCCGGCAGACCGGCGGCGGGCGTGTACTTGTGGTTCCTCACATCGCGGCACGCGCGCACGGCAGCCTCGACGACGTTGTCGGGTGTCGGGAAGTCGGGTTCCCCGGCGCCGAACCCGATCACGTTCTCGCCCTTGGCCTTCAGTGCCTTGGCTTTGGCGTCGACGGCGAGCGTGGCCGATTCGGCGATGGCGGCGAGACGTGCTGACGTGCGGTTCACTGATGAGCCCTTCGCTGAAGTTCGGATGATGGAGTTGCGACCCCGATGCTAGTTGCGGCATCCCCGCCACCACCGGCGACATTTCGGCGCAACATTTCGACCGGCCCGTTGGTCCGTCGATCCGGATCGGCGAGACTGGACGGGTGACGACCACCCCCACGATGCTCGACATTCCCCGTTCGATGCTGCCGAGCGACGGACGGTTCGGGTGCGGGCCGTCCAAGGTCCGACCCGAGCAGGCCCTCGCCCTCGCCAGGGCCAACAGCAACCTGTTGGGCAGCTCGCACCGGCAACCTCCGGTGAAGAATCTCGTCGGCACCATCCGCGCCGGCCTCGCCGAGCTGTTCTCGCTGCCCGACGGGTGGGAGATCGTGCTCGGCAACGGTGGGTCCACGATGTTCTGGGACATCGCCACGTTCGGGCTGATCGAGCGGCGCAGCCATCATTACGTGTTCGGTGAGTTCTCTTCCAAGTTCGCCGAGGCCGCCAAAGCCGCGCCGCACCTCGAGGATCCGGCGATCACGCGCAGCGTGCCCGGCACGTATCCGCCGATCGGTCCGGCTCACGACGATGTCGACGTGGTCGCGCTCACTCACAACGAGACCTCGACCGGTGTGTCGATGGAACTGCACCGACCGAGCGGCCAGGCGTTGGTCGTGGTCGATGCGACCTCAGCTGCCGGCGGGTTGCCGTGGTCGCCGAACGAGGTCGACGTGTACTACTTCGCCCCGCAGAAGTGCTTCGCCAGCGACGGCGGGCTGTGGCTGGCCGCCTGCTCGCCGGCCGCCATCGAGCGGATCCGAGCCATCGATGCGACGGGCCGGTGGGTGCCTGCTTCGCTCGATCTGAAGATCGCGCTCGACAACTCAGTGTTGAACCAGACGTACAACACTCCCGCGTTGGCGACGCTCGTGCTGCTCAACGAACAGATGCGCTGGATGCTCGACAACGGCGGACTCGACTGGTGCGTCGATCGATGCCGCACATCATCGAGTCATCTCTACGACTGGGCGACAGCGTCTGCGTACGCCACCCCGTTCGTCACGGATCCGACGCAGCGCTCTGCTGTCGTCGGCACCATCGACCTCGACGACGCCATCCGCGCTGATGACGTCAGCGCCGCATTGCGCGCCAACGGCATCGTCGACACCGACAGCTATCGCAAGCTCGGCCGCAACCAGCTGCGCATCGGCATGTTCCCGTCGGTGAAACCCGACGATGTCGCTCTGCTGACCGACTGCATCGACTACGTCGTCAAGGAGCTCGGCGGGTGAACGTCAGCGACGTCCTGTCGACCCACTTCGAGGGCGTCGCGCCGCTGAACCGGCCGATCATGGTGCTCGCATTGCGCGGATGGTTCGACATCGCCGAGGTCGCCACCACTGCAATCAACGAGCTGCTGGTTGATCGCGTCGCGCCGATCGTCGCATCGATCGATCCGGACCCGTTCTTCGACTTCACGCAGGAACGTCCGCTGGTCGAGCTCGACGAGGACGAGGTCCGGCACATCCACTGGCCCGACAACGAGTTCCGGTTCGCCCGCTTTGCCGGCGCCCCACACGATCTCGTCGTGCTCGCCGGCGTCGAGCCACACCTTCGCTATGTCACGTTCGCCGAGAGCGTGCTGGAGGTCGCCACTGCGTCGAAGTGCGAGGTGGTGGTGACGGTCGGCGCGGTCGCCGACACCATCCCGCACACGCGGCCGCCGCTGGTCGTCGGCAGCACCACCAACCCTGATCTGCTGACCGCCCTCGGTCTGTCGCCGCCGCGTTACCAGGGGATCACCGGCCTGGTCGGTGTGTTGCAGGAGCGCCTCGACCGCGCCGGGATGCCGGCAGTGTCGTTGCGGGTCGGCGTGCCGCACTACCTTGGCAACGCTCAGCACCCACAATCGTCGATCGCTTTGTTGCAACACCTTCACCACGTGTTGGGCGTGCCAGTGCACACCGCGCGACTCGCCGCTGAGGCGGCACGCCACCGGGTGATGCACGACGAAGCGGTCGCCGACGACGACCAGGCCAGCGCATATGTGGCGATGCTGGAACGCGAGTACGACCACAATGCCGAGGAGGCGATTCCATCCGGCGACGACCTGGCCGCCGACTTCGAGAGGTTCCTGCGCGATCAACGCGACGACGACAGCTAGGTACACAAGTCCCCCGCAACGCTCGTTGCTTGGCCCGATCATTGGGCGCGATATCACGCCCGCCTGAGCTGGCATTTTCCGCTCAAACTCGACTGGGAGCTCGACGCCTTCGGCGATCGAGGTGAGCCCAAGGGCGCAACACGTCGATCACAGTCGCCGCGCACGCCAGCGTTGAACGCGCTGAAGCGCAGCCGGAACCATCAGCCGGCTGAACCCTCCTGCACATCGCTGCCGCCGAAGACCCGGATGTCTTTGCTTCGTACAACCGGCGCGTCATTTCGGCGCCGACGAAATCCCGCGCGTCGGCCGTCGGGATGTTGCTGCGCTTGTCTGGATGGACGATGGATTCCACCAGCGTGGGGCCAGTCGTCTTCTTGGCAGCCATCAGGCGCGCTCCTGTACCAACATTTTCCAAAGAATCTTTCAGGACGGGTTGCGAACAGGTGTTCGAAGGGATAGCTGGGAGTTCATGTCCGATTCGTCGATTGCCACGCTGAGAGCGGCGCTCGACGACTGCGCCGCGGTTGAGTTGGCAGTGTTGTCGGGTCCGCAGTTGGCGGCGATGCTGGTCGATCTGCGTGCTCGGCGACCCGGCTCGAGGTCGAGATCGCCCGTGTCGTCCACGCTGCCTCGCTGGCAGAAGTGTGGCGTTCCGCCGGTGCGACATCGATGGAAGTGTGGCTCGCCGGTGAGACCAACACCACGGTGCGTACAGCACGCGATCAGGTTCGCTTGGCCGACACGCTCGCTGCGGCGCCGATCATCGCCGACAGCATGTGCGACGGTGACTTGTCGATCGACAACGCCCGCCTGCTCGGCGCTGTGGTTGGTCACGAGTCGTTTGCCGGTGCCGCTGCCGACCTGGTCGAGTTGGCGTCTGGCGCACCGCGTGACACCAAACGGCAACTCGAGCACTGGTTGGCGTCGGTCGACGCCCACGGTGAGGCCGAACGCGAACAAGCCCAACGGCTGAAGCGGCACATCACCTTGACACCCAACCGCGACGGCATGGTCGACATCAAAGGCGTCCTCACCGCCGAAGACGCT
This sequence comes from Ilumatobacteraceae bacterium, assembly GCA_039931555.1. Classification (GTDB taxonomy): domain Bacteria; phylum Actinomycetota; class Acidimicrobiia; order Acidimicrobiales; family Ilumatobacteraceae; genus JAENVT01. The sequence continues at coordinate 53,065 of JBDTRP010000123.1, read as the reverse complement.
GAACACGTCCAGATCGCACTCGGGCACATCGCCGGTGCCGCCTACGCCGACGAGACCGGCCGACCACACCACACCCGCATCGCCGACGCGCTCACCGCGTTGTGTCGGGCCTACAACGCCGGTGAGGTCACCGGCGGGCGCGAGCGGCCGAAGATGCTCGTCACGGTTCCGTTCGAGACGATCTTCGAACGCGCCGAGGCGCGTAGCGTGATCATCGCCAGCGGGGTCACCATCTCGGGTGAGGCGGCCCGACGGTTGGCATGCGACGCCGAACTGCACCGGGTCATCACCAAAGGCAGAAGCGTGGCGCTCGACATGGGCACCAGCACCCGATTCTGTTCCGACAACCAGTACCTCGCCTTGGCACTTCGAGATGGTGGTTGTCGATGGCCAGGATGTGATCGACCCCCAGGATGGTGCGAAGCGCACCACATCGACGAAGTGATCCGCGACGACGGACCAACCGATTTGGTGAACCTGACCTTGCTGTGTTCCTGCCACCACCACTACGCCCACTCGCCCGATTGGGGCCTTGTCGGCGACGCCAACAGCCTCTACATACGCAGATCCGACGGCACACTCATGCCCGCCCCACCCAAAGGCCACATCACCGGCCCACTCCAACCAACGCTGCAACTCACATGTTGACCACGACCGTGCAGCGCTCACAGATCGACTTCACGCCGGATGTCGTTGACCGAGCTGTTGGGTTCGCGACGCTCGCCAGTGGCATCGAAGTCGAGAGCGACCTGACTCTTCCGACCGCTTTGACCCTTTCTCGCCAGGGGGATCGGCGTCCACGACTCGCTCGACCTCCGGCCAGGCCGAAGCGTGCCAGTCGGTGTGCCATCGTCGCCGATCTCGAAGTGGAGAGCCGGCGTGCCGTGAGTTGCGGCCTGGCAGGCACACTGTTCGATGCATGTCGTCGCTCGTCCACCTGCTGCCTCCTGCAGGCGCTGACCCGGCGTCGATACTCGACGTGTTCGCAGCGTGGGCCGCCGACAGTGGTCGACCGCTGTACCCACACCAGGAAGAGGCGGCGCTGGCGCTTGCTGCCGGAGACCATGTCGTGCTGGCGACTCCAACGGGTTCGGGCAAGAGCCTGGTTGCCGTCGCTGGCATCCTGCTGGCGCTGAACGAGGGACGGCGTGCCGTGTGGACCGCGCCGATCAAGGCGTTGGTTGCCGAGAAGTTCTTCGACCTCGTCGATCTGCTGGGAGCGCAGCAGGTCGGTCTGGCCACTGGCGACGCATCGATCAACGCCGATGCACCCGTGCTCGTGTGCACCGCCGAGGTGTTCGCCAACCACGCCCTGGCCATCGGTCCGGCCAGCGAGTTCGGGTTCGCCTGCCTCGATGAGTTCCACTACTACGGCGACCCCGATCGTGGCTGGGCGTGGCAGGTACCGCTCCTCGAAGTCACCGGCTGTCAGATGCTGTTGGCGTCCGCGACGCTCGGCGACATGAATGTGATCAGCGCCGACCTCGAGCAGCGATCAGGCCGACCGGTCACCGAGGTGACCTCCGTCGATCGACCCACCCCGCTGTACCACCAGTGGCGGATGACGACAGTGTCCGACAGCGTGCTCGAAGCCGTGCGCGAACGCCTGAGTCCGGTGTACGTGGTGCATGCCAACCAAGCAGCGGCCATCGAACGGGCCTCGTCATTGGTCAGCCTCAACGTCACCACCCGCGCCCAGCGCGAGGCGATCGCTGCAGCGATGTCGAGCGTGAAGATGAGCAAGGGGTTCGGTGACACGCTCAGCCGGCTGATCCGCAACGGAGTCGGCGTGCACCACGCCGGCATGCTGCCGCGCTACCGGCGTCTGGTCGAACGACTTGCCGGTGAGGGTTTGTTGCCGGTGATCTGTGGCACCGACACGCTGGGTGTCGGCGTCAACATCCCGATTCGCACCGTGCTGATGACCGCACTGACGAAGTTCGATGGCACCCGGGTGCGTCGCTTCACCGTTCGCGAGTTCCACCAGCTCGCCGGTCGTGCAGGACGCCCGGGTTTCGATCCCGACGGTCACGTGTGGGTGCAGGCGCCGGACCATGTGATCGACAACGCCAAGGCGCTGTCACGCGCCGGCGACGATCCGAAAGCCCGCCGCAAGGCTGTCAAGGCCAAGGCGCCCGAGGGGTTCGTGCACTACGACGAGGCCGCGATGCAGCGTCTCATCACGTCGCAACCCGAGCCACTGACGTCGCGATTCCGGGTGACCGCGGACTTGGTCGCCAGCGTGCTCGGTCGACCAGACGGCCCGGTCGCGCTCAAGCGGCTGCTGCGCACGAACCACGATCCCGAGCCTCGTCGCCGCCAGCACCAGCGACGGGCGATTGCCGTCTACCGCAGCCTCGAAGCGGCGGGTGTCGCCGAGCGGCTGCGCGACGAAAGCGGTCGGTGCATGGGTGTTCGCGTCGGCTCGCTGGTCGACGGCGAGGACGAGCGCAGCGCCCTGCGATTCTCAGCGCCGCTCATGCCGTTCGCCATCGAGGTCATTGCCACGATCGATCGCGACGATCCGTCATACGTGGTCGACGCCATCAGCGTGGTCGAGTCGGTGCTCGATGATCCTCGACAGATCCTGAGGGCGCAAGAGCACGCAGCGAGAGGCGTCGAGGTCGCCAGGCTGAAGTCGGAGGGCATGCAATACGAGGAACGGATGGAACTGCTCGAGACGATCACCTGGCCGAAGCCGCTGGCGGAGCTCCTCGATGCCTGCTTCACCGAGTACCTGTCCCATCATCCCTGGGTCGCCGAGGTGCCGTCACCGAAGTCGATCGTGCGCGAGATGCTCGAGGGCGGTGACACGTTCGCGACGTTCGTGCGGCGCTACCGACTCGAGCGCAGCGAAGGCCTGGTGCTGCGGTACCTCACCGATTCGTGGCGCACGCTCGACCGCTCGTTGCCCGACGACGTCTACACGCCGACGCTCGAGGATGTCGTCGAGTGGCTCGGTGCACTGGTGCGCGCCACCGATGCCACGCTGCTCGACGAGTGGGCCGTGCTCGCCGGCCAACCGGTACACGACCACTTGGCTCTCGACGCGCCCGCAGCCACACGCGCCGGCCCACCGGCGGCATGGCGCACGGCCGTGCGAACTGCCGCGTTCGGATGGGTCGAGTTGTTGGCCGCGCGTTCGTACACCGCGCTGGCCGAACGCAGTGGCTGGACGGTGCAGCAGATCGCCGAAGCGATGGCGCCGTATTGGGTCGAGTACGACGGTCTCGTCATCGACGCCGATGCGCGCTCGGGTCAGCAGTTCGTGCTCGTCGAGGAACCGGGACGATGGGTCATCACGCAACGACTGGCCGACCCGGAGGGCGACGGCGAATGGCGCTTCGTCGCCTCCGTCGACCTCGAATCAGCGATGAGCGAAGGTGCCCCGACCCTCGTCCTCGACCAACTCGGCACGTACTGAGCCAGCTTCAACGGGAGCGAAGTCGATCGAGCAGTCGACGATCGCGCTTCGTCGGCCGGCCAGATCCTCGATCGCGCACGAACGGCGCCAACGTGTCGTCACGCGGTCGCGGTGGCGGGCTGTGGTCGATCAGGCATTCGCTCGCGATCACTGCACTCACCCGCTTCTCGATGATGCGCACGACCTCGAGGGTCCGCTCCTCTCCTGCCACAGTCGCGGTCACCCGATCGCCGACACGAACCGTCGTCGCCGGCTTCACTGGGCCACCGTTCACTCGAACGTGACCGCCCGAACACCGATCGGACGAGACCGTACGGGTCGGGTACACCCGAACCGCCCACAGCCATTTGTCGACGCGCGTGCTGTCCACACCGCAACGATCTCACAGTGGGGCGACTCTTGAGCTCAGCGGAAGCTCAAGCAGACAACAGATCGCGCCGACATACCTACGTCATGCTGTTCAAACAGAACCCCCTCGTACGGCAGTGGACCGAGTTCAACGCACCGTTCGCCGCCAACTCCAACCGCGGCCCGAAGGACGGCCCGCGTTGGATCATCGACTGGCGCGGTCCGCTCGCAGTCGGCGCCGTGCACGCCGTCGACCACGAACGTGATGGCCGGTGGAAGAACACCGACGCCGGCACGGGCGGGCTGGCCATGGCACTCAGTGCCGCCGTCGGCTGTTCCAAGGTCGCCGTCACCCGCAGCGTGCCGATGATGGGCGATGCCAACTGGGACGAATACCACGCGCTCAAGGCACAACTCGACAAGCTCGGCCACGTCGACGAGCGCACGATCTACCTCGATCTCCATGGGATGAAGGACGGAAACGGCGCTGACGTGATCATCGGCTGCGGAAACGGCTCGCCCGAGGCGAGGGCGCTGGCCGTGCGCGTCGCCACGCACCTCGAGGCCGCCAAGGTCGCCACCGACCCCGATGGTGGCAAGCGCGGGTTCGGCGCGACCAAGCCCGGCACGATGACGTCATGGGCGCAGCGCCAAGGCGCGACCGCCATCCAGTTGGAGATCGCCCGGTCGTACCGAGCCGCGCAGGCTGCAGACAAGTTGAAGGAACGCCTGATCACCGGCTTGGTCGCTGCACTGAATGACGAGCAACGGCGGATCGACGACGCCGCCGCCGCCGCAGCCGAGATCGATGCAATGGTCGCCTGACCGATGTGAGTCCTGAGCCGCGGGAGCGGCTATCCCTTGGCGGCGCGGAAGCCGGCTTCGAGGTCGGCGATGATGTCTTCGATCGACTCCAACCCGACGCTGAGACGGACCAAACCCGGATAGACACCGGTCGAGGCCTGCTCTTCCTCGGTCAGTTGGCTGTGGGTCGTGGTGGCGGGCTGGATCACCAGGCTGCGCACGTCGCCGATGTTGGCGACGTGGCTGTGCAGTTCCAGCGCTTCCACGAACCGGGTGCCGGCTTCCCTGCCGCCCTTGATGATGAACGACAGGATCGAGCCGTAGCCCTTGTCGCGGCCGTACTTCTTGGCCCGCTCGTACCATGCGCTCGACGGTAGGCCGGCCCAGATCACGCTCTCGACCTCGTCGCGGGCCTGCAGAAACTCGGCGACCTTGGCGGCGTTGGAGAAATGGCGCTCCATGCGCAGGCTCAGCGTCTCGAGCCCCTGGAGGAACAAGAAGGCATTGAACGGCGAGACCGCCGCGCCCGTGTCGCGCAGGCCTTGCACGCGGGCCTTCAAGATGAACGCGCCATGGCCGAGCGCCGGCCAGTAAGGAAGGCCGTGGTAGCTGGGGTCGGGCTCGGTGAAGTTGGGGAACCGGCCGTTGCCGAAATCGAAGGTGCCACCGTCGGTGATCGAACCGCCGATCGACGTGCCGTGGCCACCGATGAACTTGGTGAGCGAGTGCACGACGATGTCGGCGCCCCATTCGATCGGGCGGATCAAGTACGGCGTCGGCACGGTGTTGTCGACGATCAGCGGCACGCCCGCGTCGTGCGCCACCTTCGACACGCCCTCGATGTCGAAGACGTCGTTCTTCGGGTTCGACAGCACCTCACCGAAGAAGAGCTTGGTGTTCGGCCGAACGGCGGCGCGCCACTGCTCGAGATCGTCAGGATCGTCGACGAATGTGATTTCGATGCCGTGCTTGGGCAGCGTGTAGTGCAGCAGGTTGTAGGTGCCGCCGTACAACGACGGCGACGCCACGACGTGATCGCCGGCTTCGGCGATCGTGGTGATGGCCAGCATCTCGGCCGCCTGGCCGGAGCTGACGACCAGCGTGCCGGGGATGCCGATGGCCGTGGTGCAGCCACCTTCCAACGCATTCAGTCGCGCTTCGAGCGCACCCTGGGTCGGGTTCATGATGCGGGTGTAGATGTTGCCGACCTCGGCGAGGGCGAACAGGTTGGCGGCATGCGCCGAGTCTCGGAACTCGTAGCTGGTCGTTTGGTAGATCGGCACGGCGCGAGCACCGGTCGTTGGGTCGGGATCTCCCCCGACGTGGATCTGGCGTGTCTCGAAACCCCATGCGTCACTCATGGCATGTCACGCTACAGAGTTGAATCCCGACCAATCAAGTCGGAATTCAAGCGATCCGCGATTCGCGCCGATGAACTGACCGACATCGCGGTCGTCGCTCGACTTTGGAGGCTCTCATGTTTCAACGTACTCGCTGGTCAGCCCTCGGGGCTGCGGTCGCCGTCGTCCTCGGAGCCGGCGTCGCGCTGCCGAGCGCCAGCGCCGCGATCAACACCGGTAGCCGGGCCGTCTTCGTACCGATGGTTCCCTGCCGATTGTTCGACACCCGACCGGGAGCCGACATCAACGTCGGGCCCCGCGCCACTCCGATCGGGCCGGCCGAGGTGTACACGCAACAGGTCGCGGGACTGAATGGGCGCTGCAACGTGCCGACCGACGCTACGGCAATCTCGATGAACGTGACCGCTGTCGGCGGCACCGCCGGCGGCTACTTGACGGTGTACCCCTCCGACGCGACCGAGCGGCCCCTTGCGTCGAACCTCAACTGGGAGGCGGGAGCGCCTGCCGTGCCGAACAAGGTCGATGTCAAGCTCTCCGCGACAGGTGCGATCAACCTGTTCAACTTCGCCGGCTCGGTCGACGTACTTGCCGACGTCGTCGGCTACTACGCCGACCACAACCACGATGACCGCTACTACACCAAGGCCGAGATCGACACCAACGTCAACGACACGTTGCGCACCGAGATGTACAGCGTGTGGGACATGAACTGGGAGAACCCAGCGCCCGTCACGACGACCATCATCAACGGCTGCCTCGGCAACATCACAGGCGCCGGAGTGTTCGGCGAGATCCCCGTGCACATTCCGATCGGCTCCCGGCTGATCTCGGTCGACGTGGCCACGCTGGACACCTCAGGGCCAAGTACCTACTCGGTCGAGTTGAACAGGACCACGCAGGCGGGGGCGGTCGCCCACTTCGGCAGCATCACGCTCGGCGGGAACCTGGTCGGCAGCACGGTCGTGCACACCGTGATCAGCCCACCGACGGAGATCGCCGCGGCCGGAAACAGCTATGCCGTCAGGACTGGCGGCTTCGACCTCAGCTTCAACGCATTCTGCGGGATGAGCGTCACGTACGACACCAAGCCCTAAGGCGACACCAGGTCCTGGCGCAGTTGGCGCTTGAGGAACTTGCCGGCCGGGTTCCGGGGCAAGGGGTCGTCGACGAACACGATCCGCGACGGGATCATGAACGCGGCGATCTTCGTCGACAGGAACGTGCGCAGGTCGTCAGTCGTCAATGCTGCCCCATCGACGAGGTGGACGGCGACGGCGACCTCCTCGCCGAGGCGCTCGTCGGGGATCCCGAACACGGCGGCCTCGTGGATCGCCGGGTGCTCGTAGATCGCCGCCTCGACCTCGGCACAGTACACGTTCTCACCGCCGCGCAGGATCATGTCCTTCAGGCGATCCTCGACGTAGAAGAAGCCGTCCTCGTCGACGCGGCCGATGTCGCCACTGCGCAGCCAGCCATCGACAATGGTCTCGGCAGTCGCCCCCTGCTTGTTCCAGTAGCCACGGATCAGCATCGGGCCGTTGAACCAGATCTCGCCGCGCTCGCCGGTCGATACCTGCCGGCCCTGCGGGTCACGGATCTCGATGCGCATGATCGGCATCACCCTTCCGGTCGAGGTCGGGTGCGTCAGGTAGTCGGCACCGGTGTTGTTCGGCCCATAGGCGTTGGTCTCGGTCATGCCATAACCCAGTGTGGGGCCCCCGCTCTTCACGCTGCCGGCGACGCGCTCGACCAACGCCGGCGGCGCCGGCGCACCGCCGCCGCCGACCCCGCGCAGGCTGGACGTGTCGAAGTCGTTGAACCGCGGAGAGTTGACCAGGTCCCAACTCTGGGTGGGCACCCCGATGAAGTTGGTGACCCGCTCCCGCTCGATCAGTTCGAGGGCCTTCTCCGCGTTCCAGCGGTACATCACCACCAGCTTCGACTTCGTCACGATGCAGCTCAGCAGCACCGGAACACAGCCTGTGACGTGGAACAGCGGCACGATCAAGATGAACGAGAGCGGAATCGGCTCCGGTGGTTCGGTTCCTGGCGGCAGCGCCGCAGTGGCGCGCACCGCATCGACCGCGCTGCGACTCGCGAAGGCCAGCACCGACGACACGATCGCCCCATTCGTCGAGACCGCGCCCTTCGGCCGGCCCGTGGTGCCCGAGGTGTAGAGGATGGTCGCATCGTCGCCCCAATCGACGTCGACCGCCGGCATGGCCGCGCCCGGCACGACGATGTCGTTCCACTGATCGACATCGTCCGCCGAAGGCGTGTCGGCACGCGCCTCGAGCATGCGAACGCCCAGCCGACGACACGGACTGATCGCCCGGCCGATCCGTTCGATGTCGGCGATCAGCAGCGATGCGCCGCTGTCGGCCAGGGCGTAGTCGATCTCGTCTTCGACCCACAACGCGTTCAGCGATACCGAAACGCCACCGATCGAGATGACTGCCAGCATCGACATGATCCACTCCGGGTAGTTGCGCATTCCGATCGCGACGCGCTCGCCCTTGACGATGCCGTAGCGGGTCACCAACACGTCAGCGAGAGCGTCGACCTGGGCGAACACGGCGTTGAACGACCAGCGCTCGTCTTCGTAGACGATGAAGATCTCATCGCCACCGCTGCGTGCGATGTCGAACACGGCACGCAGGTTGGGCGGCGAGGTCTTGAACCGACGGTTGCCGAGTTCGTCCTCGACGATCTCGAATGGTGTGCCGGGCGCGCACACCCGCGCGCACGCCTCTTCCCAGGTCAGTGTCATTGCCCCCCCCTTGCCGCACGGTTCGACCGAAACCATATCCGGTGCAGTGTCACCCGACCCGGTGGTTCGTCCGTCTGTAGTCACCATGACAGACCTCGCAGTATTGACGCCCCTCGGGGCTCGGCCGGCGCAGTGGCGCACGCGATCGATCCTTGCCCTCGGACTGTTCGGTGGACCCGCGCTCGGCGTGATCGCCCGGGCGTGGATGCGTCTCATCGCCGAGGATCCCGACTTCACGTGGAGCGGGACGATCTTCATCGTCCTGGCGTTCACGATCTTCGGGATCACGCAGGCAATTGCCGCGGTTGCCCGGCAACGGGCGACACGGCGATGGACGTTGACCATGGCCAGGATGCTCGGCGGCGTCGGGTTCCTCCCGCTGTTCGTCGGCGCCGGAGCGATCATGATGCCGACCGTCGTCGGTGGCGGGTTCGCCCTCAACCGCCCCGAATGGAGTCGGCTGGTCAGAGGGCTGTGCATGCTCGCCGCGGCGGGGCCGGTGGTGTTGGTGGCCAGCCAGCTGGTGGGCTCGTTCGGCTGGTCGTTGCATGCCCTCGCCGGGTTCGTGGTGATGCTCGCCATCTACGGCACGATCATCGCTGCGACCACGTTCTCGATCGCCGCGCTGAACGACGGTTGGCGTGTGAAGCGTCGCGTGAAGGTGGGGATCCTGGTCGCGTTGAGCCTCGTCGTTGGGTACTTCATCGTCGGGATGGTCGGCTGATCGTTCACTTCCCGACGCAGCAACCCGGAACTTTGTCGCTCCCAGGTCGCTCAGCGACCTCCCAGCGACAAAGTTCGGGTGAAGACGCCGAACTGTCGATCGAGGAGCTCAGCCGCCGCTGACGTCGGCGACCTTCTGGCGACCCGCGCCGAGGAACGGCATCATTGCCCGAAGGCGGCCACCGACCTCTTCGATCTGGTGCACCCGACCGGCTTCGCGCAGACCGTTGAAGTTGATCCGACCGGTCTCGCTCTCGGCGACCCACTCCTTGGCGAACTTGCCGTTCTGGATCTCCTTGAGGATCTTGCGCATCTCCAGCTTGGTCTTGGCGTTGACGATGCGCGGCCCGCGGGTGACGTCGCCGTACTCGGCGGTGTCGCTGATCGAGTAACGCATGCCGGCGATGCCTTCCTCGTACATCAGGTCGACGATCAGCTTCACCTCGTGGAGACATTCGAAGTAGGCCATCTCCGGTTGGTAGCCGGCCTCGACCAGGGTCTCGAAGCCGGCCTGGACCAGAGAGGTCAGGCCGCCACACAGTACGACCTGCTCGCCGAACAGGTCGGTCTCGGTCTCTTCGCTGAAGGTGGTCTCGATGACCCCGGCGCGGGCGCCACCGATTGCCTCGGCGTAGCTGAGCGCCAGCGCGTGGGCGCCACCGGTGGCATCTTGATGGACCGCAATCAGACACGGCACACCGCCACCTTCGGTGTAGGTGCGACGCACGAGGTGGCCGGGGCCCTTCGGCGCGATCATGATCACGTCGACGGTCTTGGGCGGACGGATCCGCTTGAAGCGGATGTTGAAGCCGTGGGCGAACGCCAGCGCCTTGCCCTTGCGCATGTGCGGCTTGATGAACTCCTCGTACGTGGCCTTCTGCTCGGTGTCGGGCATCGTCAACATGATCACGTTGGCCCACTTGGCGGCGGCCCCGATCTCCATCACCGTCAGCCCGGCAGCCTGCGCCTTGGCGGCGGATTTGCTGCCTTCTCGCAAGCCAACGACGACGGGAACTCCCGACTCCTTCAGGTTGAGGGCGTGGGCATGACCCTGCGAGCCGTAGCCGATGATGGCCACCTTGCGACCTCGAATGATCGACGGATCGGCGTCCGCCTCGTAGTACATCTTCGCGGCCATGTCAGCCAGCCTTTCCGTAGTCGCTCTTCTTGGTGGTGGAGTTCGCGGCACGTAGACGTGCCTCACGATCGAGTTTGGGCAGCGCCACCCGTCCGGTGCGCTGGAGCTCCACGATGCCATATCCGCTGAGCAGTTCTTCAAAATCGTCGAGTTTGTCGGGGTGCCCATCGACGCTGATCGTGATCGCCTCGGTGCCGACGGCCAGGATCTTGCCCTCGAAGATCGTGGCCAGTTCCACGATCTGGCCGCGGTGCTCGGGACTCACCCGAATGGTGGCCAACAGCAGCTCGCGCTCGACCGAACGGCGCGGATCGAGCTCGCTGATCTTGACCACTTCGATCAGCTTGAACAGCTGCTTGGTGATCTGTTCGAGTGGCGCGGAGTCGACGTCGACGACGATGGTGATGCGGCTGAAGCCGGCTTCCTCGGCAGGCGCGACGGCAAGGGAGAAGATGTTGTAGTCGCGCCGGGCGAACAACCCGGCGACACGCGCCAAGACCCCCGGACGGTTCTGCACGAGCACCGACAAGATGTGATGGTTCATGTCGGTGGTCACTTGAGTGCTCCCTTCCTGGCCATCTGCGACTCGGGCAGGATCATGTCGTCGTTGCCCAACCCGGCCGGCACCATCGGGAAGACCTTCTCGCGGGCATCGACCCGGAAGTCGACGACGACCGGGCGATCGTCGATGGAGTTGGCCTTGTCGATCGCCGGTTGCACTTCCTCGGGTGAGTCGACGCGAATGCCGACACAACCCATGGCCTCAGCCCACTTCACGAAGTCGGGCAACTCGGGCGACAGGTACACCTCGCTGTAGCGCTCGTCGTAGAACATCTCCTGCCATTGACGAACCATGCCGAGGTAGCTGTTGTTCAAGATGCCGACCTTGATCGGGATGCGCTCGACGCTGGCTGTGACCAACTCCTGCGCGGTCATCTGGAAGCAGCCGTCACCGTCGATGGCCCACACAGTCCGGTCGGGGCGGCCGACCTTGGCGCCGATCGCCGCCGGCACGCTGAAGCCCATCGTGCCGAGCCCGCCGGAGTTGACCCACGTGTAGGGCTCGTTGAACCGCCAGTACTGTGACGACCACATCTGGTGCTGGCCGACGCCGCTGACCAGGATCGTGCCTTCGGGAGCGTTGTCGCGCAGTTGCTCGAGGCAGAACTGCGGCTTCAAGGCCTCGCCGGGCTCGCTCTGCTCGTACGACAGCGGGAACTGCTCGCGCCAGCCGCTGATGCGGCTCTTCCACGCACCGATGTCGGCTTGCACCGCACCACCGTCGAGCAGTTCGCGAATCGCCTTGATGAGCTCCTCGATCACCTGGCGGCAGTCACCGACGATCGGCACGTCGGGCCGGCGCACCTTGCCCTGCTCGGCAGGGTCGATGTCGACGTGGATGACCTTGGCATCGGGCGCAAACGTCGACACCTTGCCGGTGATGCGGTCATCGAAGCGCGCCCCGAGCGCGATCAGCAGATCGCTGCGTTGCAGCGCGGTGATCGCCGTGGCGTTGCCGTGCATGCCCGGCATGCCGAGGCACAACGGGTGATCGTCGGGGAACGCACCGCGAGCCATCAGCGTGGTGACGACGTGGATGTCGGTCATCTCCGCCAACTCGCGCAACGCCTCTGCAGCTCGGGCCTTCAAGATGCCGCCGCCGACGTAGAGGATCGGCCGCTCGGCAGCCAGGATCAGCTTGGCCGCCTCTTTGATCATGCGCGGGTGACCCTTGGTGTTCGGGCGGTACCCGGGGAGGCTGTCGGTCACCTCGGCGTCGGTCGGCCAGTACCACTCCATCGAGTTCTGCAGCACGTCTTTGGGCACGTCGATCAACGTCGGGCCAGGGCGCCCCGTGGTGGCGACTCGAAACGCTTGACGCACGGCCATCGGCAGGTTCTGAGCCGACATCACCAGTTCGTTGTGCTTGGTCACGCTGCGCGTGATGCCAACGGTGTCGCACTCCTGGAATGCATCGGTGCCGATCGCTGTCGTCGGCACCTGGCCGGTGATGCACACCATCGGGATCGAATCCATGTAGGCGTCGCACAGTGGCGTCACCATGTTGGTGGCCGCCGGCCCGCTGGTGACCATGGCCACGCCGGGGCGGCCGGTGACGTGCGCGTACCCTTCGGCCATGTGCCCGGCGCCCTGCTCGTGGCGCACGAGGATGTGGCGGATCGACGAGTCGAGCAGGGGATCGTAGGCCGGCAGGATGCAGCCGCCTGGCAGGCCGAACATGACCTCGACGCCCTCCATCTCCAGGGCTTTGATCAGGGCTTGCGCCCCCGTGATCTTCATCTCTCGTCTCCCTTGCTGAACTAGCTGCCAGAACGTTGGCCCGAAAAACCAAACGGCCCCCCGGATGGGAGGCCAAGATGCACGCATATGTGGGCGTGCATCTACATGAGTACTACGACAATCGAGATGATTCCGGCACGCATTGATCGTAGTGTGCCACGGTCTACCGCCGACGCGCAACCTTCGGTCGCGACAATCCGCTGATGGCCGCTCGACCGAGATTCACCGATGCCCAACGGCGAGCACGCCTGGCAACGCGCCACCGCTTGACGCCGGCAACATACATCGACGACGTCGCCGTGATCTCCGACTCGGTGGTGGCGCTGCACTCGAGCGATCCGGCGACCGTCTACCTGTCGGCGATGGCGCGCATGGCACATCCCTCGATCGAAGCGGTCTCCACTGCGCTGTACGACGACCGCACAGTCGTGCGTCATCACGCGATGCGCCGCACGCTGTGGGTCATGACGCCCGAGGTCGCCAGGCAAGCCCACGGGGCGTGCACAGTTGCGTTGGCGAAGGGTCAATGGAAGCGGCTCGCGCAGATGATCGAAGTCAGCGGCATCGCCGATGATGGCGCGGCGTGGGCCGAGGTTGCCCGAACCGACACGCTCACCGCATTGACGTCGATGGGCACCGCGAGCGCACGTCAACTCGGCAAGGCGGTGCCGGCGTTGGCGCAGAAGCTGCAGCTCTCGCCAGGCACCTCGTACGCGGCGACGCCGGGAGTCCACACGCGTGTGCTGCTGAACCTCGGCTTCGATGGTGCCATCATTCGTGGCCGACCCAACGGGTCGTGGATCGCATCCGAGTACCCGTGGACGGTTGCAGATGTGTGGTTGTCCGGTGGCATCGCCGGAGCCGAGGTCGACGTCGCTGCCGTCGAGTTGGCCCGTCGCTACCTCGACCGGTTCGGTCCTGCGACGATCGCCGACATGCAGTGGTGGGCGGGTTGGACAGCCGGATTGGCGAAGCGGGTGTTCGCCGCGATCGGCCCCGCCGAGGTCGATCTCGACGGAGGAGGGGTCGGATGGGTACTCGCCGATGACCTCGGGGATGCTCGGGAGCCCGACCCGCCGTGGGTCGCCTTCCTACCGGCGCTCGACCCGACGACGATGGGTTGGAAGCAACGGCATTGGTACCTCGGTGACCTGGCCGACTTCGGCGGGCCGGTCTTCGATCGCAATGGCAACGCCGGTCCGACCATCTGGGTCGACGGGCGGGTGGTCGGTGGCTGGGCACAGCGAAAGTCCGGAGAGATCGCCTATCAGCTTCTCGTCGACGTTCCCCGAGCCCGCGCCGAGGCGATCGCCGCCGAAGCCGACCGGCTGCGCGTGCTCATCGGCGATGCGCGTGTCAACGTCCGCTTTCCGGCGCCGATGCAGCGCGGCCTGTTGGTGTGAACGCCTCCAGATGAACGAGGAGATCTCGACGGCGTGGAAGCACCGCGATCTCCGGGTCCTGGTGATCGGCGAAGGAGTGTCGACGTTCGGCTCGCTGGTGTCGCGCCTTGCGCTTCCGTGGACCGCAGCTCGAGAGCTCGATCAGGGCACGCTCTCGGTCGGATTGGTGTTCCTGGCCGAACTGCTACCCGCCGCGTTGCTCGGGCTGTTCGCCGGCACGTTGGTCGATCGGTGGTCGCGACGCCGGGTGCTGGTGCTGTCGAACGTTGCGCTGGCCGTGGCGACAGCGGTGATCCCGCTGCTGTCGATGGTCCACTCGCTGACGATGGCGGCGATCTACGCGGTGGGCGTGGTGTCGGGGTGCATCGTGCCGTTCTTCCGCGCCGCGTTCCGCTCGATGGTGCCGATCGCCGTGCCGCGCGAGTCGTACGCCGGTGCGCAGTCGATCGTGCAGGGTGTCTCGGCGATCGCCGAGCTGGCGGCGTTCGGCGCAGCAGGCTGGCTGGTGCATGCGTTCGGAGGTCCGGCCGGGTTGGCGATCGACGCGGCGACGTTCGTCTGGGCCGCGGCCGCCGCCGGGCTCTTGCGACCGACACCGCCGGCACTTCGATACCTCGATCGCACCGACGTGCGTAGCGAACTGCGAGACGGGGCTCGCTACGTCAGGCGGCATCCCATACTCGGGCCGGTAGCGCTGTCGGAGTGCATCGCCGGCGTCGGCGCCGGCATGGTCGGCAGCGTCGTGATCGTCCACGTGACCAAGACCTTGGGCTACGACACCGGTCCACAGGGCATCGTGTACGCGATCGGCGGGGTCGGGTCGCTGTTCGGCGCGGCGCTCGCCCCTCGTATTCTCGGTCGCTTCGGGTTGCACCGGGCGATCGTCGTGGCCCTGGTCGCCACCGCACCGGCGATGGCGCTGATGGCCTACGCACCTCATCCTTCCGTGCTCGGCTACGCCATGCTGGTCGGACAGCAACTGGTGGCAGACCCGGTTGGGACCGTCAGCATCGTGGCGTTCGGGACCGTCATCGCCGCCGGCGCGCCCGAGGCGATGCGCGCCCGAGTCGAATCGACCATCGCCGTGTTGGCGACCGTCGGCCTGGCCGCCGGGTATGTGCTCGGCGGCGTGCTGGGCGAGCCATCACGCCTCGGGTCCGCCGCCACCTTGCTCGCGGGCGGCGTGGTCACCGCCGCCGCCGCACTGTGCCTGGGTAGTCGAGTCGTGCGTCGCGTTCATGCTGCCTCCGACATCGCGATCACCGGATCACGCGGTTACCCCGCGTAGTCGGCGCGGGCCAACGGCTCGATGATGTCGGCGGTCTCGGCGGGCATCGAGGCGAACGGAGAATGGTCGGTCTCCAGTGTCACGGTCATCGCGCATCGCGCTGCCATCCGGTCCTGGTGCGTGATCGCGATCGCCCGATCGTCGGTGCATCGCACGAAGGTGCTCGGGATGGTGCGCCAAGCCGCGCCGGTGGACGTTTGCACGAAGACCGCAGCGGGTTGCGGACCAAGACGTGCGGCTGCAGCCTGCTGAACGGCCGGTGCGCAGTGACCGTAGAGCGCAGGGATGGCGAGCTGCGGGTCGAGTACCAACGCTCCGTCGGCCTGCATTGACCGAGCCGTGCCGAGCAGTGTCTCGGGTTCGGCCGGCACATCGTCAAGAATCGGTAGGCGCCTGATGGACTCGCCCTCATCGAGGACGAACGCCGTGAGGTAGACGAGATGGCGGACGTGCGATGTGCGCGACCCGGCCTCACTGATCACCGCCCCGCCGTAGCTGTGGCCGACGAGGACGACTTCGGTGGCGAGACGCGCGATGAAGTCCGCCACACAGTCAGCGTCGCCGTGCAGATCACCGAGCGGCAGGGCCGACACGCCGTGGCCGGGAAGGTCGATCGCGTACGAGGGCACCCCTCGCCGATCGAGCTCGGCCTGCAAAGCGGCCCAGCACCACGCGCCATGCCACGCGCCATGGACCAGAACGACAGGAAGAGGTGCAGCATGCATCCCGGCAGTCTCGCGCCGGTACGTCAAGGGTTAGAGCCGGGCGGGATCGGGTATGAGTCATGGCATGACCATCGTTGTAATTCTCGTCATCGTCGCCGTCGTCGTCGCCCTCGCTGCATTCCTCGCGAACCGTCGGACGAAACAGAAGGCCGAAGCGCTGCGCACCCAGGCACAAGACCACCGCGACGAGTCCAAGGCCACCCAGGTCGCTGCCGCCCGGCAGGAGACCCAGGCAGATGCTCTCGTGGCGAAGGCCGAGGCAGATCTGGCGATCGCCGAACAGCACCGCAACGCGGCAACCATCAAGCGCGAGGTCGCCGCGGATCTCAACGTTCGGGCCGACAACATCGACCCCGACGTGACCAACACGCCGTCCTGACGGCGTCGAAGCCACTGTGGGCGCGTGGTAGATCGCGTTCGGAAGCGGGCCAAAGGTCCCGATCCCGCAAGGTTGGGACCGTAGAGCGCTCCACATTCCTAGCCTGATCAGCCATGACCACTCCCCCGTCCCCCACCGTCACTCCAGCAGAAGGTCGGCTCGGCGTGCTCACCGTCGGCCTCGGCGCCGTGGCGTCGACGCTGATCGCGGGTGTCGAACTGGTCAAGCGGGGTGTCAGCCTGCCCGTCGGCTCACTGACCCAGATGGGCACGATCCGTCTCGGCAAGCGCACCGACAACCGCCGCCCACTGATCAAGGACTTCCTGCCGCTCGCTTCGCTGGATGACATCGTCTTCGGCGCATGGGACCCGTTCCCCGACGATGCGTATGTCGCTGCCACCCGCGCTGGTGTGCTCGAGGGCGGCAAGCACATCGAGGCGGTCAGCGATGCCTTGCGCGAGGTGCGCCCGATGCCTGCCGCATTCGACCGGGAGTACGTCAAGCGGATCGACTCCGACAACACGATGCACACGATCGACAAGCGCAGCATGCTCAACACGATCCGTGAAGACATCAACCGCTTTCGCGAGGAGAAGCGAGTCGAGCGGGTCGTGATGCTGTGGGCCGCCAGCACCGAGATCTTCATCGAGCCGGGGCCGGCGCACATGAACATGGAAGCCTTCGACGCGGCGATCGACGCCAACGACCCGACGATCGCACCGTCGATGCTCTACGCGTATGCGGCGATCCTCGAGGGCGTGCCGTTCGCCAACGGAGCACCGAACCTGACCGTCGACATCCCCGCGCTGCGCGACTTGGCGAACGAACGCAAGATCCCGATCAGCGGCAAGGACTTCAAGACCGGCCAGACCCTGATCAAGACGGTGATCGGGCCGATGTTGAAGGCACGCATGCTCGGGCTGTCGGGCTGGTACTCGACCAACATCCTCGGCAATCGCGATGGCGAGGTGCTCGACGATCCCGACAACTTCAAGACCAAGGAGGAAAGCAAGCTCGGCGTGCTCGAGCACATCCTCGACCCCGAGGTCTTCCCCGAGCTGTACGGCAACGTGTACCACAAGGTGCGGATCAACTACTACCCACCGCGTGGCGACAACAAGGAGGGCTGGGACAACATCGACATCTTCGGTTGGCTCGGCTACCCGATGCAGTTGAAGATCGACTTCTTGTGCCGTGACTCGATCCTGGCTGCCCCGCTGGCGCTCGACCTGGTGCTGTTCAGCGACCTGGCCCAGCGCGCCGGCCTGTTCGGCATCCAGGAGTGGCTGAGCTTCTACTACAAGGCGCCGATGGTCGCTCCCGGCCTCTACGCCGAGCACGATCTGTTCATCCAACTCACCAAGCTCAAGAACACGCTGCGCTGGATGATGGGCGAAGAGCAGATCACCCACCTCGGCCGTGAGTACTACGAAGACCCCGACGACTGAGGCGCAGCCAACGTCAACGCGACTCGTGCCCCGCCGAGTGGGCTCGAGCCGATGAGCACCGAGCCACCGTGGGCGATGGCCACCTGTTGAGCGATCGCCAGACCGAGGCCCGACCCGCTGCCGCCACCGCGCTCGAATCGCTCGAGCATCCGTTGGCGGTCTGCCGGCGGGACCCCTGGTCCGTTGTCGTCGACCGTGACGGTGGAACCGGCGACCGATACTGCGACGCGTTGCGGTGAGCCGTCGACCGGAACACCGTGGACGAGCGCATTGCGGACCAGGTTGGCGATCGCCAACCTGACACCGTCGCGCCAGGCGATCAGGGTGGTCGGCGGTGTCGAATCGATCTCGATGGTGGCCTCCGGCGCTCGACGCCGTTCGTCGGCGACGGCTGCGTCGGCCACGTCGGCGAGGTCGATCTCGTCGAACCACGATTGATCGGCGAACTCGGCGTCGGCCAGGGCTCGCACGGCCGACAACGATGCGGCCATCCGTTGCAACTGCTCGTTGGCCAGGCCGAGAACCTCGATGCGGTCCGGTTCGGCGATCCGGTCGCTGCGAGCGATGTCGAGGTTGATCAGGGCGCTCTGCAACGGCGTACGCAACTCGTGCGTCGCCGAGGACGCGAACGCCCTGGCCGCGTCGAGAGCAGCGCCGCGGCGCTGTGTCTCTTCGGCGAGGCGCTGGAGGTTCTCGTTCAGCGTGGCGGCAACGTCGTCGACCTCGTTCGACCCGTACGCCGTGCCGACGCGCCAGGTGCTCGGGTCGGCGTCTTCGATCCGTTCGGTGTCGCGCCGCAGCGCGGTGAGCGGTCTGGTGGCGACCCTGCCGAGGAGGTAGCCGACGAGGCCGGCTGCCAACGACGTCAACCCCATCACGAAGATGACACGGCGACGCAACTGCATTGCCCGGGCGTCGACATCGCCGAGGGGTGCGACGAGTTGTACCAACGCCTGGTCGCCTGGGTTCGGCACATCTGAGACCTCGACGGTGTACAAGCGCCAGCGGTCGCCGCTGGCCCTGGCCGTCGAGAAGCCCGGAACGATCCCGCGCGGAAGCGGATCGGCGGGTAGCAATCCGAGCGAGATGGTCTCGCCGCCACGAACGACCCGCGCCCCTTCCAACGTCGTGCGCAGTTCGGACTGCGACAAGCGTTCGGCAACCGCCGCAAGGATGGGCGCCGTCTTCGCTCGTTCCTCCAGTTGGGTGTCGACGCGTTCTTGTAACACGGTGGCGAAGTAGCCGCGAAACAGGGCCCCGACGGCCAGCAACGTGATCGACGCGGCGACGAACGAGGCCAGCCCGGTGCGGGTCGCCAGGCGCACTTACTCGACCCTCAAGACGAAGCCCACGCCACGCACCGTCTCGATCAATCGCGGCGCTCCGGCAGCTTCCAACTTGCGGCGCACGTACCCGACGAACACGTCGACGACATTGGTGTCGACGTCGAAGTCGTACCCCCAGACCAGTTCGAGGAGCCGGATCCGTGACAGCACGATCCCCGGGTTGGCAGCGAACACGGCGACGAGATCGAACTCGCGCCTCGACAGGTCGAGCCGGACCTCGCCGATGGTGGCAACACGCCGATCGAGGTCGATCCACAGCGGCCCGGCGGACACTGCGGTGGTGGCTCCGGCGTGGGAACGAGCGCGACGCAGCAGTGCATGCACGCGCGCCGCCAACTCGTCGAGCGAGAACGGCTTGACCACGTAATCGTCGGCGCCCGCCTGCAGCCCTGCGACGCGGTCGCCGACCTGGTCGCGTGCAGACAGGATGAGGATCGGCGTGTCGACGTCGAGGCCTCGAAGTCGTGTGCACAGCTCGATGCCCGACATCCCGGGCAGACCGATGTCGACGATCATCACATCGGGGCGCCGGCGGGCGACCACCGCCATCGCCGACTCGGCATCGGGTACCGACGAGACGTCGAAGCCATGTACCCCGAGCCCTCTATCGACTGCTGTTCGCACGGCGTCGTCGTCCTCGACCACGAGCACGCGTCCGCCGTCAGCTGAGCTCATGGGCACGCAGTCGTCGGCACCTCCCCATTGTGGTCGGCGCGACTCAGTCCTGGCTGAGATCCGCATCGACACCGGCAAGCAGTTGGTCGATCTCGTCGAGTTGCTTCTCGAGGTCGGCGACCTCCGCATCGGTCACAGTCACGCCCGCCGTCGTCGTGGCGACCTCGGTGGCCGGCGGCGTTGGCGCGTCGGTCGTTGCCGGGACCGTCACGGTCGTCGTCGTCGGCACCGGGGTGATTGCCGGTTGCGTGGCCGCCGGGGCGGGCGGCACAGTGGCGCCGCCGGCATCCGACGAGCCGCACGACACCAACCCGACCGCGACGGCGAAGGTCGCAATCATCATCGCGGTGGAACGAAGGTGGTCACGACGAACCATCAGACATCGACTCCATGAGCACGGCACAGATCGGCCAGCTTGGTCAGTCGCGTCTGACGCTGCATCAGCACCTGCAGGGTCTGCGTGCGCACGGCCAAGCGGTTCGTCAGCACGGTGGCGAGTTGGGTGCGGCCCTTGGCGGTTGCGTCGTCGATGTGGGCCTGCAGCCACAGCAGCGAGCCCTTGGTGGATGCATCGCCGTCGAGGCGGGCGATCACCTTGTCGGTGCGGGTCTCCAGGTTCGGGATGCGCAGGCATGCCCGTTGGAGCCGGGCGGGAAGCTCGCCCGAGTTGCTGGCCGCAGATGCGGCGCTGGGCACGACCAGGGCGGCACCGGCAGCGAGCACGACGGCACCGAGCATGATGGTGGACTTGATGGAACGACGGGGGGTCGTCATTGCTGTCTCCTTGTGTCACGCCGGTGAGGTGTTCACCGGACACGCATCACAATGAATCGGTACCTTGAGGCAACTCTGTGAGGTTGATGTGACAGACGTCACATCGACAGCGCGAGGGCTTGTATCGTCTGCTGCAACCCAACCGGCGGGCAGACACACCCCATCAGGGCGACGGGGTTCGGCCGGCGAGGATCTCGGCGAGCATCGGCGCATCCATGTTGCCGCCGCTCACGATCACGCCGATCCGCCGCCCATCCACCCGAGCTGGTTCCACTGCCCGATCGGCGAGCACACCGGCGAGAGCAGCGGCGCCGGCCGGCTCGATGAGGTGGTGCGTGCACCGCAACATCAGTCGCACCGCCTCGGCGCATTCGTCCTCGGTGATCTGCACGATCCGCGCCGCTCCGCCAACGATGATCTCGATCGCCGTCGGATCCGGCACTCGCGTGGCCACGCCGTCGATGAACGTTGCCGACGTCTCGGTGCTGACCGCTCGACCGGCGGTAAATGACAGGGCCGTAGCCGGGGCCAACTCCGATACCACCCCGATGACTTCGGTGCGGAGACTCAGCAAATCGCGTATCGTGATGACTCCACAGATGCCCGAGCCCATGCCGACGGGCACGTACACGGCATCGAGCTCGCCGGCGCTGGTGAACAGTTCGTGCGCGTAGGTGGCCACGCCGCGGCAGAGGTCGCGATGGAAGGCCGGGACCGACTCGAGCCCACGCTCCTCGGCCAGCCGCACGGAGTACTCACGCGACGCCTGGAAGTCGTCGCCTTGCTCGATCAGTTCGGCGCCGAAGCCACGCATCGCCGCGTTCTTGTCGGGACTGTTGCCGTGCGGCACAACGATCGTCACGGCCACGCCGGCAGCTCTGCCGGCGAACGCCAGGCTCTGGCCGTGGTTGCCGCGCGTGGCGCTGACGATGCCGCGCACGGTCGGCCGCTCGCGAACCAGACGGTCGATGTACACCAGCCCTCCACGCACCTTGAAGGCACCCGTCGGCGTGCAGTTCTCGTGTTTCATCCAGATCTCGGCGCCGACCTCGGCTTCGAGCAACGGCCAGCGGAGCTGAGGAGTCGGCAACATGTGCCGGCCAACCACGGCCTTTGCCTCGGCGAACTCGTCGCCGCTGAAGAACGTCACGCCCAGATCACTCCGCCGACGCGCACGTCGTGCTGCGTCACCGGAACCTCGTCGACCAATTGCTCGGCGAAGCACACGCCGACCGATGCGGCCGACACGGTCGGCAAGAAGCGGTCGTAGTAGCCCTGCCCGTACCCGAGGCGATCACCGGCAACCGTGAACGCCAGGCCCGGCACGATGATGAATCCGATCTCACCGGGATCGACCGCTGGGCCCGTCGGCTCGGTGACACCGAACTTGCTGGTCGACATCGGCGAGTCGCCGTCGACCGCGACGATGCCGGTCGCCTCGATCCTGGGCAACAGCAGACGTTTACCCTCCACCATCAGCCGCGCGAAGAGCGGGTCCGTGTCGGGCTCGCCACTGAAGCCCACGAACGCCATCACTGTGCTCGCCCGCACGTAGTGCTCGAGCTCGGCCACCTTGGCCCACAACTGAACGCTGCGCATCAGGTGGTCGTCGACCATGTCGCGCACCATCCGCATGTTCTTGCGCAAGGCCGCCTTGTCGATCACTCGCCCAGCCTGCCATGGCTGTCAACGCACGCGGGCCCGGCAGTACAGTCCAGCGTGATGTCGATCGATCCCATGAAATATCGCCTCGTGCTCGGCCACTTCCCCACCGGCGTCACCGTGGTCACGGCAATGGTCGAGGGCCAGCCCGTCGGGTTCACCATCGGTTCGTTCACATCGGTGTCGCTCGAGCCACCGCTGGTCGGGTTCTTGCCGATGACGACATCCGAGCGCTGGCTGCGCATGGCATCGGCCGACAGCTTCTGCGTCAACGTGCTCGGCATCAATCACGGCGACCTGTGCTGGCGATTTGCCAAGAGCAGCATCGAGGAGCCGTTCGAGGGCGTCACCTGGGCGCCGGCACCGATCACCGGTTCGCCGATCCTCGAAGGCGCCATCGCCTGGATGGATTGCCAGACCGTCGAGGTCGTCGACGCCGGGGATCACTACTTCGTGATGGGCCTCGTCGAAGCCATGGACCACGCCGATCCCGAGAGCCAACCGGCCCCGCTGCTGTTCTTCCGTGGACAGCTCGGAGGCTTCGTGGGGCAGACGTGAGTCGCCGCACGGTCATCGCCGCGCTGGCCGACGTGGCCGCCATCGTGGTGTTCGTCGCGATCGGTCGTCGGAACCACCACGAGGGCGAAGCTGTCGATGGCATCCTCACCGTGGCCGCGCCGTTCCTGATCGCCCTCGTCGTCGGATGGGTCGTCGCCAGAGCATGGTCCCGGCCGATGCAGCTCGAGGCGGCATTCATCATCTGGCCGGTCACGGTCGCCGTCGGCCTGGCGTTGCGCAACCTCGTGTTCGACCGTGGTACCGCGTTGCCGTTCATCATCGTTGCCACACTCGTGACCGGCCTGTTTCTCGTCGGCTGGCGAATGGTTGCCGCTCGTGCCTCACATTCGGGTCGCTAAGGCCTTCCGCCGGCACGTGGAGTGTCCTGACCTGGGCGTCGAGGGCTCCACGGTGCACGAAGCGCTCGAACGCTACTTCGAGACCTTCCCGGCTGTGCGCAGCTACGTGCTCGACGAACACGCGGCCGTGCGCAAGCATGTGGCGATCTTCGTCGGTGACGATCAACTCGTCGACCGGCAACTGCTCAGCGATGGCGTCGATGAAGGCACCGTCGTCTACATCTTCCAGGCGCTCTCAGGAGGCTGAACATGGCAACACGAACCGCGCTCGTCGGCACCCGCAAGGGCCTGTTCGTCTACGACGTCGACGCGCCGTGCCCGACCGTCGCCAGCACCCACTTCGTCGGATCCCCGGTCTCGTCGGTGCTGTGCGACGTCCGCGACGACGCCTGGTACGCGTGCCTCGACCACGGCCACTTCGGCGTCAAGCTCCACCGCAGCGACGACCACGGCGCGACATGGGCCGAGCTGGCCTACCCGGCGTACCCGGCCGACGCCGTGTATGCGGGCGAGCCGGCGTCGACCCGGTTGCTCTGGACACTCGCTGTCGGCCATGCCAGCCAGCCGGGCGTGCTGTGGTGCGGCACGATTCCGGGAGGGCTGTTCCGCAGTGACGACCGAGGCCAGACGTGGCACCTGAACCGGGGGCTGTGGGACGACCCGGCGCGCCTCGAATGGTTTGGTGGCGGCTACGACCACCCCGGGGTGCACTCGATCTCGATCGATCCGCGCTCGGCGGATTCGATGACGGTGGGCGTCTCGTGCGGTGGTTCGTGGTACACCGACGACGGTGGCAATTCGTGGACGGTGTCGACCGGCATGCGCGCCACCTACGTGCCCGACGGCCGTGCCGAGGACCCGCGAATCCAGGATCCGCACAGAATCGTTCGGTGTGCCGCGGTACCCGACGTGTTGTGGACGCAGCACCACAACGGCATCTTCCGATCGACGGACAACGGCCGAACGTGGTCGATGTTCGCCGACGTCGCGCCCTCATCGTTCGGCTTCGCCGTGGCGGTCCACCCCCTCGACCCCGACACGGCCTGGTTCGTGCCCGCGCAGAGCGATGAGATCCGCGTGCCCGTGGATGGTGCGATGGTCGTCAACCGAACTCGCGATGGCGGCCGATCGTTCGAGACCGCCACAACCGGCCTGCCCCAGCAACACGCATATCACCTGATCTATCGCCATGGCCTCGACGTGGACTCGACCGGCGAGCGGCTGGTGATGGGTTCGACCACGGGTTCGTTGTGGCACAGCACCGACGGTGGCAGCTCGTTCCAGCACGTCACCGACTCGTTGCCGCCCGTGTTGTCGGTGCAGTACGTGTAGTCAGGCCGGTTCGCTCAACAGCTCGGCGCCGTGCTTGCGAAGCTCGGCCAACGTGGTCACACCACTGAGTTGCATGACCGACCGCAGTTGGTCCTTCAACAACCCGACCACGTGCTCGACGCCGAGCTGCCCGGCAGCGGCAACCGCGTAGACGTACGGTCGGCCAATGAAGGCCATGTCGGCGCCGAGTGCCAGCGACACGGCAATGTCGGCCCCGTGGCGAATCCCACTGTCGATCACGATCGGAACGTCGGGCCCGACAGCGGTGCGCAACGGCGCCAACAGGTCGATCGTCGGCGTGCAGCGATCGAGCTGACGGCCACCGTGGTTGGAGAGGTGGAAGCCGGTGATCCCCATGTCGAGAGCACGCCGTGCGTCGGCCGGGCCGAGCGGGCCCTTGAGCAGCAGCGGGCCGGCCCAGCGACTGCGAATCGACTCGACGTCGGACCAGTTCAGCGACTGATCGAACAGCGATCCGATGCGTGTCGTCGCCGCCGCCTTCACCTCGGCCGGCGACAGGGCCGTGAAGTTGGCGAAGCCGATAGCTGGGCTCTGCAGCATTCGGATCCAGTACCCGGGATGGCTGGCGATGTCGACGATCGTGCGCGGGCTGAGCTGTGGCGGAATGGTCAGGCCGTTGCGCAGGTCACGCGTGCGGCGGCCCGTGACGACGGTGTCGATGGTGAGCTCGAGCGCCTGGTAGCCGGCTGCGGCCGCACGGTCGATCAGCGGGTCGCTGAGCCGACGGTCCTGGGTGACGTACAACTGGAACCACAGGTTCGGGTGCCCGGTGGCGGCGACGTCTTCGATGGTGGTCGTGCCCATCGTCGACAACGTGTACGGGATGCCCTTGACCATGGCGGCAGTGCACGACGACACTTCGCCCGTGGGGTGCATCATCCGCGTGTACCCGGTAGGTGCCAAGCCGATGGGAACGCGGTACTCGTGCCCGAACAGCTCGCCGGTGAGATCCGTGTGCGAGACGTCGCGCAGCAGCTGTGGGTTCAGCTTGCGCCGCTGGAACGCCTCGCGGTTCGCCCGAAGGGCGATCTCTTCCTCGGCGCCACCGTCGACGTAGTCGAACACGGCCCGAGGCAACTTGCGCTTGGCGATCGCACGGAAGTCGTCGGGCATGTGGACCCGATTGAGCAGCCGCGTCACCGGATCACGCTCGAATCGGCGCAGTTGGATGAGATCGCGGACCTCGTCGAGGTTCATGTGTGGTTGCCTCTCCGTGGCTTACAAGGTGTTGGTGATCGCGCCGGTCTCAGCGCCTTGCACCAGCTTGGCGTACTTCCCCAGCACCCCGCTGGTGTAGCGGGGCGGATTCGGCGACCACGACGCCCGACGCTTGGCCAGCTCGCCATCGTCGACCAGCAGGTCCAGCGTCAACTCGTGCACGTCGATGAGGATCTGGTCGCCGTCACGCACGAAGGCGATCGGGCCGCCGTCGACAGCCTCGGGCGCGACGTGCCCGATGCAGAAGCCCCAGGTTCCACCACTGAAACGACCGTCGGTGATCAAGGCGCAGTCAGCGCCACGACCGGCTCCCTTCAGCGCACCCGTGACGGCCAACATCTCGCGCATGCCCGGCCCACCCTTCGGGCCCTCGTAGCGGATGACCAACACGGTGCCCGGCACGACAGAACCGGCCAGGATCGCGTCCATCGCCCCATCCTCACCATCGAACACGCGGGCCGTTCCCTCGAACTTCATCTGTTCCTTGCTGAGCCCGGCAACCTTCACGACGGCGCCCTTCGGAGCCAGCGAACCGGTCAACACGTTGATGCCACCCTCGCGGTGCAGCGGCTGGTCGAGCGGGTAGACCACGACACCGTCGGGGCGCGGAGGATCGAGCTCGGCAAGGTTCTCGGCCATGGTCTTGCCCGTCACCGTCATCACGTCGCCATGCAACAACCCAGCGTCGAGGAGGTGCTTCATCACGACCGGCACCCCGCCGACGCGGTCGAGATCGCTCATGTGGAACTTGCCACCCGGCTTCATGTCGGCGATGTGCGGAACTTTGGCCGCAATCCGGTTGAAGTCGTCGAGGTGCAGGTCGACACCGGCTTCGTTGGCGATGGCCAGCAGGTGCAGCACCGCGTTGGTCGACCCGCCCAACGCCGAGGTCACGGCGATGGCGTTCTCGAAGGCGTGCTTGGTCATGATCATGCGTGGCGTGATGCCGAGCCGCAGCATGTTGACCACGGCCTCACCGGCGCGACGCGCGTCGCCTTCGCGTCGGGGATCCACGGCCGGCGGTGACGCCGATCCGGGCAGCGACATGCCGATCGCCTCGGCGATCGAGCTCATCGTGTTGGCCGTGAACATGCCGCCGCACGCACCTTCACCGGGGCACGCCTTGCGTTCGATCTGACCCAGTTCCTCTTCGGTGATCTTGCCGAGTGCACACGCCCCGACCGCCTCGAAGACGCTGGTGATGTCGAGTGCCACACCGTTGTGCTCGCCGGGCAGGATCGAGCCGTTGTACACGAACACGCTCGGCAGATCGAGCCGGGCAGCGGCCATCAGCATCGCCGGGATGCTCTTGTCGCATCCCGCCAGTCCGACGAAACCATCCAGGCGTTCGGCATGCATGACACACTCGACCGAATCGGTGATGACCTCGCGACTCACCAACGAGGCACGCATGCCCTCGTGACCCATGCTGATGCCGTCGCTGACGGTGATCGTGCCGAACTCCATGGGGAACCCGCCGGCGGCGCGGATGCCCGCCTTGGTGTGCTCGGCCAGCTTGCGCAACGTCATGTTGCACGGCGTGACCTCGTTCCAGGCGTTGGCGATGGCGATCTGCGGCTTCACCCAGTCGTCGTCGGTCATGCCGACCGCCCGCAGCATGGAGCGCGCCGGCGCCTTGGTCATCCCGTCGGTCACGTCACGACTACGAGGTTTGATGTCGACTGGTGTGCCTGCTTCGTTCACGGCCATGCGGGGAAGCTACCCGACGCCGAGGCTGCCGTCAGCCTGCGGAGCATTCGTACGCAGTGTCTCGGTGTGTCCGTCGACCCCCAGCACTTGACCGGAGATGAACCGTGCGGCCGGTGACGACAAGAAGGCGACCGCCTCGGCGATGTCGGTGGTCGCGACGAACGAGCCCATCGACACCTGGCGCTCGTAGGCCGACCTGACCGCGGACTCCGGCACGCCGATCACGGCGGCTTCGCGCTCGATCACACCATCCATGCGCGGCCCGCCGACCGATCCCGGGCAGATCGCGTTGACACGGATGCCGTCGGAGCCGAGCTCCATCGCCCAGGTCTTGGTCAGCCCGACCACGGCCCACTTCGCAGCGGCGTACGGCGACCGCAGCGGGTACCCGAAGATGCCGGCAGTCGAGGAGATGTTGACGATCGAACCGCGGCGCTCGCGCAGCAGTGGCACGGCCAGGCGCGTGCAACGGAACATCGAACCGAGGTTGACCTGCACGCAGTGGTCGAACGCGGCCGGATCCATCTCGTCGACGGGTGCGGTCGGGCCGGCGATGCCGACGTTGTTGACCAACACATCGAGACCGCCGAGACGGGCGCGGATGGCCGTGAACAGGTCGTCGACCGCGGCCGTGTCGGCCACGTCGGCAACGAAATCGGGGGCCGTCGACGAGTCCGCATCGACCACCATCACATCGGCGCCGCCGGCGGCCAGCCTGGCAGCAATCGCGGCCCCGATGCCCGCGCCGCCGCCGGTGACCAGCGCCCTCAGCCCTGCGAGCTCGTCCATGGTTCCTCCATCGTCGTTTCGGCTAGAGTTAGCTGACCGTTCGTTCAGACAAAGGTAGACGCCATGAACTGGGAAGTCTTCATCACCTGTGCAGTCACCGGCGCCGGCGACACCGTCGGCAGAAGCCCGCACGTGCCAGTGACACCCGAGCAGATCGCGCTCTCCGCGATCGACGCCGCCAAGGCCGGCGCGGCCGTCGTGCACATCCACGTTCGCGACCCTCAGACCGGCAAGGGCGCCAGGGCCACCGAGCTGTATGCCGAAGTGGTGGAACGGATCCGCGCCGCCGACGTCGACGTGGTGGTGAACCTCACCGCCGGTATGGGCGGCGACCTGGTGTTGGGTGGCGACGAGGCCGTGCTGCCGATCAACCCCGACGGCACCGACATGGCCGGAGCGACCGAGCGACTCGACCACGTGCGCACGCTGCTGCCCGAGATCTGCACCCTTGACTGCGGCACGATGAACTTCGCCTCCGGGGGCGACTACATCATGGTCAACACCCCAGGTGTGTTGCGCAGCATGGCCCGACAGGTGCAAGCGCTCGGTGTGCGTCCCGAGCTCGAGGTGTTCGACACCGGTCACCTCGTTCAGGTCAAAGAGCTGATCCGTGACGGCCTGCTCGACGACCCGGTCATGATCCAGCTCTGCATGGGCATCGCCTACGGTGCGCCCGACGACCCCAACACGTTCATGGCGCTGGTCAACAACCTGCCGAACGATTGCGTGTTCTCGGGCTTCTCGATCGGTCGCATGCAGATCCCCTTCGTAGCCATGGCGGCACTCGCCGGCGGCAACGTGCGAGTCGGCTTGGAGGACAACCTCTACCTCGGTCCCGGCCACAAGGCCACCAATGCCGAGCTCGTCGCCCGCGCCAAGCAGCTGCTGGAGAGCATGAACGTGCGGATTCTCGGCCCCCAAGAAGTGCGTGACAAGCTGAAGCTCGTCAAGCGCACCTGATCGTTACAGGGGGTACGGCTATGGGTGATCCAGTAGTAGTTCAACACGGGCTCGAAGGCGTGATTGCGTTCGAGACCAAGATCGCCGAGCCCGATCGCGAAGGCGGCGCGCTGCGCTATCGCGGTGTCGACATCGAGGACCTCGTCGGCCACTACGACTACGGACACGTGTGGGGTCTGTTGGTCGACGGTTCGTTCGACCCGGGTCTGCCTCCCGCCGAGCCGTTCCCCATTCCGGTGCACTCTGGCGACATCCGTGTCGACGTGCAGAGCGCGCTGGCCATGCTCGCCCCGTTCTGGGGCCTCGATCAGTTGCTCGACATCGACGATGCCCAGGTCCGCGACGATCTGGCCAGGGCTTCCGTCATGGCGCTGTCGTTCGTTGCGCAGTCGGCTCGTGGGCTCGGCCTTGCGATGGTGCCGCAGAAGCACGTCGACGGTTCGGCCACGATCACCGAGCGGTTCATGCGCCGGTGGCGCGGCGACCCAGACCCCGATCATGTGAAGGCGGTCGACGCCTACTGGGTATCAGCTGCCGAGCACGGCATGAACGCCTCGACGTTCACCGCTCGCGTCATCGCCTCGACCGGCGCCGATGTGGCCGCAGCGTTGTCCGGTGCGGTGGGCGCCCTATCGGGCCCGTTGCACGGCGGCGCTCCTTCGCGCGTGTTGCAGATGCTCGACGAGGTGGAGAAAGAAGGCGATGCCGCCCGTTGGGTGAAGCGGGCGATGGACAAGGGTGATCGACTGATGGGCTTCGGCCACCGCGTGTACCGCGCCGAGGACCCGCGGGCCCGCGTGCTGCGCCGCACGGCACAGGAACTGAAGTCGCCGCGCGTCGAGGTCGCCGAGGCGCTCGAACACGCCGCCCTCGAAGAGTTGAAGGCCAGGTACCCCGACCGGGTGCTGGCCACCAACGTCGAGTTCTGGTCAGCCGTCGTGCTCGACTTCGCCGAAGTACCCGCGCACATGTTCACGGCGATGTTTGCCTGCGCTCGAACCGCAGGATGGAGCGCCCACATCCTCGAGCAGAAGCGCACCGGTCGGTTGATCCGGCCGTCGGCGGTCTACACCGGCCCGCCCTCACGGCCGCCCACCGACGTGACCGGCGACCACAGGTGAACCCATGACGACTGGCCACATCGGCCTGCTCGGTGGTGGTGTCATCGGCGGAGGGTGGGCCGCACGGTTCCTGTTGAACGGCCACGACGTGGTGATGTTCGACCCCGACCCCGACGCGCCCCGCAAGGTCGGCGAAGTGCTGGCCAACGCCCGCCGCGCCAACGCCAAGTTGACCCGGGCCCAGTGGCCGAAAGAGGGTTCGCTGCAGATCGTCACGACCGTCGAGGAGGCAGTCGAAGGCGCTCACTTCGTGCAGGAGAGCGCACCCGAGCGGCTGGATCTGAAGCAGCGACTCCTGGCGACCGCCAGCCGGGTTGCCGGGCCCGACGTGGTGTTCGGTTCGTCGACCTCAGGCCTGCTGCCGACGGCGATGCAGCGCGACATGGAGCACCCCGAGCGGCTCGTCGTCGGTCACCCGTTCAATCCCGTGTACCTGATGCCGCTCGTCGAGGTGTGCGGCGGCGTCGATACCACGCAGGTGACCAAGCAGCGTGCTGCAGACCTCTACCGCAGCGTCGGCATGCATCCCCTCGTCCTGTCGAAAGAGATCGACGGGTTCGTCGCCGACCGGTTGATGGAGGCCCTGTGGCGTGAGGCGCTGTGGCTCGTGAACGACGGTGTCGCCACCGCTGCCGAGATCGACGATGCGATGCGCTTCGGCCCCGGCCTGCGCTGGAGCTTCATGGGCACCTTCCTGATCTACCGCATCGCCGGAGGCGAGGCCGGCATGCGCCACTTCATGGCCCAGTTCGGGCCGGCGTTGCAATGGCCGTGGACCAAGTTGATGGATGTGCCGGAGCTGACCGAGGAGTTGCTCGACACGATCTGCTCGCAGAGCGACGCACAGGTCGCAGCGCAGACGCCGGGCTTGTCGATCCGAGAGTTGGAGGCACTGCGCGACGACTGCCTCGTCGAGGTCATGCACGGCCTGCGCAACCGTGGGTTCGCCGCCGGCAAGACGCTCGCCGACTTCGAGCAGATGCTGTTCGATCGCGGCAACCGTGTGTCACCCGACATCGATGTATCGCATCCGATCCGCATGCACGAGCGCGAGGTGCCGACCGACTGGGTCGACTACAACGGTCACACCAACGACAGCCGGTACATGCAGATCACCAGCGAGGCGGGCGACAAGTTCATGCGCCTGATCGGCGTCGACGAGCCGTACCTGCAATCCGGCCGCTCGTACTACACCGTCGAGAGCCACCTCAACTTCATCGCCCAGAGCCACGCCGGCGATCACCTCTACGTCACGGTGCAACTGCTGTCGCACGACGCCAAGCGACTGCACATCTTCACGGTCGTGCATCGCGACGACGACACGGTCGTGGCCACCGCCGAGCACATGATGCTGCATGTTGACGCAAACGCCGGCAAGTCGTCTCCTGCGTCAACCGAGATCCAGGCCGCGCTCGTCGACGTCGCCGCACACCACGACGCGCTGCCGCGCCCCACCAACGCCGGGCGATCGATCGGTCAGCCGCGGATCTGAATCGGAAACTCGGCCCGGTGTCGAGGTCACCGCGATCGGGTCAGTGGGCGGGCGTCGAAGCCGGGGCCCAGCACCCTGGCCGCCTCGGCCAGCCACACCCGCTCCACTTGCGCGAGGGTGACACCCTTGGCCTTCATCGCCAACAGCGGCGCCATGCCGTCGAGGAGCGCGGCGAGCACGAACATCGTCTGGTCCGCATCGCCGGCGACGAACTCGCCGCGCCCTTGACCGTCGCGAATGACGTTGCGCAGCATCGCCCGCCAACGGCGATCCATGCGATCGCGCTCCGCTGCAGCTGAGGGATCACGCAACGCCAACACGCACAGCTCCATCCACAGACCCCAGTCGTAGTGACGCAGCATGGCCTCGATCAGGATCCGGAGCTGCTGCGACGCGGTGGCCGCACGCTCGATGCGGACGGTGTACCGATCGTGGAACTCGGCTTCGCGCAGCGCCAACGCCTCCGCCAGCAAACCCTGCTTGCCGTCGAACCAGTACAGGATTGCCGCCGGACTGGTGCCGGCGGCCTTGGCGATGTCAACGACGCGAGCATTGGCATACCCACGCTCGGACAGCACCGACGCCGCCGCGCTGAGGATCTGGGCCTTGCGCACATGGTCGAGTCGAGGTCTGGGCATGTGAATCCTGAGTGTATATTCAGCTTATGGCTTGGGAGTGCGCCGAAGTGGACCATGAGGGTCGCCTGTTGCGCGCACCGTCGCGCTGGCAACCGGGCGATGCCGTGCCCGCCCCCCTCGATTTCTACCGCGGCCAGGTGTTACCGGCGTGGGTCGACTACAACCACCACATGACCGAGGCCGCCTACCTCACGGCGGTCGGATGGGCCAGTGACGCCATGTTCTCCTACATCGGCGACGACGACGCGTACCGCGCCGCGGGACACAGCTTCTACACCACCGAAACCCACATCGCCTACCTGCGTGAGGCCGCCGAAGGCGCATCGCTGCGCATCACCACACGCGTGCTCGGTGTCGACCGCAAGCGCCTGCACATCTATCACGAGATGTTCCGCGGCGACGACCAGAGCCTGCTGGCCACCACCGAGCAGATGCTCGTGCATGTCGACATGAACGCAGCGCGCGGCGTCGCGATCCTCGCGGAGGTGCGCACCGCGCTCGACGCGATCGCCGATGCCCATCGCACCCTTGCTCCGGCAGCGCGTGCCGGTCTCTTCTCACTGCCATCGCCATCGCCGGATGGCCGATCGAACCCGGAGTAGCACCTTGGATTTCGCACTTTCTGACGAGCACCAGATGATCGTCGACACCGTTCGCACCTTCACCGAACGCGAACTGTTCCCGCACGAAGAGCAGGTCGAGAAGCTGGGCGAGGTGCCACCTGATCTGGTGCGCCAGATCAAGCAGCGCTCGCTCGACGCCGGGTTGTACGCCGCCAACATGCCCGCCGAACTCGGTGGCGGCGGTCTCGACAGCTTCGGTGTCACGCTGGTGGACCGCGAGTTCGGCGCAGCGTCGTATGCGCTGCACTACATCGTCGCTCGCCCCAGCAACATCCTGCGGGCGTGCGCCGGCGATCAGATCGACGAGTACCTCCTTCCCACCATCACCGGAGCGCGCGTCGACTGCATGGCAATGAGCGAGCCGGATGCCGGCAGTGACGTACGCGGCATGAAATGCAGCGCCGTGCGCGATGGCGACGACTACGTGATCAACGGCACCAAGCACTTCATCAGCCATGCCGACTTGGCCGACTACGTGATCCTTTTTGCCGCCAGCGGCGAGGAGCAGACCAGTCGCGGACCGAAGAAGTTGATCACCGGGTTCCTGGTCGACTTCGACACACCCGGGTGCGACGTGGTCGAGGGCTACCACTGCGTCTCGAACCGCGGTTACCACAACCTGATCATCAACTTCGACGACTGCCGCGTGCCCGTCTCGAAGATTCTCGGCGAGGAGCATCGAGGCTTCGATGCCGCCAACGAGTGGCTCGGCTCGACCCGCTTGCAGGTCGCCGCGGTGTGCGTCGGCCGCGCTCGACGCGCCCTGCGGATCGCCACGGAATGGGCTGCCACACGCGTGCAGTTCGGCCAGCAGATCGGCAAGTTCCAGGGGGTGTCGTTCAAGCTGGCCGACATGCAGACGCGGCTGGACGCCGCCGAACTGCTGACGCTGCGGGCCGCATGGAAGGACGCCCAGGGCACCGCGACGGACTCCGACATGGCCATCGCCAAGGTGTTCTCCAGCGAGATGTGCCAGTTCGTGACCGACGAAGCCATCCAGATCCTCGGCGGGATGGGCCTGATGGACGAGCTTCCGCTGGAGCGCATGTGGCGAGACACGCGTGTCGACCGCATCTGGGACGGCACCTCGGAGATCCAACGGCACATCATCTCCCGCGCCATGCTGCGCCCGTTCGGGGCCTGAGCATGACGGATCTGCGGCGCCTGCTGGCGCCACGGTCGATCGCGATCGTTGGTGGCGCTCCTGCCGAACGGGTGATTCGGCAATGCCTGAAGCTCGGCTTCGACGGCCCGATCTGGCCAGTGCACCCCAAGCGCGGTGATCTGGCCGGAGTGCCGTGCGTGCCGGGCCTCGACGCGCTCCCGGAGGTTCCCGACGCGGTCTTCCTCGGCGTCAACCGGCACGCGACCGTCGAGGCGATGGCGATGCTGCGATCGATCGGCGCCGGCGGCGCGGTGTGCTACGGATCGGGGTTCGCCGAGAGCGGCGACGCCGACCTGCAGCGCGATCTGCTCGATGCCGCCGGCGACCTCGCGTTCTTCGGGCCGAACTGCTACGGCTACGTCAACACGTTCGATCGCGTTGCCCTGTGGCCCGACGAGCACGGGATGCAGCGATGGGAGCAGGGCGTCGCCATCGTGTCGCAGAGCGGCAACGTCGCCGTCAACCTCACGTTCCAGCAACGTGGCCTGCGACTGGGCACGATCATCTCGGTCGGCAACCAGGCCAGCGTCGGCATGGAGGACTGCATCGAGGCGTTCCTCGACGACCCGCGGATCACGGCGATCGGCCTGTTCCTCGAAGCGGTGCGCGATCCACAACACTTCGCCACTGTTGCCACCAGAGCGAACGCCCAAGGTGTGCCGATCGTGGCCCTGCAGACCGGCCGCTCGACCACCGGAGCGGCGATCGCCACGTCGCACACCGGGTCGATGTCGGGCAGGGCAGCGGCCTACGACGCGCTGTTCGCCCGCTACGGCGTGGCCACGGTGACGACGCCGGCGGAGATGCTCGAGACGCTGAAGCTGCTCGACAACGGTGGTCGCCTCAGTGGCACCCGCATCGTGTCGATGAGTTGCTCGGGCGGCGAGGCCTCGCTGGTCGCCGACCGCGCCGAGCACGGCCCGCTGCAATTCGAGCCGTTCACCGACGAACATGCTCACCGCATCGAAGCAACGCTGACGGAACTGGTCACCATCAGCAATCCGTTCGATTACCACACGTTCATGTGGGGTGATCGCCAGGCGATCGCCCAGTGCTTCACCGCGGTCATGGACGGTCCGCAGGATGCGACGATGTTGGTGCTCGACGCGCCACCCAGCCCCGACAACGACCCTTCGGCGTGGGTCCTCGCCGCCGACGCCCTGGCCGACGCTGCCGACGCGACCGGCAAGCGCGGCGTCATCGTGGCGACGATGGCCGAATGCCTCAACGAGACCGTGCGGGCCCGCATCGTGCAGCGCGGGGTCACTCCGCTGCTCGGGCTCACCGAGGGCCTGGCCGCGCTGCGTGCCGCAGCCTTCGTCGGCACCCGATGCGATGCACGGCACGCCCCAGTAGCCGAAGCTTCTGGCACTCGGCTGCTCGGCGAAGCCGCCGCGAAGGGTCGCCTGGCCATGTACGGCATCGACGTCCCCACCGGCATGGTGGTGCCGGCCACTGATGTCGTGACCGCTGCTGTCGAGATCGGCTACCCGGTCACGTTGAAAGGCCTGGGCGCCGCACACAAGAGCGAGAGCGGTGCGGTCAGGGTTGGGTTGCGCAGCGACGAGGGGATGGTCGAAGCGTTGGCATCGATGCCGGTCTCGGACCACTACCTCGTGGAAGCCACGGTGACCGACGTGGTGGCGGAGGTGCTCGTCGGCGTGCGCCGTGACCCACCGATCGGCTGGCTGGTCACACTCGGCTTCGGTGGCGTGACGACGGAGCTGTGGGGTGATGTGACACACCTGCTCGCGCCGGTGACCGCCGACGACGTGCGTCTGGCGCTGACGAAGTTGCGCAGCTACCCACTGCTGCGCGGGTTCCGTGGCAGGCCGTGGGCGGATGTCGACGCACTGGTCACACTCGTCGTGACCCTGACCGAAGCAGTGGTCGGCACACGTGCGGTCGAGGTCGAGCTCAACCCCGTGCTCGTCGGCCGCAGCGGAGCCGTCGCCGTCGACGCGCTGTGGTTGGAAGAGGCACCGCTGGAGGAGATCACATGACCGGATTCCATGTCGAACTGAATGGCGCCACCGCCATCGTCACCATCGATCGACCGAAGGCCAACGCGATCGACGCGGCCACCAGCAAGGCCATGGGCGATGTGTTCGCAACACTCGACGTCGATCGCGAGGTGCGAGCGATCATCGTCACCGGCGCAGGGCCGAAGTTCTTCTCTGCCGGGTGGGACCTCTCCGCCGATGAAGACTTCGACAGCGACTACGGGGTCGGCGGCTTCGGCGGCTTCCCGGAGCTCCCTGATCGATCGACGCCCGTGATCGCCGCCGTCAACGGCATGGCGGTCGGCGGCGGCTTCGAGATCGCAATGGCAGCAGACCTGATCGTCGCTGCGGACCACGCCCAGTTCTGGCTGCCCGAGCCTGCTCTCGGCATTCTGCCCGACGCCGGTGCCGTCAGGCTGCCGCGTCTGCTCCCCCCTCACTTGGCCCGCGAGTTGTTGCTGACCGGCCGCCGGATGAACGCAGCCGAAGGGCAGCACTGGGGTCTGATCTCGCGCGTCGTTGCCGCAGACGACCTGCTCGCTGCCGCCTTCGAACTGGCCGACGCCATTGCCGCGTCGGCGCCCCTCAGCATCGCCGCGTTGCTCGACATCGAACGCCGCACGATCAACATGTCGACCGACGAGGCGATGGCCGCGCTGAAGTCGCTCGACAGCTACCGCCGGGCCATCGACTCCGAGGACGCGGTCGAAGGTCGAGCCGCCTTCACCGAACGCCGCCCCCCAACCTGGACCGGCCGATGACCCCCAAAACCCCGGGGTGGTCACGCGCTGACCGTCGCCACGACGGTCACGGGACGGTCAGCGCGGAGTTGTGTTTGCGCCACGGGTCGGGCACGATGCGCCGATGGATCGTCAGGTGTTCGATGCTCGTCGCGGGATCTTGGCGTTCGGCGGTTTCCTGTTCGGTGTCTTGCTCACCAAGTGGTTCGGTCTGATCGGATTCATTGCGCTGGCGGTGCTGCTGGTCGTCGGCATTCCGCTGATCGCCATCATCGGGGCACGGCGCACCGCCGCACGAGCATCGAGAACGCCGCCCTCCTGATTGCGGCGTCAGCCGCGGTCGCGGCCGAAGCCGAACAACTGCTGGCCGACCTTGCGCATCTGGATCTCCTCGGAGCCCTCAGTGATCCGGTAACGCCGGTGATGCCGGTAGATGTGCTCGAACGGCATGTGCCGCGAGTACCCCACGCCTCCGCAGGTCTGCATGGCTCGATCGGCGGCGTCGCACGCCAACCGGTTGGCGCGGTAGTTGCACATCGCCACGAGGTGCGTGACCTCCATGTGGTGCTTGTGGTCCAGCATCCACGCGGTGTAGCGCACCAACTGGCGCAGCATCGCCGCCTCGGTGTGCAGTTCGACGAGCGGGAACTGGATCCCCTGGTTGGTCGACAACTTCTTACCCCAGGTGATCCGGTTGTTGGCGTAGGCGACCGCCTCGTCGATGCAGAACTGCGCTGCGCCGAGCGACGAAGCCGCCTGGCGGATGCGGTTCTCGTGCACGAAGTGCTGCGCCAGTTCCAAGCCCCGGTCGACCGTGCCGAAGAGCGCGTCAGGGCCGACGCGAACCTCTGTCAATGACACCTCTGCATGGTCGGTGGGCATGTTGAACGTCCACCAGAAGAACTCCACCTTGAAACCCGGCGCATCGGTCGGCACCAGAAAGGCGCTGATCCCCTTGGGGCTGCCCTGCTCGCCACTCGTGCGGGCGAAGATGATGTCGTGGGTGGCGTGGTGCAACCCGCTGTTCCACCGCTTCATCCCGTTCAGCACCCACTCGTCGCCGTCGCGCACGGCCGTCGTCTCCATGTAGGTCGCGTCGCTGCCGTGATTCGGCTCGGTCAACCCGAATGCCAACCGCCGGGTGCCGTCGAGGAAGCCGGGCATCCACTCGGCGATCTGTAGCGGCGTGCCGAAGTCGCGCATCATCAACACTGTCGGAAAGTTGCCGACTATTGACGACTCGTTCTGCAGATCGTTGTGCAACCCGAGGCCCTTGGTGGCGAGGTGTTCACGAATGATCGCCATCTCGAGGTTGCTGGCGTCGCGGCCACCGAACTCGGCCGGCAGCGCCAGCCGCAGCCAACCGGCGGCGTCGGCACGACGGCGCATCTCACGAAGCAACGCTTCCCAGTCGGCGCGGGGCACGCCACCGTTGTCGAAGTCGGTCCGCGCCCATTCTCGGCGGTGATCGAAGAAGCGCATGTTGTCGTCTTCGCGCTCGAGCGGCTTGATCTCTCGTTCGATGAACTCGTCGAGTTCTTCGAGTGTCGTTTGGATCTCGGCAGGAATCGTGAAGTCCACGGTTCACGACGTTACGAGAGCCGCCGCCCGTCGCTGCCACGGAGCCAGGGCCGCAAGACCGACGGCCAGCACCAAGCCCGAGCCGGCGGTCGTCCAACGCAGCCCGACCGCGTCGGCGATCTGCCCCTGGATCAGCGTGCCCACTGGAAACATGATCCCGAGCACCAGAAAGTTGACTGCCAGGACGCGTCCGCGCATGTCGTCGGGCGCCGCCTGCTGCGAGACACTCGCGAACGAGGTGAACGCGTACCCGTATGACAGGCCTACCACTGTCAGCATCGGCGCGGCCAGCCACAATCGCGGCGCGAGCCCATACGCGAAGAGTGCCGGACACAGTACGCCGACGGCACCGAACATCACAGTGCTGCTGCCCAACCTCTTCGTGACCGAACCGAGCGTGAAAGCCGCCGCCACGGCGCCGACACCTTGGGCGGTCACCAACACAGACGTTGCCTTGGCATCGCCATGAAGCACGTTGGTTGCCATCTGCGAGACGAAGGCGATGAACGGCGACGCAATGGCAATCGTCATGACCATCACCACGAGCATCCTGCGCATCACTGGGTGGGCGACGGCGAAGCGCAACCCGTCGGCGAGCGCGCCGAAGATCGGTCGACGATCACCCGGCCGTTGCGGAACCTTGACAAGCGCGACGGCGACGATCACCGCCAGAAAGCTGATGGCGTTGCACCACAGCGCGGTACCAATCCCACCAACGGAGATCGCGATCGCTGCGAACGATGGCCCGATGATCCTTCCGAGGTTCCACTGCGCGTTCGACAGGCCGACGCCGGCGACGAGATTTTCGCGATCGACGAGATCGGGCAGGATCGACTGGAACGAGGGAAACGTGAACGCACCGATGCAACCGGCAACGAAACTCAGCCCGGCGATACCGAGTGGCGTCGCCGTTCCTCCCCCGACCCACACCGCCAGGATCGCAGCGACGATCGCCGACAGAGCGCTCCCGACGACGAGCAGGCGACGACGGCTCCACCGGTCGGCCATCGCCGATCCGATGGGACCGAGTATGCCGTTCGGCAGGAATCCTGCCGCGCCGACGAGGGCCGACAGCGATGCCTTCCCGGTGGTATGGGCGACGTAGTAACTCAGCCCGACCGCTTCCATCCACGTGCCGATGTTCGACAACAACGCACCTGACCACATCAATCTGAAGTTGCGCGACCGAAATGGTGCGAGAGACGCCGAGGCCATGCTTGCTCGACATTACCGGTAAGGTGATACCGGCGCGGCGGCTGGACATCGTAGGTGCTTGCCTCTGATTTCCAGATATCGCAGAGTCTGGAACCGATGCCCACCGAATTGGCACCCTCCGTCGCCGAAGACAGCACGCTGCCGTTGTTCGCCGTTCCCGCGGAGATCCGGCAGTGGGGTGCTCGCGCCCGCGTTGCGGAGCGAAGCACCGTCCGGGCGACGCTGATGCTGATCGAGACCGTCGGCTTCTACGCAGCATTCATCGCCATCGGTGAATCGGTCGACCACTGGTGGGGTTGGGTCATCGCCTGGGTCGGTCTGGTCATGTGCATGATGCGCATCGACGCCGCCCACCACGAGGCCGTCCATCGCAGCCTGTTCGTGCACCGTTGGCCCAACGATCTCGTCGCCGGGGTCACCGGCGCGATCGAGGGCTTCCACGGCCCGACGTACCGATGCTTCCACCTCACCCACCATGCCCTGACCCGGCGGGATCATGACCTGTCGGATCCGGAGGCCTTCTACGACGAAGTGCTGACCCGACCGTTCTCGTTCGGACCCGTGCATCTTCGGGCCCGCGCGGTCTACATCGTCGGCCTGCTGATCGGCGGCGTCTCGTTCGCCGTGCAACTCGTCGGTGGCGCCCTCGGCACGCTGCTCGGTCGGCCGCCCGCGTACGTGGGCGTAGCGTCACTCGAGCGGCACGTGCGCCGGTGGGGCTGGCTGCCGTTCGCGCTGTGGTCGGGCACAGCGGCGGGCGCCGTCATCAGTGGCCATGGTGCCGAGTTGCTGCAATGGTGGATCGTGCCGATGCTGCTGTTCCTCTGCGGGCCGTACACGTTCTTCGCCCTGCCCGAGCACTACGCCGCGCCGCACAACAACCCGATGGTCACGGCGACGGGGTCCGTGCGCTCGGCGTCGCTGTACCGCTGGCTGACCCTCGACGGCAACTTCCACCTCGCCCACCACGTGTTTCCGACCGCATCGTGGTGGCGCCTCGGCGACGCCGATGCGCAGCTACGCGGTGTCACCACGCTGCGGTACCGTGGCTATCTGGCCTTCCACCGCGCCGTCTGGCGTGACCTCGCCGCTCAGTAGTGCGTCTGGCAATGCGGTAACGGTGACGTGAGGA
The DNA here is from genome assembly GCA_039931555.1 of Ilumatobacteraceae bacterium. Classification (GTDB taxonomy): domain Bacteria; phylum Actinomycetota; class Acidimicrobiia; order Acidimicrobiales; family Ilumatobacteraceae; genus JAENVT01. The sequence goes on along the minus strand of JBDTRP010000123.1, from coordinate 11,839 downwards.
AGAAGGCGTCGCCCCGTCGCACCACGTCGACGTTTCGGGCAGTCAACCGTCGACCGGCCGCCAGTGCCGACGGCCGTACCCCACCGAGCAGCAGCGCCCCGAGCGAGGCGTGATCCACCACGAGATCCGGCCGCGTGCGAACCTTGCGGCAGGTCGCGCCGTCAGGCCCGCCGTCGATCGACCAGCGAACCCCATCGACCTCGACCACGATCCGGTCGGTCGTGCTGTACGTACGCGAGGCGAAGCACCTCGCAACGTCGCGAACGTTGACCCAGACTCCATCGCTGAGTCGTGTGGTCTGCAGCGCACGCGGGTTGGTCAACAGGTACGGCAGCGGATCGTCGATCGGGATCTGGCGGGATGTGATCGGCCCCACCAGGTCAACGCCGAGCAGGGTGTGCCACAGCGCAACGTGCGCTTGACCGGTGATGGCCACGAGTTCGACGACGTTCATCTTGTGTGCCGGATGGCCTTCGTTCCAGTTGGTTTCGATGCGGTATGCCGCATACCCGTCGCTGTGCGCCAGATAGAAGGCCGGCGACCCTGCGTCGCGCGTCGTAGCCATGTCGTCGTAGATGAAGCGATGCCACGCGTCTGTGCGATCGACCTCGCCGGACCGCTGCCGATGGGAGCGAGACCAGACGTCGGCAACGTGGGCGATGGCCTCCTCACCCTCGACGAACCGAACGGTGCCCGGCTTCGGCTGGAACTCGGGACGGATCTGCGCGGATCGTCGGTCAACTGTCGTCGTTCGGGTCTGCGTTGCGATACCGAACCCATATCGTTCGTAGATCCCGCCCTCGCTGGCGCCGAGCATCGCCACGGGTTCGCCGCGGTGGTCGACGTCGGCGAGCGACCGGGCCATCAGCTTCGTCAACAATCCCTGGCGTCGATGCGTTGCCGCCGTCGACACCCACGTCAGGCCGCCCATCGGCAGGCTGTTGGCGCCAGGGACAGTCACATGCAGCGAGTAGGCGCCGACGATCGCGACGATCTTCTTGCCGTCGAATGCCAATTCGAATCGATCCACATCATGAATCGCACGCGACCTCTCGATGTCGTCCGGTTTGTAGGCAAACCCGAAGGCGCGCCCATCGGTGTAACAGACCTCCGGCCAGTCGCTCTCGCGCGCGGTGCGGAATGTGATCGGCATCGGACGAGTCTGGCCCGCCGATTGCCGCCCGAGCCACTAATTTCCATCCATGACCTCCTATGACCCCACACGAGTCGTTGCCGATCTGCGCGCCCTGTCCGATCACACGGGAGGCCCGGAGGGCAGTCGCCGCCTCGCCTGGACACCCGAGTGGCTGCAGGCCCGGGCAATGCTGCGCGAATCGTTGACCACCCTCCCGGTCGAGGTCGACGAGGACGAAGCAGGAAACCTGTGGGCGGTGCTGCGTGGCGAGCGAACCGACACGCTGGTGGTCGGGAGCCATCTCGACAGCGTTCCCAAGGGCGGCTGGCTCGATGGCGCGCTCGGCGTGATGTCGGGCCTGGAACTGCTGCGATCGTTGGCGGCGGAAGGCCCACCACCGATCACGGTCGCACTGGTCGACTGGGCCGACGAGGAGGGCGCCCGCTTCAGTCGCAGCCTGTTCGGGTCGGCTGCGAGCGTCGGCACGCTCGACATCGACGTGCTCCGCGGCTTGACCGACAAGGAGGGCAACACGCTGCCCGACGTGCTTGCCGCTCACGGCGTCGACATCGACAACCTCGACGGCGCGCGGACGCGCATGTCCGACGTGAAGGCGTACGTCGAGGTGCACATCGAGCAGGGCCCGATCCTCGAGTCGATGGGCCGCGGCATCTGCACGGTGACGGGGACCAAGGGCATCGAGCGCGAGCGGCTGATCTTTCGTGGTCAGGCCGCGCACGCCGGCACGATGCCGATGGAGATGCGGCGCGACAGCTTCCGTGCCGCATCGCGCTTCGCTCTCGAGATCGCCGAGATCGGGCGTCGCCACGACGGCGTCACGACCGTCGGCGTGGCGCAGTGCTGGCCGGGTGTCGTGACCGCGGTGGCCGGCGAGACTCGACTGGCGATGGACATGCGCCACATCGACGCCGATGCCTTGCACGCGATGTTCACCGAGGCCCACGACGCGGCCGATCGCGCCGCCGTCGCTGAGGGCTGCACGGTCGAGTGGGAGCACATCTTCCGCATCCCACCGATGCCGTTCCACCCGGCGTTGCTCGACGCCGCTCGCCAGAGCGTCGAGGAAGTCGAGGGGCACGACGTCGAGCTCCCCAGCGGCGCGCTGCACGACGCCAGCGAGATGGCCCGCGAGATTCCGACCGTGATGATCTTCTCGTCGTCGACGAACGGGCTCAGCCACACCAAGGAGGAAGACACGCCCGTCGAGCACCTGCACATGGCCGCCGATGCGTTCCACCGCACCTGTCGCAGGGCCATCGACCTGATCGTGGCCGGCGAGCTCTAGCCCTTCTTGACGTTCAACACAGCGGTGACGGCCTTGCCGTCGGCCTTGCCCTGGCTGAGCTTCATCACTGCACCCACGAGCGCGCCCATCGCCTTACCTTCTCCGGCACAGAACTTCGCCCACGCCTCGCCATTCTCGGCAATCGCCCGGTCGACGAGCGGGCCGAGGTCGTCGGCTCCCATCGCCTCGAAGCCCTTGGCCGCGGCGATCGCCGCGGCATCGCCCCCGCCGTTGGCGATCAGATCGGCAACCACCGTCTTGGCCTGTGTCGCCGTCAACGTGCCTTCGACCTCCATCGTCGTCAGCTTGGCCAGGTCGGCCGGGGGAACCGAGGGCGAATCGGCGAACGCTTCCTTCACGTGGACGAGGGCGCGGGCGACGTCGCCGCCGGCGGCGCCAACGGCCAGTACATACTCGTCCTGCCCGCGATCGACAACGACCATCGCCGCTTCGCTGTCGGGTGCAACGCCGGTCGCCTCGGCGAGGCGCGCTCGCCGAGCGGCCGGCAGCATCGGCAACGCGGCGCGGACGGCGGCGATCCAAGCATCCGACGGCGACAGCGGCACGAGGTCCGGCTCGAGGAAGTACCGGTAGTCGTCGGCGTCTTCCTTCGTGCGCAGGGTGTGGGTGCGGCCGTCGGTCTCGTCCCAGTGCCGTGTTTCTTGGCGAACCTGGTCGCCGCTCTCGAGCAGGTCGATCTGGCGCCTGGCTTCGTACTCGATCGCCCGCCCGATCGAACGCACGCTGTTGACGTTCTTGATCTCGCACCGCGTACCGAAGGGAGTCCCCGGGAGGTGCACGCTGACGTTGGCGTCGACGCGCATGCTGCCCTCTTCCATCTTCGCATCGGACGCCTCGACCGCCAGCAGGATGCCGCGCAGTTCGGTCACGTACTGACGGGCTTGCTCGGCCGTGCGGATGTCGGGGCGGCTGACGATCTCGACCAGCGGCACACCTGCCCGGTTGAAGTCGATCAACGAATAGTCGCTGCCGTGGATGCGACCGCCCGCTCCGCCGAAGTGCGTGCTCTTGCCGGTGTCTTCTTCGATGTGGGCGCGCTCGATGCCGATGCGCGTGCCGTCGGGCAGGGCAAGGAAGCCGTCGACGTTCAGCGGCTGGTCGTACTGGCTGATCTGGTAGGCCTTGGGCATGTCGGGATAGAAGTAGTTCTTGCGGTGGAACGTGCACGGCCGGATCGAGCAGTTCAGGGCCAGGCCGATGCGCATGGCCAATTCGACCGCCTGACGGTTCAACACCGGCAGGGCTCCCGGTAAGCCGAGCGTGACCGGGTCGATGTTGGTGTTCGGTTCGTCGCCGAATCGGTTCGGGCTGGCGGAGAACAACTTCGTGACGGTGGCCAGTTCGACGTGCACTTCGAGACCGACGACGAGCTGCCAATCGCCGGGAAGACCGTCGCGCCCGCTCACTTCCCAAACCCTTGTGTGACAGCCCGTTCCAACGCTGCGGCGGCTCGGAACATCTGCGGCTCGCACAGCGTTCCGGCGAGAACCTGGACCCCGACCGGCAGGTCATCGGCACCGGTGCCGAACGGGACGCTCATGCCCGGATGACCCGACAGGTTCGCCGGGATCGTGTACACGTCGCACAGGTACATCGCCAACGGGTTGTCGCCCTTGGCCCCGAAGGGAAACGCCACGCTGGGCGAGGCGGGGGTCAGCAGCACGTCGGCGTGCTGATAGGCCCGTTCGAACTCGTCGTGGATCAGCCGGCGCACCTTCAAGGCCTTGCCGTAGTAGGCGTCGTAGTAGCCGGCACTCAAGGCATACGTGCCCAACATGATCCGTCGCTTGACCTCGTCGCCGAACCCGGCGGCGCGGGTGACGCCGTACATCGCGTTGGTGTCTTCGGCATCGACTCGCAAGCCGTATCGGACGCCGTCGTACCGGGCCAGGTTGCTGCTGGCCTCGGCCGGGGCGATCAGGTAGTAGGCAGTGAGCCCGAAGGTGAAGGCCGGCACCTGCACATCGACGATCGTCGCACCCGCGGCGCGCAGCGCGTCGAAGGCGACCTCGACGCGCTCGTTGACATCGGGGTCAGCCCCTTCTGGAAGATCGGTGATGCGCCCGACACGCAAGCCCTCGACACCGTGGTCGATGGCATCGAGCAGCGACGGGTGCTCGAGCGGGATCGACGTCGAGTCCATCGGGTCGTGGCCGCCGATCACGTCGAGCAGCTGGGCGGCGTCGGCAACGCTGTTGGCGAACGGGCCGATCTGATCGAGGCTGCTGGCGAAGGCGATGAGCCCGTACCGGCTGACATACCCGTAGGTCGGCTTCACACCGACGACACCGCACAATGCGGCGGGCTGGCGGATCGACCCGCCGGTGTCGCTGCCGAGACCGACCGAGGCGAACCCCGCGGCCACTGCAGCGGCACTGCCACCGCTACTTCCGCCAGGTACGCGCGAGGTATCGTGCGGATTGCGAGTCGGCCCGAACGCCGAGTTCTCGGTACTGGAGCCCATGGCGAACTCGTCGAGGTTGGTCTTGCCGATCACCACGGCACCTGCCGCCGCCAACTTCGTCACGATCGTGGCGTCGTACGGCGGCTTCCACCCGGCCAGGATCTTCGACGAGCAGGTCGTCGGCACACCGCGGGTGCACATGTTGTCCTTCAACGCGATCGGCACACCTGCCAGCGGGCCGGGGTCGCCACCTGCTGCGACCAGCGCATCGATCGACGCTGCCGAGGCACGAGCCTGATCGGTCATGACCAGGTTGAACGCATGGATCTCGGGCTCACGTTTGCCGATGGTTGCAAGGTGCCGTTCGACCACGTCGACCGCCTTCAGCGCGCCGCTGCGTACGCCCGCGGCAATCTCGATCGCGCTGGCCATCAGAGATCCAGTCCGATGATCGGCGGCACCCGGAATCGTCCGTGCTCTGCAGCCGGCGCGGCGGCCAGCACCTCGTCACGATCGAGGCCTGGGGCGATCACGTCCTCACGAAACACGTTGTCGAGTGGATACGGCTGCGCCATCGGGGCAACGTCGTCGAGTTGCAGCGCATCGATGTCGGCGAAGTGCTCGAGCATGTCGGCCAGTTGCGTCGTGGTGCGCTCGATCTCTTCCGGCGTCAGGTCGAGCCGGGCCAACCGGGCAACCTTGGCGACGACCTCTGCTGAAATGCGCTCCGACACAGCCTCCGATGCTAGAGGCGAACCCCACGAACGCCCCGCCCAATTGGTGATGATGGCTCTCGCGACCGAAACTGCGCTAGTCGGGTGGGCGCAGGGTGAGGCGATAGGAGAAGGAGTAGTCGCCAGCGGGCAACCGGTACTGCGGAAGTACGTCGGGGCCGCAGCTGGCGGTGCCGAGTCCGCGGTGAGCGACGTCGAGGTGCACGACCAGTTCGTCGCGCGGCCACAGGTCGGCCTGATTTGCGGCGGCGAACAGATCCTCGGAACGGAAGTTCGTGGCCGACATGTGCAGTGCGACCGGCTCGATCACATCGACGCGGACGACGTCACCGGAGCGCGCATCGATGCATTCCAGCCACCTGGTCTCGGTGCGGAGACCGAACTCCTGGGGGACGAGATACGGGGGCGTGTCGGGGTTGCCGGTCCACACGCCGAGCATTGCGCCGGCGTTGCGGTCGGGATAGTTCTCGTGGGGCCCGCGACCGAACCAGCGCAGCTCGCGGAACCTGCCGGGCAACGAGAACCGCACGCCGACGCGGGGCAGATCGACCAGCCCTGCCGGCACGCGGACACGATGCCGGTAGGTGACGGCGAACCCGTCGTCGGACACCGTGCGATCGCAGCGATGCTCGACGAGCTCGTCGGCCGGGGTCTGATCGAGGCCTGCCTGCTTCCACAGTCGCAACGCCTGGCCACCGACCCCAATGCGTTCGGAGAGCTCGGGGAGCAGCTTGAAACCGTCGTTGTCGGTCGGCGCACGCCACAAGGCCAGCTCGACGGGCAGCACCAGCAGGTCGTCGAGCGCCGCCGACGATGGCGGCGATGCAGCCAGTCGCCTGGCCACGTCTCGGGCGGGTCGAACGGCGCGCAGTTCGACTTGATCCCATGCCATCAGTTGGCCCTGGGGGGCGAACCAGCTGTCGCGGCGGGCTTGCCAACGAATCGTCAGGTGTACTTCGCCGCCGGCCGCCGGCACAGGGCACGGCAACGGAACGTCGACGGTCTCGCCCGGGCTCACCTTCGGCACACGCAGCCGCCCGTGCTTCGCCACGGCGCCATCGACCAGCAACTCCCACGAGGCGACCAGATCGCCGAGACCGACGAACGATCGCCGGTTGGTGACTCGCAACGAACGCGAGCGCGCACCACCGCCGAGCGACACGGTGACCGGCCGGTAGACCCATGCCACCTCGCGCATCGCCGGATGCGGTTCGAGATCGGCCGAGACGAGCCCGTCGGCGACGAAGTTGCCGTCGTGCGGTGTGTCACCGAAATCACCGCCGTAGGCGAGGCGCTCGCTGCCATCCTCCAGCCGACGCCGCAACCCGTGATCCTTGAACTCCCAGATGAACCCACCCTGCAACCCGGGTGTCGACGTGATGGTCTCCCAGTAGTCGGCCAGCGATCCGTTCGAGTTCCCCATCGCGTGGCTGTACTCGCACATGATCAGCGGCCGGGTCCCGATCCCGTCGGCGCCGTATTGGCGGATCGTCTCGATCTGCGGATACATCGGACACGTGGTGTCGCTGGCCTCCATCCCACCGTCGATCCAGTTCTGCATCGAACGCTGAGGATGAGTTCCGTCGCCGTGCATCACGCCACCCTCGTAGTGCAGCGGCCGGCTGGGGTCGACTCGGCGAATCCAACCTGCGAGGGCATCGTGGTTGGAGCCATAGCCGCTCTCGTTGCCCAGGCTCCACTGGATGATCGACGGATGGTTCCGATCTCGTTGCACCATGCGCGCCCCGCGCTCGACGAACGCGGGGCGGTAGCGGGCGTCGTCGCAAATGCTGGTGTTGTATGCGTGGCTCTCGATGTTGGCCTCGTCGATCACGTACATGCCCAACTCGTCGCACAGGTCGTACAGCACGCTGTCGTTCGGGTAGTGGCAGGTACGGACCGCGGTGATGTTGTGGGCGCGCATCAGCTGGAGGTCCTGGCGGATGTCGTCGGAGCTCACTGCCTTGCCGCGATCAGGATGGTGATCGTGGCGGTTCACACCGAAGATCCAGATCGGCTGGCCGTTGACGCGGAGCTGGCGATCGACCACCTCGACACGACGCATGCCCACGCGATGCGTCGTCGTCTCGGCCAACGTCTCGTCAGGGTCGAGCAACTCGCAGGTGACCTCATACAGGTTCGGGGCCTCCGCCGACCATGGGGCTGGCGTAGGCACGGCCCAGTGGGCGCTGACCACGTGACCCACGAAGACGTACGGAACCGCGAAGGCGTGTGGCACGGGCGAGGTCTGCGGCTTGCCGACCACACGACCCTTCGGGGTGCGCAGCGTGGTGCGCACCGTCCATCCCTCGTACGGCTGGGCGACGAAGCCGATCTCGGTCGTGACTCGCACGGTGCCGGCACCCGAGGTGTGGTCGAAGTCGCCGTCGCAGCGGACGTCGGCGATGTGCACGAGCGGTCGGGATTCGACGTGGACAGAGCGGTGGAGGCCGGCCATCCACCACTGGTCCTGATCCTCGATGTAGCTGCCCGCGCTGTACCGGACCACGACGATCGCCAGGTCGTTCGTCTTGCCGGCGATCACGTATCGCGACACGTCGTACTCGCTGGGCAGGCGGCTGTCGGTTCCGTACCCCACGAACACGCCGTTGACGTACACCGCGTGCACGCTCTCGGCCCCGCCGACGTGCAGCACGATCTGCGAGCCCTTCCACGGCCGGGGCACGGCGAACGTCGTGCGGTACAGCCCGGTGGTCACCCGCTCGGACAATGCCGGTGGTGGACCGGGGAACGGCATCTGCACGTTGGTGTAGTGCGGGAAATCACCGGTGTCTTGCATCGTCCAACTGCCGGGGACGGTGACTTCTTTGATCACCTCGCTCAGCGACGAGGGCAACTCGCCGGTCAGCGCCGACTCGGGCACGACGTCGGGATGGTTGAACAGCGCGAACGACCACGTGCCGTCGAGCGAGCGCTTCTCGGTGCGAGCGATCGGCACGTGCATCGGCAAGCGGCCGATCGCCGTGACGGTGGGATCCGTCCATGGCCGGAAGTATCCGATGACGGGCAGCATCAGCGGTCTGGTTCCTTTGCCGACCCGAGCTGTGACGAGCTCACCCCTTGCTGGCCCCGAGCGTCAACCCGCTGATGAACTGCCGCTGCAGGATGAGATAGACGAACAACGTGGGCATTGCAACGATCATCGACGCTGCCGCAACGAGGTTGTCGTTGGTGAAGAACGCGCCGCCGAGGTTGGCGATCGATGACGTGATCGGGCGTTCGTCACCCTTGTTGATGAGCACCACCGCCCAGAAGAAGTCGTTGTAGAGCCAGGTGAACTCGAGCGTCGCAAGCGCGGCGAGCGCCGGCCGGCAGAGCGGAAGTATGACTTGGAAGAACGTGCGCGGCACGCTGGCTCCATCGACGAGCGCCGCCTCGTTGAGCTCTTTCGGGATCGTCTTCATGTAGTTGCTGAGCACGAAGGTGCAGAACCCCGTCTGGAATGCAACGTGCACGATGATCACGGCGATCTTGGTGCCGAGCAGACTGCCCGTGTTGGAGTCGCTGATCGCATCGGGCCATGGCACCGCTTTGAAGAACTGGAACAGCGGCTGGAACAGCACCTGCGCAGGCAGGAGGTTGCCGGCCGTGAACAACAGCAGCAGGGCGACGTTGAATCGGAAGCTGAAGCGGCTGACGGCGAACGCCATGAGGCTCGACATCAACAAGATGAGCACGATCGATGGGAGCACGATGAACGCGGTGTTGAGGAACGTCTTGCTCATGTTGCCCTGCTTGAAGGCAGCACGGTAGTTGGAGAAGCCGAGCGAATCGGGCCAGGAGAAGATCCCCTTCGTCTGGGTCTCGCCGTAAGGGCGCAGCGATGCGTAGATGGCTCCTCCGACTGGAACGAGCCAGGCCAGCGCCAAGGTCGTGAGAAAGCCGTACAGGAGCACGCGCAACGGCTTTGAATAGCCGGGCTTGCGTTCCACCAGGGTCAGTCGCGCGCTCAAAACTCGTTCTCCCGGTAGTGATTGACGAGGTACCAGACGATGAAGCCGAGACAGAGCGCCAGGAGAACGACACCGTAGGCCGAGCCGACTCCGACGTTGCCGCCGCCTTCACCCGTCAGGTTCTTCTTGACGAGCACGCCCATCACCGACGTGCCGACAGGCTCCTTCAGGGCCACGATGATGTCGAAGGCGCGTAGCGCCTCGATCACTGTGATCACGAACACGATGACGTTAATCGGCTTCATCACCGGGAAGACCACGCGGCGAAAGCTCTGCCATTCGTTGCAGCCGTCGATCGATGCAGCCTCACGAAGCGATGGGTCGACACTCTTGAGCCCGGCGAGGTAGAGCACCATGACGTACCCGATGTGTCGCCACGCCATGGCCACGAGCAGCGCGGCGAAGTTCTTCGACAGACCCAACGGGTTGTCCAGGAATGGAATGTGCACGGTGAAGATCTTGTCGGCGTTGCCGACGAAATCGATCGGCTTGTCGCGACCCAGGTTGAACAAACCTTGGGCCTGGCTGAACATCACGCTCTTCCAGATGAACCCGACGACTGCCAGCGACAAGACCACTGGCAGGTAGAACACGCTCTGATAGATCGCTGTACCCCGAACCCCTTTGTCGAGCAGGTAGGCGAGCAACATGCCCACGGCACTGCAGATCGACAGCCATACCAGCAGCACGAGGTTGTTGAACAACGCCGGGAACAGCTTGTCCTCGAGCACCGTGAAGATCGTCCAGTAGTTGCGGAAGCCGAGCAGTTGCCAGGTGCCCAACTTGAGACCGTCCCACTTCGTGACCGACAGCACGATCGTCGAGATGGCCGGTAGCCACACGAACACGATGTGGATGGTCGTGGGTATCCCGACCATGAGCGAGAGCCAGATCTTGTCGCTCTTCGACAGTTGACTGAATCGACGACGGCGCCCCTTGGGAAGGGGCGCCGTTGTCAGAGTTTCATCGGACATGAGGTGGTCCGTTATTCGCCTGTAGGCCCGACGAGGCTACAGGTAGGCCGACTTCTGCTCTTCGATGCTCTTCAGGATCGAATCGATCTGCGTCGGGTCGGCGTGGAAGCTGGCGAAGGCATCGCCGATCACGTTGGAGACGAAGTCAGGGCTCGTGTCACGATCAAGGAACTGGGCGATGTTCTTCGCCGATCCCACCAGCTCGGACGACTTCTTCTGGATTGCGTTGTACGCCGAGGTATCGGCCTTACCACTGACCGCGACGTTGCTCGGGTTCACCTTGTTGTATGCATCGAACGACGCTGCCTGACCGAGTGCGGTCAATAGGGCCCTGGCACCGTCGGGGTTCTTCGGCTTTGCGGCCATCATGAACCCGTCGATCGGCGCGTCGAGGGCGTCGGCGCCGATCGCCGGATCCAGTTCGGGAAAGTTGAAGAAGTCGAGGTCGTCGAGATAGGCCTGGTCCTTGGAGTTACTGGCCACGAAGGTACCGAGATAGAACATGCCGGCTTCCTTCTTCTCGAGTGCCGTGGCGGCTTCTTCCCACTTGCGGCCGTTGGGGTTCTCCTGGTGGAACGGCAACAGCGCGGCCCATGTCGTGAACACGGCCTTGGTGCGATCGTCGGTCCAACTCTCCTTGCCGGCCAGCAGATCGACGTGGTACTGATATCCGTTGGTGCGCATGTTCAAGATGTCGAACGTGCCCTGAACTGGCCACTTGCCGTCGTTGGCGTAGGCGAACGGAATGAGCCCATCGGTCTTCATCTTCGTGGCGAGGGCGATCAGTTCGTCTTTGTTGGTCGGGACCTTGTAACCCTTCTCGGCGAACAGGCTCTTGCGGTAGTGCACGGCCCATGGGTAGTAGTAGAACGGAACGAAGTATTGCTTGTCGTCGTTGCCCGTGGAGGCGGTCTTGAAGCTCTCGGCATCGTCGGGGAGATTGGCCCACACGTCGGAGACGTCACCGGCAAGGCCCTTGTCGGCGAAGAACCGCATCCGGTAGCCGGCGAACCAGGTGAACACGTCCTCCGGCTGGGCGAGGTAGTTGGTGATGTTGTCCTGGAAGGTGTTGTGGTCGACGCCGTTGATCTCGACCGGGATGCCAGTCGCATCCAGCGCAGCCTTCAATGAATCGTATGGCTTGCCTGCTGTCGGCGCCTCGTTCAGCCCGACTGACACCGGGGCGCCATTGGTCGCGGGTGCCCCGGTACCGGCAGGAGCGCTGGTCCCCGCAGGTGCGCTCGTACCGGCGGGTCCGCCGGTAGCGGCCGGCGCTGCCGTCTTGTCGTCG
>JBDTRP010000122.1:0-25175 GCA_039931555.1 Ilumatobacteraceae bacterium | reverse complement strand
GTGCCGACAACTGAAAGGAGCTCGCAATGGCAGAAGCCATTCGAGTGTCAGGCCCGGTATCGGGTACTGACAAGACCCTGTCCTTCGAGACAGGCAAACTTGCCCAGCAGAGCCAAGGCGCTGTGCTGGCAAGCATCGGTCGCACCGTGGTGCTGGCCACCGCCAATGCCGCCAAGGACGTTCGCCCAGGGACAGATTTCTTCCCCCTGACGATCGACGTCGAAGAGCGTGCGTACGCAGCCGGCAAGGTGCCCGGTTCGTTCTTCCGCCGTGAAGGCCGACCAACCGAGGATGCAATCCTCACCTGTCGACTGACCGATCGCCCGTTGCGCCCCGCCTTCCCGGAGGGGTTCCGCAACGAGACCCAGGTCGTGCTCACCGTCATGGGCGCCGACATGGCCAACCCGCACGACGTGCTCAGCATCAATGCCGCTTCGGCGTCGCTGATGATCTCGGGCATCCCGTTCGACGGCCCGATCGGTGCAGTGCGCATCGCCCACAGCCAGACCGGCGAGTGGATCCCTCACCCCACCTATGAAGAGGGTGACGCCAGCACGTTCGAACTGGTCGTGGCCGGGCGTCAGCTCGACAGCGGCGAGGTTGCGATCATGATGGTCGAAGCCGGCGGAACCGCCAAGAGCATGGAGTACTACGCAGCCGGAGCCCCGAAGGTCGACGAGAAGGTTCTCGCCGGCGGGCTCGAGGCTTGCAAGGTGTACATCAAGGAATCGATTGCGCTGCAGCGTCAGCTCGTCGCCTCGGTGATCGCCACGCACGGCCCAATCGTCCCGATGACGTACACGCCCCAGGTCGAATACGGCCAGGACGTGTTCGACGCCGTTGCGGCCATCGCCGCCGACGGTGTGGCCAAGGCCGTCACGATCAGCGCCAAGGCCGAGCGCAATGCCGCCACCGACGCTGCTGCAGCCGAGGCCATCGACAAGCTGTGCGGCGAAGGTGCAGAGTTCGCCGGCCGCGAGCGCGAAGTGAAAGAAGCTGTTCGCAGCCTCACCAAGAAGTCGGTCCGCAAGCGGATCGTCGACGAGGGTCTGCGCATTGACGGTCGTGGTCCTCGTGACCTGCGCCCGCTCAGCAGCGAGGTCACCGTGCTGCCGACGGCGCACGGCACGGGCCTGTTCCAGCGTGGTGAGACCCAGGTGATGAACGTTGTCACGATGGCCATGCCGCGCATGAACCAGCTGATGGACACGCTCAGCCCGGAGACCCACAAGTACTTCTTGTTCCACTACAACATGGCCCCATGGGCCAACGGTGAGACGGGTCGTGTCGGTTCGCCGAAGCGCCGCGAGATCGGTCACGGTGCGCTCGCCGCCCGTGCTCTCATTCCCGTGCTGCCCAGCCAGGAGGAGTTCAGCTACACGCTGCGCCTCGTGGCCGAGGTGCTGGCTTCCAACGGCTCGACGTCGATGGCGTCGGTGTGCTCCGGGTCGCTGGCATTGATGGATGCGGGTGTGCCGATCAAGGCTGCCGTCGCAGGCATCGCCATGGGCCTCGTGTATGCCGAAGGCAAGTACACGACCCTCACCGACATCCTCGGTGCCGAAGATGCATTCGGCGACATGGACTTCAAGGTCGCCGGCACATCGGAGTTCGTGACTGCGCTGCAGCTCGACACCAAGATCGAAGGCATCCCCGCCGACGTTCTGGCCGCCGCACTCGATCAGGCCAAGGAAGCTCGCACCGAGATCCTCGCCAACATGAACGCCTGCATCTCAGAGCCCCGCGCCGAGGTTGCCGCCACGGCACCGAAGATCATCTCGATCACCATCCCCATGGACAAGATCGGTGAGGTCATCGGACCGAAGGGCAAAGTCATCAACACGATCCAGCAAGAGACCGGCGCCGACATCGCAGTCGACGACGACGGCTCGGTCGGCATCGTCACCATCGGCGCCGTCGAGGCGTCGAAGATGGAAGAGGCCAAGGCTCGCATCCTCGCCATCGTCGATCCGCCGAAGGCGGACGTCGGCGCGACCTATCTGGGTCGGGTGGTCAACGTCACCAAGTTCGGTGCGTTCGTCAACATCCTCCCCGGTCGCGACGGCCTGGTGCACATCTCCAAGCTCGGCAGGGGCAAGCGGATCAACAACGTCGAAGACGTGTTGACGCTCGGCCAGGAGATCGAGGTCATCGTCGAGGAGATCGACGAGAAGGGCAAGGTCAGTCTGACTCCTGCTGCCTCGTGGAACCCGTTCCCGAATGGTGACGGTGGCTCCGCTCCTGCGGCGGCGTCGGCTCCGTCGTCCGGTTCGGGTGATCCCGTTGCAGTCGGCGATCGCCCGGTTGCCGTCAGCTTCGACGATGCGTTCGACGCTGAACTCGCCGGAGAGCTCGGCGATCTCGGCCCCGGTGGCGAAGCCGGTGGTGGTGCGGCAGACCGCGGCGACGACCGCGGCCCCCGTCGTGACGACCGCGGCGGTGCCCGCAACCGCGGCCCGCGTCGCCATCGCTGATTGAAGCGTTCGGTTCTTTGACCGATTTGCGGATCACCCAACTCGAATCCGGCCTCACCGTGGCCACCGAACACGTGCCTGGCGCGTTGTCGGTGGCCACCGGTGTCTGGGTCGGTGTCGGTTCGCGCGACGAGCCGGCCGAGCTCAGTGGCGTCAGCCACTTCCTGGAGCACCTGCTGTTCAAAGGCACCCCCACCCGCACGTCACAGGAGATCTCCCGCTCCGTCGATCGCGTCGGTGGCGATTTCAATGCCTTCACCTCCAAGGAGTACACCGCCTACTACTGCCGTCTGCCGGCGCGGCACGCCGTGTTCGGTGTCGACTTGTTGGGCGATGTGTTGATCCGGCCGGCGCTGCGCGAGAGCGACGTCGACAGCGAGCGCCTGGTGATCCTGGAAGAACTGGCGATGGACGACGACTCGCCCGACGACGTCGCCCATCGCATGTTCGCCGCCCAGCTCTTCGTCGGGCATCCGCTCGGTCGGGAGACCGCCGGCGATCGCGAGACGGTGCAGGCGATCACTGCGACCGATGTTCGGCAATTCTTCGAATCCCACTACCACGCCGGCTCGATGGTCGTCACGCTGGCTGGACCGATCGACCACGACGAAGCGTTGCGGCTGATCTCGAATTCGTTTGCCGAGGTTCGTGCCTCGGGCCACCGTTCGAGTCGACATGCGCCCGAGGCGGTCGGTGCTCATGACTCGATCGACGATGACACCGAACAGGTGCACATCGTGATGGGCGGTCGCTCGCTGGCCCGCGGTGATGACGATCGCGAAGCACTCGACGTCGTCAACCACGTGTTCGGCGGGGGCCTGTCGAGCCGTCTGTTCGAGGAGATCCGGGAGCGTCGTGGCCTGGCCTACTCGGTGTACTCCGGCGTCTCGGCGTACGCGGACAGTGGCGCGTTCCAGATGTACGCGGGCACGCAGCCCGAGCACGGCGACGAGGTCATCGGGCTGATGCGATCCGAACTCGATCGCCTGATCAGTGACGGCATCTCCGACGACGAGCTCGATGTCGCCGTCGGGTACCTCACCGGGGCGTTCGAGCTCGGTCTCGAAGACACCGGTGCGCGCATGGCCCGCAACGGCGGCCAGTTGATCACCACCGGCTCGATCCGCCCAATCGCCGACCAAGTGGCTCGCTGGGCAGCCGTCGATCAGACGGCGGTGAAGCGCACGATCGATCGTGTCTTCACATCCGACCCGATCGTGGTCACCGTCGGCCCCACTGCCTGACGCACGCCAGCCACCACACGCAGCCGATGACGGCTACGGTCAATGGCATGTCGCAGACCAAAGTGGGAGTCGTCGGTGCCGGAGGACAGGTGGGTCGCGCAGTGTGCCTCGCGGTCGAGCTCGACCATGATCTCGAGCTCGTCACAGCGATCGATCGCAGCGCGGCCGGGCAAGTGCGTAACGGGGTGACCCTCACCGGTGACCTCCGGTCGCTCGCCGATGCCGGGTGCGACGTCGTCGTCGATTTCACCAACGCCGAGGCCGCCCGGGTGACCGTGCCGTGGCTGGCCATGCACGGCATGCACGCCGTCGTCGGCACGACCGGCCTGACCGACGCCGACGTCGAAGGATTCCGCACGGAGTTCAGCGGCAGCAACTGCGTGATCGTTGCCAACTTCTCGATCAGCGCGGTGCTGATGATGCGGTTCGCCGAACTGGCCGCGCCGTACTTCGACAGCGCCGAGATCATCGAGATGCATCACGAGGGCAAGATCGACGCGCCCTCGGGAACCGCGATCGCCACGGCGCGGCGGATGGCCGCGGCGTCGGGGGAGTGGACGGCCGATCAGACCCAACACGAGGCGTACCCGGGCTCCCGCGGTGGCGAAGGCCCTGGCGGGATCCGCCTGCACTCGTTGCGAATGCGCGGCGTTGTCGCCCACCAAGAAGTGATCCTCGGCGCGGCCGGTCAGACCCTCACGATCCGCCAGGACAGCTATGACAGCGTCAGCTACATCCCCGGCGTGATCCTGGCCTGCAAGCACATCGCCGACCACCGCGGCGTGACTCTGGGGCTCGAGGCGTTCCTGGGCATGTGAATCAGGGCCGGCGATCAGCCGAGCGCGGCGACCGCGGCGTCGTCATCGGGTTCCCGGGCGATCTCCGGCACGAGTTGTGAGTGCACCACGGTGTTGACAGGGTTTCCCCGAGTGCAGTCTGAGCCACGGCGAGATGTCTACCTGAGGCCGGTGCGACGTCCCCAGCAGTATCGCCGGGGCTTCCTAGCTTCGTCCCCGGCGGATGTTGGCGACGTTGGTGAGCACGACCAGCACGATGGACCCGATGATGATCGGCAACTGGAAGCGTTGGAGGAAGTTGATCGCCGTCTTGACCTCCGATTCGAATTGCTTGGCGAGCCACCACAGCAAGGCCAAGCGCCCTGCGATCCCCACCAGCAGCAGCGGCACGATCCGCCTCCAGCGAGTGCGTACCATCCCGCTGAGCACGAAGACGATGTTGCTGCCGACGAAGATGGGGATGAGCACCCACTCCGCGGTGCGGTACTGCTGCTCGAAACGGTCGACGGCTTCGGTCGTCATCCCGAGGAATCGCGTGAACCACCGCAGGGCGTGGTCGCCATATGCCCGGCCGAGGAAGTGGCACACTGCGGCTGCCAGCGTCAGGCGAATCGTCGCAATGACGGCGTAGGAAACGGGCGAGATCCCCGCGCCGACAGCGCCGATCAGGTACCGATTGCGCGACGACAGCATGATCAGTTGGTCCGGCTGTGTTTTCACCCAGCGGGCGAACACGATGTTGGCGATGTTCGTGCACACGACCAGGCCGACGAACGCGACCACGAGAAATGGTCCGTAGGCCGCTCGCTCATGCGGCTCGAGGACGTCGTCTGCCGCAGTGGTGTCCATCGTGAGCGCACCTTAAACCATGAGGTTGTCGAGGCCGGTGCGCCGTTGCTCGAGGATTCGGCGTCGGCGCGGTGTGGACTACCGTGTCCGTCGCGGCCTCCGCCGCCGAGACGTGAACAACCGGAGAACATCACTCATGAAGACAACTCGACTGATCGCCGGCCTGATGGCCGCTGGACTTCTGGTCGCCGCCTGTGGCAGCGACACCAAGACACCCGCTGCGGGCGGCACCGTCGCGCCGGGGGGCACCGCGGCGGCCGCCAATGACTGCAAGCCGGTGAAGGCCGGCGTCCTCAGCGTCGTCACCAGCCTGCCTGGCCCGAACTTCTGGGGCACCACCAAGCAAGAGGTCGACCCCGATGCGATCAAGAGCGGCATCGAGTTCGACCTCGGCAACATGTTGGCCAGTTGGTGTGGCCTGAAGATGGAGTTCCGCAACGAGAACTTCGACGCCATCGTCGCCGGTCAGATCGATCCGAAGAGCTACGACATCGTGCTCTCGCAGGTGACCATCACCCCCGACCGCGCCAAGGTCGTCGACTTCTCCGTCGGGTACTTCAAGGCCGACCAGGGGCTGCTCGTCAACAAGGGCACAACGGTGACGAGTTGGGAAGACGTCAAGAAGTTGAGCATCGGTGTGCAGGCCTCGACGACTGCCGAGTTCGACGTGACGTCGGGCGAAGTGCCCGGTTGGAAGCTCGACAAGGTGAAGTCGTTCCCCGACCTGGCCTCTGCCTATGCGGCACTCTCGGCCGGCACGGTCGACGGCGTCATGATCGACACGCCGATCAACCTCGGTCAGGCAGCCCAGTCGAGTGGCAAGGAAGAGGTCGTCGCCCAGTTCAAGACCGGCGAGGAGTACGGCGCGATCTTCGGCAAGGGCAGTGGCAAGAAGGAGATCTTCGACCCGATCATCCAGGGCCTGATCGACGATGGCTCGATCAACGCCTTGATCGCCAAGTACCTCGGTGGCGACCCGTCGACGGTTCCCTTCGTCGAAATCCCCGTGTGAGCCTGAGTTGAACGTCTCGGGGGCATCCGGCCCACTCGCCATGCGGCGGGTGGGCCGGGTGTTGACGTATCGCAGGGCGGCCACCATCGCCTTGTTGTTCCCTCCGGCGGGCGTGCCGGCGATGAGGCACTCGATGCGTGCCGCTCGCCTGGCCCGCGAGGGCGAGATCGAGTCGGCACGAGTCGAGGGCGAGCGAGCCCGCGACTGGTCGTGGTACGCGGTCGGTATCGGCCTGTCGGTCTACATCGTCGCCTTCCTGGCGTGGCTGCTGGTCACCAATCATCACGCTGTGGCCCAGGTCTTCTTCGGATGGGCGACGTTGACCGATGGTCGTGCGTGGTGGTCGCTGCTGAAGGGCTTCTGGATCAATGTGCAGGTGTTCTTGATCGCCGAGATCATCGTGCTGATCTGGGCACTGGTGATCGCGGTCCTGCGCCTGTTGCCCGGGCCGGCGTGCAAGCCCGTGCGATTGCTGGTCACCGTCTACGTCGACGTCTTCCGCGGGGTGCCTGCGCTGCTCGTCATCCTCATCATCGGCCTCGGTCTGCCACAGGCTCACGTACCGATCCTCGGCAACTTCTCCGACATGGACTACGCGATCCTGGCCCTCAGCCTCACGTACGGCGCCTACGTATCGGAGGTGTATCGCGCCGGCATCGAGTCGATCCATTGGAGCCAGACCGCGGCCGCCCGATCGCTGGGACTGTCGTACTCGCAGACGATGCGCCACGTGGTGGTGCCGCAGGCCGTCCGCAGGGTGATCCCACCCCTGCTGAACGACTTCATCGGGTTGCAGAAAGACACCTCGCTGATCGGTGCTCTCGGGGTGCTCGACGTGGTCAGTCGGGCCCGATTCGTCAACAACTCCAGGGGTACGCTCGCCGCGTACTCGATGTCGGCGCTGTTGTTCCTGCTCGTGACGATCCCATTCACCCGCTGGCTCGACGGCCTGATCCGCCGCCAGCAGGCCCGAACACTGGCTGGGCGTAGCTGATGGCATTTCTCGAACTCCGCGACGTGCACAAGACGTTTGGCACGAACCCGGTCCTGCGCGGCATCAACCTCGATGTCGAGTTGCACCAGGTTGTCTGTCTGATCGGTGCGTCCGGCAGCGGCAAGTCGACCATGCTGCGCTGCATCAACCAACTGGAGACCGTCGACAGTGGTGAGATCCGCCTCGGCGGTGATCGGGTCAGTGGACGCGGGATCGACGTCGATGCACTGCGCCGGGAAGTCGGGATCGTCTTCCAGAGCTTCAACCTGTTTCCCCACATGACGGTGATGGCCAATGTTTCCTTGGCGCCGGTCAAGGTGCTCGGGCTGTCGAAAGAACTGGCCGAGGAGCGTGGCATCGCCTTGCTGAAGCGCATTGGGCTCGACGACAAAGCCAAGGAGTATCCCGACCGGTTGTCGGGCGGCCAGCAGCAGCGCGTCGCCATCGTGCGCGCCTTGGCGATGGAGCCCCATCTACTTCTGCTCGACGAGATCACGTCGGCGCTCGATCCGGAACTCGTCGGCGAGGTCTTGAACATCGTGCGCGACCTGGCGGCGGACGGGATGACGATGATGCTGGCCACCCACGAGATGGGGTTCGCCAAAGAGGTCGCGTCGAAGATCTGCTTCCTGCACGAAGGCGTCATCCACGAAGAAGGGCACCCTGAGCAGATCTTCGAGAACCCACAGCAGGACCGCACCAAGGCGTTCGTGCAGCGGATCATCGACGCCGGCAGGCTGTGACGACCACTTCAAGCCTCGGTGGTTCGTCCGACCCATTGACAGTGAGACACTAATTGTCTTATCGTCTCACGAATGACTCTTGACCCCGCAGAGCTGCGCGTTCTCGACGCGGCGAAGTTCTGTTGCGAGCGGTGGGGGCTCGCCAAGGTCACCATCGAAGACATCGCCACCGAAGCCGGCGTGTCTCGAGCCACCCTCTACCGGATGTTCCCCGGCGGCAAGGAGGTCTTGTTCGAGGCACTGCGGGTGCGCGACATCGAAGACTTCTTCACCCGGTTGAGCGCCCACCTCGACGGGGCCACCGACTTCGAGGATCTGTTGGTTCGCTGCGTCATGCACGCGATCCACGAATTGCGCAGCGATCAGCACCTGTCTGTGATGCTGGCCAGCGAGCCAGGCGACACGCTCGGCCAGCTGACCGTTGATGGACTGCCACGCATCATCCGCGTCGCGACATTGTTCCTCGCCCCATTGGTCGACGGCTATCTGCCGCGTCGCGAGGGTGCCCGACTGGTCGAGCTGCTGGCCCGTCTGGTCATCAGCTACTTCCTCGCCCCGTCCGAGCAGGTCGACCTCGGCGAACCCGAATCCGCCCGTACGTTCATCCAAGCCTTCATCCTTCCGGCCTTCCAGCCATCTCTGACCAGGAGCTGACCAAATGACTGTCACCCACAACGACAACGAAACGATCATCGGCCGTGCCGAGATCAACGACATCGATGCCATCTTGGCCATCCCCACCCACGACCCCAACGAGGTCGCCCACATCGTCAAGAACAACGCCGACACCATCTTCACGTGGGACTACTCGCTGAGCCGCCCGGCACTGCGCAAGCTGTACGAGAAGGCCAAGGTCGGGCAGTGGAACGCCACCACCGATCTGCCGTGGGACACCGAGGTCGATATCGAAAAGACCGTCGCCGAGGATCAGGCACTGATCGGCACCGGCATCGACGCATCGGTGTACATCGGCACACCGGTCGAGAAGTGGGACGAGAAGAAGTGGCTCGAGTTCGGCGTCGAGAGCCGCAACTGGAGCCTCAGCCAGTTCATGCACGGCGAGCAGGGTGCGCTGCTGTGCACGGCCAAGATCGTCGAAACCGTGCCGTGGTACGACGCCAAGTTGTACGCGAGCACCCAGGTCGTCGACGAGGCCCGCCATGTGGAGGTGTTCGCCCGTTATCTCGACGAGAAGCTGGGCGGCAAGTACCAGATCAACTCACACCTGCGGATGCTGCTCGACGACATCGTCAACGACAGCCGGTGGGACATGACGTACCTCGGCATGCAGGTGATGGTCGAGGGCTTGGCGCTGGCAGCCTTCGGCTTCATGCACCAGTTCACCAACGAGCCCTTGCTGAAGCAGTTGTTGCGCTACGTGATGAGCGACGAGGCCCGCCACGTGGCCTTCGGTGTGCTGTCGCTGAAAGAGGTCTACGACTCGCTGAGCGATGCCGAGATGAAGGATCGCCAGGAGTTCGCCTTCGAGGCCGCCATCCGAATGCGAGACCGCTTCATGCAGCAAGAGGTGTGGGAGCGCATGGAGGTGAAAGTGCGCGACATCGTGCCGCTGGTGCTGGAGGATCCGACCCGGCAGGTGTTCCAGTCGATGCTGTTCTCCAAGATCGTACCGAACTGCAAGAAGCTCGGCCTGCTCGACCGCAACGACAAGTGGCTGCGCCGCCGATTCGAGGAGATGGGCGTCATCCAGTTCGAGGATTGGGAAGACACCGGCGAGGAGTACCTCAAATTCGAGTTGGGTGTCGACGCCCCCGCCGCCATCTGAGCCCAAGGAGCCTGTGCGCAATCTCGGCTCCCGGTAGTCAGTAAATCGGCACGACGGCTTGTGTCAGCCGAGTGCAATAACCCCGGCAAACGGCCTGTATGTCGGTTGCGAACCCGCTCCATATCACTGGGCAATCGGGGCGGGTCAACCGCGACCAAGAGTTTGTGTCAGCGATACCGCGATCGATCGCGCTATCGCTCACTCAAACGCACGAATGCAGGCGGTTGCCATGGAAGTTCGTACTTTCAGAGCAGACAGGGCGCGTCGAAAGTACGCACTTCCCCCATGGCCTGGTGTGTACCGATCTGCCGATCCGCACTTGTTGGTCTGTACTCGACGATGTCCTTGCGCCGACGCGCCGGAGCGACTGGGCATTCGGCGCTATCTGAGGGCGGAGGGCGCATCCGATGGATCGTCAGGTTCGTGCGTAGACGGAGATGTGGGCGCGGCTCGCTGTCTCGAATCGTTCGCGTCGCCACGAGGCGTACCGATGCACCAGCCGCAGCCCGGCAATTCGCGCCATCGAGTCCATCTCTCCGGGTGTGATGAGACGGAGCACGATTGGTCGCATCGTGATTCCTGAGGGCGTGAGTTCTACTTGGTTCTTCTCGAAGAGTTGAGTGACTGGGTCGTAGCGGGCCACGTCGATACGCACTTGGCTCAGGCCGACGTGTGTAGCGCGGACGTACTCGGGATTCTCACGGGTGATCCACGCGGTCGGAACGGCGGCTTCCACTACAAAGACCCCGTCGTTGGCGAGGTGGTGAACGGCGTTCTCGAAGCAGCGCACCTGATCATCGGCCGTGAGAAGGTTGAAGGTCGTGTTGTAGACCACAGAGACGAGTTGGTATCGATGCAAGAGCACGGTGCTGGACATGTCACCGATGGCGACCTCCGGCGCGAGCCCCCCCGGGCTTGGTGCGGAGGTGCTCCACCATCGGCAGCGAGTTCGTGCCATCCACGCGAACGCCCCGGGCAGCGAGTGGAAGAGCAATTCGTCCGGTGCCGATGGCAAACTCGAGCGCCGTCCCTCGCCTGCCAGGTCGGCCAGGAACGTGGCGGCGTCCTCCTCGTCGCCGCGCAAGTGGTCGTCATAGTGACGAGCTACTTCGTCGTCGAAGCTGTGCTGCGGATCAAAGCCGTCCATTTGGAGAAGCCTCGCATCGATTGCTCTCGACGACGGCCAGATTTGCGGACTCAGAAGCGATCCGCGCGCATCCACGCTCGAACGCACGAACATTTCGACGGTGGTCGCGGCACCACCGTCGCTGAGACGGTCAGCTACTGGCCATCGAGTGCGCTCGACACCACGCGCCAGCGAGAATCAAACAGCCGGACTGCCTCCGAACTGCCGATCTCGTGCACTCCCGGGGAGTGTGCGATGGTGATCAGCCTGCCAGATCTTTCGATCTGCGCGGGCCTGGCAGCGACGACAGGGCCTCGATGTGGCCACACGGCTGACACAACATGCGGTGCCGATTCAAAATCCATTCACCTCACCTGAGTGGCGTACTCAGATGTTGATGAAGTCGGCGAGTTGGCGGCGCCATTCGACGCTGCACTTGTCGGCCTGCACGCTGACCAGGGTGGTTTGATCGAGCGGAAGCACGCCATCGAGTTGTTCGAGCATTCGCTTGTCTTCCGCGCCGATCGCCAGGTCGAAGCGAATGATCTCCTCGGCCGAGACCGAGAAGTCGTCGTTGCGCCACACGACAAAAGTGAAGTACGACGTGACGTCGTCGATCGGCGTGGACAGCAGCAGCAGGATGTGCTCGAGACCGGAGTCGTACTGGATCGTGCTGCGCACGACGAACGGCATGCTGAAACCCGAGGTCATGACGCGGTGAACGACCTGCTCGTTCTGGCCGCTGACGAGAGCGCCGGTGGTGTTGTTGGCCATCACCTGGTACCGGTAGCCGTAGTACCCGTCGTCGAGCGGCTGCAGCTCGAATCTCGGGACCTGCGTGTCTTGGGCGCGGCCGAACGTTCCGGTGTGCACGAACGGGAAGTGGGTGATGTCGAGGAAGTTGTCGACCATGCGCGTTGCCGAACAGTTCCACACCTCGACCGGTGTGTTGATACGGCGGAACGACGGGTCGTTCTCTTGGGCAATGCAGGGGACCGGCGCAGATGGTGTTCCGAGACAGACCCACACGAGCCCATAGCGCTCGTCGCAGCCGAACGGCTCGAGGTGGGCACGTGGCGGAGGCGGAACCCCCTCGTTGGCCGACGGCACGCGCACGCAACGGCCCTCGTCGCCGAATGTCCAGCCGTGGTACGCACACGAGAGACAGCCGTCGGTGACGGTGCCGGCGGACAGGGGAGCCTGGCGATGTGGGCAACGGTCGGGCGCGGCAAGTACCGCGCCGGATGGAGTGCGCCACAGGACCACCCGCCGACCGAGCAGCGTCACCGCGACCGGCTGCGTCGCGACCTCGACGGATCGCGCGACCGGATGCCACGAGTTCGTCAACGCCTCACTGTCGCACAGGATCCCGCTCATCGACGCGACCTTACTGACCTCGCTGCGCCGCTGAGCCGGTCAGCGGGCATCGACCTGTGGCCAGACGTGAGGAATGGTGAGGCCGGCGCGATCGAGCAACGAACGTTGTCGCTCGCGCGCTTCGTTGCGCAGCGCCGGAGCGTCGACGGTGACGCATCGGCCGTCTCGGATCACGGGCTGCCCGGCAATCACGACATCGCGCACGGTTCGACCGTCGGTGCCCCAGACGAGCTGCAGCCCGATGTCGCCGCGCGGCAACCATCCCCAGTCGCTGGCTTGATGCACGACGATGTCGGCCTGCTTGCCGACGGTCAGTGACCCGATGCGATCTGCCATCCCGAGTGCCTCGGCCCCGGCGATCGTGGCCATCTCGAACGCCTGGTGGGCCCCGAACCGCTGTGGTTCCAGCCGGGCGTCGCGGGCAATTCCTGCCGCCAACGCCGCAGCGCGAAGGATGTCGGCGACGTCGCCGGCGTTGCTGGCGTCGCAACCCAACGCCACTCGACCACCACGCTCGACGATCTCGGCGTGGCGGCCGACCCGGGTGACGCCTTGGCCGAGCCGCAGGTACGCCCAGGGGCAATAGGCGATCGCCGTACCTGTCGACAGCACCAGGTCGATCTCCTCGTCGTCGAGCCACACGCCGTGGGCCAGCAGCAGGTTCGGTCCCAGCACGCCGAGGTGCTGCAGGTGCGTGACCGGGCGACGACCGGTTCGGGCCAGATAGTTCTCCGGATCCGACGACGTGGGGGAGAGGTGCATGGTCATGCCGGTCCGCATCGCACGGGCAAGTTCCGCCGCCCCGCCGAGCAGCTCATCGCTGGCCAGATCGTGGCCGACCAAGGTGACCCAACCCTCGACGAGCCCACCCGCAGGAAAGGCTTCGACGACGGCTCGTTGACGATCGAGCACCTCCGCCGCGGTACCGACGAACGGACCTTCCTCGATGTCCCAACCCCATGTGCCCACGGTGCCGCGGATCCCGACCGCCTGCATCGCCTTGGCGACACGATCGGGGTGGGCGACGGTGCCGGCCTCGACCACCGTCGTGACCCCGTTCTGGGCGCATTCGATAGCGCACAACGTGGCCGACAACTCATCGTCGTCAGCCGTGTGCTGGGCGTGGATGGGCACCGCCCATTCGAAGATCGATGCCCCCGGCGCGAGCAGGTCGGGGATGCAGCTACGCACCAACGGATCGCCCGTCAGGTGTTGGTGGGCGTTGATCATTCCCGGGGTGACGACGCAATCGGTTGCATCGATCACCGTCGCATCGGGGTGCGCGGCGCGCAGCTCCCTGGTCGACCCGATCGCGGCGATGAGCCCATCGGTCACGACGACTGATCCGCCGAGCAACACCTCGCGGGTGTCGTTCATCGTCACCACGTCGCCCCCGGCGATGATCAGGTCTGGTCTGATGGTCAGACCGTAGTGCACCTAGGCTGGACCGATGAATCGCAGTGTCCCGCCTCCTTCACTGCTCACCCACATCGCCCTTCCGGTCCGCGATCTGGACGCGACGATGGCGTTCTACGAGCGCTACACGACCCTGGTCAACATCCAGGAACGTCTCGACCCGGACTCCGGCCTGCGCACGGTGTGGCTCGCCAATCAGCGCGACGTGACCGCCGACGCGGCGCGGTTCGTGATCGTGTTGATCTGTGGCAAGTTGCCGACTGCCATCACCGGTGACATCAAAGAGGAGTACGGCTTCCTCCGATCGATCAGCCATCTCGGCATCTCGCTCGACAGTCGCGAAGAGGTCGATCAGATCGCAGCGATGGCCAAGGAGGACGGCTGCTTGCTGCTGGGCCCGATGTACCGCAATACGGTCGTCGGCTACATCTGCATCGTCACCGATCCCGACGGCAACAACGTGGAGTTCTCCGTCGAGCAGTTGCTGGGATAGCGGGCACGACCTACTTGAGGCCGCGGATGAACGGTCGCGCCAGCGCACCGGGTTGGCGCACTCGCTTGGCGAACACGGCCATCGCTACGACCGTGACCACGTTGGGGGCCATGGCCAGGAACGACGAATCGATCGACTGGTAGCCGAGTGACGGGATCGTCAGCACGAACGAGCCGACCAGCCCGAACGTGACGCACCCGGCGACGGTGCCCTTCAATGTCCACCCGCCGAAGATCACCGCAGCGATGGCGATGAAACCGCGCCCACCGATCAGCGAATCCTCGAACCTGCCGGATCGGGCGAACAGGAAGTAGCCGCCACCGATCCCGGCGAGTAGCCCAGTGAGGTAGATGGTCTGACGGCGCAACTTGTTGACGTGCAATCCGGAGACGTCGGCCGCGTTGGGGTCCTCGCCGACGGCCCGCACCGCCAGCCCCCAGCGGGTGCGGTAGATCAGCCACCACACCAGGGGCAAAACCGGGTAGACGAGATACAACACCCACGGCTGATCGAACAGGGCCGGGCCGACGAGTGGGATGCGCGCCAGCACCGGGATCTCGAAGCGACCGACGACCGACGACTTCGGGTTGATCGAACTGGTGAGGAAGCCGACGAGGCCGAGCACGAGCACGTTCAGCACCAGGCCGACCACGAACTGATCGGCGGGCAGCCGGTGGCTCATATTGGCCTGGATGGCGGCGACCAGCAGCCCGGCAATCGCGGCGAACAGCAAGCCGATCCACGTCGAGTGGGTGACGTCGACACCGATCGCCGCGGCGAAGGCGCCGGCGAGCAGCATCGCCTCGAGGGAGATGTTGATGGTGCCGGCCTTCTCGGCGATCAGTTCGCCCGATGCGGCGAACAGCAGCACCACGGCAGCGATGATGGCATTGCGGTAGGCGCTCTCGTTGGAGGCGATGTCGCCGAGCGCCGAGAAGAAGTTGCCCATGGTCAGACCCTCGTGCTCGAGGCGGACAGCGCCCGGCGACGCTCGCGGACATACAGGATTGCGGGCGGCAACAGCATGGCCAGCACGAGCAGGCCCTGCACGACGTCGGCGATGCGACCCGACACACCGGTCGCACGCAGGAACCCGGAGCCCGTGCGCATGCACCCGAACAAGAACGCGACGAAGATCAAGATCACGACCCGCTGTCGGGCGACGAGCGCGGCGAGCAGGCCGGCGAAGCCGATGCCCGCACCGAAGTTGGCAACGAGTTGGTAGTTCCCGAAATCGCCGCCGGCCAGCATCGCACCGCCGGCGAGCCCGGCGAAACCTCCGGACGCCAGCATGGCGCCGATGCCGTAGCGACGCTCGGCGACACCCGCGCGCCGGGCAGTCCGCGGGTTGCGGCCGAGCATCCTCAGGCGGAACCCGAAGACCGAGCGATCGAGCACGACCCACACGATCAGAGTCAATCCCAGCGCCACCAAGACGCTGATGGGGAACTCGTTGCCGAACCAGGTGACTCGGGGGATGCGGGTGTCGGCGGCCAGCGGTTCGCTGACCTGGTTGCGGTTGGCGCGCCCGGCAGCCGGTGCCAACAGGAGCCAGGGCTTGCGCAATCCCCAGCCCATCAAGTTGGCGGCCACGGTGCCCAACAGCAATGTGCTCAGCACCTCCGGTACGTTCCGGTAGTACCGCAGGGCGCCGGCGATGCCCGCCCACAACGCGCCTCCGATCACCCCGCACAGCATGGCGATGATCAGCACGAACGGGCCCGGCCCTCCGAGGCGGACGGCGACATACGCGGCGAAGCACGACCCGATCACCAACTGGCTCTCTTGGCCGATGTTCACCAGCCCGGCACGACCGTTGACGATGGTGCCGAGGGCGACGAGCAGGATCGGGGCCGAGATGCCGAGGGTCAGTCCCCACCGGCCGGGCTTGCGGATGCTGCCGTCGAGGATCGCCGTGTACACGTTGGTCCACGATCCACCGGTTGCGGCCACGCAGATCGCTGCGAGGGCGAGGGCGACGAACAGGCAGAGCACGTAGAGACCGATGACCTCGGTGGTGATTCCGAACTTCGATCGTTGCAGGGCCGCGGACGCGACCTCGTCCTCGTCGATGCCGGTGACGATGTGTTCGCCGACGTCACTCATTGGCACCACTCATCATCAGACCCAGCGCGGCCATGTCGACGGCGTCGCGTCGCATCTCGCCGGCGATCCTTCCGTTCGACATCACGACGATGCGATCGGCAAGATCGAGGATCTCCTCGAGCTCGGTGGAGATCAGCAGCACCCCTACGCCGTGATCGGCGGCGGCGCGTAGTTGTGATGACATGTACTCGATTGCACCGACGTCGAGGCCGCGAGTCGGTTGCGCGGCCACCAGCACTCGCGGGCCGTGTGAGAGCTCGCGAGCCAGCACGACTCGCTGTTGGTTGCCGCCGCTGAGCGACCACATGGGCGAGCGTGGCCCACCGCACACGATGTCGAACTGCTCGATGAGCTTGGCTGCCTGCTCGTGCATCTGCTTGCGGCTCATCAGCCCGCGTCGGGATACACGCTCGGGATCGGCGATGAACAGGTTCTCGGCAACGCTGAAGTCGAGCACACAACCGCTGTCGTGACGGTCTTCGGGGATCACTGCGATGCCTGCCCGCGCCATCGCCCCGGCATGACCGGTGGTCACGATCTGCCCGTCGGCTTCCACATAGCCGCCGTCGACCGCGCACAGGCTCGACAAGAGGTCACCGAGCGTTCGCTGGCCGTTGCCGTCGACTCCGGCAACACCGACGATCTCGCCTGGGTACACCTCCAGATGGAGCCGGTCGAGCAGCACGTGCCCGTCGCGGCCGTGGACCGATGCGTTCATGACCCGCAGCACCGCGTGTTGGTCCGCGCGCCGGTTGGTTCCGGGTGCTCGTATGGATTCGCCGAGCACACCGAAGGCAGCGTGCTCGCGCCGTAGCACGACATCGCGGCCGACCATCGCCCGGGCCAGCGTGGCAGGGTCGGAGCCTTCGGTCGGGCGATGATCGACCACCTTGCCGTCGCGCATGATCGTGATCTCGTCACTGGCCGAGATCACCTCGGCCAACTTGTGGCTGACCAACGCCACGGCCTTGCGATCCTCGTCGACGACACGGCGCAGCGCCTGGAACAGGAACTGCGATTCGGCCGGCGACAGGACCGAGGTCGGCTCGTCGAACACCAGGATCTCGGGGTCACGCCGCAGGCACTTGATGATCTCGACTCGCTGGCGCATGCCCGCCGTCAGGTCGGCGATGCGGTCGTCGGGGTCGATCTCCAGGCCGTACTGCTCGCTGATCTCTCCGACGCGCTGCCGCACCTGCCGCGGGTCGAGTCGGCCGGTGTCGCCGAGGGCCACGTTCTCCCATACGGTCAGCGGCTCGACCAGGCTGAAGTGCTGGTGCACCATGGCGATGCCGCGGCGCGCCGCCTCGATCGGGTCGACGATCTTGACCTCCTCGCCGCGCAGGCGGATGTGGCCCGAGTCGGGCAGGATCAGGCCGATCAGCATCTTCATCAGCGTCGACTTGCCGGCGCCGTTCTCGCCGAGGATGCCGTGGATCCGGCCCCGATGCAATGCCAAGTCGACGTGATCGCAAGCGACGACCCGCCCGAACCGTTTGGAGATGTCGATGAACTCCGCGGCGGGCGGGGACTCGGTGCCCCCGCCCACCCGGTGATCGGGCATTTGGGTCACTGGCGCAGGTCAGCCCGGAGCAAACGCAATGCCGTTGATCTTGCCGAGCGCATCGGCGAGATCACCTGACGCGATCTGCTTGTACACCGCGTCCATCGCCATCTGCTCGTCGGCGGTGGGGTTGCAGATCACCGCACCCGGCTCTGGGTCGACGCCCACCTTGAACTGCTTGATGTCGCCCTCCTTGAAGGTGCCGGCGATGATCTCTTTCATGACTGCCGTGACGTAGTCGCCGCCGTCGAACTTCACGGCGATGTCGTACTTCAGATCCTCGGTGCTCTCGCACACCTTCGACGATCCGGCGCTCATCGTGATCAACCCGGCAGCGTTGGCGGCCTGTACCACCGGGCGATGGGCGCCGCCGAGGTACGGGTACACAGCGTCGACGCCGTTGTCGATGGCCGTCTGCAACGCAGCGGTGGCGTTGGCCGTGTTGTCGAAGTCGAACGGGAAGTCACCGGTCTGCACATAGGTTTGCGTGTACGCCGGATCAACGGCCTTGAGGCCGAGTTCGAATGCCATGTAGGCCTGCTTCTCGAAGCCGAGGTCGCAGCAGCCGATGATGACGACTGAATCGCCGCCCTTCTCCTTCAACTTGAGTCCCGTGGCGTAACCAGCGGTGTAGCTGATCTCGCTACCGTCGTCGGTGCTCTGCGACAGGCCGGGGTTGGCTGGGAAGCCGGCGCCGCAGTTGCAGTACCAGAACACGTCGGGGTACTTGGCGATCAGGTCGGGGAGCGGCTCGGCGATCTCCGACGCGCCGACGATGATGACGTCGACACCCTGTTGAGCGAGATCGCCCATCGCGGTAGCGGCATCGGCTGCCTGAATGTTGTCGACCACGATCGGGACCTCGAAGCCGTTGTCCTTGGAGAGTTTCTTTGCGGCGTCGACGACCGCCTGGTAGTAGGCGCCGTCATCGGCGGGTCCGGCGGCAGCGATGCCGAACACGACCTTGCCATCGCCGTTGGTGTCGAGGTCGCTCGCGGCTGCGGCGCTGGTTGCCGGCGCCTCGGTTGGGGCGGGCTCGGTCGCTACGGGTTGCGTCGCCGGTGTTGTTGCCGCCGCTGGTTGTGTCGCAGCGGAGGTTGCGTCACTGGATTTGGTGTCGCTGCCACATGCGGCAGCGACGATCGATGTTACCGCCAGCAACACCAGTGCTCGGCTGACTCGATGACAGGATTGCTTGCTCTTCACGTCGGTTCTCCCCCTTGTGTCCGCGGACTGATGGTCAGACCATTCCGTTGTCGGCGAACCATACTCTCGAAGTGGAAAGCGTCGTGACACGGAGTGCGAAGAGCGGTTGAAGTTCACGCTCGGCAGAGGTCGATCCGACGGTCAGACCATCAGTCCAACGATGCTACGTTCGCGCTCATGACCCAACCCAACACCTTGATCTTCGTGGATCTCCCCAGCGACGATCCCGAGGCTTCCGGGAAGTTCTATGCCGAAGTGTTCGGGTGGGAGGTCGAGGGGCGACCGGCGGGCGAGTTTCACCGCATCGTGCCGGGCGGCCACTTCCCACTCTCCGATGGCACACCGTCGGAGGTCGGCAATCTGCACATGGGCATCTACAACACGGCCAATGTCCGGCCACATCCGGACCCTGCCGGTGTCGAACCGCGGACGATCAGCTCGCAAGGCCGGACTGCTCGGGTCTGGATCCTGGTGGCCGACGACGACAGCGACGAACGCATCCTCGAGACCGCCGTCCGTCTCGGTGCAACTGAACTGTGGAGGCATCACTACTGGGCCGAGTTCAACGGCTTCAACAGTGCCCTCGTGGACCCGTGGGGGAATACCTTGATCCTGTGGACCAAGGGTGGTTCGGATCCTGTCGTACCGGAGGGTTGGACGCGTGAGTGAAGTAGCCGACAAGTACACGGTGCACCCGCCGTCGATGCGCTGGACGCACATCGCCCTGCCGTGCGTCGACATCGACAAGACGATCGCGTGGTACGAGCGGTTCACGCCCCTCGAACTGCTCGATCGCCGCGAGGACGCCGACGGCTACGGCGCCTGGTTGGGTCACCGCGATCAGGTCGACAAGCCCTTCATCTTGGTGCTGGTCAGCTTCAAGCGTGATCAGGCCAAGGGTCCTCAGCCGACCATGGCGCCGTTCGCCCACATCGGCATCGAGGTCACCAGTCGCGCAGAGGTCGACGCGATTGCCGAGCGCGGCGAAGCGGAGGGCTGCCTGGCTTGGCCGCCGACGGAGATGCCGCCGCCCATCGGCTACATCTGCGCACTGACTGATCCCGACGGCAACATGATCGAGTTCTCGTACGATCAAGGCGTCTACGCGACCGTGCAGGCGGTCTGGGGGAACCGCTCGTGACGGCACCATTGCCGGGCTCGCCGATCGCCGTGTGTATCGGCTATCTCGAGGCGTTCGCGACGGGTGATCCCGACGCCGTTTCGGCGTTCGTGACCGACGACTTCGTCAACGAGCACACCGCCGCGCTGGGCAGTGGTTGCATCGGGATCGACGAGTACCGGCAACGGCTTCCCGGGTTCCTGGCGTCGATGCCGGGGTTGCACTACGTCGTCGAAGACGTGATGGCCGATCACGACCGCGTCGTCGCGGCGTACACGTTGCACACCACGGCCGACGATCGACCCATCGCAGTTCGTGGGGTCATGCGGTTCGTCGTGCGCGATGGCCGCATTGCCCACCGCATCGACTACTGGGACAGCCTGGTGTACCAGCGTCAAGCCGGCCTGGCCTGATTCGTGCAGTTCCGCCGGTTGGGGGCGAGCGGGATCGAGGTCAGCACGCTGGCGCTCGGGACCATGATGTTCGGGCGGTGGGGCAATCCCGACGAACAGGCCTGCCACAGCATGGTCGACGCGGCTCTGGCCGCAGGTGTGACGTTGTTCGACACCGCCGACATCTACGACTTCGGCACCTCGGAGGAGTTTCTCGGGCGTGCCTTGGCCGGCCGTCGTGACAAGGTGGTGCTGGCCACCAAGGTCGGCAATGCAATGAGCGACGACCCGTTGGAGCGCGGTCTGACGCGCCGCTGGATCATGCAATCGTGCGACGCCAGTCTTCGCCGCTTGGCAACCGACCACATCGACGTGTACCAGATGCATCGACCCGATCCCGACACGTCGATCGACGAGAGCCTGCAGGCGTTCGATGATCTGGTGAAGGCCGGCAAGGTGCGGGCCATCGGCACGTCGACGTTCTCCCCGGCGCAGCTCGCCGAGGCGCGGGTCCGAGCCGAACAACTCGGTGTCACGGTGCCGACGTGCGAGCAGCCGCCGTACTCGGCGCTCGTCCGCGCGGTCGAGGTCGACGTGCTGCCGTGGTGCCTGCAGCACGGTGTCGGGGTGATGGTGTGGGCGCCGCTGAACGGCGGATGGTTGACCGGCAAGTACCAGTCGGGATCGGTTGATTCGGTGTCGCGGGCCGCCCGCGAACCCGACCACTTCGATCACCGCGACGAGGTCGTGCGGCTGCAGAAGCGTGGATTGGTCGATCGCCTGTCCACGATCGCCGACGAGGCCGGGTTGACCCTCGTGCAACTGGCGCTCGGCTTCACCCGCGCCCATCCCGCCGTCACCGCAGCGTTGATCGGGCCGCGCACGCCCGAGCAGCTCGAACCGCTGCTCGCCGC
Organism: Ilumatobacteraceae bacterium; assembly: GCA_039931555.1. Taxonomy (GTDB): domain Bacteria; phylum Actinomycetota; class Acidimicrobiia; order Acidimicrobiales; family Ilumatobacteraceae; genus JAENVT01. The sequence goes on along the minus strand of JBDTRP010000122.1, from coordinate 3,562 downwards.
AGCCGATGTCACCGTGTCGGCCGATGTGTTGGCGGCGATCGACGAGATCGTCGCGCCGGGCGTGACGGTCAACCCTGACGACAACGCCTGACCGTCACCCGGCGGGCGACGCCGCCGTCGCAGTCGAGTCGACCACTTCGTCATGCAACGCTTCGCCGGTGCCTGCTCTCGACGCGGCGTACACGGTGTGGGCGATCAGCGCGACGAACACGGTCGACCCCCCGATGAGCGCCGGTACGCCGGGGTACTCGCTGACGAAGACCCAGACCCAGATCGGGCCCATGATCGGTTCGAGCATCGACAGCAGGGCCACGTCCGTCGCCGGCGCTCGCGCCGCACCGACGCTGAACACGGCGAGCCCGATCCCGAGTTGGGCGAAGCCGAACGTGAGCAGGAGCAGGAGATCGTGTCGGGTGATGTCGAACGGATGGGCGAACGGCACAGCGATGACGGCGCTCATCGCTGCCGACAGCAACATTGCGGCCGCCATCGCGATCTCGGAGTGACGACGGATCATGACCGTGCCATAGCCGAAGGCCAGCGGGATGACGAGTGCGATCAAGGCGCCCGAGGTCGATCCGCCCGCCCCGGGGCCAGACACCATGAAGGCAACGCCCGCCACGGTCACCCCGATCGCCGCCCACGTGTAGCTGCGCACGCGCTCGCCGATCAGGAGCCACGCCATCACGGCCGCAGCCAACGGGCTGAGCGCGAAGATCACCAACACGACGGCAACGCTGGTGCGGGTGAGTGCGACGACCATCCCGATCGACGACGCGCTGAAGGCCACGCCGACCAGCCAACCCGGGCGGCCGATCCGCACAATGGCGCGCAGCGGGTTGATGCGCTCGCGCCAGATGATCAGCAGGGCAAGGCTGACGCACGCAGACAGCGACCGCCAGAACACCGTTTGCCAGGCCTGGAGATGGTCGAGCTTGCGGATGAACAGCCCGCCTGTGCTGAAGATCAGAGCCGAGGTGGCGAGCAGCATGATTGCCATCGGCGACACCCTCGAGCCGGGTTGCACGTATGAGACGGCGATGCCACCTTCGCCGGCTACTGCGGTGACGCTCTCGACAGTGTGAATGCGATCTGCGGGCATCGCTCGCAGTCTCCCAGGGATTCGTCGTGAGCGACTAGTTCATTCCCCACTGCCATACGGCCGGGTCGTCGATGGAGAAGTGTGCATCCTGCGTGACACCTGTGTGCATCGAACCCACACACTTCGCCAACTCACCGGCCGCGGAGATCTCGCTCCGACATCTGGGCGACTCGAAGGATGACGAATGAGCACGTCCTATCCCGAGAGCTGCGGCTGGAGCGGCGACAAGTCGCCGCTCCAGATGTGGCTGAACGGGTCGACGAAACCGCCCTGTCGCATCGGGCACCGCGAGCATCACCGAGATCCTCACTGAGTTGTCGCGTTCGGTCACGTTGACCTCCCTTCTGCGAGCGCTTCGATGGTGGCGACGTGGTCGGCCGGCGACGGCATCGCCGCAATCTCGGCGGCTACGTGTGATGCAGTTGCCGTGAACACCTCATCGCCCAGCAATCGGTCGAGCGCGGCGGCGAAGTCGTCGGCCGATCGCTGGTCCAGCTCCAACGCGATCCCGACTCCAGCGACGGCGGCAGCGTCGGCGTTCTGCCACTGATCGGCGGCGATCGGGTATAGCAACTGTGGGAGGCCGTGCCTGGCTGCGCCCAGCAGTGATCCGGCACCGGCGTGCGACATGGCCACGGCGGCCCGGTCGAGCACGAACTGCTGGGGCACGAATCGCTCGACGCGGATGTTGTCGGGCACCGTGCCGAGCACCGCAGCGTCGAGGCGTGCGCCGATCGTGGCGACGACGTCGATGTCGAGCGATCCCAACGCCTCGAATGCGGCTGCCCACGGCGCGATCGCTGCAATGGGCTCCGTGCCCGACGTGATGTATGCGAGTGGGCGGGTCACGCCGAGACTCTCGAGCCATGGCGGTGGGATCTCGACCACGCCGTCGAATGCTTCGGCCCGCATCGGCCGCACGGCGTCGCCGGGCGGGTACTGGGCGAACGCTGGCGGGAACGGGTGCAGGTAGAGGTCGCCACGGACGGCATCCATCGTCGGCGCCTGGAGGGCCTCTACCGCCCACACCGGGGCCAGGTGATCGAGCACCATGTCGTCGGACTCCATCGGCAGCATGCCGCTGAATGCCACGGTGACATGCGGGATCCCACGGGCGACCGACATCGGTGCGGCGGCGAGCTCGCCGATCTCGTGCACGACGACGTCGGGCCCGAACTCCTGCAGCACCGGTGCCAAGGCGATCTGCATGACCGGGGCGGCGATATCGGCGAAGTAGCCGGCGTAGAACCGACCGCGCCGCTGTCGTGGAGGCAACGCCATCGTTTCGGCGAGGCGCGAGGCGTACCTGCCGCGGCGCTCGTCGGCGGCGAGGCCACCCTCGCGAACGGCGAAGCCGCTGCGCTCGACGAACGCACACGACTCGGCCGCGGTGACCACCAGCACGTCGTGCCCGGCGTGTTGCAGGGCCGACAACAGAGGGAGCAGGCAGTTGAGATGACCCCTTCCCGGAGTCGAGGTGGCGAGGACGCGCATTGACGACGAGGCTAGTAGAGGTGGGGGGATGCCCCTCGATGGCGGCGTTCGCTCTCGGCCCCGCCCGACTCGCCGGTGTAATCTCCAGCTGCCGAGGTCTCGGCGCGAAAGGATCGGATGATGCGCAGACGGGCGGCCGTGCACGCAGCGGTGGCGGTCGTTGCGCTGCTGGCCGCAGTTGGCTGTTCCGAGCGATCGGCTGTGCACGCGGTGTCGAGTGATCGCAGCGTCGGCGGGGCTGCACCAGACGGCGCGGAGACCTTCACTGATCCACAAGGCACGTACACGTTGCGGGTCGATCCGGCGTGGGCGACGTTGCCGGGAGCGTTCGTCAAGGAGGTCGAGGCGTGGTCGATCGGCATCGTCGACGAAGGGTTCACTGCCAACGTCAACGTCCTCACCCAGGAGACGACCGTCGCCGACCTCGACGCGTACATCGACTTGAGCCTGAACACGATGGGCTCGTTCGTGCTCGTGACGCACGACGTGTTCACCGATACCGACGGCCATCGGCTCGGCGAGATCGAGTTCACCGGCGTCGTGCCGATGTCGGGCGTCGACCGGCCGTTGCACTTCCTGACCTACTTCGACTTCAAGGACGGTCAAGCGGTCGTCGTGACCTTGAGCACCAGCGAAGCCACGTTCGAGCAGGCACGCCAGCAAGCCGAACCGTACCTGCGCACGCTGCGCGAAACCTGAGCCGGTCTCGACCCAGCGTTGGACGGCCCTTTGACTCAGTGGGTCGTCGCCGACGAGTGCCCGTTGGCCGGCCAGTGCTTGCGATAGCGCTGCACCAGCCAGCGGTTGAACTGCACGTGGCTTTCCTCCTGCCACGAGTAGCGCCCCCGTGCCGCGAAGCGCGAATGCATGCCGCGCTGCACCTTGGTGGTCGCATCCTGGTCCTGCTTCACGAAGACCTGCACGCCGGCGTCGCTCATCGCGAAGAGATGCTCGAACATGGGATGT
>JBDTRP010000121.1:0-4275 GCA_039931555.1 Ilumatobacteraceae bacterium | reverse complement strand
TCGAGGAGTGCTGCGTCGTAGCGGCCGTGGTCGTGTTGGCTGTGTTCGTCGAGCGTTGCGGCGCAGGTCCTCAGCTGTGGATGGGTGACGGGTTGGCCGGTGGCCCATCGTTGCCAGGTGTCGAGTGCTTCGAGGTGTTGTTCGGCGTCGGCGAGCTTCTCGGGGAGGTAGTGCCAGCGGTCGAGTCTGTCGAAGGAGCCGATCTGTTCCCGTGCGGCTCGCAGTTCGCCGACGGCGTTTGCGTACTCGTGCCGGTAGGGGTGGGCGCGCTCGATGGCGGCCTCGTGGATGGTTCGGGCGTCGGCGAGATCGCGGATGGCTTGGTCGAGGTCGGCTCGCGGTTGACGTTTGTGGAGTCGGCCGGCGTCGGCGAAGGCCCGATTGGCGCGATACCGCTCGGCCTCGGCGAGCGCGACGGCCTGTTTGGTGTCGTTGACGGTTTGTTCGAACGGTGCGGCGGTCTCTCGCGCGGTGGCGAATCGTTGCTCGGCGCGTTGCACGGCGTGCTGGAGCGGTTCGCGTTCGAGCCGGGAACGGTCGACGGCGTCGCGGGCGTCGTCGAGTTCGCCGATCGCGAACTCGCGAAATTGGTGGAACCAGTCGGGGATCTCACACCGTGGCTGCGGTTGCGGCGACTGACGGTCTTGTTGGGCGAGCAGTCGGCGTTGGGTGATGGCCGGGGTGTCGGCGCGATCGGAGGTCATGATTGCTTCGAGGACGTCTCGGGCTTCGGCAATGTCGTCGGTGTCGGTGACGACGTAGACGAGGTTCTCTTGTTGTCCGCGAGTCATCGCCACATACAATCCGCGACTGGTGGTCGCCGGGGTGGCCAACGTCAGGCTGCCGGTCTGGTTGTCGGACTGAACACCCGGCTCGGTGGCCGCGTAACCGAGTCGAACATGCTGACCGGCGTAGTCGGCGGGCAGGGTGACAGTGCCGTGTCCGTCGAGCTGGGTCACGATCAGATCACCGGCATCACTGAGCCGGGTGACGGTCCATAGTTCACGGTTGCGGACCGTGTCGCCGCTGGTGGTGTACAGCTGGCGGTTGTTGCGGCGTGTCGCCACGATGTCCCCAACGGCCACTTCACCGTCGGCGATCCTCGCCATCCGTGTCGGGTCGAGGTCCCCGGCTTCGAGGCGGTGCTGTTGGATGAGGTGATTGATGGCGTCGACATGATCGTTTGTTGCGGTCGTGATCACCACCGCCTCCCCCGCGGCGTGGCGCTGGATCCATTGCTCGGCGATCGCCTCGAGGTGGTCGTCGATGGGTCCGGCGATGATCCGCCGGTGGGCTTCGTATGCGTCGAGGGCGCGCAGGTCGCCGTGTCGCAACTGCAACGACGCCGCAGCTTCCCAGTCGTTGTTGAAGCGGTGGATGCGTTCCAGTTCGATCGGGCGCGCCGCTGTGCACAGTTCGGCGAACATCCCGCCGCGGCCGACGGCCTGTAGTTGTCGTGGGTCACCGACCAGCGCTAGCCGCCACCGCTGAGTGGTGGACAGCTGAGTGAGGCGATACAGGTCCGGCGTCGACAGCATGCCGGCCTCATCAACCACCACGGTGGTACCCGGATCGAGGCGCCAGCCGGGTTTGGGGCCGTTGGGTCGGGCCCATTCGTGGAGCAGCTTGGCGACCGTGTCCGCTGTCATGCCGGTCTCGCGTTCGAGCACTCTCGCGGCTTTGGCGGTCGGGGTGACTCCGAACACCGGCCGGGCGTGAGCCCCGAGGTCTTCGGCGGCGGCACGCAGCATCGTGGTCTTGCCGGCACCGGCCGGGCCGACGATCACGACAAGCTGGTCGTGGCCGGCGACGGCCGCTGCGGCGTCGGCCTGCAATACATCGAGGCGCTCCCGGTTGACCGTTGGCGAGGTTTGCGGTTCGCCGAGTTGGGCGTCGATGACCCAGGTGAGGATTGCTTCTTCCTGGGCGATGACCAGTCGGCTCGTGACTTGGGGTGCGTTCGGTTCGATCCACAACGAACGCCCATCCGATGCCCGGCAGCGAACGCCATCGTGGGCGGGATCGAGATCGACGCACTCGTCGAGCACGCGCTCGACCGCTCTGTCGACGAGCTGCGCCCAACGTTCACCGGACATACCCGGCTGCGGGCGAAGTCGATCCGTCACCGTACGGAGCACGTCCAGGCGATGCCATGCCGACCGGCTGTCGGACAGGTCCTCGATTACCTCGCCGACCGTCACCTTCGTCGGCGGTACCGCGCCACGGGCGGCTTCTGCGATCGATCGCGTGAGGTCCGCAGCTGTGACTCCGATGTCCGCGGCTTCGCGTGCCCACCGTGACTGCAGATCTGTGACACCCTGGCCGGTCTTGTGACGGCGGGTATCGGCGGCGGCTTCGCGTTCCAGCGCGGCGCGTTCGAACTTCGACGGATGCCGGCCCTCACGCTGGCGGAACTCGGCGACCTTGTGGCTCAACGCGTCGGCCACCTGTGCGGAGCGCTTGGAGAACACCTCCAACAATTTGGTTGGGACACCCTCGATCTCGGCTTGGCCGTTGACGATCTCACCGAACGCGACGCCGTAACGTGCGGTGAGCTCGGCGCGCAGCATCGACTGATACAACCCGCCCAACGCTCGCTGGTGATGCTTCAACACGCGGGCGTCGAGCGCCAACCAGCGGCCATCGTCGGTCTGCACCTTCGCCGAGATCACCACATGCGTGTGCAACTGCGGATCATCCAACCTTGACGTCGTCTGACGGAACACCGCGACCATCAAACCTTGGGTGTCGGGGTGGAGGCGGCCACCGTTGGAACGGATACGCGTCGTCGAACCGAACCGATCCACATATTCGACAACAGCTCGCACGGCGACGTCATGGCACTCGGCCAGGCCCTCGTCGCCGGTCAACGCCCACCACACCGACAACGACTTCGGCGCCGACAACGTCGCATCAAACCCCGACACCGCACGAATCACCGTGCCGTTGGCGGTCGTCCGGTCGCGCAACGGGTAACCGAGCGTCGACCCCGTGAGCGGGTCGCGGCCCGACAACAACAACTCGAGCGCGTCAGTCGACACCTCACCCGACACACCGAGCGCCGCAGCCTGCGCGCCCGTCCATTGACCGGGCTGCTCACCAGGCGCCTGCGTCAAATACCGCGTGTAGTACTTCGCCGTCGCTGCGGCGGACCCGGCGTGCAACGTAGTCACCCGCAGCATGACGACTCACTCCTTTGCGCGGGCACCTGTCTTTTAATCATGGGTTCAGTGGTTCGGGTAGTCATCACTAGCGGTCTCAGGACTCGATCGCGAGCGCGAGTTGGGCGGTCGAACGCGATGCGACTTGACGCGGTGTGCGCTTACGCGGTGCTGGCAGTCGCGTGGGCGTGACGATGACTGGAGCGGTGGTTGTGAGAGGCCAGGTGATCGGGCCACCGAGTTGTTCCTCGAGCCGGCAACGCGGCACCCGGAACAGCTTCCCGTAACGAATCACCGGGATGCCGGTCTTACCGCCGGACGCCTCGAACACGTTTGCCTCGCGATAGGCCGTACTCCGCCCGACGCGCAACACCGCAGCGGCTTCGTCGAGCGTCAGGAAGTCAGGCGCAACACTCGAGAGGGCGACGGGCGGTTCGATCATGGTCTTCACCTGCGTCATGCCTCTCGCGAGCGCATGTCGTGACAACTCGCTGCAAACGTACGGGAAGCTCGAAACGGGAATCGGGAGATCGAGGCAAACCTCACACCCCTTACAGAGGCCGAAGTTCGCCAGGCGCAGCAGTCCAACTCAACTTGACGCTCCAAGGTCCGGTCGACGCGATTGACCCTCACACCGACACATGCCTCCCGAAACGCGATTTCGTGACACATCCCTGATCAACGGACATCGAGGTCCGCTCTTGGATGAACACACGTCGAGGAGGTCCCGCGGGCCTACGAGCACCAACCAGCACCATTCAGCACGGGGCATCATCTCGTCGGTGGGCTTCTCCCTCGCTGACGTCGAGTTCTCGTTGGCGGGACGCTCCCCGGATTGCGCGGCGCTACTTGGGTGGTGGCGGAACGCGACGTGCCGGCAGCTTCTTGGCGGTGAGGGCCAGGATCGTGTCGACCAGTTCGGTGTACTGCTCGATCTCGCGTTGTGACGGCGAGATCAGGTCTTCTGGGTAGTTGACCTGGTGACGCAGGTCGCGCAGTTGATCGAGCTGTGCATACCGAGTTCGGTCGACGAGCTGGATCGCGAAGGCGTAGTCGACCACGGCCTCGTGTGCGCCGACGGTGTTGGAGAAGCGGTAGCCCTCGAGTGCCGCCA
>JBDTRP010000120.1:0-4367 GCA_039931555.1 Ilumatobacteraceae bacterium | reverse complement strand
GCCTAGTATCGATCAGTTCGCTGCGAGCTTCGACGCCGACAACGGCTCGCCAAGACTGATCTTGCCGATCTCACCCACTTGAGGTGGTTGTCTCGCCGGGGCCAGTTGGGTTTCACAGAACATCCTCGACAAGTACCCGAACCTCGACATCAAGATCTTCGCCGTGTGGATGCCAATGCTTCCCGGCGACGAGCAATCCGCCATCCCCAACGACTTGTTCATCGACCCTCGTGTCATCCGCTATTGGGATAACGACCGAACCCTCGGAACCTGGTTCGCCGACCACGGGCTCGGCGACCAACCAATCCTGTGGGACGCCTACGTCCTCTTCGACGCTCAAACCGTGTGGAGCAACACCCCCGCACCGATCGCGTTCGGTGACCCGATCATCGGCGACACCGACACGCTGAACACCGCGATCAGCGCCTACGCCAAGACAACGGGCTGACCGCCACACCCGCAAACGGACAACGCCGTCATCGGTGATGCGGCGCAACAAAATCGTCATCAACATCGAGGAACATCACAAGGCGGCCTTCCCGGTGTCGGTCAGATTCCGACCAACACGAATGTTGTTACCGCTGGGATCAGTCAAGGTGAACTCGTGCATCCCCCACGGCGTATCCTCGACCGACGTGACGTTCAAGCCCGCTGAAACGAGACGGGCGTGCCAGGTGTCGACGTCGCGGGTGATGACGTAACAACCGGCGTGGTTAGTCGCCGGGTCCATGTTCGCAATGAGGTCAAGGTCGAACACGCTTTGATCGTCGAGATGGACGAACGCGAACCCGTCGTCGTATCGCTGAACATCCAGGCCGGCGGCCTCACAGAACCGCACCGCCGCTTCCATGTCGACCACCGGAAGGGTTGGCGTCACGTCGATCGAACCGACACGTGTGCTCATCCACCCGACGCAGCCGCGGCAGATCTTGATCTCGTCATGACACAGCAACGACGTCACCATCGATTCGTCACGATCCTCACCGCAGCACGAACACACCATGCCCACAAGCGTACGACGCCGCAACAACCCGACGCTGTTCGTTGTGGTCCGAGCCGTCAACCACACCTCTTAGGAGACCGACCTGGCAATCGTGCGCGAGGATCAGACGATGGCCCAACACCGCTACGCGTCAACGCTCGTCACCGTGCGTCGCCGCGTGTTCGTGCCGGTGCCGTTCGATCCCGACGTGGCGTGGGGACACAAGGTCGAGCACCACGTCCGCGGAACAATCAACGGGATGGACGTGCGGGGCGTCCTCGAATCACTCGACCATGGCCGAGGACTCGTGCTCGGCCCCGCATGGCGCCGTGACCGCCACCTCGAGAGCGGCGCCACGGTCGAGGTCATGCTCGAACCCGAGGGCCCGCAGCGCGACGATCTTGCCGACGACATCGCAGCCCAGTTCGCGGCGCATCCGGACGCTGCGGCATTCTTCGACTCGATCGCGCAGTTCTACCGACGCGCCTACCTGCGCTACATCGACGCGACCAAACGTCGTCCACACGAGCGCGCGGCACGCATCACAGAGGTAGTCACCCTGCTCGCCGCCGGCGTCAAGGAACGACCCAAACCTGGACAACACTCGCAACATCCTGATGGATCAAGGACCTCCAGCGGACACGACGCGCGATCCACTCGACGCTGACGGCATGCCAAACCGGCCGCTGCCAACTTTCAGCCACCCGGTAGGCGCGCAGCGATGACTCGATCGACCGTTTCGGTCTCGTGGGTCCTTCACGCGACGACTGCGACCAGCACCAATCACCTCGTCGCCGCCGGCCCGGCTCCTCAGCTCCGTGCGCGTCGAGGTAGACGGCGAGCTTGTCGAAAGCGATCACTCGACATCGCATCGACGTGGGACCGCATCGCGATGCCGGCCGCCCGGTACGTGTCGCGACGCAGCCGATGGTCCGCCGGCGCAGGTCGTCCATCGCGAGCGACCAACGCGTGCCGACGGCGAGTCACGCGAGGCCGACGGCTTCGTAGACCAAGGTCGTGAAGCGGTCGAGCTCGGCGACGCATCCGTCGACCAGTGCCCGGGTATGGTGCGCCGGCACCGACTCGAACACGTCTCGGGTCCGCAGTTCGCGTTGCCACCGACGGATCCGTTCGACGTTCTGCTCCTCCTCGTCTAACTCCGCCAGCGTGAACTTCTCGTTGCGGATCTCCTTGGCCAACTCCTCGAGGCACTTCCCGCACTCCGACTCGAACTCCGTCCACTCGGCCAGGCGGGCCTGGTCGTAGAGGCTGCGAACACGCGTCGATGTCGCCTCGTCGATCGCCGACGCCGCGAACGCCGACACCTCGCCCTCCTGCTGTGCCACCAGGTCGATCACCCGGGTCACTGCGTCGGCGAACACCGGAGCATCCGGCAAGGCCCAGCTGCCCTGACCGAGCTGCACGGCACCAACGCGTCGCAATTCCCGCCAAACCGCCACCCGATGCCGAGACGGCTCCGACGGCAACCGCAGCACGAACACTGTCCAACCCAACGAGATGACAAGCTCATCCATGTAACGAACGTTACACTCGCTTCGTACATGCTCCGTCTGCTGCTCATCACTGCCGGCGTGGTCGCCGCCTCGTGGGTCGTGATGATCGTGCTTGCCCGACGGCTTCCGCCCGGGCTCGCCAAGGATCTGGCGACCGTGCTCCCCGCGTGCGTGACCACCGCACGACGCCTTCGCAAGGACCCACGCGTCCCACGCAGCGTCAAGATCGCAGTCGGGTTCGCTGCTCTCTGGGTGTTGTCACCGATCGACCTGATCCCCGAGTTCCTCCCGGTGATCGGCCCGCTCGATGACATCGTCGTCGTCGCGCTCGCATTGCGCTTCGCGGCGCGACGGGTTCCGCCCGCCGCACTCATCGACGCCTGGCCCGCCGAACGACGGATCCTCGAGCGGCTCGCGCCCTCCACTGCGCACAGTGCGACAACAGACAGGACTCCCTGATGGACGGCCGCATCTTCCGCTGGATCAACCGCCTCGCCGATCGCACCGGCTGGGCACACGGCATCTTCAGAGCCAACGCCAACTACGGCATCGTCGTGTTCGCCCTGCTGCTCCTCGCCGCCTACATCGACGGACGTCACCACCACGACCTGCGAGCCGTGGCCTCCAGCGTCTGGGCCGGCGCCGCAACACTCATCGCCCTCGGCATCGGCCAGATCATCGGCAACGCCGTCGATCGCGCCCGACCCTACGAATCCATGACCGGCGTCCACCTCCTCGTCGATCGAACTACAGACTTCTCGTTCCCCAGCGACCATGCAACCGCCGCCGGTGCCGTCGCCGCCGGCCTGTTGATCGCCAACCGCCGCTGGGGACTGGCCGCCGCCGCGCTCGCGTTGATCATGGCGTTCACCCGTGTCTACGTCGGCGCCCACTACCCGGGCGACGTCGTGGTCGGACTAGCGCTCGGCGCTGCCATCGCTGGCGGAACGGGTCTCGTCGTCGTCCCGGTGCTCGCTCGGCTCGCGTCGCGGATTGACCCGACCCGCTTCGGCATCGTCGTTTCCCGCCGATCCGCCGCAACGCCGCCCGCCTGACCAACGACGCGGCACACCCGAATCGACTGAAGCTCTTTGACCCTGGCCGGCTAACGACGCCGCGGCCGATCGTGAGTTCCCCCCGGCGCGGGACGCCAAGCAACGAGGCGAGATCGCGATCGCGTCGGCCTTCACGGCCATCACCGGACGAGGCGTCGAGGCCACCATCGACGACCGTCGCTACGCCGTCGGCGGACCGGTCCTTCTCCGCGAGCGGCACCTCGACCTCCCACATCGATCCGCCGAAAGTCAGTGGGAGTGACGGTGATGAATGTCGGGGAGATGTTCGTGCTCATGGGCGAGCACCAGATGGCGATGCTCCTGACCTGACATCGACTCAATCGCCTCGAGGGAGTGATGCGGGTCGCTCATATCGATCCGATGCGAATGCACGAACACCTCATGCGTGTGCCGATGTCGGTGATGCGCCGAACCCACGATCAGCACGCCAGTCAGTGACATTGCGAACGCCACGGCGAGGGTCGCAGTGAGGCCCTCGCCGTTGATCGGCCACGCCAGCAACGCACCAACGAATGGCGCCAACGCAAAGATCACCTGACCCCGCGCTGCGCCGACCAGTCGGGCGCCGGTGATCCACAACGTGATCGACAACCCGTACCCGAACGCGCCGATCAGCAGCGCCGGTAACACCAGCCTCGCCGGTGGCGCGCCTGCGAGGGCGGTCCCCAACATCACGTTGACCGAGCCGGCGACAACGCCTTTGGTCAGGGTGATCCGTGCCGGGCTGTAACTGTCGAGACTCGCCGTCACCGCATTGTCGACACCCCAACACACGCATGCCCCCACCACAAGCAA
>JBDTRP010000119.1:0-10435 GCA_039931555.1 Ilumatobacteraceae bacterium | reverse complement strand
CCGACGTGAAGGGCGATCCACATCCAACGTGAGAAGGCATCGTCGGCGAACAGTTCGCCCCACACGATTTCGTGGGAGAAGGAGATGGCGAATCCGACGTATGCCAACAGGTGTACGAAGTACCACGTCTCGTACGACATCTGCCGGCGGATGCTGCGCAGCGATGTGACCGTGACGGCGCCGATGATGAGGGAACCGACGAAGGCGGTCGCCATGTAGGAATCGCGTCCGGTGAGGTCGATGATGGCCAGACCGAAACCGCCGTCGATGCCCCACGCAAACACGCCGGCGACGACGTGCACGCCGATGAGCACCGCCATGGTCTCGCCGAGGATGCGGTGCCAGATGAACACCCGATCGAGACCGTACCGGTGCTCGACCACCAGCGGTCGTCCGGCGAGCGCCAACCCGGCGAGACCGGCGAACGAGGCGGCGATGCCGGTGAGTTGGGTCAGGCTGGTTGCTGCCGGGACCGCTCCCTTGGTGAGATTGTCGAACCCGTGATGACGGAACCACACGGTGAGGATGATTCCGAAGGCCGCGCAGAAGAACGACAGCAGATGGTTGTCGCTGAGGATCGTGTACCGGTGCCGCTGCAACGGCTGTGCGACTGGGCGGCGCGCTTGGGCGCGGACACGAACAGCTGCGGGCATGGCCGACACTTTGGTCGACGCAGACCAAACTCGCACGTGACCGACGTAAGAGTTCCGTAAGAAGGATCACCAGACCTGGCCGAGACGTTTACCAAGCCCGAACCGCACGCGCCGTCTGACAGAAGGTCGAAGATCCGACCGGATGTCGAGTCCGATCATCTTGTCGTCGCACCGACTACACCTTTCGAGTCGAGCCGGCGACGTCATCCACCGGCGACGGTGGAGTGGTAACCGGCCCTTGGTCAAGGACGGCGGTGTAGTTGAGCCTCGCTAAGCCCTGGCGACCCTCAGAAGTCAACGTCGTTGTCCGTCTCGATGTATGGGGTGGTCATTGCGCCGTTGAGTGCAATGTCGGTCACGCCAGCCGACGGCGTCCATTTGATGTTGCCGGCGCTGGCTGTCGTTGTGGCTCCGCTCTGTGAGCCAAACGTAACCGTGACAGTCTTGCGATCTGCGCTCATGGTGATGGTCGAGAGAACCGTCTTCACGGAGAACCCCCAATTCCGGTCCGCGGCGAAGTAGCTGGACGCCCCGAGATCCAGGGTGCCAAGCGGCAGCAGCGTCGCGTTCGTCGAATTGTAAATCGTGAGTTCGTCGTGGCCGCTGGGGGTGCCGGCCTTGTCCGTTCCTCGAACGACAACGTTCTGGGCTGACGCGCCATCCCACCCGCCGATGATCGAGCCTGGGCTGACGGCCTCAGAGTAGGCGAGCGTGAACGAGTCTCCTACCTTGATCCTGCCAGCGGTGCCGCCAGCGTTGCCCGTCGTGAAACCCACGGCCGTAGGCGCGGTGGTGTCGATGACCAGTGCCTTGTTGAAACCGAGCGAACCCGCGCTTCCCGGGGCGGGAAGTGTCAGGGTCGCATTGTTGCTTGCCGCGTCTCGGATCGCGCCACCATTGAGCGCCAGCGACGTCGCCAGCGCATAGTCGAGATCAGCCGAGGTGTTCCCGGCGGCCACGGTGTAGTCGAACCTCAACGCCGAGGTCCCCGAACCGGAGTTGTAGTTGACGACACCGCCAGAGTTCAACGTCAGTTGTGGCGTGCCCGTCACTGTCACCGGCTCACTGAACGTCACCGTCACAGGAATCACGACACCAGCTTTGTAGCTGCCGTCGACCGTCGTCGACGACACACCCGTCACCGTCGGCGCCACGCTGTCCGTGACAGTGGTGATCGAGACGTTGTCGAAGGTGGCGACACCGAGCTTGCTGGAGTTGTTGTGTGTCGTGACGCCGAGACCGACGAAGGTGGTCGACCCCATCGAGATCGTGTGCTGGCCAGCACTGACCCAGGTCACACCATCGGCAGAGCGCTCGGCGGTGAACACGTTGCCAAGGCGCGTGAGTCGCACCCAGTACGGAGCAGGCGGACTGGGGTTCGAGGACACGACCGCCGTCGCTCCGGCACCATCTCGGTAGATGAACTGTCCGCCGCTCGACTCGGTGATACCCACCATCGCGAAGCTGCTGTTCGCCTCTAGCGTCTGGCGGAACATCACGCCGGCTTGCGCGTCCTTGTCGTTGGAGTCCTGCGACGCGATCCGAGCCGTCAGGCGGCCGTCGCCGATCAGCGGGGTGTAGACGTACTGGAACTGATCGTTGTTCCCGCCGATGTCGCCCTTGCCGACCTCGGCCGTGTAGGTCGGATCCAGATACCAGCTGTCGCCTGGCCTGCCAGGACCGCCAATGTCCTGATGGCCCGAGAAGATGCCGAGCCCAAAGTCGGAGATAGTCAGGCTGTAACCGAACGATGCCCGAACGTTCATCGCGTCGGTGGCGATGACGGTGAAGTTGAAGGTGCCCGCGGTCGACGGAGTGCCAACGATTACGCCGGTCGCCCGATCGATCGAGAGCCCTGTTGGCAGCGTTCCGATGGCAGACCAAACGTACGGTGTTGTGCCGCCGCTCCCCGTTCCCGACGGCGACGAGTATGTCGCACCGGTATGCGAGTTCGGTAGCGGCGACCACGCGACGGTGAACCTCGAATTGATGGTCATGGTCGCGTAGTTCTTCGTCACAGTCGCCCCGCGCGAATCGGTGACCGTGACCGCGACATTGCTGAACGTGCCGGCCTGTGCGGCTGTCGGCGTCTGGATCAGCCCCTCAGAATCGATTGTCAATCCCACGGGCAGGCCCGTCCATGTGGATGGACCCGTCGCACCAATCGTCGCAAATCTGGGGTTCGCCGGGTAGGCAACGTCAACCTGACCCAGCGGCAGTACAGCGGGACCGCTGATCGTGAGTTGCGAGGCGGCTGTACGAAGTGAGGCCGTCAACTTGTTCCGGAACGAGGCCCGGGTGCCGGATCCCGACAGGGCGAGCGAAACGAACGTCGGACGACCGGTGCAGGGCGCGTCGAGGGTGGCGCCTTGTTGGCACGTCGCCACCACCGAACCGAGATGTGAACCGAGCACGACATCGACCCCCGCCGAGCCGCCGCCCGTGCAGATCCGGCGGGTGAGCGTCTGACCTTCGAGGGCGTAGGTGACGACAATCGGGCTGTATGCGGAAGATGACGTGTACTCGTTCCAGCTGAAGCGCACCTTCAGTGCAGCAGCGGCAGACTGCGTGCAACCGCCCCAGTCGGTCTTGGACACCCCGTTGGTGTTGAGCTGTGCGGTCGCCGGGTCGATGCTTCCAGCAGATTGCGCGTCACGGGTCAGAAAAGTCGAGACGAGCGCAGCATCGTTGGAGTCGTTGATCTGGGCCGTCATGGCATCCGCGGCGTTGAGCGAGGTGAGGATCACCATCACCACTACACCTGCGATCAGCCCACTGAGCACGAGAGAGACCAAGACTTCGACAAGGGTGAAGCCGCGATCGTTGCTGCGGCGTGAGAGCGTGCGTCGCCGTCCGATGCTCATCGCTTCACACTCCACGACTGGATGAACGTCTTCGTCACGGCGCCCGTCGCCGGCTCGAAGTTGACCTGGGCTTGAATGATCGCCTTGGTGGGATCGCACACCGCGACCGTGCTCTCGCACGCCGAGAAGATGACGTTGCGCTGGAGATACCGGGTTTCGTCCGACGCGGTCACGAATGGACAGGTGCTCGACCAGTCGACCCGGATACCAGTCGAATCAATCGATGTGTCGACCAGGGAGGTGATGGCCGGCGTGCAGGCGTACCCGCGAACCTGGGTGATGGCTTCCTCGATCGCGCCATCCGCGGCGTACTCGCGGTTGCGCACCGTTTCGAGGTTGTTGCGGCTGTTCAGGCCCGTCGTCGCAAGGCCGGCAAGCCCGGCACCGATGGCGCCGACCATCAGGACGAACCCGATGGCCATGAGCAAGGCTGCTCCGGAATCCTTGTGCTGATGTCGAGGCGTCACGGCGTCCTCAGCTTGATGAACATGGTCAGTTGACGACCCTGCGGATCGGTGACCTTGAGCTGCAACGGTGTGAGAGGCACCGCAGTCGTGATCGGACAGGCGCTGCCAGTCGCCGCGCCGGTGACCGCGAATCCGTCCGGTTGTTGGTACACGACGGTGAAGGTGCTTGCCCCGCCAACGCATTGCTGCTGAACGGCCGCTTTGGTGGCTTCGGCATAGTTGCGCATCACGACATCTGCTTGCACGCCGGACCGATGGGCCGCGCCGGCCCTGCTGACCGTGCCGAGGCTCGACAGCAACGACGCGACCGTCAGGCTGACGATCACGATCGTGAAGAGCACCTCGATCAGCGTCTCGCCGACGTCTCCTCGCGCTCGCATCATCACTCCGGTCTGGTCGTTTGGATCATTGAAAATAGATGAAATACCCGTCCGCCTGGGACGCTCACGCGCCCAGGCGGAGGGCGGTTTCAACTCAGGTGCAGGCAAAGGTCGGGGATGCAGGGGCTAACGCTGTTCCGAACGTCCCAGTGAGCGTCCAACTCGTGCCGGACTTCAGTGTCGTGGCTGCGACGGTGACCCCGCTTGGGGCCGAAAGCGCCGCCGGGGTCGACGATACTGCGGTATTTGCGCCACCCACGGTGTTCGTCAGCTGGAAGAAGTCGAGCGGATAGGTGTTGGTGTTCGACGCGAAGTACACGGCCGAGGCAGCCTTCGACGCATCAAGAGTCGCGCTGCAGGCAGAAGTTGACCCCTTACTGACCAGGCTGCTGATTCCGACCACGGCAACCGCTGAGAGGATGCCGATCAACACGATCGCGATCAGGATTTCGATGAGCGTGAATCCGTGGTCCTGATCGACTTCGGGGCTCCTGTTGGTGCGGTGGATCTTCATTGTTTCCTCTGGTTTGGTTGGTGCCGCGATTGCACGGCGGGGGGTGTTCAGTGGCCGGCCAAATGACGTGCTCACTTGACCTGGCCAAAGATGCTGTACATCGCGGCGACCTGGGCCACAGCGATGAAACCGACGACGAGGGCGACGCCCATGATGACGGCCGGCTGGAAGAGCTCGGTGGCCTTCTTCATCGAGAACTTGACTTCGCGTTCGTAGTAGCTGGCGGCCTTGCCGAGTTGGTCGCCGAGATTCCCGGTTCGTTCTCCGACTTGAATCATCTGGCGGGCCGCGATGGGAAACAGGCCGGTCTCGGCCATCGGTTCGTAGAGACCGCCGCCGCGCACGAGCGCTTCGCGCACATCGACCATCCTCGTCTTGAACAATGTGTTGTTCGTGCTGTCGGCCGACAGGCCAATCGCCAGCGGCAGCGGGACGCCGGCCGTCGAGAGCGACGAAAGCACCCGACAGAAGCGCTCCAGCGAGATGAGTTGGAACAAGTGCCCGACCACGGGCAATTTCATCGCCAAGGCATCGCGGCGCGCCTTGCCCCGCGCTCCGCCGATCACGGCGAACATCGCAACGACGATGAGAGCGATCACTCCGAGCACGTTCAGCCAATTGGCCGTCATGAAGTCGGTGAATCCCATCAACATCCGAGTCGGCAGCGGAAGCTTGGCGCCGAGGCTGGCATACAGACCCGTGAACTTCGGTAGGACCCAGACCGACATCACGATCACGGCAATGAAGGCGACGATGATGACCACTGTCGGGTAGGTCAGTGCGCTCTTCACCTGCCGCTTGGCGGCGATGTCGCGTTCGAGGTATTCCGACAGCTGCTGGAGGACATCGTCGAGATCGCCGGTGTATTCGGCCGACTCCAACATCGCCCGGTAGAACGCGGGGAACACATCGGGGTGGGCTTTCACCCCTGCGGAGAAACTGGTGCCGCGATGAATCGACGCGCGGATGTCGTTGATGACGATGCGCATCGGCGCGGAGCCGGTCTGTGTGGCCACGATCTCGAGTGCGTCGAGCACCGGGATGCCGGCCTGGAGGAACGACGACATCTGGCGGGAGAAGGCCATCACCACCTCTGGCTTGATGGTCTTGCCGATGCTGAACAGCGCCTTCTTCGGCTTCTTCGCGGTGGCGGCCGCCTTCATGGCTCCGTCGTTTTCGGCGTGTTCGGGCGTCAGTGGCGCGAGGTCGTCGACGATGCGGACATCCGCATCGTTGCCCGACCGATCGTCAGCATCATCAAGTGATTGATAGTGCATGTTCACGCTTCCACCATTTCTCGTTTCCGATACTCTATTTTCGGCATCGGACACTGCTCGTCAACAGGGCCTTAGTACCCACGCCAGGACGTTCAAAGTCCTTATTTACTTGGCGATAGCAAACTCGGGGGCGCGTTATTCTGCATTTCCGGAGCCAGGAGCTCGACTCGAGAACTTCGAACGTGAAGTGTCGGGAGCGGCTCACCTATGCGGAACGGGCGTGATACCAGCAAGGAGGGCCCTGAGGTTCAGGTCGATCACATGCGGGGAGTTCACATCTGTGTATCGGCACGATGGGTGGTCAACTTGAGAAGATCTTGACAGAGGGCTCATTACTCGAAATTGTGGGTAGGACTGATGGCCCTGTGCAATTGAGTGCTCAGCGTGAAAAGATGTCCCAAGGAGGTGACACCGCGTGATCAGAAGAAACAAAAGACCAGAATCAGTGCCTGTCGCGGCCCCGACCGCCCAAGTCACGCCGATGATCTCTCCAGGCGCTCGAACGCGCCTCGGAGATGTGCTGCTGTCCGAGCAGGCCTTGCTCCCGGAACAACTTGCCGGGGCTCTCAATCTGCAGCTGGCATCCGGTCGTCAATTGGGGACGATCCTGGTCGAACAGGGAGTGCTCGACTCGCGCTCGCTGACCCGGGCGCTGGCAACGCAACTCGGGCTACCCACCATCGATCTCCGCAACGTGCGCCCGACCCCCGAGGCGCTGGCATTCATCAGCGAAGAGGTTGCCCGTCGGCTGCGCATCGTGCCGTTGCAGTTGAACGATGATGCGCTCGACGTTGCCATCGCCGACGGTTCGAATGAGATCGTGCGCGATTTCCTGGCGCGCCTCGACGTCGACCACGTCAACTTGTACCTCGCCCCACCCGACGACGTGTTCACTTGTCTCAACACCTACTACCGCGTGCTGACCGACACTGACGAGAGCGTCAAGCAGTTCTGGGACACGGCCGCCGCGAGACAACAGGTCGAGGCAGTGATCGGCGCGACCGATGAGGCGCCGATCATCCAACTCGTCAACAAGATCGTCACGCAGGCGTTGAGGGATCGCGCCTCCGACATCCACATCGAGCCCACCGATGGCGAGATCCGCATCCGCTACCGCGTCGACGGCGCGCTGCGCGAGGTGCTGAGCCTTCCCGCGGAGACCGGGCCCGAACTTGTCAGCCGTATCAAGATCATGGCCGACATGGACATCGTCGAGCGGCGGCGTCCTCAAGACGGTCAGTTCGAAACCCAGATCGATGGGGCCGGGGTCGACGTGCGCGTAGCGACTGGCGCGACCATCTGGGGCGAGACTGCAGTGTTGCGATTGCTCGACAAGAGCAGGTCGATGAAGCACCTGTCGGAACTCGGCATGCCGAAAGACACGCACGCGCGATATCTGGAGATCGTGCGTAAGCCGTACGGGATGATCGTGTGCAGTGGCCCGACCGGTTCAGGCAAGACGACCACCTTGTATGCCACGCTGGCTGAGATCACCCGCAGTGAGCTCAACGTGATGACCATCGAGGATCCGGTCGAGTACGTGTTCCCCGAGGTCAACCAGATGCAGATCAACCCCCAGGCCGACGTCACGTTCGCCAGTGGACTGAAGTCGATCCTTCGCCAGGATCCCGACGTCATCCTGGTCGGCGAGATTCGCGACGAGGAGACCGCCCGAATCGCCGTGCAGTCAGCCCTCACCGGTCACGTCGTGATGTCGTCGCTCCACGCGACCGACGCAACGTCGGCGCTCTACCGCCTGCTCGACATGGGGATCGAACCGTTCCTCATGGCTTCGTCACTCGTCGGTGTCGTCGGCCAGCGTCTCGTCCGCAAGATCTGCCCCTCGTGCGTGATCGAGTACGAGCCGACGCCAGAGGAGCGGCATTTGTACGAGTTCCACGGCGGCACACCCAAGGTCCGGTTCGTGCACGGTGTGGGTTGCAACTTCTGCTCCAACACCGGCTTCCGCGACCGGGTCGGCGTCTACGAAGTGTTGGCCGTGACTGATGAGATGCGCCAGCTCATCGTGACGGGGGCCGCGCCACAAGAGATGCGACAACTTGCCGTGTCACAGGGGATGCGCACGATGAGCAACGAAGCCATGACACTGGTCGCTGCTGACACGACAACCATCGACGAGGTCATCCACAACGTGTACGTAAGCTAACCGCGGCTTGGTTGGTCGGTGCTTGCGGTGACGTCGAAACCGTCGACGGTCGACCTGATGAAACGACGTCAGTGTTCGCGTCGCTACATCGCCTCGTTGAAATGTGTGGCGAGGTTGTCGAGGATTGCGCCCCAGCCGTCGATCATTTCGGCAAAGAACTCGTTCTCCCAATCTGCTCCGCTTCCGTAAGCACTCGTGACGACGCGGATCACGCAAGTGCCGCCGGATGCTGATTCGATGAGGAACTCAGTTGCGATCGGGGTGACCGACGACAGGTCGTGGTACACCTCCGACAGCGGCACGCCGATCGTCTTGAACCACTCGACCATCCTGGGCGGGATGGCCTCGACCCGGTCAGCGATCGGCCATGGTTCCTCGAATGCGAATCGAACGTTCGGTGTGTAGTCGGTGACGACACCAATCGAGGTGAACTCACCGTGATCGAACGACACCTCACCACCGATCTGCGGGTCCAGTCGGGTCGGTACCATCCAGGCCGCGATCCCATCGGCGGTTGCGATCGCGTCCCACACCTGTTCTGGAGTAGCAGCCACCTCAAGGGTGCGCTCCATCCGATGTTCGACACGGTCGGTTTGGTCAGGCTGGTCGGGATTGGTCACGAGGGCTCCTCGGGTCGGGGATATGACGAGACGGTCAGACGGTGCGGTCGCCCGTCGTCGTGGTGGTATCGGGTGACCAGCGCGGCGACCGCTGATTGCAGGTCGGTAGCGAACGCGCCACGATCTTCAGGCGACCTGAACCCGATCACCGTGTCAACGGTCAGTGTCGGCAGACGCGTTCCAGTCGTCGCGCTGCCGGCGATGGCCCCTACCTCGGACACGGTCCGAGCGTTCACCGCAATCAGAAACGCAGCCGAGAGACGATCGGCGACCTCGTTCGGATCGAGAGCAGCGCTCTGCAACACGTCGGGAGCAACAACGAGATGGCGCGCCGAACGACGCACGAATCGTTCGGTGATACCGCCCCACACGCGTTCCTCGGCCAACTCGACCAGCCCATGGGCCTCCAACGCCTTCAAGTGATAGTTCACCTTCTGACGGGTCGACCCGACCGCCGCCGCAACCGTGGCAGCCGACCCCGGTTCAGTCAACGCGTCGAGGATCGAGGCCCGGATCGGATCAAGCGCCGCTTCCACGGCGGCAGCATTGGCGAGCACTCGAAGATCGTCCACGACCCCCAACGTACGCCTTGACAGTAAATATTGTCAAGGCGCTCACCCGCTCGATGCATGAGTTGATCGCCGCAGCAGCGGGCAGCGGCCACACCGGGGTCTACCGGGCGGGGTCCGCCGAGTTGCGCTCGCCCATTTTGGGGGTGGGCACAGCGCCCCCCATGGCGACGGAACTTCGTATCGACCGGCGAGCAAGGTCGGTACCGTCGCGCCATGGACAAGATTGCTTTGCAAGCAGCGGCAGACGGTCTCACCGAGTTCTGGTCGCAGCAGGTGGTCGGCGTCGCAAACGGAAACCTGTTCAAGGTGGCGAAGGGAATCGGCTCGACGAAGTGACATGCACATGCCGATCAGGACGAGACCTTTGTGATCTTGCGGGGCCATCTCACGATCCAACTGCGCACCGAGAACGTGGAGCTCGATGCTGGAGACCCTTTTCGTTGTCCCCCGTGGTGTCGAGCACTGCCCGCACGCCGAGAATGAGGTGTACTTCATGATCATCGGACCAGATGTCACGTCGAACGCCGCCGGCGGAAAGCCAACGTGGAGCTACACCGCTGCGACGAGCGACCCGGACCAATGACAGGTCGGTGCCGGTCCCGTATCGTGCACGACGTCGGACCGTCGATGCGGCCGATCCACGGGTGCGGTCGGCCAACGGCACTTGGAGCGATGTGTCTCGTCGACACTCCGGGCGTCCTTGACTCTGTGTAGTCACTCCTGTTACATAACCAATCTGTGAAGTATCTGCAGGAGCGACGGCAACGATGACCGTGACGGCCCCCGATCGGTTCGACGTCGTCTTCGCCGCCTTGTCGGACCCGACGCGGCGCTCGATCGTGCGTCGGTTGGCCGACGGTGAGGCAACCGTGCTCGAGTTGGCCGAGCCGTTCCCGATCAGTCTCCCGGCCATCTCCCGTC
>JBDTRP010000118.1:0-4921 GCA_039931555.1 Ilumatobacteraceae bacterium | reverse complement strand
CTAGACGCCTGTGGAGTGTCCGGCGCCCACCTGGGTGCCGTCACACACTCGACAAGGTTCAGGCCTTCGGCCAGATGACCTTGCCGCCGGCGTCGTAGAGGCCGGCGACCAAGGTGGTGTTGACCAATGTGGTGATGTCGGGCACCTGGCCATTGAACAGGCCGATGTCGGCGTAGGTGTTGACCTCTTGCTCCAGCAGCTTGGTGTCGGGTGCGCCGATCGGCAGCTCGCTGGCGGTCGAGTCGCTGATCAAATTGGCCTCGACGCCCCAACGGGCGACTTCACCCTCGGGCGACAAGAACAGGGCGTTGCCGTTGGCATTGATCATGCCGACGGCGATGTCTGCCGCGCCCTTGGGATCGGCCAACGCATCGGCCAAGCCGTGCATCGCAGCGCGCATGAAGTCTTCCGAAGCGGTCGGGAAATCGCTGAGGAACGTCGAGTTGGTGTAGATCACGCCGAAGCTGCCGGGAATGCCGAAGGCGGCCGGGTCATAGAGCTTGAACGGGATGCCTGCGGCGGTGAGCTGCAGCGGTTCGTTGCTCTTGAAACCGGGGAAGCCGACGATCTCGGGAATGGCGATGTGTACCTTCGGATCGAAGCCGTCGAGCAATGCCGTTTGGTAGTCAGTGCCCTCGGTGAGCCCGGCCTTCTTCAGCATTGCCGCGACCGAGGGTGTGATCGCGCCCTTCACGCCGATGGTCTTGCCTTTCAGGTCGGCCAGCTCGGTGCTCTGCCCGTCTTTGACGATCAAGGCATCGATGCCGGTGCGACCCTCGACGGCAAGGGCAACGAAGCCGGCGTCGTTGCGGCCGGCGTAGTCGACGACCTCGCTGAAGGAGCCACCTGACGAGAACTGCGCTTCGTTGGCGGCGATCAACGGGTAGTTGTCGGTCGAGAAGCTGGCCTTCACCTTGACATCGAGGCACATGTCGTCGAAGTACCCCTTCTGTTTGGCAACGAGCACGTCGACGATCGATGCCGAAGCGGCAAAGTCGAAGCTCGAGAGGTACGTGATGGTGCCCGACTTCTTGTTGGCCTCGCAGCGGTCGGCAGGGAAGGGAGCATCGCCGGCGACCAACGAGATCGACGGAACGGTGTCGGGGGGAGCCGCCGCCGTGGTGTCGGGCGCCGCGGGCGTCGTGGTGCTGGCGGCGTCGGTGCTGCCGGCGACGGCACTGGTCGGCGCGCTGGTCGAGTCGCTGCTACAAGCAGCGAGCAGCGTGAACGGAACTAGCGAGACGAGAGCAGCGCGTCGAAACGACATGTGCGTGTCCTTTGCAATGAGGGATCGGGTTGTTGCCAGTGCACAACGGGCAACTGTCGCGTTGCGAGAAACTCGCGGAGCGCCCCTACGGTCATGCGTTTGGCCAGCCTATCGCGAGGCAGTTCACGGCGACGTTGTCCGGATGGCGTCGAACAGCGCCAGCACGTTGTCGGCCCCGACCCCGACGCGGTGCCCGGTGCGGGAGATGAAGCCCAGCTGGATACCTGCCGCCGGCTCGTTCACCGCGAAGAACTGCTCGTGGCCGTCGGCGTCGACCAGGACCTGGGTGAGCAGCGGTGCACCGGAATCCGCCAGCGAAACGCGGGCGAAGGCTGCGTTCAACACCTCGATCGCGACGTGTTGCACGCCCTGGCCGTGGCGTTCGAGGTATTCGGCAACGCTGGGCGACGCTTGTGGGCCGACCAGCACCAGGGTGACCCCACCGGCGGTCAGCGTGCAGATCCCGGCCTGGGCAACGCCGGCCATGGGCACTTCGCGGAACCCGAACCGGGTTTGCAGCGTGGAGGTGGCCAGGTCGAAGTCGTCGACGGCGATGACGATGTGGTCGACGCGGGTGGCCACGGTGTCGAGGCCGCTGTGGGACTGGCCTGTTGCCGCCGGCTTCTCCGGCGCGGCGTCAGGGCGGCGGCCCGCAACCTCGATGCGGTGCGTCTCGGTGAGCAGCACACGGAACAGTTGCTCGGCGAAGTCTGGGTCGATGCCGGCTTCGATCGCCTCCTGTCGCCGCGTCACGACCACGTCGCGCACTCGCGCCGGCTGGATGACCGGAGTGTCGGAGCCGGCCTTCACGTCCGCGACCTGGCGGCAGACTGCAAGCCGCTCGGCGATGATCGCGATCAGTGCACCGTCGAGTTGATCGATGCGTGCGCGGAGGTCGTCGAGGTCGGCCATCGTCTGCACCGTACCTGTTCAGGCGCCCTGCGAGCGCTGTGATGCATGCCACCCCATCGCGGCCCGCTGCAAGAGGTTCAGCAGCACCAGGATGATGGTTCCGAGAATCGCCATCGAGAAGATGGCCGCCCACAGTCGGTCGCCCTGGTTGCCCGCGCTGGCCCGGGCGCCGATTGCCCCGAGCCCTCCCGCACCGCCCTCGGCGAGGTAGGCGACGATCAGGGCCAGTCCGGTGTTGTACTTGGCCGCGGTGAACAACGCCGGAAGCGCCGAGGGGAGGCGCAGATGCCACACGACCTCCCACCCCGATGCGTCCACCGAGGCCAGCAGTTCACGGCTCGATGGGTCGGCGCCACGCATGCCGTCGGCCGCGGCGAACGCAAATGCCGGCAACGTGACCAGGGCAACGATGAAGATGACGGGCTTCTCGGAGAAGCTGCCGAGACCGACCTTGACCGAGGCGATGTACGCAGCGAACGGCGTGACGGCGATCAGGGTCAACACGGGTTGCGTCGCATATTCGAAGAACCTCGACGATGCCATTGCTGCGCCGAGCACGAGAGCCACGACCACCGCAATCGCGAACCCGATCGTGGCGTGGCGCATCGTGAGCAGCGCGGCCCTGAAGTAGTCGTCGGGAAATCTGCCCATGTACCGGATCACCCGGCTCGGCGTCGCCAGCACGAAGGGTCGGATGTCGAAGACGCGCACCAGCGCCTCCCACGCCCCGAAGAACACGGCCAACCCGACGATCGGCGCGAGGTAGCGCACGCGGTTCACTGGTCGGCGCCTTCGAGCAACGCATGTCGAACACGGGTGCAGAGCTGAAAGAAACGCGGATCGTCGTCGACGTCGTCAGGGCGTGGGCGTGGGAGATCTACCTCGATGTCGGCGACGATCCGGGCGGGTCGCGGCGACGAGACCAGTACTCGGTCGCTCAGCGCCACCGCCTCGCCGATGGAGTGCGTGACGAAGATCGTGGTCACGCCGCGCCCCTCGACAAGTTGATTGATCAGCCCGCGCATCTCGGCACGAGTGATCTCGTCGAGTGCCGCGAGCGGTTCGTCCATCGCCAACAGCGGCGCCCCCAGAGCAAGAGCGCGGACCAGGGCGACTCGCTGTTGCATGCCTCCGCTCAGCTGATGTGGGCGCGCATCGAGGAACGATCCCAGGCCGACCCGCTCGAGCAGTTGGATCGGGTCGGTCGTGGTCGCTCCGTTGGCCCGTCGATTGACGTCGAGCAGTAGGCGGGCGTTCGCTCGGACGGTTCGCCATGGCAGCAACCCGGGGTGCTGGGGCACCATGGCCACGCGTTTGTGGCGCCGCGCGTCGGCTGCCGGCTCGCCGTTCACCAGCACCTCGCCCGAGGTGGCCGGCTCGAGGCCGGCGATCACGCGTAGCAATGTGGACTTGCCGCAGCCGGACGGCCCGATCACACTGACGAACGAGCCATGGTCGATCTCCAGATCGATCCCCGCAATCGTGTCGAGGGCTCCGAACGACTTGTGCAATCCGCTCACCGAGACAGCACTCGTCATGGGGTATATGGTTCCAGCAGCCGCTCGACGTGCTTGGCGAGGATGTCGAGCTCGATGTTGACCAGCGCGCCCGGCTTGGCGACCCCCAAGGTGGTGACATCGGCGGTGTGCGGGATGACCGCAACCCGGAACGTGTCGGTGGTCAGGTCGAACGCCGTCAGGCTGATGCCGTCCACACTGATCGAGCCCTTCTCGACGACATAGCGCATCTGCGCCGGTGGGATGCGTATCACCAGGTCAGGCGGAGCAGCAACGACCTCGCCGATGCAGTCGACATGGCCGAGCACGAGGTGGCCACCGAGCCGTTCGCCGAGCGCCAACGGTCGCTCGAGATTGACCCGGTCACCCGGGTGCAGGGACGACAGGGTCGTGCGCTCCAGCGTTTCGACGCTGAGATCGGTCGCCCACCAGTCGCCGCCTGCATCGTTGCCACGATCGACCAGCGTCAGGCAGCAGCCGTTGACGGCGATGGACGCACCGAGATACCAGCCCTCGAGCACCTTTCGGGCAGCAATGCTCAAGCGGGCGCCGTCGCCCCATTCCGTACGCACCGTCTGACAGCTCCGCACCGTGCCCATTTCCTCGACGATCCCGGTGAACATTGGCCCGAGTGTAGGCATGCGGGGCATTTGAACCCTCTGGCGCTATCATGGGCAGGTCCGTCAGGGCTCACCCTCTGGCGTGATGCGTGCCAATTCTTCGAATCGGACCGCGACCTCCAACCCAAGGAAGGCATCGACATGTCCAAACAGGACACGATCAACGCGCACAAAGTGCACGACAGCGACACCGGTTCACCGGAAGTGCAGATAGCACTGCTCACCTCCCGGATCAACCAGCTCACCGAGCATCTGAAGAATCACAAGAAGGACCACCACAGTCGTCGTGGTCTGTTGATGCTGGTCGGCCGACGTCGTCGAATGCTCGACTACGCGCGCAACATCGATATCGAGCGCTATCGCCAGATCGTTCAGAAGAACGGTTTGCGTCGCTAGCAGAAAGCAATCTTGGGCCGGGCCTCATGGCTCGGCCCTTGTCACATACACGAGCAGCCCACCGAGTCGGTTGTCAGTCGGGAGTTCCGCATGAGATGGCGGGATTGCCGACTGGGAACCGGCCCCGCTGCTCCTTCAACGGCACACAGGATGTGTGCCGACAACTGAAAGGAGCTCGCAATGGCAGAAGCCATTCGAGTGTCAGGCCC
>JBDTRP010000117.1:0-5084 GCA_039931555.1 Ilumatobacteraceae bacterium | reverse complement strand
TCATCATCTCCAGGATCGACACCACCAAGGAGCTCGAGCACATCCTGTTCGGCGACGTACTGCAACTCACCTGGAGCCAGATCGGCTTCAACGTCGTGATCGGCACGCTCGCCGTCGGTGTGGTGCTGCTGCTGTTCAGCGAGCTGCGTCTCGCCTCGTTCGATCACGTTCAAGCCGAGCAGGTCGGTGTGCACGTCGAACTGGTGCAAGCCGTCTTGGTGGTCCTGCTCGCGGTCGTGGTGGTCATCAGCTTGCGCACCGTCGGCTCGATCATGTCGGTCAGCATGTTGGTCACGCCAGCGGCGACAGCTCGGCTCGTCAGTCCGACGTTGCGGCGAATGACCATCGTCGGTGTGGTCCTCGGCGTTTTCGAAGGGCTCGTCGGTGTGGTGCTCGGCCGGGCGCTCGACGCGCCGCCGGGCGCGACCATCGGGCTGCTCGCGGCGGTCGTCTTTGCGATCACATATGCGACGACCCTTCCCCGGCGCATGCCGCACCATCACCGTCCCATCGGCTGACCCGGCGTCGTCACCTCCCATGTGGACGGACACCGCGTCATGAGGCATGATGGGGCGCGCGCCAAGGGGCCGCAGACTCTGAGGGGGGAACACACGTGCAGATTCACGTCACCGTCAATGGCACGGTTCACGAGAGCGATGTGGAACCGCGCACACTGCTCGTGCACTACGTCCGCGAGGCCCTCGGCCTCACCGGCACCAACGTCGGCTGCGACACGTCGTCGTGTGGAGCGTGCAGTCTGCACCTCAACGGCGAGGCCGTGAAGAGTTGCACCGTGCTGGCCGTGCAGGCCGACGGCGCCGACATCTTGACGATCGAGGGTCTCGCCCAGAACGGCGAGATGCACCCGATGCAAAAGGCGTTCATGGAGAACCACGGCCTGCAGTGCGGGTACTGCACCCCCGGCATGGTGATGGCGGCTACCAGTCTGTTGAAGGAGAACCCGCATCCGACCGAGCGCGAGGTGCGTCTCGGCCTGGAGGGCAACCTGTGCCGTTGCACGGGCTATCACAACATCGTGCAGGCCGTTCTGGCCTGCGCCGCAGGTAGCTGACACCGACTCCGAAGGAGTGGCCATGACTGTCACCGAAGCCCGGCCCACGTCCGTCCTGGGCCAGCGGCTGCTGCGCCGCGAAGATCCCGCCCTGCTGACCGGCGAGGCCAAGTTCACCAACGACTTGAACATCCCCAACGCCTTGCACCTCGCCGTGTTGCGCAGCCCGTATGCGCACGCTCGGATCCTCTCGATCGACGTGTCGGCCACGGCGGCAATGCCCGGTGTGGTCGCCGCGTACACCGGGGCCGACCTCACCTCGTTGTGGGCCGCGCCGATGCCATGTGCTTGGCCGGTGACCGCCGACATGAAGAACCCGGCGCACTACCCACTGGCCGTCAGCAAGGCCGCGTACGCGGGCGACGGGGTGGCGTGCGTGCTGGCCACCAGTGACGCAGCGGCGCGAGACGCGCTCGACGCCATCAACGTCACCTACGAGGCCCTCGCGCCAGTGATCGACCTCGAAGACGCGCTCAGCGATCGTGTCGTGATCCACGACGAGCTCGGCACGAACAAGAGCTACACGTGGGACCTCAAGGTCGAGGGCCACGAGGGTCAGATCGACGAGGCGTTCGCCGCCGCAGCCTTCACTGTCAGCGAGCGCTACGTGCAACAGCGGCTGATCCCCATGGCCATGGAGCCCCGCGCTGTCGCCGCCGTGCCACAGCCGTACGGCGGCGACATGACGCTGTACTCGGCCACGCAGGTGCCCCACATCTTGAAGATCATGACGGCCCTGACGCTCGGCATTCCCGAGCAGCAGATGCGGGTGATCGCACCCGCCGTCGGCGGTGGCTTCGGTTCCAAGCTCAACGTCTATGCGGAGGAACTGCTGTGCGTCGCGCTCGCCCGCAAGCACGCGGTGCCCGTGCGCTGGAACGAGGAGCGCAGCGAAGGCGCCGAGGCCACGATCCAAGGCCGTGGCCAGATCCAACACATCGAACTGGCCGCCGACGCCGATGGCAAGGTCACGGCCGTCCGCGTGCGGCTGCTGGCCGACATGGGCGCCTACCTGCAACTCGTCACCCCCGGGATCCCCCTCCTTGGCGCCTTCCTCTATGCCGGTGTCTACGACATCCCGGTCGCCTACGACTTCTCGTGCACGAGCGTGTTCACGACGATGACGCCCACCGACGCCTACCGCGGCGCCGGTCGCCCGGAGGCTACGTACGCAATCGAGCGGGCGATGGACGCGTTGGCCTCGAAGATGGGCGTCGATCCGGTCGAGCTTCGTCGGCGCAACTTCATCCGCAAGGAGCAGTTCCCTTACACCGCGTTCAGCGGGCTGGTGTACGACTCGGGTGATCACGATGCCGCGGCCACGATGGCCCTGGGCCTGGCCGACTACCCGGGCACACGGGCCCGCCAGAAGACCCAGAACGTTCCCGGCGCACCCAAGCTGCTCGGCATCGGCGTCAGCACGTACTTCGAGATGTGCGGCCTGGCCCCATCACGCGTGCTGGCCTCGCTGAACTACTCGGCGGGCGGCTGGGAAGCCGCCACCGTGCGAGTGTTGCCGACCAACAAGATCCAAGTGGTCACCGGCACGTCGCCGCACGGACAGGGTCACGAGACGGCGTGGAGCATGATCGTCGCCGAGAAGATGGGCGTCAGCCCCGACGACGTCGACGTGCTGCACAGTGACACCGCTATCGCACCGCTGGGCCTCGACACCTACGGCTCGCGTTCGCTGCCGGTCGGCGGCGTTGCGATTGCCATGGCGTGCGACAAGGTGATCGACAAGGCAGCCAAGATCGCCGCCCACCAACTGGAGGCCAACGAGGACGACCTCGAGTTCGCCGGCGGAGCCTTCACCGTGAAGGGCTCGCCCGATCGCACAATGCCGCTGGCAGCCATCGCCTTCGAGGCGTTCACTGCGCACAACCTGCCCGACGGCCTCGAGCCCAACCTCGAAGCACAGGTCACCTACGACCCGCCGAACTTCTCGTGGCCGTTCGGCACCCATGTCTGCACCGTCGAAGTCGACACCGAGACCGGCAAGGTCGACGTGCTGCAATACGTCGCCGTCGACGATTGCGGCGTGCAGGTCAACCCGCTGATCGTCGACGGTCAGGTGCATGGCGGCGTGATCCAGGGCCTCGCCCAGGCGCTGTTCGAAGAGGCCGTCTACGACGACGACGGCAACCTGAGGACGTCGACGCTTGCCGAGTACCTGGTGCCAGCGGCCAGCGATGTACCGTCGATCACGCTCGGCCACACCGTCACCCCCTCGCCGACCAACCAACTCGGCGTGAAGGGCATCGGTGAAGCCGGAACGATCGGCGCGGCTCCGGCCGTGATCAACGCAGTGGTCGACGCCCTCTCGAGTCTCGGTGTCACCAATGTGGCCATGCCGGCCAGCCCGCAGAACGTCTGGAAAGCAATGCAAGCCGCCAACAACACCAACCGTCCCGCCAATAGAGGAGCAACCACGTGATTCCCGCCGCCTTCGACTACGTACGCGCCGGTTCTGCCGAAGAGGCCATCAGCCTCATCGGCGAGCACGGTGACGACGCCAAGTTCCTCGCCGGCGGGCACAGCCTGCTGCCGCTGATGAAGTTGCGCCTCGCCCAACCGAGCGTGTTGATCGACATCGGTCGGATCAGCGACCTGTCGTACATCCGCGACGCCGGCGACCACATCGCCATCGGCGCGCTGACCCGCCACATGGACGTCGAGACCAGTTCGGTGCTGGCCGAGCACGTGCCGCTGCTGGCCCACGCCGCCGGCCAGGTCGGCGACCCGCAGGTACGTCACCGTGGAACCATCGGCGGTTCCATTGCCCACAGCGACCCCGCCAGCGACCTGCCGGCCACCACGTTGGCGCTCGGTGCGACCTACGTTGTGCAGGGGCCCAACGGCACGCGTGAGATCGCCGCCGGCGACTTCTTCCAGGGATTCTTGGAGACCGCGCTGGAAGCCGACGAGATGCTGACCGAGATCCGGGTCCCGAAGATGCAGGGCGCCGGATGGAATTTTCAGAAGTTCAACCGCCGTGCGCAGGACTGGGCGATCGTCGGTGTCGCCGCATGGCGCCGCAACGGCGAGAGTGGTGTCGGCCTGGTCAACATGGGCTCGACTCCCATCCTGGCCACCAGCGTGTCGAACGCACTTTCGCAGGGCTCGTCGATCGCCGATGCGGCACAACTCGCCGCAGAGGAAGCCGAGCCGCAGAGCGACCTCAACGCCAGCCCCGAGTACCGGGTGCACCTGGCCAAGGTCCTGGTGCGTCGCGCTCTCGAAGCCTGCTGAACGCGACACCACGGTGAGCGACCTCGCTACGGCGAGCGTCGTCCGCAGTAGTGAGTTCGCGCTCACGGGGATGCGGCGTCACCCGTGAGAGCGCTGCTCGATGCCCGATCGGTCCATCGGTGCATGCGGCTTCTGCCGCAAAGTACTGTGTGACACCCTTGTGGGATGATGGGTACATGTGTACTGCGTATCTGCTTAACTCCAGTGGCGGTTACGCTGTGTGGTGATGGAGGAAGCGTGGCCGCAGGCGGGTGTTGACTATCCCGGAACGTGGCAGGCGTTCGAGTCGTGGTTCCCTGATGACACGGCGTGTGCTGAGTATCTGGCCAAGCTGCGCTGGCCTGATGGGTTCCGCTGCCCGGTGTGCGCGGCGGCTGATGCGTGGCGCACCAACCGTGGGCTGTGGATGTGCCGGTCGTGTGGCCGCCAGACCTCGGTGACGGCCGGGACGATCTTTCATCGCAGCCGTTACCCGTTGCGGACCTGGTTCGCGGCGATGTGGTTCGTGTGCGCCCAGAAGACCGGCGTGTCGGCGCTCGGGTTGCAACGCGTGCTCGGGTTCGGGTCGTATGAGACGGCGTGGACGTGGATGCACAAGCTGCGCCGTGCAATGGTGCGCCCCGATCGGGAGCTGCTCGGCGGTGATGGTGTCACCGTGGAGATGGACCAGACGTTCATTGGGGGCCGCACGCTGGGCAAACGTGGACCGAGATACTTGAACAAGACCGAGGTGGTGATCGCCGTCGAACGAGTCCACCCG
>JBDTRP010000116.1:0-134544 GCA_039931555.1 Ilumatobacteraceae bacterium | reverse complement strand
TCCTCTTCAACCACGAGAGCGAGCGCCGCGGGGTCGAGTTCGTGACCCGCAAGGTTTCCAAGGCTGTTGCCAGGATCAAACTCGGGTTGCAGAACGAGCTCGTGCTCGGAGATCTCGAGCCGCGCCGCGATTGGGGATACGCCGGCGACTACGTCGAGGCGATGTGGCTGATGTTGCAGCAGGACGAGCCCGACGACTACGTCGTGGCGACCGGGCAGTCCCACGCCGTGCGCGACTTGGTGCAGGCTGCCTTCGAGGCTGTCGACATCGACGACTGGGAGCGATTCGTTCGTCAGGATCCCAAGTTCCTGCGGCCGGCCGAGGTCGACCTGCTCGTGGGCGACGCGACGAAGGCGCACACCAAACTTGGTTGGAGCCCCGACGTGCAGTTCAGCGATCTCGTCCGACGGATGGTGACGCACGATTTGGCGATCGAACGAGGCGCACCCTCAGGGCAGGCGTAGCACCCGGAGCCAGTCGGTCGACGATTCAGGGCAGGCGTGGGTAACCAAGCACCTCGTGGGCATCGACGACGACACTCTCGAGGCAGCGCGGGCCGGACTGCGCACCTCGACGCTGAAAGACACCGTGCATGAGGCGTTGGGCCGAGTGGCTTCGACCCGTGACCACCGGGTGTCGAGCGCCCTTGACACCTCCGGCGCAGGTGGCGCTGCCGACCGATGATCGATGCGTTGTTTGCGGCTGCGCCGTCGGGCGCGGAAGCGCCGTTCCGGGCCGAGTCGCCACCGGTCACGCGTCGAGCGCGGCGGGCGCCTGCACGGCCGGCGGGACGGCAGGAGGCGGGGCGCTGCAGACCCCCTCCGCGTACTGCACGGCACGATCGGCTGTGGCCGGCAGCGTTGGCGTCGTGTCGTCGAACGACGTGAAGTCGAACACCTCGCTGAGATCGCCGCACGTGTCGCGCCGCCACTGCGAGATGAGCGGCGCCTCCACGCCGAATCGAGTCTCCAGCAGACGCAGGATCGACGTGTGGTCGAACACGGTGCTGCTCACACGCCCGCCGACGGCGCCGGTCGCGCCCGCGCCATCGGACGTGGTGCGACGGGTCCACGGCGACACGATCATCGCCGGCACGCGGAACCCCAGACCGATTGGCGCTCCATCGACGAACTCGTCCGTCGTTCCGGGCGGGGGAGATGGCGGGCTCATGTGATCGAAGAACCCGCCGTTCTCGTCGTAGCAGAGGATGAAAGCCGTCTTCGCCCACAGCGTCGGGTTGGCCATCACCGCGGCGATCTTCGACGCAGTGAAGTTCTCACCGACCGAGGGCGCCCACGGCGGATGCTCGGAGATCACCTTGGGGGCGACGAGCCAGCTGACCTGCGGCAGGTTTCCGGCCGCGGCATCCTGCTCGAACTGGTCGGCGGCCAGGTTCACCATCGCGTTGTCGTACAGCGAGTTCCCCGGGGACAGCCCTTGGAACTGGGTGAAGTATTTGACGTTGTTGTCGTCGTAGTCGTCTTCTTGGTGGTACACCCGCCAGGAGATGCCGGCCTGCTGCAGGCGCTCCGGGTAGGTCTCCCAGGTGTACGCGACTCCGGAGTTGTCGACCGCCGGGCCGCCGCCGAGCCCGCCCGGATCGATGGTGCCGGTCATCGAAACGTGCCGGTTGGGGTTCGTCGGCCCGAGCACCGAGCAGAAGTAGTGATCGCACAGCGTGAACTCGTCGGCGAGCGCCCAGTAGTACGGGATGTCGGCACGATTGAAGTACCCGAGCGCGTGCGCGCCCATCGCCTGCGCGAACCCGTCGTTGGCGCCGTTGTTCCACGCCGCGTGCTGGGCTTCCCACGAATGATTCGGGTCCATGCCACACTGCGCCGAGGTGACGGTCGAATCGGTTCGGTATGGCAGCAGGTAGCCGTCGGGATGGCCGGAAAAGGGGTTGCGGTAGTTCTGGCCGGCGACGGTGGAGGCGAACCCGGCTACACCGGGGCGGGTTCCGAAGTAATGATCGAAGCTGCGGTTCTCCTGGAAGAGGATGACGAAATGCTCGATGTCGTTCAGGCTCGCCGCTGGCGCGGCCGCAGTCGTGGTGACCGTCGTCGTGGCAACGCTCGGGGCCGCAGTCGGCGCCGGCGTGGCGGAAGTGATCGTCGCAGGAATCGTGGTGGTGGTCGCGTCCGTCCTGGGGGTGTCGCTGCTGCACGCGTCGAGCACGGCGCCGATGACAGTGGCTCCAGCAACGGCGGTGCCGCCGACGATGAACCGTCGCCTGGTTATCGGGGCGGACTCGGTGTCGCCGGGCCGGGTTGGTTGGGGGGATCCGTCGGCCACCGGCCCACTGTGCCAGCCTCTGCTCCGCTGCGCCGAACCGGCCGGCAGCATCCACTGACGATCCAGCTCGTGCCCACCGGCTGACTCTTCGTCGGAATGTCTGCGGCCCACCCGTGATGGCGGCGAACACTCCGATGGAACGGCGTCAGGCTTGGGTCAGCGTGGGAAGCCCCGTCCACAGGGCGCTGATCGGGACGGCCCAGATCCGTTCGTCGAGTTGAAGCACGAGACCGCCTGTGTAGAACACGATGCCACGGGTCGCTCGTGATTCGGTGTCAAGCAAGGCTCGGAGGCCCTTCAAGTCGTCCGGACGAACGTCGGCTCCGGCCTTTACTTCAATTGCTACGCATTGACCCGTCTCGCTGAAGATGACCGCGTCGACCTCGAGCTTGCGGGTGTTGTCGCGCCAGTGGCGAACGGTGATCGGGTCGGCCAGCTAACCCGCCTGAGCGGCCATCTGTTCGATTGTAGTCCCAAAAATGACCGTTCATCGGTCATTTTGCGCCAATGGCAGCCAGCTACGGATACGTGGTACGACGACGCTAGTGGAGTGTCTGCTGCCCGCCCGGGGTGCCGGCAAACACTCCGATGGGCGGCGGCCAGGGGAGCGCGGGGTAGCGCTCGCGCATCGCTGCGATGGCGTCGTCGGTGGCCAGATTGGTGAGGGCGATCATCGAACCCGGTTGCACGCGGTAGCGGCCGAGGATCTGGGTCACCAACATCGCCTTCCCGCCACCCGCCGCCAGCCGCAGCCACAGGTCCCAATCCTCCCAGCCGTAGACGAGATCGTCGTCGGCCCGGTACCCGTCCAGTCGCTGCCAGGCCGACTTGCGCAGCATCGCTTGCGCGTCGATGTAGTTGGCACGGCACAGGCGATCGACATCCCATGCCAGCGCACTGCGGATGTTGCGCTGGTCGCCGAAGTCTTCGAGGATCGCGTAGGCGGCGTCGACATCGGGGTTGTCGTCGAGCGCGTCGGCGAGCTTGCGCAAGCACGTCGGGTAGATGGTGTTGTCGGCGTCCATCACCATCACCAGTGGCGCCCGAGCCTGCTCGAAACCGGTGTTGCGTGCCGCGGCCAGACCCTGGTTGGCGTCCTTGGCGATGAGGGCGATCGGCACGGTCGGATGGTCGTCGATGAAGCGCTGCACGACTGCGCGGCTGTGGTCGGTGGCGTGATCCTCGACGACGATGATCTCGAAGGCAATCCCCTCGCTTGCGGCAACGCTGTTCAGCGTGTCGACCACGACGTCGGCGTAGTTGTAGAGCGAGACCACCACGCTCACCTCCGGAGACACGGCGGCAAACGCCGGCGTCTCGGTCCGCGTGACTTGCTGGCGGCTTCCGTGGGCCAACTCGCACGCTGCGGCGTCGAGGCGCTGCAACGCCGAGTTCTCGGCCATGGCCAGTCGCTTGGCGGTGACCAGGGTCGACAGGAACGGCCGGAACGCACCGAGCCGCACCGGGTGAGGGCCCTGGCTGTGCCCGAGTTGCCACGTCCCTTTGCGGGCCGCAGGAGAACTGGCGTGGGCAGCGATCTCGGGTAAGACGTTCTGCTCGATCCGGTCGAGCAGTGGAGCCAGCGAGTTGACCAACGCGAGATCGCCGAAGATCATCTGTCGTGCCGCGTCGGCGATCTCGGCGCGGCGGTCGTCGTCGTGCAACAGATCGTGCAGTGCGCCGGCCATCTCGCCGGCGGTCGCCTCGACGAAGTGCCGGCCGGCGACCAAGGGTTCGCAGCCCTCCGACGGCTCGCTGACGACGATGCATCGCTGCGCCATTGCCTCGACCGCCCGAGCCCATTCGAAGTACGGCGCATGGTCGTCATTTGACGGGCGACCGCGGTGGATGTTGAGCAGCAACTTGGCCGACGACAGCAACTGGTACTTCTCCGCGCCGAACACGGTCTGCGGTGTCTGCGCATCGATCGGCCGATCAACGCTGACAACCCGGATGTCGGCGTGCAGGTCCCACAGATGCGGCGCCAACTCGGCCAGTGCTGCGCCACGGCGATCGTCGAGGCCACCCATGAAGAGCACGTCGATCGGTCGGTCGGCATCCTTCGATGCCACGTGCATCGACGGCACGCCACCGAGGCGCAGCCGTTCGACCGCGACCCCGTGTTGCCGCAGCGCTGCGGCACCCTGATCGCTGATGTCGAGCGTCAGCAGACCACGACGACAAGCATCGACAGCGAGGCGGAACCACGAGGTGCCCGGTTGCTCGGTGTTGACGCACACACTCGCCGCGGCGGCGCGTTGTAGATCCTTGCGGTGGGCCGCGTAGAGCTCGAAGAACTCGTGCGGGGCGACGACGAGGTTGATCGAGCCGTCATCAGTCGGGAGCCGATCGGTGACCATCTCGACGCGTCGGCCGGTCATCGCCGCGACCTCGGCGATCCACCCGGCGATGTCGCTCATGAACTGGTTGCCGCGTGCGGCGACGAACACCTTGACCGAGGCCACGCGCTATTGACTCCGTGTCAGCAGCCGCCACGCCTTGCGCGGGCCCCTGCCGAGCTTGCGCAGTGCCCGCCCGAACACACCCACCTTGTCGGGATGGTTGGCGCCCTCGCGGACCATTTCGCGCAGCACGCTTCGGCGGCTGACCACCGTCGGCAGGTCGGCGACCAACTGGCGAACCTCGTTTCGCCGCTGCAACGACTGGGCGCGCAGTTCGTCGATCTCGGCCTGCACGACCTCGACCCGGCGGCGCAGCTCGGCGTTCTCGGAACGTAGGTGGTCGAGCTCCTCGGAAGACACCGTGGTAAAGATACGCCCACGATGTGCAGTCGCGATCGATCTCCGGGGCAGTGGCCATGAGCGGGCGCATTGCCGCGGTGCTCGTCGTGCCACACGGGACCCATCGTCCCGAGCCGTTGGCGTCGGCGCTCGCAGCGCTGCATCCGACCTGGGAAGTGGGCGCGGTGTGGTGCGGCGATCCGCAATTGCGACCGCACCTCGAGAGTGTGGCGTGGCTCGACGGCGGCCCGTACTCGGCTGCCGACGAAGTGGCGTTGGTGGCCGGTGACTCGTTGGTGGGTGAGTGGCGGCGGGCTGTTGCGGTGACGTCGCAGCTGCTGCGAGACGGCGTCGAGCATGTCGTGCTGCTGTGGGTCGGCTCAACTGCCGTGCGGTCGGCGATCGGGGTGCTGGTGACTGACTCGGCGTCCGGGATCACGCTGGTGCCACGGGCGATCGACGTCCTCGCTGCTGACGGTCTCGCGCCGAGTGAGTCCGATCTGATCGCTGCGGGCGGGTACAGCACCAGCGTGGCGGCGTTCGGTTCGACCGCTCAGCCGGCGTTGGAGTGGTTGGCGACGAACCTCGTTGGTGCGGTCGACGTCGGTCTCACCCTCGCCCGTGCTGCCCAACTCTTCGGCGCTCACATCTGCGTGGACGAGTCGATCGGTGTCGGGCGGTGGCGTTGGAGCATCGCCCGGCCGGCATTGCTCGACGTCGCCGGCTACGAGTCGCAGAGTCCGTGGACGCTCGACGCGGCTGCCCAGCAACCGATGCGGATCGAACTGCTCGGCAACCCGGACCGCCGGCAGGTGATGATCGAGGCTGCGTCACAACTGGCCGGCGAGCGCACTTCGCTGTGTCTTCCCGGTGGTCTGGTAGTCGACTGCGTGGTCAGGCGCGTCGTCGCCGATGCGTCGGTGCTCCCACCGGCCCCGTGGTCATCGGCTACCGAGTTCCGCGCGTGGCTCGCGCCTCGGTACTGGTCGGCGCTGCACGACCAGCGGCGCGATCTGTGGGTCGCATTCCCCGATCCCGAAGGTCGATCGGCGCCGGAGTTCCAGGGATGGTGTCGAGGCGCGTTCTCGGTCGACAACGCGCCGATGTTGTTGGCGACACCCCCACTCGACCGCACGCCACTGTCTGTTGCCGCCGAACTCCGTGACGACGGTGTCAACCTGGTCGGCTACTTGACACGTCAATCCGGCCTCGGCGACGTTGCCCGTCGCCTGCGCGATGCCGTGGGCCAGGCTGGCCTGACCAACAGCGCGGTTGCCGTGCATCGCACCGCCAGCCCAACCGACAACGATGCCCGCGTCGACAATCGTGTCGAGTTCACCAACTCGGTCTGCGTGGTGACTGCGGACCAGTTCCCGTTCCTGGCAACCGACTTCCCCGAACTGTTCGCAGCGACGCGGAGGATGATCGGTTACTGGTTCTGGGAGCTGGAGCACGTGCCCTTGCACATGCGGCAATCGATCGCTCTGGTCGACGAGATCTGGGCGGGCACGAAGTTCGTGACCGAGGCATTCGCTGCCGTGGTGCCCGTGCCCGTGCGGCACGTGCCGATCCCGATCGCCGAACCTCAGCCGTCGAGTCGTGGTCGCGACGACTTCGCCGTGCTCGCCGATGCCGGCGAGCGGACCGTGTTCATCGCCGTGTTCGATCATCTCAGTGTGACCGAACGCAAGAACCCGGTCGGGCTCATCGAGTCATTTCGCATGGCGTTCTCGCCCGATGAAGGGCCGCTGTTGATCATCAAGACGATGAACGGGCATCAGCGATGGTCGAGCCACCAACGCGTGCTCGCCGCAGCCGACGGTCGCGCCGACATCCGGGTGTGGGACGAGACGCTGACACGATCGGATCAGATGGCGCTGGTGGCCGCGGCCGACTGCATGGTGTCGCTGCACCGCAGTGAAGGGCTCGGTCTGCACCTGGCCGAGGCGATGTGGCTCGGCACGCCGACGATCGCCACCCGGTACTCGGGCAATCTCGACTTCATGACCGACGACAACTCGCTGCTGATCGACTTCGATCTGGTCCATGTCGAGCACGGCGAGGGGGTCTATCCGGCGACCGCGAAATGGGCTGCACCCAACCTCGCCGAGGCGGCCGCTGCCATGCGCCGCATTGCCGGCGATGCCTCGTTGGCGGCGAGCCTGTCGGCTGCGGGTCGCAGGTCCATGATGCAGCAGCCCTCGTTGCTCGACACGGGTAGGTTGATCAGCCAGCTACTGGTCGGGGGAGAATGACATCATGGGAGTCCGAAGCCAACTGAGCTGGCTCGTCAAGGGTCGATCGGCAACGCAGGCCACCCTGCAGTCGTTGACCACCGACCTGCAGGCGTTGCAGGGCAAGGTCGCGGCGATGGAGACGCACGTCGCCGCGCTGACCAAGGAGCTCCCACTGTTGCGCGATCGCCAGCTCGAC
Source organism: Ilumatobacteraceae bacterium (assembly GCA_039931555.1). Lineage (GTDB taxonomy): Bacteria > Actinomycetota > Acidimicrobiia > Acidimicrobiales > Ilumatobacteraceae > JAENVT01. The sequence goes on along the minus strand of JBDTRP010000116.1, from coordinate 127,075 downwards.
GAGTTCGACAAGGTGCGCACCGCCGTCGCCGGCGCCACCGACGACCTCATGGCCCGGGTCGATGCGCTCCGCCAACAGGTCGACAAGTCATGACCGACGGGACTCCCGCCGAGCGAGTGGCGCGCTGGACCGCCGCCGACGCCGCCATCGGCCTCGCGGCCGAGGCCGCGCAGTTGCGGGCGCAACTCGTTGATCGCCAGACGGAGGTCGACGATCTGCGGGCCCGGCTCGCGCAGCTCACCAGCCGAGTCGCCCAGGTCGAATCGGAGAATGATGACCTGCGGCGCAACGCCAGGCGCGTGCCGCTGGGCAGCATCGCGCGGCGGGTCTATCGACGCGCCCGGTCGGTCGCAGCCAGTCGTCTGCCGCGATGACACTGGTCAGCGTGATCGTGCCGAGCATCGGCTCGGTGGGTCAGGTCGGCGGTGAGTCGCGCACGTTCGTCGTCGACTCGGTGCGGTCCGTGCTGCGCACTGCGACTGTCGACATCGAAGTGATCGTCGTCGCCGGTCGCGAGATGCCGTCGGCGGTGGTGGCTTCGCTCGTCGAGCTCGGCCCGCAGGTGCGCATCGTCGAGTACCGCGACGAGTTCAACTTCTCGGCGGTCGTCAACCTCGGTGCGGCCCACGCCATGGGCGAGTACTTGCTGTTGCTGAACGACGACACCGAGGTCGTCAGCCCCGATTGGCTGACGATTTTGCTCGACGCATGTGGTGGCGGCGTGGGCGCGGTTGGCGCCAAGTTGCTGTTCGAGGACGGCACGCTGCAGCACGCCGGCCACACGTACCGAACCTCACTCGACCACGTCGGCTTCGGCCTGCCAGGCGACCATGCCGGACGTCGTGGCGTGCTGGCCCGGCGGCGCGAGGTCGCGGGGGTGACTGCGGCGTGCATGCTGACGCCCTTCGCAGCGTTCGATTCAGTCGGTGGGTTCAGCGTGTTGTTGCCCGGCAACTACAACGACGTCGACTACTGCCTGAAGTTGCGCATGGCCGGTTGGTCGATCGTCTACGAGCCCGCCGCGGTGCTGTACCACTTCGAGTCGCAATCGCGGGTCGCCGGCATCCACCCCGAAGAGATCGAGCTGATCCAACGCCGTTGGCTGACCCACCTCGTCGACGACCGGTTCACCCCGGCTGTCGTGTAGGGGTAGCAGGCCGCCGGAGTGAACAGACAAGTCACCGAATCTCCGGTGCAACCGGATATTTCGTGACTTGTCTCTGGGTGTCAGCCGTCTTCAGCGGTCGATCGGGACGACTTGGTCGAAGCGGGCGTAGGGGGTCCACAGGGTGCGGGCTCCCGCAGCGGTGAGGGCATCGGAGAGCGACCGGCCGGCGGCGTCGAACCCGCCGTTGGCTCGGTCGCGGCACTCGCGCCAATGGCCCGCGGTGATCGCTGCCGCGGCCAACGAGACCTGGGTGCATTCGCGTTCGATCAACAGGTCGTTGCCAGTGCTGCGCGTGTCGAAGCGCAGACCCTCCAGCTCGTACCAGCGGAAGTTGGGCACGTCCCAGCCGGCGTGCACGACGATGTCGTTGTCGTCGGCGATCAGCGAACCGGCCAATCCGGTTCCGGGCGAGCGGGCCAGACCGGCCAGGGTCTCGAGCCAGTCGGGTGTGAGGTCGGATAGCGGCACGAGGCCTGGTGCCACCGAGACCAGCACCTCGCACGGGTAGTCGTTGAACGCCCGATCCAACGCCGCGGCAATCGACCAGTCGGCCGTCACCGGCAGCAGCTCCCAACGATCGCCGGCGGCGTCGTCGAGCAATGCGACGAGCTCTGCCGGCAACGATGCCGGGTAGGCGACGACGAGTCGGGTGTTCGGATGCGTGGTGCGCAACCCCTCGATCGTCGCCGCGGCGGCCAACCGGTAGGGCCGTGCAGCGCCACCCTCGGCACGTGTCGGCACGACGACCGTGATCGGCAGGCCGGCGGGTACGGAACGCACCAGGCGGTACGTGCCTTCGACGGGTCCGTGCACGACGGTGGCATCGAGGCCCATGCGGTCGCATTGCTCCTGAACGGCCTGTCGTCCGCGCCCGACAGCGGTGTTGAGCGACGAGGTTGCTCGCGACACCGAGGTGGAGATGTTGCGCCAGTGATACGTGAGGTACGGCAAGTGAACGACATGCCGATTGCGGGCAGCAATCAGCTCGGTGGCTCGCAGGATCAGGTCGTGATCCTGCGATCCATCGAAATCGGTGCGGAACCCACCGATCTCACTGACCACGTCGCGACGCAGGGCGGAGAGGTGGCAGGTGTACATCGACGAACGAAAGCGCTCTGGCGACCAATCGGGCTTCAGGAAGTGCGCCGACTCGCGACCGTCGGCCAGCACGTGGGCCTCGTCGCTGTACACGTAGTCGACACCGGCGGTTGCGTCGATGGTCGCCGCCATCCGCTCGAGCGCCGTCGGCACGAGCTTGTCGTCGTGATCCAGCAAGGCGATGAACTCTCCGGTCGCCATCGCCAGGGCGTCGTTCGACGCGGCGACGATTCCACCGTTGGTGGTGCGGTGCTGCACGCGCACTCGCGGGTCGCGCCCGGCAAGCGCGGTGAGCGCGTCGCGGACTTCGGGGCGGGTCGAGCAATCGTCGACCACGCACCACTCCCAATCGGTGAACGATTGCGACAACACGCCGTCGACGCAGGCCAGGAAGGCCCCGAGCGGCGGATCGTAGACGGGGGTGATGATCGAGAATCGGGGACTGATGGTCGTCGATGCTAACGACCACTGGTACTGTGACCCCCGATGTGCCGAGTGTTCGTGAGCGGGCGCGGCAACGTTTTCATGAGGGAAATTGCCGAGCACTTGGTCGAGGGCCTGGTGCTTGTCGGTCGCTCTGCCGAGCTCGTGATCGACGATCTGCCCGACAGTGCTGATGATCCGATGCACAACCTCGTCGTCGCACCGCACGAGTTCTTCGTCCTGTCGCCGTCGACAGAAGCCGATCGCCTGCGCGCGGCATCTGCATCGATCTGCATCAACACCGAGCAGCCGGGCACGCCGTTCTTCGATTTGGCGATGACCTATGCGGCGCGCGGACCCGCGGTGCTCGACATCAATCGCTACTCACTCGATGCTGTTCGGCGCCTCGGGTTGGCGGCGGTGCACCTCCCGCTCGGCTGCACGCCATCGATGGATTCGTGGCAGGGCGAGAGCCGGCAGCGGCACGTCGATATCGGCTTCCTGTCGGGTCGCACGCCGCGACGCGAGCAGTTCATCGCCGGCGCCGGCGGGATGCTGTGGGAATGGAACACCGACCTGCGGTTCTTCAGCTGGCACCGGCCGATCCTCGGTGGTGGCCCAGCGTTTGCAACCGGTGCCGAGAAGTTTGCCGCGTTGGCCGACACCAGGATCCTGCTCAACGTGCACCGCAGCGACGAGCCGTACTTCGAGTGGGCCCGGGTTGTCGAAGCGATCTCCAACGGCTGCGTCGTCGCCAGTGAGACCTCGGTCGGCATCGAACCTCTGGTGCCCGGCGTGCACTTCCTGATGGCCCCGCTCGACCACCTCGCCGAGCAAGCCATCGCCCTGGCCTTCGACGAACCACGCCGTGCGGCAATGGCCGACGCGGCCTACAAGCTGACGACAACCAGCCTGTCGCAGAGCGAACTGCTGCAGGTCGCCCTGACCGAGGTGGCGATCGTGGCGCGTCAGGGCGCAGCGAGCGGTCCCCGGCATCCCTCGCGCCGGGGTCGTCGACCTCGACCAGCACCGGCCGCGCCGACCCACGACGTTCTGCGCAAGTCGGCGGGCGAGTTGAAGGCGGCGTACATCGCCCAGTTGCAGTTGTCGCGCAGCATTGAAGCAACCATCAGCCTGGTCGAGCACGGTGACCCCGACCACGTCGATCTCGTCACCACGTCGGCCTGGGATTCGTACGACGCCGAGGTGTCGGTGGTGATCCCGCTGTTCAACCAGGGGCACTACTTGGCCGAGGCCGTGCAGTCGGTGATCGCCGCCAGTGGTGAGAATGGCACGCGGACCGAACTCGTCATCGTCGACGACCATTCCACCGACGAGTCCCGACAAATCGCCGAGCAGTTGCTCGGCGCGCTCGACTGGTTCCCCGCACTGCTGGTGTCACGCGCCGCCAATGGCGGTTTGCCGGTGGCTCGCAACACCGGGTTCCACCGCGCCAGGGCCGCGCACGTCTTCGCCCTCGATGCCGACAACATGTTGTATCCCACCGGTCTTCGTCGGTTGCTCGACCACCTGCGCAGCGCACCGCCAGATGTCGTGGCTGCCTACGGCATCCTCGAACGGTTCGACACGACCGGGTCGGTCGGGCTCACCAGCCACCTCCCGTGGGATCCCGATCTGCTCGTGCACGGCGCCTTCATCGATGCGATGGCGATGTTCCGTCGCGATGCCTGGCTGCAGCTCGGTGGCTATTCGACCGCCGACGGGTTGTATGGCTGGGAGGACTATGACCTGTGGCTGTCGGTTGCCGAGCAGGGCCGCCGCGCCGAACTGGTTCGATCGATCGTCGGGCGGTATCGTGAGCAGCCCGGCTCGATGCGCAAGATCAGCGATGTCGACATGGCATCGAACTTCGTCACCCTTCGCGAACGACACCCGAGGTTGCCATGGCCCAGCTAGAACCAGATACCGAACGTGAACTGCGCGCCAGAATCGGAGAACTCGAGGCGCTGGTCGAGGCGCGCACGCAGGCGATCGTCGGTCTCGGCGCGCAGTTGGCGGAGATGCGCGGTGACGGATCACCGGTGATGGCCGAGCGTTTGCGCGATGCCGAGCGTCAGCTTGCCGAACTGCACGGCACGAAGGTGATGCGCTACACCTCGAGGGCCCGGCGGGTGTACGCGATGTTGCGAGGAACACGTGGCTGAGGTCGAGCCCGACCCGCAGATCCTGGCCGCTCTGACGGTGCAGCTGGCCCAGTCAAGGCAGCAACAGGGACGTCTACGCGATGCCCTGACCAGGGTGTCCAGCATGTTGGACGAGGCCGAAGCCACCTGAGCGGCCAGTCCTGCCAGCTAGCATGGCTTCAGCACCTCATGAAGTGTGCCGATACTCGAGCGGGCCGGTTTGAGGAGATCTGAATGAAGCGCCGCTTGCGAAGCATCATCGTCGTTGTTGGTTTGTTGTCCGCCGTTGTGATTGCCGACGTTGCATCCGCGCACCCCACCGAGAATGCCGGGCCCGCTGTGGCGACGCCCGCAGCGTTCTCGACCAGTGGTGACTACGCCACGGATGTGCTCGCAGACGCGTGGGACTTCAGCAACCCCGAGGACGTGCCACCGACCCCGCTGATCGGCTCGGAAGGCAGCTTCGCGATCTCGCTCGGCGGCGGTGTGCTGTCGGTCGATGCCCAAGCCGGTTCGACGATCAAGCTGATTCGCACCTGGGGTCAGGAGCTCGCTTGGGGCCGCGACGGTTTGACCAAGCCCGCCGATGCGGCCACCTACACGCACCTCTCGTTCTCGCTGAACCTCATCGAGAAGCGCAACATGGGCGTGCACTACTGGACCGAGGGCGGTGGCGAGAACATCATTCCGTTCACCGTTGCCGGCCCAGGCTTCACCACCTACGACCTCGACATGACCAGCCCCGGTCTGCTCGGCCCGAACGCGTGGTCGGGCAAGATCATCCGTCTCGAGATACTGGCCGGTGGCGGGTTCCCCGGCACTGCACGATTCCCGATGCAGCTGGATTGGGCGCGACTACACCGCGCCGATGCTTCGGTCGCGCCAGTGAGCGCGCCGGCTCTCCGGGTGCTCAGCCCGAGCGACGAGGGTGGGGCCGACTACGCCACGGTGTCGGGTGACCCGTGGGACTTCGGTGGGTTCGACGACATCGTCAGCACCGGCGATCTCAACATCGCCTCCTTCGCTGACGGGAACGCCCACGGCACCACGTTCGCCAACGACTCGTTCATCCAACTGCCGTTGCGCACACCGCTCAACACCGACCGCTATCACCGGGCCACGGTCGACGTGTGCTTCGGCGGCGGGTTCAGTTTCGCCAATGCACCCGGCGGTGGGATGGTTTCCCGTTTCGCATGGTACGACGACGGTGGCGGAATCTGGAGCGAGACGCAAGACATCATCATCTATCCCGGCTGCAACCGGATGTCGATCGATCTGGCCACAACTCCGGCCGTCGCGGTGAACGACGAGACCACCACGTACAAGGCCGGCTGGCGCGGGCTGCACATCAGCGCTCTGCGGTTCGACCTCAACGAGGATCCCGGATTGCGCGACTTCTCGTTGAACGAGATCCGCCTCGCCGACGACGCGGCCTTTTCTTCGGGCTCCTACCCGATCAGCTTCTCGGCAGACACTGCCGGGACCGCCGATATCTTCGTGACCACCGATCCCGATCCGGCCCATTGGAATGGCAGCAGGGTCGGTACCATGCCCAACGCCGTGGTCGGCGCCAACACGTTCCAGTGGGACGGCAGTGGATTGCCGAACGGCACCTACTGGGTCTACGTCGTGCTGCGCGGCGGCAACGGCGTCGCCGCATCCCGATCGACCGGTCCGGTTCGCATCGAGCGCCCGGTCCTCGCAACGCCCAGTTGCTATGTGCCGCTGAACCCGGCCCGACTGCTCGACACCCGCACCGGCCAGGGTGGCAACATCTCCGCGCTCAGCTCGCTGGCGATGACCGAGCTCCCGGTCGTCGGTGTCGGTGGCGTGCCCCCGACCGGGGCGACCGCTGTGGTGCTGAACGTCACCGTCGACGCGCCGTTGACACCGGGCTTCATCACCGCCTGGCCTTCTGGCGAGGGACAGCCGACGGTCTCGAACCTCAACTACATTCCGGGCCAGACCGTGCCGAACCTGGTGACCGTGAAGGTCGGCGCCAACGGGCGCGTCAATCTCTACAACTCGCAGGGGTACACGCACCTCGTCGCTGATGTCGTTGGCTACTACACCGCGGCGACGGCAGGGTGCCCCGGTCGGTTCACCGCGGTCACTCCGGGACGTGTGCTCGACACGCGCGACGGCACCGGCCAGGGTGGTTCGACGGCTCCGGTCGGTAACAGCCAGACGATCAACGTCAAGGTGACGGGTGTGGCCGGCGTGCCGCCGACGGGCGTCAGTGGGGTCGCGGTCAATGTGACGACCGATCAGCCGACGTCGTCGGGCTTCCTCACCGTCTGGCCCACTGGCGAAGCCCAACCGCTGGCCTCCAGCCACAACTTCGTGCCTGGTCTGACGGTCGCCAACCTCGTGCTGGCCAAGGTTGGCGCGGGTGGCCAGATCAGCATCTTCAACTCGTCGGGCAACGCGCATGTCGTCGCCGATGTCGTCGGCTACTTCTCCACATCCGGAGGCACGTTCGTGCCGGTGAGCCCGCTACGCATCGTCGACAGTCGCTTCGGTGTGGGCACTGGTGTGAATGGGCCGCTGGGCCAGGGCAGGTCCATCGACGTCGCCGTTGGTGGCGTGGGCCCGGTACTGCAGGCCGCAACTGCTGCGATCGTCAACGTCACGTCGGTGAACTCGACCGACCGATCGTTCATCACTGTGTGGCCGACGGGCGCGGCGATGCCGACGGCTTCGACGATGAACCCTCGACCCGGCGTTCCAGTGCCCAACCTTGCCTACCTCAAGTTGGGGACCGGCGGCCGCCTGTCGATCTACAACAACTCCGGATCGACCGACTACATCGTCGACGTCTTCGGCTACGTCGTCGGCTGAGTCCCATCGGGCGCGAGATCGGTACGGCGGGTTCCGTTCTCGCGCCCGACCAGGTCCATCGGGCGCGGTGTGAGTACTCCGCCTACCGGAATCGCGCCCGACCGGGTTCGGCCGGTGGACTGAGTGCCACGGCACCGAGCCAGGCGATGGCGGCGGCGTTCACTGCGAGCAGCAGCCACGGGTTCAAGGGTGGGTGCCACGCGGCATGACGCAGCGTGAGTGAGCCGTCGAGGCCGACCATGTAGCGGCGCAGCGTGTGCCACAACGTCAACACCTCTGCTCCCGCGGCAGCGATCACGATCACTCGCATCACCCAACGTCGAGGCACACAACGCGCGGCGGCGATCAAGACGCCACCCATCGCGAACGAGATGGAGTACCGGCCCTGCCAGATCTCCCCGATGCGGCGGTGACCGACGACCTCGACGATCGTGGGCAGCAGCACCGCAGCGACGATCCATCGTGCATGCCACCAACGATCGGGTGAATGGGTTGCGACCCAGTACACGGCAGCGCACAACCCAACGATCCAGGCGAGTTGTGCGGCCGGTGGCGCGTAGAACTCGTTCCACCCCAACGCTCCGACGGTCTGGTGCGCGGTCAACGGAATCCCCTCCACCGAGCGGCGAACGGCGGTGATCAGCGAGTCGGTGTCAGCCGTTCGGCGATCGCTGACGACGAGGTCGACCCATCGGCCCCAGGCGAGCGTGGCGATGCCGGCGACGGCGACGGGCGATGTGATGGTCGCCACCCGCCGCCAGCCGAGGGGACGCGACAACGTCGGCGCGACGACCAATGCCACGACGGCGATGTCGACGAACGCGGCCGGACGCAACAACAGACAGATCCCGAGCGGAACGGCGACGCGCGCCAACGACGCATCGTGACCGACGCTGTGGAAGCGACCGACCGCCTCGACGAGCGCCAGCGCGACGAGAGCGATCTCGATACCGCTGGTGCCGACCACGCCCATCAGAAACCACGCCGACGGCGTCAGCGAGACGAGCAGCCACGCCGCGCCGCCGTACCGCCGTGCACGCGCCAGGGCGTAACCGAGGACGCCGGCGCACAGCAGCACGGACGCCATCCGGTAGGCCAATACTCGGCGGCCGTTCGACAACAGCCGGGCCACCAAGCCGACCATCACGTAGTACCACGGCGGCGAACCGCCTGCCGATGTCGCCGCCTCGATCTCGCGGGCGTTGTGCGCGGCGACCGAACACGAGGCGTCGGTGTTCTCCGCATGCCGGAAGCAGGCCGGATCACCCGAAGCAAGTGCGACCGGCACCGAGACCTGTCGATACCCCGGCTCGAGCCCGTCGACCGGCTTGCCCCGGAGGTCGCCGTGCGCAGCCGCGGCCGCGCGGATGACGTGGGCCGGTTCGTCGGGCCCGCCGTACCGAGCGATCGAAAAGGCCCAGGTGCACCCGATGATGGTGAAGGCAGTTGCCGCCGCCGACCAGATCAGCGGCCGTCCATCGCCGCCGGAGCGGCTCACCTCGGTAAGGTCGTGGTCGTGGTGGAACCGACCGAACCGACCGAATCACCCGGATCACCCGAGGCGAAACGCCGTTCCCGCACGACACTGATCGCCGTGACGGCGGGCGTGCTCGTCGCCGGCGCGCTGGTTGCATATGGCTTCTCGCGCTCTGACGACGACCGGGACACGAACACGAAGACCCCGCCGACGATCGGAGTCATCCAGGCTCCGGCGCAGGTGGTGACGACGCTCGGTCCTGCTGTCTCGCCTGGCACCGCTCCGGCGACGGTCGACCTCCCGCTGGTGCCCGCTGGTACGGCCGACGTTGCCTTCCCGCCGGTGTCGAGCGACATCGTGGTGCCGTAGGGCTCAGCCGACCGGTCGATCCTGCTTGTCCTTCTTGGCCGCCTTGGCTGCCTTCTTCCACTCGCGGACCTTGCCGAGCGACGCGGGGTCGGTGATGTCGGCAACGCTGCGCGGCGAGTCGTCACCGAACTTGCCGGCTGCTTCTCGCCAACCCTTCGGCCGAATCCCGAATCGCTTGCCGAGGATCGCCACGAAGATCTTGGCCTTCTCGTCGCCATAGCCGGGCAGCGTGCGCAAGCGGTCGTACAACTCCCCGCCGTTCTTCACTCCGGCCCACACGCCATCACCGCGGCCGCCGTAGCGCTCGACCAGCGCGGTGCAGACGTCGTGGATGCGGCGGCCCATCGACGCAGGGAAGCGGTGGATCGCCGGCTTCGCACAGCACACGGCGACGAACGCCTCTTGATCCATCGCTGCGATCTTCGAAGCGTCGAGATGGCCGAGTCGATCGTGCAGCGTTGCCGGGCCGGTGAACGCCCATTCCATCGGCACCTGTTGATCCAGCAACATGCCGATCAGCACGGCGGTGCCGTCGGTGTTGAGGAGTTGATCGGCGTCGGCGTTGCCCGTGATGAACATGGTTCCGGTCATGCAACGAACGCTAGTGAACTCGTCGTGTGATCTGATGGCCAGGTGATCGCCGTCGTCATCGTCACGTTCTCGGCAGAGGCGGCGATGCTCGATGCCTGTGTCGACTCCGTGCTGGCCGCCGGTGGCGCCGACCGCGTGATCGTCGTCGACAACGGGGGCCATGCAATCGTCGACTCGAACGTGGAACTGGTGCGCCCGGCCCGAAACCTCGGCTTCGGAGGCGGCGCCAACGCCGGCTTCCAGCGCGCCACGGAACTCGGTGCGACGTTCGTCGCCTTGCTCAACGACGACATCGAGGTCGACGTCGGGTGGTTGCGGCCGCTGGTCGAAGCGTTGGACACCGATCCCGCGTGCGGGGCAGTGCAACCCAAGCTGTTGCTCGCCGGAACCGATCCGCCGCGCATCAACAGTCTGGGCGTTGCCATCGGAGGTGATGGCGCGGGAACCGACGTCGGGTACAACGAGATCGACGGACCAGGTTTCGCCATCGATCGCCCGATCGACGCATTCACGGGCGGTGCCGTGTTGTTCCGCGCCGCTTTCCTGCAGGCAACCGCGGGGTTCGACGAGTCGTACTTCTTGTACTACGAAGATGTCGATCTCGCGTTCCGCGGCGCTGAGATTGGTTGGACCTACCGCTGCGTGCCTGCCAGCCGGGTGTGGCACCGCGTCAGTGCATCCACTTCACAGCTCGGCGATACCGCCCGATATTTGCAGGAGCGCAACCGATTGCGCTTCGCGGTTCGGTTCGGCGACGTCGGTACGGTCACCCGAGCGCTGTGGTTGTCGATCCGTCGTCTGCGCTGGAGCCCGCGCCGCACCCACGCCCGAGCCCTGCTCGCTGGTCTGGGCCTGGCTCCGGCGGCAATCCGCGCTCGCCGCCGCGCTCGCTGACACTCTTTTTGCCGCTTGACCTGCGGGAGGGTCGCCGTAGGTGACTGCCTTGTCAAGAGTTCGTCTGTTGTCTGACGCTGCGTCCGCAATCGGGACGAAGTGCCCTCAAGTCCCGTTCACCACTGGCCGACTCCTGAGTCGAAGGGTTTGACCAACGCGTCGGGGACGGGGCCCGAGGAAGGCAAGCAGCGATGCGCACGCAGAACAAGAGCAGGAAGCGAATGGCAGTCCTGGGAATCGGGATCGGTCTCGCCGCTGCGACGTTCATCTCGTCCAGCGTCGTCGCAGCCAATCCCCAACCCGCTTTCATCCCCCCGACAGCAAGCTGGCTGACGACCGTCAACTACTTCCGGGCAATGGCGGGCGTCGGCCCCGTTGTCGAGGATGCATCGATGTCGGCCGGTGCGGTCGCACACTCCTGCTACATGCTGTACAACGGCATCAGCCACGACGAGACGCCCGGCCTCCCCGGCTACACAACCGAAGGTGATGCCGCCGGTAACAGCGGCGACGTGGCCGTGTCGAGCCAGATCAACACCAGCGCACGCAGCCACATCGAACTGTGGATGAGCGGCCCGTTCCACGCGATCGGCGTGCTGCGACCCAACCTGCAATCGACCGGCTTCGGCAAGTGCGACTTGAGCTCGACCCCGACGTGGCACTCCGGCGCCACCCTCGACGTCATCCGCGGTCTCACCTCGGCACCTCGCCCCGCCGCCCCGATCGTCTTTCCCGGAGACGCCACGACGACCAACCTCGACCGCTTCGTCACCGAGTCACCGAGCCCGTTGACCTACTGCGGCTGGACCGGCGGTGCCGGGCTGCCGCTGATCGCGATGATGCCAGAAGCCGCAACCAGCCCTGCCGGCGCCCTGATCGGTCCCGATGGGCAGCCGATCGAAGTCTGCGTGCTGTCGGCCGCCAACACCACCGGTGTCGCCCAGCAGATCCTCAACGGCGACAACGCCGTGATCGTCGTGCCCCGCAACCCTCTCGCACAGGGCACGTACAACGCCGGTGTCAGCACCGCCTCGCGCAGTGTCAGCTGGAGCTTCACGATCGACAAGGCCGCCGCCACTGGGATCACTGCGTTGCCGGTTGCCCTACCCACGTCGACGCCCACCGGATATGCGCCACTGGCGCCCGCCCGAATCGTCGACACCCGTCTCGGCCAGGGCGCCACTCGCCTCGCAGCCGGGAGCGTGGCCCAAATCCAGGTCACCGGTCAGGGCAACGTGCCGGCCGATGCCAAGGCAGTGCTGGCCAACGTGACGGTGACCGCCGCAGGCGGCTCCGGCTTCCTCACGATGTGGAACTGCTCGGCTGTACGCCCCGAGGTGTCGACACTGAACTTCTCGGCCAACGAGACCGTCGCGAACGCAGCGACCATCCCGCTCGACACCAGCGGTCGCCTGTGCGTCTTCAGTAGCGTGTCGGCCGACCTCGTCGTCGATGTCGGCGGCTTCTACTCGACGTCGGCCAGCGGTCGGTACATGCCGATTACCCCCGTTCGGCTCATGGATAGCCGCCTCGGCGTCGGAACACCGGCACGGCTCGCCGGTGGACAGATCGTCGAACTTCGCGTCGTCGGCATCGCCGGTGTCCCCACCAGCGCCACAGCAGTCGCCCTCAATGTCACCGGCGTGCTGCCCTCGCTCGACGCCTTCATCACCACGTTCCCCTGCGGTGCAATGCCACCGACATCCAGCCTCAACCCAGCCGCCGGCAAGGTCACCCCGAACCTGGTCGTGGCTCAGGTGTCGTCGAGCGGCACGGTGTGCTTGTTCACCAACACCCACATCGACCTGGTCGTCGATGTGGTCGGCTTTGCGTCGTCGTCGGCCGCCAACCGGTTCACCCCGAGCGCCCCGTTCCGGTTCACCGACACCCGCGACAACTACCGTACCGAGGTCAACGCCGGTCAGAACGGCGTGGCTCTGGTGGCCAACCAGACGCTGGTCGTGCAGATCGCCGGTGTGCGTGGCGTACCGGCGGCCGCTCGGGCGATCTCGGCCAACCTCACCGTCGTCGATGCCGCCGACAGGGGCTTCATCACCGCCTGGCCATGCGGTGATCTTCCCACCGCATCGAACGTCAACTACGAGATCGCCACCGCCGTCGCCAACGCAGCCGAGTTGCCGCTGTCGTCGAGCGGAGCCATCTGCATCTACTCGTCGAGCTCCGCACAGGTGATCATCGACATCAACGGTTGGTGGAGCTGAGCTCAGACCAGGTACGGGTCGTGGGCGTCGGCGTCGATCCCGTAACGCTCGAGGGCAGCCTCGATCTCGCCGGCTTCGACCTCGCCGGTGGCGTGGAGCGCTGACAGCACGCCGACCACCACATGACCGAGGTCGATCTCGAAGAAGCGACGCAACGACTCACGGGTGTCTGACCGGCCCATCCCGTCGGTACCGAGCGGCACGAAGGTGCGGCCCGGCAAGAAACGGGCCACCTGCTCGGGAACGATCTTCATGAAATCGGTGACGGCGACGATCGGCCCGGGGGCGTCGGCCAGCAGGCTGGCGACATCGGCAACGCGCGGCGCCTGGGCGGGATGGAGACGGTTCCATCGTTCGACCTCGAGGGCGTTCTCGCGCAAGCACTTGTACGAGGTCGCCGACCACAGCTCGACGCCGATGTCGAAGTGCTCCGCCAACTCGGCAGCGGCCTCGCGAGCCGCTCGCTGTGCGGATCCGGAGAACAACAACGTGGCACGACGCGAGGGACCATCCGGTGCCGGCGCCCACCGGTAGAGGCCGCGCATGATCGCGGCGCGGACCTCGGCCGGGTCGCCCTCGGGCATCGTCGGCATCAGGTAGTTCTCGTTGTACAGGGTGATGTAGTAGAAGACGTCGGGGCTGTCGCTGCCGCCGCCGTACATCCGCTGCAGGCCCTCTTGCACGATCGAGGCGACCTCGTAGGCGAACGCCGGGTCGTACGCCTGGCACGGTGGCACGGTCGAGGCGTGCACCAACGAGTGGCCGTCCTGGTGTTGCAGGCCCTCGCCCATCAGGGTCGTGCGCCCAGCGGTGGCGCCGAGCAGGAAGCCACGCGTACGCGCATCGGCCGCCTGCCAGATGAGGTCGCCGACGCGCTGGAAGCCGAACATCGAATAGAACGTGTAGAACGGCACCATCGGTACGCCGCGAGTGGCGTAGGCCGTGCCGGCGGCGATGAAGCTGGCCGTCGAGCCGGCCTCGGTGATCCCTTCCTCGAGGATCTGGCCATTGGCTGCTTCTGCGTAGCTGAGCAACATCTCGTGATCGACCGGTTCGTACTTCTGACCCTGTGAGGCGTAGATCTTGAGCTCGCGGAACAGCGAGTCCATGCCGAACGTTCGAGCCTCGTCGGGGATGATCGGCACGACGCGTTGCCCGAACTTCTTGTCGCGAGTCAGGCCGCGCAGCAGTCGGGTGAAGCCCATGGTCGTGCTGACCGCCTGCGTGCCCGACCCGGTGAGCAGTTCGGCGAACGCGCTGTCGTCGGGCAGTTGCATCGGCTTGCGGGCACGAGTGGTGCGCTTCGGGATCGAACCGCCGAGGGCCTTGCGGCGCTCCATCATGTACTGGTACTCGATCGAGTCCTCGGCTGGGCGGAAGTAGGGCGGGAGGTCACCGTCGAAGGCGGAGTCGGGGATCTCGTCGTGCATGTACAACCGGTCGCGCAGCACGATCAGTTGATCCTTGGTCATCTTCTTGATCTGGTGGGTGGCGTTGCGGCCCTCGATGTCGGGGCCGAGCGTCCAGCCCTTGATCGTCTTGCACAGGATCGCCGTCGGCGCACCGGTGCCCATGTTCTCGGTCGCGGCCTTGTACGCCGCATAGAGCTTGCGGTAGTCGTGACCACCGCGTGGCAGGTGCATGAGGTCTTCGTCGCTGAGGTGGGCGACCATCTGGCGAAGGCGGGGATCGGGGCCGAAGAAGTCGTCGCGGATGTACGCGCCGTTCTCGACGGTGTAGCGCTGGAACTGCCCGTCGACGGTGTTGTTGAGCTGGTTCAACAGCACGCCGTCGTTGTCGTTGGCCAGCAACTCGTCCCACTTGGACCCGAGGATGACCTTGATCACGTTCCAACCGTTGCCGCGGAACACGGCCTCGAGCTCCTGGATCACCTTGCCGTTGCCGCGTACCGGGCCGTCGAGTCGCTGCAGGTTGCAGTTGACGACGAACACCAAGTTGTCGAGCTTCTCGCGACTGGCCAGCGACAGCGCCCCGAGGGACTCGGGCTCGTCGCACTCGCCATCGCCCAGGAAGGCCCAGATGCGGCTCTGGCTGGTGTCGTCGATCTCGCGGTTCTGCAGGTACCGGTTGAATCGGGCCTGATACAACGCGGCGAGCGGGCCGAGGCCCATGCTGACCGTCGGGTACTCCCAGAAGTCGGGCATCAGCCGCGGGTGGGGGTAGCTCGACAAACCGCGGCCGTCGCGGCCGATCTCGCGGCGGAAGTGGTCGAGGTCGTCCTCGCTCAGTCGGCCCTCCATGAACGCACGCGCGTAGATGCCGGGAGTCGCGTGACCCTGGAAGTACACGTGGTCTCCGGGGTTGCCGTTGTCCTTGCCGTGGAAGAAGTGGTTGAAGCCGATCTCGTAGAGGCTGGCCGAGCTGGCAAATGTCGACAGGTGCCCACCGATGCCATCGGCATGCTTGTTGGCCCTGACCACCATCGCCGCCGCGTTCCAACGAACGAACGCCCGGATGCGACGCTCGATGTACTCGTCGCCGGGGAACCAGGGTTCTTGCTCACGCGGGATCGTGTTGACGTACGGCGTGCTGACCGTGGCGGGGAAGCTGACCTGCGTGGCCCGGGCGCGATCGAGCAACTTGGTGAGCAGGAAGCGAGCTCGGGTCTTGCCGTGCACATCGACCACAGCGTCGAGGGAATCGAGCCATTCCTGCGTCTCGCCGGGGTCAGAGTCGGGCAGCTGGTTGACGAAGCCGTCGAAGATCATGGCCCCTAGTCAAGCAGGCTTACCGGCGGGTAATGTGCGCGAAGATCGTCAGGTCGTGTGTCACGGCATCCACCACCCGGTTGTGTCGAACAGCGCGTGCGAGGCGACCAACGCAGTGATGCACAGGTTGCCGCCCGGCGACAGGGCGACGGTCAGCGAGTTGGCCATCACCGAGCCCCGCGCCCCGTTGACCGACGACGTGGCACCAGGTGGCTGGCCGCACGTCGTGCCGGTGAGGTAGCCGTCGAGCGCTGGGTCGACCAGCGTGATCGTTCCGGTGACGGCGGTGGCCGTGTCGGGCGCGGCGCCGATCTCGATGGTCTGGCCAACACCTTGATGACCGCGCCAACCACCGAGGCCGACTCGGGTGTCGACCATGCGCGTCGGAGCGACCGGCGTGAAGCGCAGGGTGCTGGTGGGGCCGGCGATGTCGAACACGCCGGTGACGTCGACGATCACGTCGACCGGCGAGTTGGAGAAGATGCAGTACTTGCCGCCCGCGTCAACGGGCACGAACACCGAACCGGCCACCGTCTCGCCCGGTTGCCAGTTGACGTTCGACACCACGGGAAGCGAACCCGCGCACGGATACGCCGTCAGAAACCCCGCGGTACTTCCACCGGTGACGGTGAGGGTCGCGGCGACAGCCTTGGCATCGAGCGGCGCCTGCAGCACCAATGTCGATGATCTGCCCGCGTTGCGGGTGTCGATCTGGCGTGTCGGCGGTGTGATCGCCGCAAACCGCAGACCTCCACTCGGCACGAACACGCCCTGCAGGTCGACCACGATGTCGGTCGCAGTGTTGCTGAAAACACACAACGAGCGATCGGGTTGGCGCAGCAGCGTGGTTGCCTGCGCGCCACGCGCCTGGCCGGCCACGAAGTTGACGCTCGACGCCAACGGCCGCTCGGCCCCGCACGGCCAGACAGTCACGTAGCCGGCGGTCGCCGGATCCGCTGCGGTCACGTTGACCGCGGCAGCGGCCGCGTCGGGCCCCACTGTGCCAGGTGCCAACACCGACAGGTCGACCGTCAGCGTGCCGCCGGCAACAACTCGCTGCCCGCTCTCGCGCGTGTCGATCAATCGTTTCGGTGGCACTGGCAGATATTCGAACGACGCACCACCGATCGGCGGCGCGACTTCGGGTCCGATGTGACGCGACCCGGCCAACCGATCAGTCACGTCGTCGGCCATCAACGTGCTGCGCTGCCGGTACTGGGGAGCGCCCGGCAGGTGGGTGTTGTCGGAGGAGATCGGGATGCCGGCCGCGATCCGGATGCTGGGCCAGTCCCACAACGTCAGGTTGGGTCGCTCCGCAGCGACGATCTGCAGCGCCTGGTTCCACGCCTGCTGGTTCGCCGGGATCGCCGCGGTCTGCAACGCCCACCACACCTCGTGGTCAGGCCCAGCGGTGTCCATGAAGGAGCGGATGTCGTCGGCCGCGCAATCGACACTGCCGCTGCAAGCGATGATGTCGTTGGGCCCCATGCTGGCCACGATGACTTCCGGGTCGAATCCCTGCGACCGTTGGGTCGTGAGCCACAGCGACATGTTGGCGCCGGGGTTGTTGGGGATCATCTTGCCGGCCTGGAACCCCACTCCTGCGGCCATGTGAACCGGGCCCCAACCGCGGTCTACCAGCATCCGCGCCAGCGACGGGCCCCAGCCCGGCTCGAACGGCGCGTCGTATGCAGAGCCCAGCATCAACGAGTCGCCGACGACCGCGATGCTGCCCTTCGGGCCGGGCGTGTCGATGAACACCGACACGAACAAGCGCTCCGCCAGCACGGGTGGTGGGGCGACGACGACCGCGGTGCCGACCAGGGCCATGGCAAACGAGATGGCTCGGATCCGCATGGCGGCACAGTAGTTTGCGCCGATGAGCACACCCAGGGCACCGATCGTCGTGTTCACCGATGGAGCGTGCGCGGGGAACCCGGGGCCGGGTGGATGGGCGTGGGCAACCGCCCCCGATGGCGTGCAGCGAGATTCGGGCGGCGAAGCCCGTTCCACCAACCAGCGCATGGAGATCATGGCCGCACTCGAAGCGCTGCGCTCGCTCGACGGCCCGCTGACCATCGTGTCGGATTCCACCTACGTCATCAAGGGATGCACGATCTGGTGGAAGACGTGGAAGGCCAACGGATGGAGGAACTCGCAACGCAAGCCGGTCGCCAATCTCGATCTGTGGCAGCCACTGATCGAACTGTGCATCGCCCGCAAGCCGGTGTTCGAATGGGTCAAGGGCCACTCGGGTGACCCGATGAACGATCTCGTCGATGCCCTCGCCGTGGCCGCGTCGAAAGGCCCGTTCACGCCACCCAACTCGTCGCCGATGATCGAACAACCCCAAGGCTCCCTGTTCGACTCCTGATCGGGTTGGGCAAGTCACCGAATCTCCGGTGCATCCGGAGATTTCGTGACTTGCCGCGCGACGGGTGCGTCAGCGGCGGGCGCCGATCGTGCCGGCGGCGCGCAGCGCGGCGATCGCGTCGGTGGTGACGCCGAACTCGCCCAGCACCTCGTCGGTGTGCTCGTCGAACTTGGGTGCGTGGCGACCCAAGGCGGTCGGTGTTGCCGAGAAGTGAGCAGGCGGTCGCGGTTCGCGGACCGGGCCCAGCCATGCCCGTTCGTGCTCGACCAGCACCGCGTTCTCCACCACCTGCGGGTCGAGATGGACCCGATCGATCGGGTTCACCAAGGCGCACGGCACGTCGTGCTCGTGGAGCCGGGCCACGATCTCGGCGCCCTGGTGGCGCAGCAACTCGGCGCTGATCATGTCGTTCAACTCAGCGGCGTTGGCCTCGCGTGCCGCCAGCGTCGAGAACCGGTCGTCGGCCAGCCACCGCTGCGTCCCCAAGGCCGCGCACAGCCCGGGGAACTGCGAGTTCGACGTGGCCAGCAGAGCGATGTGTTCGCCATCGGCCGTGCGGCGCATGAGGTAGTCGGCCGCCATGTGCGGGCCGGGGGTGACTCGCCCGTCGCCGGCCAGCAGCGTGTGTTGCATCATCCCGTCGGGCCACAGGAACGACAGTGCGACATCGAGCATCGACAGTCGCACGTGCTGACCGCCGGCTCCGCGGCCGCGGGCGAGCAGCGCAGCGAGGATCGCCTGTGCGGCGGCCATCGCCGTGACCTTGTCGACGACGATGTTGCGCACCAGGGCCGGCTCGCCGGTTGCCGGGTCGGCCTGCAGCGCGGCCATGCCCGACAACGCCTGGATCACGTAGTCGTAGCTCTTCTGGCCGATGTACGGCCCGCTGTCGCCGAACCCGCTGACCGACACGTAGACGAGGTCGGGATGTACGGAGCGCATCGTCGGCTCGTCGATGCCGAGTCGCTCGACCACGCCGGGTCGGAAGTTCTGGATGAAGACATCGGCCCGGGCGACGATCGTGTTGAAGAGGGCGATCCCGTCGGGTCGTTGGAGATCGATCACGACACTTCGCTTGCCGCGGTTGACCGCAGCCCAGATCGCCGAAATACCACCGACTCGATCGCCGAGGTAGCGAAACCGGTCGCCGCGATCGGGGTTCTCGATCTTGATCACCTCGGCACCGAGGTCGGCGCAGATCGTGCCGGCGAGTGGTCCGGCAACCATCTGGCAGGCCTCGACGATGGTGAATCCAGCCAAGGGTCCGGGCATGGCGTGACGGTAATCGCCGGTGCGGGTTCGGCAGTGATCGTGGGGCCGGCGTTATCGTCGCCCTCATGGACATCAACGGCGCAAGCGCAATCGTCACGGGCGGAGCATCAGGTATCGGGGCGGCAGCGGCCCGCGTGTTGGCGTCGAGGGGCGCCAAGGTCGTCGTCGCCGACCTTCAGCACGACAAGGGCAAGGCGTTGGCCGACGAGATCGGTGGCGCGTTCTGCAAGGTCGACGTGACCAACACCGACGACATCGTCAACGCAGTCGAGATGGCCAAGAGCATGGGTCCGGTGCGCGTGCTGGTCAACTCGGCCGGCATCGGCTGGGCACAGCGCACGGTGGGCAAGGACGGCACGTACGACTCGGCCGCCAACCTCGACGCGTTCAAGCAGGTGATCGCCATCAACCTGATCGGCACCTTCGACTGCATCCGCATCGTCGGCACGGCGATGAGCACCACCGAGCCGATGGAGTTCGGCGAGCGTGGGGTCATCGTCAACATCGCCTCGGTGGCTGCATTCGACGGCCAGATCGGCCAAGCCGCGTACTCGGCATCGAAGGGCGGGGTCGTGGGAATGACCCTGCCGATTGCCCGCGACCTGGCTGCGATCGGCGTGCGGGTCAACACCGTGGCGCCAGGCCTGATCGACACCCCGATCTATGGCGAGGGAGACAACAGCGAGGCATTCAAGGCGAACCTGCAGAAGGGGGTGCTGTTCCCCCAGCGCCTCGGCACACAGGAAGAGTTGGCCTCGGTCATCATCGAGTGCGTCACCAACAGCTACCTCAACGCCGAGACCATTCGCGTCGACGGTGGCATCCGCATGACGCCGAAGTGATGCTCAGCCTGGTTCGGGCTCGCTCGGTGCGTCGAGGAGCAGTCGCGAGCCATGGTCGTAGGTCAGGTAGTTCCAGGCCCAGTTGACGAACACGTTGGCCCGGTTGCGGAAGCCCATCAGCTCCAGCAGGTGCAGACCGAGCCACATCAGCCAGCCGATGAAGCCGTGGAAGCGCCAACCGTTGGGGAACTCGACGACGGCCTGATTGCGGCCGATGGTGGCCATCGATCCCTTGTCTCGATAGTGGAAGGGCGTGGTGTCGTGGCCGGCGAGGCGTGCCGTGATCTGCGCCGCGGCGTGGGCGCCACCCTGAATCGCCGGCTGAGCGACCTGGGGCAGCGGATCGCCCGGGGGCAGCGCGATGTCGCCGATCGCGAAGACGTTGGGATGGTCCGACAGGGACAGATCTGCCGCAACGGCGATGCGGCCGCCTCGACCCAGGGTCACGCCGAGCAGGCCGGCGACGGGACTGGCGGTGACGCCTGCAGCCCAGACGATCGTGCCCGCCGACAATCGGCGACCGTCCTGCAACACGACGGTTCCCGGTTCGACGTGGTCGACGCCGACGCCCACTTCCACCGTCACGTTCCTGCGCCGCAACGCAGTGGCGGCCTGCTCGGACAGCGACGGGTGAAACGGGCCGAGGACCCGGTCGGCTGCCTCGACGAGCGTGATGGCCGTCGATGCAGCCGCGAGATCGGGGAAGTCCTTGCGGAAGACCTTGTCGATCAGTTCTCGCAGGCCGCCAGCCATCTCGACCCCGGTCGGCCCGCCACCGACGACCACGATGCCGAGGTCGATGTTGCCGGCGGGATACGCACTGGCGCGCTCGAATCTGGTCAACAGGTGGGAGCGGAGCCTCAGCGCGTCGTGCAACGTCTTCAACGGGAAGGTGTTGGTATCGACACCATCGATGCCGAACGACGTGCTGACGGTTCCGGCAGCGACGACGAGGAAGTCGTAGGCGAATTCGCGTCCGTCACCGATGGCCACCACCTGCCGGGCGAGATCGATGCCAATCACCTCACCGAGCACGAACCGAATCGAGCGGCTCCTCCGGAAGATGCCCCGAATCGGGAAGCCGATGTCGTCGGCATCGAGCCCAGCCGTCGCGACTTGGTACAACAGCGGTTGGAAGGTGTGGAAGTTGTTGACGTCGATGATCGTGATCTCGACGTCGGTCCGGGCGAGGCTCTTGGCTGCGCGAATGCCGCCGAACCCCGATCCGATGATCACGACGTGCGGGCGGCTCATCGGCGTCAACCATATCGACGGCTCGACGTGCCACGAGTCACGGGTGCGGGCCGCCGGCCGGTGGTGACCGACCGCAGAGCCTCGCGAACGCGATGCAACTGCGTGTGCTGGGGCCACTCGAGGTCGTCGACGACCACGACACGGCAATTCCGGTCCATGGCGCGCAACTGCGTCGTGCCCTGGCCACGTTGAGCCTGCACACCCCCGCGTCGACCCCATCGATGTGCTCAACGATGTGCTGTGGCCCGATGGCGCGCCGTCGCCCAATGCGTTGCAGGCCTTGGTCTCGAAGCTGCGCAAGTCCATCGCCCCCATGACGATCGACGCGACGGGCACCTCCTACACCCTGGTGCTGGGACGTGGAGTGATCGACGCGCATCGCTTCGAGCAGTTGGTCACCGCCGGCCGCGAGGCCGCGGCGGCGGGCCGGCCCGAATCCGCTGTCACGCACCTCGACGTCGCCCTTGCGCTGTGGCGTGCTCGCCCCTACGGTCGGGCTCGCACTGCCCTGGCTGACAGCGGTTTCGAGGCGGCATTCGCGGCCGGCGCCGCCGACCCTGACACCGAGATCGTCCGCTGCCGTCAGCGCGCAGTCAGCGCCTAGTCAGCGCCCCATCTCATCCTTGCGTCACCTGCTGTCAAACGTGATCCAAGGAGTGTCCATGTCCAAGATTCTGTATCGATGGGGCCGATCAGCTGCGCTGCACCCATGGCGAGTGCTGTTCGCCTGGCTCGTTGTCGTGATTGCGGTGGTCGGGCTGAAGGGCTCGATCGGTGGCACCACCAGCGACAGCTTCAAGATCCCTGGAACCGAAGCACAGCAGGGGATCGACTTGCTGAACGACCGGTTCCCGTCACAGGGTGGTTCGAGCGGCCAAGTCGTGTTCGCCGACCCAGATGGCGATGCGACCGACGCGATCGCCCGCGCTGCGATCGGCCACACGTTGAGCCAGATCGCCGACGACCCGAACGTGGTGTCGGTCAGCGACCCGTTCGACGCGGCCGCCGGGTCGGTCAGCGCCGACGGACGGATCGCCTATGCGACCGTGCGGTACAGCGTCAACCCGCCGGAGAAGTCCGATGGCGAGGCGGCAAAGGCCGCTGTCGAGACGGCTCGTGAAGCCGGTCTGCGGGCCGAGTTGTCGCGCAACATCGTGCGGACGACCGATCAGGCCGAAGGCAACGAGAGCATCGGCTTGATCGTCGCCGTCATCGTGTTGCTCGTGGCCTTCGGTTCGGTGATCGCCGCCGGCATCCCGATCGGGACCGCCCTGTTCGGCATCTTCATCGGGCTGTCGATCATCGGCATCATGTCCGGCCTCACCGAGGTGCCGTCCGTGTCACCGATGTTGGCGACCATGATCGGTCTCGGTGTCGGCATCGACTACGCCCTGTTCGTCGTCACTCGTCACCGCGGGTTCCTCCACGAGGGCCGCTCGGTGGTCGAGTCGGTCGGTCTGGCCAATGCCACCGCCGGTAGCGCGGTGTTGTTCGCCGGTACCACGGTGGTCATCGCGATCGCCGGTCTGCGCATTGCCGGCATCCCGGCGATCGCCACAATGGGATTTGCTTCGGCGGTCACCGTTGCAGTGGCCATGCTCGCTGCCGTCACGTTGCTGCCTGCCTTTCTCGGCCTCGCCGGCAAGCGGATCGATTCGTTGCACATCGGTCGCAAGCGACCCCAGAACGTCGAGTCGAGCGAGACGCTCTCGGGCCGGTGGGCCGACCATGTCGGCAGCCACCCGTGGCGCTACGCGATCATCAGCTTCGTCGGTCTCGCCGCGCTCGCCGGACCAGTGCTGTCGATGCGTACCGGCATGGCCGACGACGGCACCGGTGGGACCAGCACGACGTACCGCAAGGCATACGACCTCCTTGCCGACGGCTTCGGCGCAGGCTTCAACGGTCCACTCACGATCGTGGTCGATGGGACCGACGTCGTGACTGAGGCAGATCAGGTGCGCAGCGCCATCGCTGCCACCGATGGCATCGCCTTCGTGACGGCGCCGATCGTCAACCCGGCAGGCGACACCGCGGTGATCACTGCCCATCCCGTCACGTCGCCCCAAGACGCCAAGACCGAAACACTGGTCCACTCGCTGCGCGACGACGTGTTGCCCCCGGCACTCAGTGGGACGAAGTCGCAGGCGTTCGTCACCGGCCAGACCGCAGCCTTCATCGACATCAGCGAGCGGTTGGCATCGCGTCTCCCGCTCTTCATCGGTGCGGTCGTCGGTCTGTCGTTCTTGCTGCTGATGGTGGTCTTCCGTTCGGTGCTGGTACCGCTGAAGGCAGCAGTCATGAACCTGCTCTCGATCGGTGCGGCCTACGGCGTGGTCGTCGCCGTGTTCCAGTGGGGTTGGGGGAGTGGAGCCCTCGGCGTGGATCACACCGTGCCGATCAGCCCGTTCCTGCCGATGATCATGTTCGCCATCCTGTTCGGCTTGTCGATGGACTACGAGGTGTTCCTGCTCAGCCGGGTCCGCGAGGAGTACCTCCGCACCCGTGACAGTCACACCAGTGTGGTCGCCGGGTTGGCGGCAACCGCACGGGTGATCACTTCGGCGGCACTGATCATGATCAGCGTGTTCGCAGCCTTCCTGCTGATCCCCGACGTCGAGATCAAGATGTTCGCTGTCGGTCTGACCGTCGCCGTGCTGGTCGACGCCACCGTCGTCAGGATGATCCTGGTTCCGGCAACCATGGCGTTGATGGGTGACGCCAACTGGTGGCTACCGGGTTGGCTCGACCGCTTGCTGCCGCACGTCGATGTCGAGGGTTCGCACGTGTTGACCCCGCACACCTCGCCGGTCCCGGCGATGGCGTTTGGGGCAACGCACCACGAGGTGATCGACGAGCCCGAGTACGAGCTCGTCTGACCCCTCGCCGCGTCGCGGTGACTCAGCGGCGGTCGAGGATGCCGCGGACGTAGGTGGCTTGTGCGGCGTGCTGGATGTCGTCGTCGGCGATGCTGATGAGGCGGACCCCGAGCGTCACCGGTGGGTTCCAGCGGTTGTCGACGACACGATCGAGATCCGTCGAATTGGTGCGCTCGAGCAACAGCCGGGTCCTCGCGGCGACCGCCTCGTAGTACTCGACCAACACGGCGGCGCTCTCTGCACGAATGGCCAGCACCTCCTCCCACGAGTGCCCATAGCCGATGTCCTGATCGTCAGGCTCGACACCGAAGCGCGGCGCCCAGTTCCCCGAGATCCACACCTGCGGTTCGTCGACGATCTCGGCGATGTGGTGGTCCTGCACCCGGGTCAGATGCCAGACCAACCAGGCAATCGGATTGGAGCCGGGCTCCGGCGCAGTGTGCAGGGCGTCGAGATCGAGGCCGCTGACGGCCTCGTTGACATGCTCGGCAACTCGGTCGAAGACGTCGATCAGCAGCTCACTGAGTTCCATGGACACCAATCCTCGCGCGAAACGACCACTGCCTAGACTGCGCCGTCGACGACGAGGGAGGACCTTATGGCGGGAGTACGTATCGGCCTGATCGGTGCGGGTTTCATGGGCAAGATCCACAGCATCGCCTACCGCAACGCGACGATGTTGTTCGGATCCGAGATCCCCGGCATCGATGCGGTCGCCGTCACCGATTTCGACGCCAGGCTCGCTGATCGCGCCGCCCGAGACTGGGGCTGGGGCCGAGCGGTGCCCAGTTGGGAGGAGATCACGGCGTCCGACGACATCGACGCGGTCGACATCTGCACGCCCAACGACAACCACGTCGACATCGCACTCGATGCATTGGCCCGAGGCAAGCACGTGTTGTGCGAGAAGCCGTTGGCGCTCGACGGTGACAGTTCGTTTCGGCTCTGCGAGGCGGCGCGCGACAGCGGTCGAGTGACCCAGGTCGGCTTCGTGTACCGGCAATGGCCGGCGGTCGCGATGGCCCGCAAGCTGATCGACGAGGGTGCGCTGGGTCACGTGCGCACGGCACGCGCTCAGTTCCTGCTCGACTACAACGGCAACCCCGACATCCCGATGAGCTGGAGGTTCGACAAGGTCCGAGCCGGGTCGGGGGCGCTGGGCGATGTCGGCTCGCATTGCATCGATCTGCTGCAGTTCCTCGTCGGCCCGATCTCGCAGGTCGCGGCGCGAATGCAGACGTTCGTGCCGCAGCGCCGCAGCTCGGATGGCAACCTGGTCGATGTCACGGTCGACGACCAGACCGAGATCCTCGCCGACTTCGACAACGGCGCCAGTGGCACGATCCTCGCCTCGTGGGCGGGCACCGGGCACAAGTGTGACCTCGGGTTCGAGGTGATCGGCTCGCGCGGCTCGGTCTCGTTCTCGTGGCAGCGCTCGAACGAGCTCCACTTCTTCGATGGCACCGACCCCGAAGACCGGCAAGGCTTCCGCACGATCCTGGTCGGCCCGGCGCACCCGGGCGCCGACGGCATTCACACCGTTGCCGCCCAGGGCCTCGGCTACACCGACGCGTTCACGATCGCGGCGCGCACCACGCTGCGCAACCTTGCCGCCGGCTCGGTGCTGTCAGGGCCCACCTTTGTGGATGGCCTGCGCGTCGCCGAAGTGACCGATGCGGTGATCGCCGCCGCGGCCAGCGGGTCGAGCGTGAGCGTGACGCGGCACTCGCTGTGACGACGGGTCAGCGGGCGATCCCGATGCCCCGCAGGTAATCGAGGCTGGCCTTCGCATCTTCCAGCGCAGTCGTGGTCGACTGGAAATCGCGGTCCTGCTCGATGGTGCCCGGGCCGTCGAAGTCGTCGACCTCGGCCGCCAGTGCGGCGAAGTCGACCATGCCTTGACCGACTGGGCAGAAGATGCCGAGTGAGATGGCATCGAAGAATGCGACGCCATCGCTGAGCACCTTCTGGTGCACCGCTGGATCGATGTCCTTGAAGTGCAGGTACGCCGTGCGTCCGCGGTGCTCGGCGAGGAACCGCACCGGGTCTATGCCCGCGTAGATGTAGTGCCCGGTGTCGATGCAGAGCTGCATGCCGTCGTTCACCGTGTCGGCCAGCATCCGCTCGACCTCGTCCTCGAACTCGATGTAGCTGCCGCTGTGCTGGTGCAGCACGGGAGTGAGCCCGTGCTTGATCGCAATTGCGCATGCCTGACGGACGCCCGACAGCAAGTCGTCGTATTGCTGGCCTTCCAGTCGTCGGGCGACGGCGCCGCGGCCGGCCGTGGCGCCTCGCTCGTCGCTGACCATGTCGATGACGACCAGGAACCTGCCGCCCAGCGCGGCGATGCGCGCACAGGTGATCTCGGTGACCGCGTTGATGTGATCGTGGCGGTTGCGGTCGTGCATCGGCTCGAAGATGTACGAACCGGCGACGCCCAGGCCACGGGCGCCGAGCTCGGCTCGGATGCGGTCGTCGTCGTCGGGGAGGTATCCCATCGGACCCAGCTCGCACAGCTTGTACCCGGCTTGGCTGATCTCGTCGAAGACCTCGTCCCACGGCGGCGCGCCGGGCTTGTCGGGCAGATCGACGCCCCATGAAACCGGTCCGTTCGCAACTTCTATCGCCATGACAATCCCTTCGATTCATCCGCCGAAGCCGCAAAACGCAAGAAGCAGCGAATCGGTGACGACCATAGTCGTCACCGATTCGCTGCTCGAGGTCGAGCGCTCGTGCTCAGCCGTCGTTACCGCCATGGCCGGAGTCATAGGTGCCACCGCCACCGCCACCGCCGCTGCCACCGCCACCGCTGCCGCCGTGCCCGGAGCTGTCATCGACGCTGGTGTGGGGGTTGTCATCGACGCTGGTGTGGGTGCTGTTGTCGACCGGCGAGGCGCCACCGGCGCACGCTGCGTCGTTGGCGTGCTCGGCTTCGTCGCAGTTGCCGCTGACGTCTTCGACGCTGTTCGACGTGGCA
The DNA here is from genome assembly GCA_039931555.1 of Ilumatobacteraceae bacterium. Taxonomy (GTDB): domain Bacteria; phylum Actinomycetota; class Acidimicrobiia; order Acidimicrobiales; family Ilumatobacteraceae; genus JAENVT01. Next base: position 99,521 of record JBDTRP010000116.1, on the reverse strand, counting down.
TCGTCGTCAACCGACGTTGCGGTGCCGGCGCACGCTGCGTCGTTGGCGTGCTCGGCTTCGTCGCAGTTGCCGCTGACGTCTTCGACGCTGTTCGACGTGGAGTTGACCGTGAGGCTGATCGTCGGGAGCGAGGCCGGGGTGCTGACCACCGTCACCTTGCTGTCGTCGAGCGACGTCACGGTGGCGCTGTCCTCGGTCGTCGCCACAGTCACGACGGGGGTCGGGGCGATTTGCTTGACCTCGTGGGGCGACGAGATCGCGGCGTAGGCGGGCACACCGAATCCGACGGCGGCGATTCCTGCAGTTGTCCAGATGGCTGACTTCTTCACGGGGGGCTCCTTGCTTTCGTTGTCACCATCACACCGCGATTCGCCGCCGGTGACCACTGCACCATGGGACTAGCACCCTGGTGCGAGTTCGACGCGACCGGCGCCGCGATGACCCGGTGTTTGCCTCGCCGGTTGCCTACTGGCACCCAATGCTGGCAAGGTTCTGGTCATCACGGACTCGATGCGACTGACCACGGCCGAGGTCGGGTGCGCGCTGACCTTCGAGGTCGCCCATCACGTGGTACTAGCACTACAGGTCGCCGCCTCGACGACGGCCGGCCAGTTCGAGGTTGATGAGCTCGTCGTCGAGCTCGATGGTCGCAGCGTGCCGGTCGACGTGGTGGAGGTCGAGCACGGTGGTCGGGTGCACATCGTCGCCTGCGCGTCCGGGCGCCTCACCGTCAACTACCACGGTGTGGTGCAGCGCATGTCGTCCGGTGGCCCGGCCCCAACGGTTGCCGAGAAGCTGTTCGGCGTGCGACCGAGCCGGTACTGCCCGTCCGACCTGCTGGAAGCATTCGCCGATGCCGAGCTGGGAATGCCGGCGTCCGTCGCTGACCGTGGCCGGATCATCGGTGACTGGGTGTTCGGTCGGCTGCGGTACGAGCTGGGCAGCAGCGGGCCACTCGACACCGCCGTCGACACGATGTTGGCCGGAAGAGGGGTGTGCCGGGACTTCGCCCACCTCACCGTTGCCTTGTGTCGCGCCGCTGGCGTGCCTGCCCGCGTGGCCTCGGTGTATGCGCCGGGTGTGACCCCCATGGACTTCCACGCCGTTGCCGAGGTCGCCACCACGACGGGATGGGAGCTGGTCGACGCAACCCGGCTCGCGCCCCGTCAGTCGCTCGTTCGCATCGCCACGGGTCGCGATGCCGGCGACACCGCGTTCTCGACCACCCTCGACGGTGCTGCCGACCTGGTTGCCAGCGGTGTGATGGCCTTCGTGCACGGCGATCTGCCGATCGACGACCATCTCGAACCCGTCACCCTGGCGTAGCGAGCCGCCGACCGATCTCCCAATGGTGGCTGCTCGGGTCGATCGTGCCGTTTCGCCTGGCCGGTCCGAGCAGGTGCCGTTCAGTATGGCACTGTGCGTGAATGACCTCCTTGACGCGAGACGATGTCACGACGGTGGCGATCGTCGGTGCCGGCCCCGCGGGCCTGGTTGCCGCACACATGTTGCAGCGCGCAGGAGTCGAGTTCGTCGTGCTCGAGCGCCACGCCCGCACCGACATGGGAAGCATGGCCAAGGCCGGCGCGATCGACTACCGGACAGTCGAGGCCCTGAAGTCGGTCGGTATCGCCGACAGCATCCTGCGGTTCGAGCACACGAACTACTGCTGCGAGTTCCGCACGCCGGAAGAGAGCGTGGTCTTCGACTACGGCACCCTCACTGGCGATCGCCCGCACTACGTGTACCCGCAGCACGAGTTGGTCGCCGTACTCCGCAACGCGCTGGTGGCTGCCGGCGGAGACATTCGTTTCGGCATCGAGGTGACGGGAGTCGACCACGACGACACCGGTGCCACGCTGTCGATCATCGACGACTCGGGCGAGCGGGGGACGATTCGCTGCCGAGTCGTGGCCGGCTGCGACGGCGCCCGCGGCGTCATCGCCGGTGCCTTGCGCAACTGCACGATCGTCGAACAATCACTTCCCGTACGTTGGCTCGCGGTGCTCGGCACGACGGGGCCGCTCGAGCCCCACACGATCTATGCAGCACATCCCCGAGGTTTCGCCGGCCAGATGCGGCGCCTGCCGGATCTGACCCGGTTCTACCTGGAGATTCCGGCTACCGACACGCTTGCCGATTGGCCCGAAGTGCGCGTGCGTGCCGAGTTGACCACCCGGTTGCTGGTGCCCGGTCGACTCGACGCCGTCGACTTCATCGAACCGTCGCTGGTCGACCTGCGCATGAAGATGACCACGCCGATGCAGGACGGGTGTGTGTTCGTGGCCGGTGACGCCGCGCACGTGATCACGCCGGCTGGAGGCAAGGGGATGAACCTGGCCATCCAGGATGCGGTCGAGTTGGCACATGGCTTGATAGAACGTTTCGGCCCACGCGATGACGGAACTCGGCTCGACCAGTACTCCGACACCCGCCTTCCTGCCATCTGGCGGACGCAGGCGTTCTCGCGCTGGATGCTGCGGTTGATCCTCGCCGGGTCCGACGACGCCGACGGTCAGGGCGACAGCGTGACGTTCGGTGCTGGTCTTCGCCAGGGATGGATCTCGGCGCTGCAGCACGACCCGACGCTGGCCCGGTGGTTCGCCTATGCGTACGCGGGTGTCGACCCCGATGAGTTCGCAACAGTCGTCGACGAGCAAGCGCTCACAGCGATCGGTAGACGGCGTCGATCAGGGCGTGATTGCGGGTGCTCTGCCACCGGGGGATGACGTGGTTCATCACGTATCCGAAGGCCACGCTTGCGTCAGGGTCTGCAAACCCGAGCGCACCACCGGTTCCGAAGTGGCCGAAGCTCCGCGGGTTCGGGCCGAACGGGCGATGCGGCACGGTGGGCTTGAAGCCGAGACCGAACGTGGTCTCCTCGCCGAGCACCGGGCAGTAGCCCACCGACTGGGCCGTGGTGGCTTCGGCGAGCAAGTCGGGCGACAGCAGTCGCCCGGGCTCGAGGAGCGCCGCGTACATCCGCGCTACTCCGGTCGCCGAGCCGTGTCCGTTGGTCGACGGAACCTGAGCGCCGCGCCACTGCGAGGTGTTGACCACTCCCGTCGACGAGTAACCGGGCGGGTTGAAGTAGCCCAGCGCGATCATCGACGATTCGTCCGACGGTGCGGCCCCGTCGGCCGCGACCGTCGTCGTTGACAGCCCTTGGGCAGGGGCCCAGATGATGTCGGCGCAGCGGTGCTGTTGCGCCGACGGTACGCCGACCCACACATCGGCGTCGAGCGAATCGGCAAGGCCCCGCAGGCGGGTGCCCGGCAGGTCACCGCTGACGCGTCGCACGATCTCGCCGACGAGATGCCCATAGGTGTTGGTGTGGTACGTGTGCCGCGACCCGGGCTCCCACCACGGCTCGGTGGCCGCGAGGGCGGTCGTCATCCGGTCCCAGTTCCACAGGTCGTCGTTCGTCAGTTGCTCGCGGATTGCCGGCACCCCGGCCCGATGGCACAGCGCGTGTCGGACGGTGGCGCGGTCCTTGCCGTGTGCGGCGAACTCGGGCCACACCGACGCGATCGGATCATCGAGCCCGACCAGACCGGCATCGACGAGTTGCAGGGCCAACAATGCCACGAAGGCCTTGCCGACGGAATAGAAGTTGACCAGCGTGTCGGGCCGCCACGGCCGTTGCCTGGCCTCGTCGGCCCAGCCGCCAACGAGGTCGACCACGATCTCTCCATCCACGATCACGCATACAGCCGCGCCGACTTCGCCGCGCTCGGAGAAGTTGAGGGCGAACTCGTCGCGTACCGCGCCGAACGCAGGGTCGCATCGCCCGCTCGACGTCGTCGGGCCGACAGGAGTCACCACCCCAGTTTGCTGCGGCGACCGTCGGGAGCCGTTACTGCGGGTGTGTGTCGATCTCGGCCAGCACCTGGCCGATGATCTTGGTTGCCTTGTGGTGCGGCAGTTCCTCGCCGCCTTCGGCATCGGCCACCTCATGTGCGAACGCTTGGATCGACGGAGTCCCCCCGACCAGCACGTGCCGCAGCGCGTCCGCGCTGGCACCGGCGTCTTCCAGCGAGTCGACGGCTTCGGCAACGTGCTCCGGATCCTCAGCCACCGCGTGGACCACCGCCATGGCCTGCTCGCGGCCGGACGCAGTTGAGACGGCTTCCCCGCGATCGGGGTTCTGCTGCACGTCCCATTCGGCCAACGCCTCGGTGTAGCCGCCCTCGCCCGGGTGCAGGACCATCGTGGTGGGCCCGGTGTCGACGGCCTCGTCAGCGTCGTCGTCGTCGTGATGGCGCGGCGCGGTTACGGGAACGGTCAGCGAGCCATCGTCGTGTCGGATGATTTCCATGACGCACCTGTACCCAATTGCGTCATCCGCTATGCATGGCGTGTCAGATGGTGGCCAACTCGGCAAGCCGGCCTTGCTGGTCGTCGGTGAGGGAGTGGAAGACATCGAGTGATGCGACGTTCTCGTCGAGTTGGTTGGCGGAGGTGGCGCCGAACAGCACGCTGGCCAGCCGCGGGTGGGCGAGTGCGAACGAAAAGGCCAGCGAAGCAGGCGTGACGCCCCACTCATGTGCCAGTTCGACGACGGCCGCGGTACGTTGCTTGCCGGTCACGGTCGCCGGCGTCTGGTCGGTTTCGGCCCGTCCGTTCTCGCCGCGGAGGTACTTGCCGGTCAGCGTTCCGCCGGCGAGCACGTACGACGCAACGAGACCGATGTCTGCATCGGCCAACACCGCCTCCATCACCGGATCCTGCACCCAGTCGGCGCGCACCAGGCTGTACGGGAGTTGTGCAGCTGCGGGCAGTGGCACGCCGAGCGTCCGCGCCTCGCGCACGGCTTCGACAAGCAGGTCGGCGGGCCAGTTGCCGACACCCCAACAACGCGCTCGGCCCGACGAGACCAATGCCGACACCTGCTCCACGAGCACGTGGACGCTGAGACCATCGGGTGGCTGCATCGTGTAGATGAGATCGATGTGATCGAGCCCCATTCGCGCCAACGACGCGTCGAGCTCGCCGGCAGCATCCTGCTCGGGCCAGAACTCCCACCACAGCTTGTTGGCCACGACGACGTCGTCGCGCACCCACCCCGACGCTCGGAACAGTTCGCCAAAGATGACCTCGGAGTAGCCCGTGGGGATCGGTGCTGTACCCGTCTCGTCGTTGTAGCGAGCGTCGTCGAGAAAGGTGATGCCGGCCTGGCGCGCTGCGCGCATGACTGCGAGGGCTTGGTCTCGGGGGATCCTCTCGAAGGTGCGCCACGATCCCAACGAGAACAGCGACACGTGGAGGTCGGATGAACCGAGCGGCCGATGGGGAAGCGTGGGCATGGGCACTCCTCGGGAAGGGAAGATGCCTCTCTACCAGGTTGCCGCGACCGTCGTGCCGTCGCAGTTTGTCGGACTCAGCGCCTGACTGGTGTTCGGCGTCGGGTCGCGCGGGTCGCCACGATTCCCAGCGTCAGGAAGGCGGTGGCTGCCAACAGGCCGGTGTTGACTGATCTGCCGGTGCCGGGCAGGACGGGTATGAACCTTGTCGTTGTCGGTGCCGCCGTCGTCGACGCCGCGATCGTCGTCGTGGGGATCGCGTTGAGATTGCACGTCGGCGCCGTGAAGGTGTCGGTGTCCAAGGTGACCGCACCGGTCCGGGCGAGAGCACGTCCGCGAACGGTCACGCTGTTCTGGATGCTGATCGAGGTCAGCGCCATGATGTTGCCGACGAACGTCGAGCCGGTGAACAGTGTGGCCGAACTGCCCACCTGCCAGAACACGTTGCACTCCTGGGCGCCGTTGATCAGTGACACTGTGCTGCCCGTTGAGGTGATCAGCGTGGAGTCGGTCTGGAAGATGAAGACCGAATTGGGGTCCCCGGCCCCGTCGAGCGTGAGCGGTCCGGTCAGGCTGAGGGGTCCCTTCGAGGCCGACGCATAGACGCCGCCGACCAGGGTGAGGCCGCTCAGATCTCCGGGCTCGGTCGCGTCGAGCGGTCGGGCGGCGGCATTCAGGTAGCCGGCGGTGAGGTCCAGTTGGGCCTGCGCAGCAGCCGCGTTGGTGGTGTCAGTCGTACCTGGCGGGTTGACGATGCCAGGCGGGAACCCGGTGATGCTCGTGCCCGGCGACAAGCCGAGACTGGCGTTCAGCACGCTTGCCCCGGTGTTCGTGACGGTCTCTGCTCCCAGGACGGAGTAGTTCGCAGCCGTCAGTAGGGGCACGGTCGGCACGATCGCAGCATTCGCCTGAGTTCCGACGACCAACAACACCGTGGCCGTGGCGAATCCCATGAGAGCGGCACTCTTTACGCCTCGCCCGATGTACACGGCAGGCTCCTTTGACTCGAAGCGGTCCCCTCACTTGGGGACCATCGTCGCGTTTCCGGACTCGTCGGGGTAGGGACCTTGGTCCCGTGGTGGACCGGATTCCCGCATTCAGGTCGTGTAATCGGCGTTGATGCGGATGTAGCCGTCGGTCAGGTCGCAGCCCCACACCGTGGCCGATGAATCGCCGGCGGCGAGGACGGCGGTGATCCGTACCTCATCACCTCGCATGTACTCGGCGAGTGCGTGCAGCCCTGCCTCGTCGACCGACGACGGGTAGACCTCTTGATCACCGAAGCGGATGACGACCTGCGCCTGGTCGACCTCGTCCGCAGTCGTCGACTTGCCGATCGCCATGGCCACCCGACCCCAGTTCGGGTCGGCGCCGTGCACGGCCGTCTTGACGAGCGGCGAGTTGACGATCGCCTTGGCGACGCGCTTGGCCTGTTCTGGCGTGTGCGCACCCTCGACGACCACCTCGATCAACTTCTCGGCACCCTCGCCGTCGCGTGCGACCTGCTTCGTCAACGACGCTGCGACCTCGTACAAGCCCCGCTCGAACTCGCCGAGATCGACCGGCCCTGCCTCGCCGCCGGCCATCAGGATCGCCGTGTCGCTGGTCGAGGTGTCGGTGTCGATCGAGACGCAGTTGAACGTGCGATCCATGACGCGTCGGAAGATGGGGTCGAGGTCCTCGGCGTTCAGGCGGGCGTCGGTGAACATCAAGGTGATCAGGGTGGCCATGTTGGGCTCGATCATGCCGACACCCTTGGCGACGCCGACGATGCTCGCGGCGCCCACCGACGTGCTGGCCACCTTCGAGACGGTGTCCGTCGTCATGATGCCGGTCGCCACGAGGCCGGCATCGACCGACGGAAGTGGTGCAGGGATGGCCGTCAGGCCGGCGCGCACGCGATCCATCGGGTACTGGCGGCCGATCACGCCGGTCGAGGCGATCAGCACATCGCCGGCGGTGCAGCCGAGCGCCGTGGCGACACCGGCAACGACCTCGCGAGCGTTGGCCAGGCCGACGCCCCCGGTCGCGACATTGGCGTTCTTGGAGATCACGACCACGGCCTGAGCAGTTTGCGACGAGACGTGTTGGCGGCTGACGACAACACTGGGTCCGGCGAAGCTGCTCGTCGTGAACACGCCGACCGTCGGGCACGGCGAATCTGTGGCGACGACGACGAAATCGTCGGTCGAGTCCTTGATCCCGATGTTCGCAACATAGGCGCGGAAGCCGGCGGGAAGCGTGGTCATTGCGGGCAAGCCGTGAGGTTGGCCCGCACGATCTCGAAGATGTCGCCGAGGGAACGCACCTGCTCGTTCGTCAGATCCTTGAGGAACCGGTTGCGCACGCTGGCGACGTGGTCGGGCGCGGCCTCGACCAGCTTGACGTGACCGGCAGCAGTCAGGGCTGCGAACATCACCCGTCGATCCGATGGGCTGGCGACACGTTCGACCAAGCCGGAGCTGACGAGCCCGTCGAGGCGTCGGGTCAGGCCGCTGGGCGACAGCTGCAGCGACGTCGCCAGGTCGCACATTCGCAGACGGTGGTTCTCGGCTTCCGACAGTCTGACCAGTACTTCGTAGTCGCCCAAGGTCAACCCGAACGGCACCAGATCACCCTCCAATGCAGCAGTCATCGTGCTGACCGACTCGATGAAGTTGCGCCACGCTCGCATCTCGCTCGCCGATAACCATGTGCTCGCCATGGGTGCATCTTACCGATGTTCAGAAGAAAGGTTGCGCACGCAAGCAATTGCCCCTACAATCATTGTGGCCGCAAGGAATTGAGTCCGCATCGTGTCGATGCGGAACCAGAACAACAAGGAGTTGCCACCATGTCATCACTCGCAGATCTCACCCCCGGCGTCTGGAACGTCGACCCCGTCCACTCGTCGGTCGGCTTCATCGCCCGCCACCTGATGGTGACGAAGGTGCGCGGCCGGTTCTCCGGCTTCACCGGCACGGTGACCATTGCCGAAGATCCGCTGGCGTCGAAGGTCGAAGCCAGCGTCGACATCGCCTCGATCGACACCCGTGACGAAACGCGCGACGGACACCTGAAGTCGGGTGACTTCTTCGACTCCGAGACGTACCCGACCATGACCCTGGTCAGCACCGGGATCGACAAGGACGGCAGCGACTACGTGCTGCACGCGGACCTGACGATCAGAGGGATCACCAAGCCCGTCGACTTCGAGCTCGAGTTCGAGGGCGTCAGCGGCGACCCGTGGGGTGGCACCCGTGCCGGGTTCACTGCCGAGACGGAGATCAACCGCAAGGACTGGGGCCTGGAGTGGAACGTGGTGCTCGAGACGGGCGGCGTGATGCTGGGCGAGAAGGTCAAGATCCAGCTCGACGTGCAAACGGTCAAGGCCTGATTCCGTTGATCAGACGACTCAACCATGCGGTGCTCTGGGTGCGCGATGCCCAGGCATCTGCAGACTTCTACACCACGGTCCTCGGCTTCGAGGCCGTGGCGAACATGGGCGGCCAAGCGATCTTCCTGCGCGCCGATGGATCGACCAACGATCATGATCTCGGTCTGTTCAGCGTTGGCGATCACCCCAAGCCGGCCGCCCATTCGCCTGGCCTCTACCACCTGGCATGGCAGGTCAACACGATCGAAGAGCTTGCCGCGTTGCGCACCAAGCTGATCACCGCAGGGTCACTGGTCGGCGAAAGCGATCACGGCGTCAGCAAGAGCTTGTACGCGCACGACCCCGACGGGATCGAGTTCGAGATCATGTGGGCCGTGCCGAGAGCGAACTGGCCGACCACGTCACCCGGCGTCGAGCGGCTCGATCTCGAGGCCGAACTTGCCCGCTGGTCGGCTGTCGAGACCGCCGATCAGTACTGACGACCCGGAGTCGTCACGACGGGCGTCGGAGCAGATCCCGCAAAGCCGAGTCGAGCGTCTCGTGATGGAACTCGTACCCGCTGCGCTGGAGCGCAGTGGGCGAGACGCGTTGGCCACTGAGGAGGAGCGCGTCGACCAGCTCTCCACCGAGGAGCATCTTGGGTCCGAACGACGGGATCGGTAACACGGCGGGTCGGTGGAGCACCTTGCCGAGGGTTGCGGTGAACTCGCTGTTGGTGACTGGATTCGGTGCAGTCAGGTTGACGGCCCCGCAGATGTCGGTCGTCAGCAGGTGAGAGATCGCATCGACCTCATCGTCGATCGAGATCCAGCTCTGCCATTGGTGCCCGCTTCCGAAGCGCCCGCCGAGGCCGAGCTTGAACAGGGGGAGCTGCTTCTTCAGCGCGCCGCCTTGTGCCGACAGCACGATGCCCGTACGAACGTGGACGGTGCGAATCCCTGCATCCTCGGCGGGCATGGTTGCCGCTTCCCACTGCTGACACAGGTTGCTGAGGAAGTCGGTGCCGGCCGGGGACAGCTCGTCGAGCCGTTCGTCGCCTCGGTCGCCATACCAACCGATCGCCGAACCGGAGATGAACACGGATGGCTTCGTATCGAGCCCCGCCATCGTCGTGGCCAGCAACGTCGTCGATTGCAGACGACTCGACAGCAGTTCAGCCTTGTAATGGTCGGTCCATCGCTTGTCGCCGATGTTGGCGCCCGACAGGTTGATGACCGCGTCGCAACCAGTGAATGCGTCCGCATCGAGGATGCCGGCAGCCGGGTCCCACCGGTGCTCGCCCTCGCGGGCGTCGCGTCTGACCAGGCGAGTCACGAGGTGGCCACCGGTGGACAAGTGGCTGCTCAGTGCCGTACCGATCAGACCGCTTGCGCCCGACATGAGGATGCGCATGTGCACAGGGTAGGTCGCCCGGATCAGCTCGGTGACAAGTACTCAGGTCGCCCCGCTTGCAGCCGATACCGTTAGAGACCAGATTGCGGCGAAAGGGACCTTCCGTGGACACCAACGAGGACGGCAAAGCGTTCGAACCACCCACGCCGCAAATCGCGCCGCCGAGCGGCCCGACGTTGCCGCCGCCGATGCCGATCGGGCCGCCGCTGATGCCGCTTCAGGCTGCGCCCCCATTCGCCGCGCATGAGGGCGAGCCGACCGCGACCGTCGTGCCCGCCGGCGCCGTCGGGAAGCGCAGCCGAGGCAAGGTTGTCGGCGGACTGGTCGCCGTGGTCGCGCTCCTCGGCGCCGGTGGCTTCGCTGTCAGCAAGATCGTTGCCGGCAACGACGGTGGTGCGGCGAGCCCTACCGAGGTCGGCACCCGGTTGATGGACGCCTTGGCTGCGGAGGACGCACTGGGTGTCGTCGACCTGTTGTTGCCCGGCGAACGCGACATGATGCGCCAGCCGTTGATCGACATCGTCGACAACCTCAAGCGCCTGGAGATCGTCGACGACACTGCAACGCTGCAGAAGGTCGGCGGGCTCGACATCAACTTCGGCGACGTTCATGTCGATCCGACCGACACCAACGTCGCCGAGATCTCCGACATCCGCATCACTGCGACTGGGACTGCCTCGGTCGACGGCGCTGCGGTGCCGATCGGCAACTTGTTGATCGACGAGGCGTTCGGGAGCGATCGCCCAGAGCTCGGCTCCGACCCGCAGGACAGCGCGATCGACTGGAAGTTGGCGACCGTGAAGCGCGACGGACGGTGGTACCTCAGCGCGTTCTATTCCATCGCCGAGAACGCCCGCCAGGGTGGCCACGACATCCCCGAGACTCCAGTCGTTGCCCGCGGGGCCGACACGCCCGAGGGGGCCGTGCAGGCGATCTTCGACGCGGTCGACGACCTCGATGTGGAATCGCTGATCGCCGCGCTCAACCCCAACGAGGCCGAGGCACTGCAGCGTTACGCGCCGATGTTCATCGACGGCGCCCAAGGTGGCATCGACGACCTCGACGCCAAGATCGCGTTCTCCGACATCAAGTACACGGTGAGCGGCAGCGGAGACCGGCGTACGGTCGCGATCGACGGGTTCAACCTGAAGGCCTCCGCCAACGGCACCGACGTGACCGTCGAGAACAAGGACGGCTGCGTCGTGTTCACCTCCGGTGACACCACCGCAGACTCGTGCCAGGTCGCCGGGTCGATCGACGACGCGCTCGGCGTGTTGGGGCTCGACGAGACCGGCGATGTGAAGTCGTTGATCAAGACGATCGAGGATGCGTTTTCCGATATGAAGCCGGTGGGCATCACCGTGCAGAAGGTCGGTGGCGCGTGGTATGTCAGCCCGATCGGTACCTATTTCGACGTCTACGTGAGCTTGCTGTCGGCCCTCGACAAGGGCGAACTGACCGACATCATCGACGGTGTCAAGAAGGTGTCCGAGTCGTTCTCGACGTCGGGGATCTTCGGTCTGGGCGGCGACACCACCGGCATCTCCGATGATCCCAACGGCACCGACAGCAGTGCGTTCGACGCCTGCTTCGACCAGACCGACTACGCCGGATACTCGGCGTGCGTGTCGGCCGGATTGGGCGACGGTTCGATCGACCCGACGTTCGTGGCGCCGTACTACCGGTTCCCGGAGTGTGGTGTCGGCGAGCAGTACTGGTCGGGTGCGGTGTACAGCATGAGTGACGAAGACTTCATCGCCTTCGGCACCGCTGCTGCGCCGTGCTTCCAGAAGTACGTCGACGACGGCACCATCTTCGAGTTCGAACTGCCGTACGAGCTGTCACATCCCGATTGCCTCGAGGGCAAGAACTGGTACAACGTGGCTGATGCGGACTACACCGAGCGCGTCTTCGAGTGCGCGACCAGCTGAGCGAGAGAAGCGCCGCACGAGCCAACCTTTGCATCTGCGACCAGTGCTGAGGGGACACACGACGAACCCAGATCGCCGGCTCGGAGCGTAGTTCACCCACGCTCGCCAGCGGCGTGGTCGGGCGCGATTCCGGTACTCCCAATACCGGAGTCGAACCCGTTGAGCCTGGTTGGGTGAGGTGTGAGTACCGGGAATACCGAAATCGCGCCCGACCCAGCCCGCGGAGGTGCGGGCACGCGGGATGGCGCGCGCCGAACGGCGCATCGTTGCTGCATACGTCACGCCGGAGGTGCCTCTAACCGGCGGCGACCGCTGCCGTGAGTGCGGCATCGAGCGTTGACTCCTCGACCGCACCCAACGAGACCTTCACCGTTCCGGTGCCGTCGATGATGGCCATGGCCGGTTGAGAGGGCACATCGAAGCGACTGAACACGTCACCCGGATCATCGCTGATCTGGGGGAAGGTCAAGCGGTACTTGTCGACGAAACCCTGGAACGACGAATCGTCGCCGTACCACGCAACGCCGACGAACTGCACCTTCCCTGCCCACCTCTGGCTCGCCGCTTCGACCGAAGGGGCTTCATGGTTGCAAGTCGTTCAAGTCGGCGCCCAGAACCACAGCAACACCGGCTTGCCGGCGAAGTCGGCCAGGTTGATCGTGCCACCGCCGACTCGAGGCGCCGAGAAAGCCAGCGATTCGGGTACTGCGGTTCGATTGGACGCGACCGGCGTCGTGCTCGGGGCACCCACCGCGGCGCCGACCGCCGGTGTTGTCCCCTCGCTGGAGTACGCGGCGTTGTCGCCGCATGCGGCCAACAGGGCAACGCCGACGAGACAGAGCAACAGTCGGCGCACGATGCGATCGCTACGGGTCATAGCCTGGCAAGTCCATGCGCACCAGGACCCTGTTGTTGCTTGCCATCGCATGCGGCCTCGTCATCTTGCTGGCGGGTGGCATTCAGCTGCTTCGGGTCGGCGGCCAGGAGCAGACGGCGAAGCTGCTCGACGCAGGCGAGCCCGGCAAGGCGGGCGACGCGACCGTCGAGTTGGTGTCGTCGTCGGCCAGTGGCTCGCACCTGATCGCGGTCGTGCGCGTCGGCGGTGTTGACGACCCCGACGGCCTCGGCGGCTTCACGCTGGTCGCCCCGGGAAAGGTCGTCGCCGTGGGCTCGTCGACATGTGCGGGAATTGCTGTCGCCCAGACCGACTGCTCGTTGACGTTCGACACGACAGGCATGCCGGGAGCCTCTCGACAGCTCATCTTCCACCGCGCCGACGTGCAGCTGCGGTGGGTGCTCGCTCAGGTCGGCGAGGCGCTACCGTAAACCCGGAATTTGATCTCAACGTCCAGGCAGGACTCACCGACCGTCACGGAGCCAACATGGAGCCCGCAACCGAATTCGATCTCGTCGTGATCGGCGGTGGACCCGGCGGATACGGCGCAGCGCTGTATGCGACCTCCGCCGGCCTCAACGTCGCCCTCGTCGAGATGGCCGACATCGGAGGCACGTGCCTCAACCGAGGTTGCATCCCGGCGAAGGCATTTCTGGAGACGGCCGCGGTGCAACGTCACGTGGCTCACGCTGCGGAGTTCGGCATCGAGTCGAGTGCGCCTGTCGTGAATTTCGTCACGGCGCAGGCGCGAAAGCAGAAGATCGTCGATGGCATCGTCAAGAGCCTGACGGGCTTCATGAAGTCGAAGAAGATCACGATCCTCGACGGCATCGGCACGCTCGGCGCCGACCGCACGGTCACCGTGACAGGCCCCGAGGGCGTCTCGACGATTCGCGGCAGCAGCGTGGTGCTGGCCGCCGGTTCGGTGCCTCGCACCATCCCCGGCTTCGAGCCGTCGGGCCCGGTGATGACCAGTGACGAAGTATTGATGCTCGACTACGTGCCGAACCGCGTTGCAGTGATCGGTGGTGGCGCGATCGGTTGCGAGTTCGCCAGCACGTTCGCCGATCTCGGGTCGCAGGTGACCATCCTCGAGGGGCTGCCGAAGATCCTTCCCGGGCTCGACAGCGATGTGGCCAACGTCGTTGTGCGCAGCTTCAAGAAGAAGAGCATCGACATCCGTACCGGCGTCAAGGTGCTGGGTCACACACCGACTGCCAGCGGTGGTACCACGGTGCACTGTGCTACTGGGGATGGGGGAGAAGTCGAGAACCTCGAAGTCGACGTCGTTGTGGTCAGCGTCGGTCGCCGGCCGTTCGCCGACAAGCTCGGTCTCACCGGTACGGCTGTGAAGGTCAGCGATCGTGGGTTCATCGAGGTCGACGAGTACTGCCGTACCGGTGAGCCCGGGGTGTACGCGATCGGCGACATCATCAACACGCCGCAGTTGGCGCACGTCGGATATGCGGAGGCAATCCTCGTCACCAAGGACATCCTCGGCGAGCACCCCAATCCGGTGGCGTACGACCGTGTGCCGTGGGCCATCTACTGCCATCCCGAGGTCGCCTTTGCCGGGCCGAGCGAGGAGGCCGCACGCGAGGCCGGTTTCGATGTCGTCGTGGCCAAGCACCAGTTCCGCGCCAACAGCCGTGCCCAGATCCTGGGTGAGCTCGACGGGCTGGTCAAGATCATCGCCAAGAAGCAGGCCGACGGAACCGCCGGCCAGATCCTCGGAGTGCACATGGTGGGGCCCTGGGTCACCGAACAACTCAGCGGTGGGTACCTTGCCGTCAACTGGGAAGCCACCGCCGCCGAGGTCGCCGAGTTCATCCAGCCGCACCCGAGCCTGACGGAGTTGTTCGGCGAAACCGTATTGTCGCTCACGGGCCGCAGCCTGAACGCCTGATCCAATCGAAGAGAGAGACCACACAAATGGCCGATGTCACGTTGCCGCAACTCGGTGAGACCGTCACCGAAGGCACGATCACCCGATGGTTCAAGAAGGTCGGCGACAGCGTGTCGGCCGACGAGCCGTTGTTCGAAGTCAGCACCGACAAGGTCGACACGGAGGTACCGTCGCCGATCACCGGCACGGTCACCGAGATCCGCGTGCAGGAGGGCGACACCGTGCCGGTCGGCGCCGTGATCGCCGTGGTCGGCGAGGCCGCCGGCGCTGCTGCACCTGCGGCGGCACCGCCCGAGGCGGAACCCGCAGCGGAGGCACCGGCCGCCGAGGCACCGGCAGCGGAGGCACCGGCCGCCGAGGCACCGGCAGCGGAGGCACCGGCAGCGGAGTCACCGGCCGCCGAGGCACCGGCCGCCGAGTCACCGGCCGCGCCTGCGCTACCGCCGAAGACCCCCGCACCCGAAGCCGCGGGCCCACCTGCTGGCGAACCAGCGGTGCCGCCCGCGCCGCAGCCGGCCGCCGTAGCACCCGCGCCTGTAGCGCCCGAACCCGCCGCAGCGGAGGCCGCCGACGAGCCCTCCGACAATCGTCTGCTGTCGCCGGTCGTGCGTCGACTCGTCGCCGAGCACAACATCGATGTCGACCTGGTCAAGGGCACCGGCCCCGGCGGGCGGATCACGCGTGACGATGTGTTGGACCACATCGACCGGGTTGCCACGCAGGCACCCGACGCGGCACCAGCCGCAGCACCTCCAGCTCCCGCCGCAGCACCTGTGGCACCGGCTGCGGCACTTGCGGCACCTGCCGCTCCGGTGGCCGCCGCACCCGCGCCCAGCGTCACGCCTGGAGAGCGCGACTCGACGGTCAGGCTGTCGAAGATCCGCAAGCTCACCGGCAGCCACATGGTGATGAGCAAGGGCGTCAGCCCGCATGCCTTCAGCGTGGTCGAGGTCGACTTCGCCAACGTCGACATCACCCGCAATCAGGTCAAGGATGAATGGAAGTCGAGCGAGGGCTTCGGGCTCACGTACCTCCCGTTCATCACCCGCGCCGTGGTCGAGGCACTCGAGGAGTTCCCGCATCTCAACGCCAGTGTCTCCGACGACGATCTCGTCGTGCACAACTTCGTTGACATCGGCATTGCGGTCGACCTCGATTACCAGGGACTGCTGGTTCCCGTGGTCAGGGCGGCCGAGACGAAGCGTCTCCGGGCGATCGCTCGCGAGATCAACGACCTCGCAGGGCGGGCGCGCAGTCGCCACCTCAGCCCAGATGAGATCAGCGGTGGCACGTTCACCATCTCCAACAACGGCTCGGCCGGCAGCGTGTTGACCATGCCGATCATCAACCAGCCGCAGGTGGCGATCCTGTCGACCGATGCGATCACCCGCAAGCCGGTGGTCGTGCGCGCTGCCGACGGCGGCGAGGGCATCGCCATCCACCCCGTCGGCAACCTGGCGATGGCCTGGGACCACCGGGCATTCGACGGCGCGTATGCCGCCGGCTTCCTGGTCAAGATCAAGCAGGCGCTCGAGACACGCGACTGGTCCGCCGAGCTGTGACATGACACTGCGGGTTCGCTGGCTCGGCAGGGTTCCCTACCGCGAGGCGCTCGCGGTGCAGCAGGCGCTGCTCCAGTACGGCGTTGGCGATCACCTGCTGCTGCTCGAACATCCACACGTGTTCACTCACGGGCCGCGGGCCGACCTCGCCGTCAACGTGTTGGTCGAGCCGGCATCGGTCGGCGCTGAACTGGTCTCGGTGAAGCGCGGCGGCGATGTGACGTATCACGGCCCGGGGCAGCTGGTCGGCTACCCGATCGTCAACGTGGCGAACACCATGGGCGCCGCCGATCACGTGTGTGCGATTCAACGGGTGATCGTCGCCAGCCTCACCGAGCTCGGCGTCGACGATGTCGGTTGCTTCGACGAGTATCCAGGCGTGTGGGTAGGGGTCAGCGGGCCGAATCCGCGCAAGATCTGTGCCATCGGCGTGCGGCTGGCGCATGGTCGCACGATGCACGGCTTCGCGCTCAACGTGTCGCCCGACATGCGGTACATGCGCGACTACATCGTGCCCTGCGGCATTCCCGACAAGCCGGTCACCTCGCTGGCCGAAGAGGGCGTCGAGACCACGCTCGAGGTGGTGGCCGAGGTCGTGGCCCGCCACGCCGCCGACGTGTGGGGTCGCGGGTCGATGGAGCGGCAGGACGTCGCTTGGAAGCATCGGCCCGACGACCTGTCGGCGTTCTCCCGAGGCGACGGCCCCGGCGCCGTCGTCAGGCGGTTGGCGCAGGTCGGCGTCGCCGATGGCCTGGAGATCGCAACTCGCAAGCCTGAATGGCTACGGCCCAAGGTGGTGCATGGGCCCGAGGTGATCGCGCTCAAGAAGACCGTGCGCAATCTCGGTCTGGTGACCGTGTGCGAAGAAGCGGGCTGCCCCAACCTCAGCGATTGCTGGGCCGATGGCACCGCGACGTTTCTGGTCCTCGGCGAACGGTGCACGAGGGCGTGCGGCTTCTGCCTCGTCGACACCAGCAAGCCACTGCCACCCGCCGACGACGAGCCCGCTCGGGTCGCCGACGCAGTGGCCACCATGGGCCTGGCTCACGCGGTGCTGACGATGGTGGCGCGTGACGATCTACCCGACGGTGGCCTGGCCCATGTTGCCCGGTGCGTCGACGCCATCCGCCTGCGCTGCCCGGATACACGGATCGAGACGTTGATCTCCGACGCGAAGGGCGACGCCGATTCGCTCGCCTTGCTGTTCGCCGTGCGACCCGATGTGCTGAACCACAACATCGAGACCGTCGCCCGCCTCCAGCGAGCGGTGCGGCCCTCTGCGGGGTACGCACGCAGCCTGTCGGTCCTGTCGCGGGCCAAGGCAGCGGGGCTGGCGACGAAGTCGGGATTGATCGTCGGGATGGGAGAGACGCACGAGGAGATCGTGGGTTGCTTGGTCGACTTGGCCGGCGTCGGTGTCGACATCGTCACGATCGGCCAGTACCTACGCCCGACGACGCACCATCTCCCCGTGGCGCGATGGGTCGAGCCAGCCGAGTTCGTGGAGTGGAAGCGGATCGGCGAGTCGCTCGGCATCGGTCATGTCGAGGCCAGCCCGTTGACGCGCAGCAGCTATCACGCCCGCCAGGCGGCCGATGCTGTGGCGATCGGCGACTCCGTGTCATTGTCGTTCGTGTGAGCCAGAATGGTTCGATGAGCGCCGTTTCGTCGTCGACCGCCACCTACCTCGACCGCATCGCCCGAGCCCGCTCGCGGATGAACGAGGCGGGCATCGACGTCCTGCTGATCTCGGTCGGCCGCGACCTGCCGTACCTCACCGGGTACGAGGCCATGCCGTTGGAACGATTGACCATGCTCGTGGTGCCGAAGGGTGGCGATGCCACGTTGGTAGTGCCGCGGCTGGAGGCGCCTCGCGTCGTCGATCGGCCCGGCGTGTTCACCCTGCTGCGGTGGGACGAGACCGACGACCCGGTCGCGGTCGTCGCCGATCTGGTTGGCCATCCGGCAACGGCTGCCATCGGCGACACGATGTGGGCGAGGTTCCTGGTCGATCTCCTGGTGCACTGGCCGTCGACGTCGACGCACTACGTGCGCTCCGTCGAGGTGATGAACGCGCTGCGGATGCGCAAGGACGCGGCCGAGATCGCCGCCCTGGCCGATGCCGGCGCAGCCGTCGACCGCATTGCTGCCGACTTGCAAGCTGGTCGCATCCCGCTGATCGGACGCACGGAGGCCGATGTCAGTGCCGACCTCGGCAGGCGGATCCTCGGCGAGGGTCATCAACGCGTCAACTTCGCCATCGTCGCTGCGGGCGAGAATGCCGCGTCGCCGCATCACCACGCCGGCGATCGGGTGATCAACGACGGGGAGATCCTGCTCTGCGACTTCGGTGGGACGATGAACGGATACTGCAGCGACATCACGCGTTGCGTCTTCCTCGGCGAACCTCCGTCCGAGGTTGCCGAGGCCTACGCCGTGCTGCACGAAGCGCAACGCACTGCCGTCTTGGCAGGGACTGTGGGCACGCCCTGCGAGGAGGTCGATCGGGTCGCCCGGAAGATCATCACCGACGCCGGGTACGGCGAGTACTTCATGCACCGCACCGGCCACGGCATCGGAATGGAAGAGCACGAGGATCCCTACATGGTGGAGGGCAACGGTTTGCCGCTCGAGCCCGGCCATGCCTTCAGCGTCGAGCCGGGCATCTATCTGCCGAACCGGTGGGGCATGCGACTCGAAGACATCGTTGTTGCCACGACTGATGGCCCGGTCGCGGTGAACGATGCGAACCACGAACTGGTCAGCGTCGACGCCTGAGCTAGGGCGTCCTGGTCGTTGCGAACAGCGATTCGTCGGCAGCCGGCGCGTACCGGGTGAGGTTGATCGCCACCGCCCCGTCGTCGAGACGGGCGAGTGGTCCGTTGGGGAGGGCACAGAACACCGACGTCCCCCCGGTCACCGGCACATCGACACACGTGACCGTCTGCCCGGCGATCTGCTCGACGTGCGACACCGTCGGGCCGACCAGGGCGACCGCGCTGCGCCGCAGCCGCTTCGCGGCGGCGGCGGCGTAGAAATCTGGAGTGATCTGCGTGTCGCTGATCCTGGCCGGATCGATGGTCGACGAACATGGGTCGCTCCCGTCGAGGAGGCAGGTCTGCGATGCGCCGTTGGCTGTGAGGAACCGCACGGAGCCCACCGTGACCGATCGACGTCCTGTCTCGACGGCGATGGTGGCCGGCCGGGAGGTGTTGCCGAACTTGGTCAGCACCGTGTACTCCGCGGTGTACGGCCCATCGTTGATCGCGTCGAGCCGGACGAGAACCTGATCGATTGCTTCGTTACCGGTCGGTGACCCCGCTGGGAACGGCTCGGCGCTGAACGACGGACGCTGGCCCGTGAAGCACCCGGTCAGCAGCACCAGCAATGCGAGAACCGCTGGTCGAGGTCGCATGGCACGTGAATCTAGGCCACGAGCGGGCGTTCGCGGCTCGCAGCGGCGGTCTGCGCCACATCGAACCGGAAAAACGACGAACCCTCACGACCGGGACGGTGGTCATGAGGGTTCGTATTGGAGCTCTCCGGCGGCGCTGGCATCACGCGGCGGGCGGTCTTCGCTCGACTTGCGGGACGGGTGCGTATCGGCGAAGTGGGAACCGGCACCACCGGAGAGACTTCCTGTGAGTGAACGAACCCTTGCGAGACCGTCCACTGAGTTCGATTGTACGGTCTTGACACGCTGCAGTCACCAAAAGGTTTTGGAACTGAAAAGAATTTCCGATTCAGCCGGTCGGATTCGAGCCGCCCGGAGCGGGTTCGCTGGTTAGCCTGCCCGGCGTGATCCGCCTCGACGCCGCCACCGTGCTGCTGCAGTGGGCGGTGGGCGGGCTGGCGTTCTTGTGGTTCACGACGCGGCGTCGAGAAGTGGGGATCGGGTACGGCTGGCTGCTGCGTGGCGTCTATCTCCTGATGGCGGTGGGGGCGGTGGTGCTCGGCGCCCGCTTCGGGTTGATTTGGGCCCGCGAGATCAGCGGTGCCGCGGTCGCCGTCTGTGCCTTGTTCGCCCTGGTCGTGTCGGTCGTGCATCGCCATGCCGGGGTGTCCGGACAGACCGACGAGCACGATCGCCGGTCGCAGCGGGTCGCCGAGATGACCGGCATCGAGCGCACCGTGAAGCAGCCCCTGGCCGGCCGCGAGTTCCCCCCGGTCGTCGATCTGCTCGCGCCGATCGCAGGGATCGTCGGCCTGGTCGCTGCCTCGGTCGACGCCGGTGGCAACCTCGCCGTGTCCCTCGTGCGTACATTCGCAGGTGCGGCGTTCTTGGGAGCCGTGACCGACGCGATGCTGCTCGGACACTGGTATCTCGTGCAGCCCGGGCTGCCCCGGCGACATCTCAACGAGCTGGTCGATGCGCTCGGGTGGGTCTGGCCCGTCGAGGTCGCCTCGCTCTTGCTGCCGACGGGGATGGTTTCGGTGTGGACCGGTTCGGTCGACGACGGGTGGAACGGCACCCTCGGCTGGTTCTGGGCGGCGTGCGCGGTGACCACGATCATCCTGGTCTTGGTGACAAAGGCGGCGCTGCGCGAGCGGTACTACTCGGCCGTGATGGCGGCCACCGGACTGCTCTACTTGGCGATTCTCACTGCGTTCGGCACCGACCTCGTCGCCAGGGCCGTGCTGGCTGGATGACGCAGGCCTGGTGAAACCGCGAGTTTCGGGGCAGACTTACCGCTATGCCGAGGCCAGTGTGGAGCGGGACGATCAGTTTCGGACTCGTAGCCATCCCCATCAAGATGTTCCATGCCGTCAGCAAGAAGAGCGTGTCGTTCAACCAGCTCGACGAGCGCACCATGGGCCGCATCCGTCTGAAGAAGGTTTCGGCCGAGACGGGCGAGGACGTTCCTGACGAGAACATCGTCAAGGGCTACGAGATCAGCAAGGGCCGATACGTCCTTGTCGACCCCGATGACCTGGAGCCGTTCATCCCCTCGGCGACCAAGAGCATCGACCTCGAGGAGTTCGTCGATCTCGACGAGATCGACCCGGTCTATTTCGACTCGCCGTACATCCTCGCCCCCGACAAGGCACCCAAGCCATATGCACTGCTGGCCCAGGCGATGGAGGCTGCCGGAAAGGTGGCCATCGGTCGCTTCGTGATGCGCAACAAACAATACGTCGCTGCTGTTCGGGCCTCTGAGGGCACGTTGTTGATGAGCACCATGGTGTTCGCCGACGAGGTCGTGTCGCTCGAGTCGATCGAAGAGCTCGGCGTGCTCGACTCGATCGAGGTCAGCGCCAAAGAAGTGAAGATGGCCGAAGCGTTGGTCGAGTCCCTGTCCGCCGATTTCGACCCGTCGAAGTACCGCGACAACTACCGCGAGCAGGTGCTCGATCTGATCGAGCGAAAGGCTGCCGGCGAAGAGTTCGAGGCACCGGCGCCCGCCGCAGCTGCCCCGCAGGTTGTTGACCTGATGGCCGCGTTGGAGGCCAGCGTGAAGGCGGCCAAGGCCGCCCGTGGTCGACACCCCGCTGGTGGCCCCGACCTCGAGGTCGTCGGCGCCGACTCGAAGGCCAAGCCCCGGCGAGTCCGCAAGTCGGCCTAGTTCACCACTCCGGTCGCCCGGCCGTGAGTCCAGTGTCGCGCCCAGTCGCGCGATCTGACTCACGGTTGCACGGAGTTGGCAGCGGTGTGAGCCCGGTGTCGCGCCCAGTCGCGCGATCTGACTCACGGTTGTCGTGGACCGGTGGCTGTGAGTCGGTTCTCGCGTCAGTCGCGCGATCTGACTCACGGCTGCACGGAGTTGGCAGCGGTGTGAGTCCGGTGTCGCGCCAGTCGCGCGATCTGACTCACGGTCGGCCGAGTAGGTGAGGCGCCGATCGCGTAGGGTCGGGTCATGAGCGGTGGGACCGTCGTGCGCGTCGGCGAGCGCGAGTTGTCGTTGTCGAACCTCGACAAGGTGCTGTACCCCGGCACGGGCACGACCAAGGGCGAGGCGATCGACTACTACGCCCGCATCGCCCCGGTGATGCTGCCGCACCTCACCGGACGGTGCATCACGTTGAAGCGGTTCCCGAACGGTGTGGAGACGACGGGTTTCTTCGAGAAGCGCTGCCCGAAGCACCGACCGTCGTGGATACCGACAGCGCTCGGTCCGGGCGACCACGACGGCGACATCGGCTATTGCCGCTTCGACGAGCCGGCGGCGCTGGTCTGGGCAGCCAACATGGCCGCGCTCGAACTGCACGTGCCGATGGCGGCCGCCGCGGACCTGGAGACTCCACTCGCCATGGTGTTCGACTTCGACCCGGGTGCGCCAGCCGCGATCACAGAGTGTTGCGAGATCGCACTGTGGGTTCGCGAGGTGTTGGCAGCAGTCGAGTTGGAGGGCTGGTGCAAGACCTCGGGCTCGAAGGGCTTGCAGATGTACGTGCCATTGAACACGCCGGCGACGCACGACGGCGCCGGCGACTTCGCGCTCGCAGTCGGCCAAGTGCTGGAGCGTCAGCACCGCGACCGGGTGACCACCGTGATGGCCAAGGTCCATCGCCCGGGGAAGATCTTCGTCGATTGGAGCCAGAACGCCCGGTTCAAGACGACCATCGGCGTCTACTCGATGCGTGCCCGCCCGGAGCCGACGGTCTCGACTCCCGTCTCGTGGGCAGAGGTCGAAGCGGGCGCCCGCGGCGATGCCGCGCTGAGGTTCACCATCGACGACGTGCTGGACCGCGTCGACCGGCTCGGCGATCTGTTCGAGCCGGTCCTGACGACCAAGCAGACCCTGCCGTCGCGCTGAGCGTCGCTACGACTTGGCTGTGCCGACGAGCACGACGGTCTTGGGGATTCCTGCGGCGTCGAGGGCCAGCAGTGCCAGCAGCGCCATCCACATCCACCAACTGCGTCGATGACATCGTGTCGCGCCCGTGCGCAACGCGCATGCGACAGTCGCCGCTGCGGCGGTCGAGACGACCAGCCACTTCGCCGGCCCGAATGGGGACAGCCCTGCAGGGTCGACAGCGATCACCGACCCGACGACGAGCGCGCCGAACGAAAGTGCCCGAAGTCGCACGCTCATACACGCTCAAGGTAGGCGTTCGGTTCCCTCTTGTCTGTGGCGGGCTTGCTTCTGGCGGGTGGCCCGGTCGGTAGGGTCGTGGCCGTGACTGCCCGCCTGACCACGCTGCTGCTCTGCGATTTCGCGCAGGTGCGCGATGGTCTGTTGTTCGTCAGCTCCGGCGGTGTGAGCCGAGTGGTGCAGAGCAAGTATCCCGCCAATCCGCGTCTGCACCTCGCCATGGTCGTGCACCTGCCGGCTGCGTCGCTGGGCCAGTCACACCAGGTTCATGTGCGGCTCAAGTATCCCGATACGGCCGAGGTGATCGCCAACGCCGAGGTGGGCATTCAGCTCAACACGGTGTCGAAGGCCTTTCCGGGCGAAGGCATCAACGTGCCCCAGGTGATCGATCTCGTGCCGATCCAATTTGCTCGACCGGGTCAGGTCGATGTCCAGGTCTCGATCGGCGAGGAGCCCGCTGGAGACCTGTCGTTCTGGCTGTTGCCGCCCACCGGTTCCTAGACCCGACTAGCGCGCCGCGATCCGGCGGGCGCAGATCGCACCGATGCAGGCGAGCGCGATCGCCAACGAGAAGTTGATGCCCAGCCCGCCGGCCAACGACAAGCTGGTGCGATCCGACAGGGCGACCATTGCTCCTCCGACGCCACCCATCATCGAGAACCCGACGGCGTCGGCGAGGTTGACCTGGCTGCTGACCAGGCCCTCGGCGCCCTCGTCGGCATGCGACATCGCTGTCACCGTTGTCGGGTTGAACAGCAGGCCCATGCCGAACCCACCGATGGCCCAGGTGAAGAACGTCGCCCACAATGGCCAACCCGAGGCGAGCACCGGCGCGCTTGCACCGAGGCCGATCGCCATCGTGACGAACCCCCATCGCACCGCACGCCGAGGATCGATGTCGGGATGGCGGGCGACGAACCACTGTCCGCAGGTCCACGTCAGTGAAGCGCCGATGATGACGAAGCCCTGCACCGTCGGCGAGGTGCCGTGGATCCGGTCGGCGGCCAGTGGGATGAAGCTGTCGGCTCCCAGGAATGCCGCGGTGGCGAAGATCCGACAGAGCACGATCGCCGGCAAGCCGCGGGCAGCGCGGTGCACACCGGCGGGCAGCAGGCGGCGCAGGCTCGGCAGGCCGATCGCCAGCCCGAACGCGGCGCCACCCACTGCCGCAACGGGGTTCCTGAACTGCAACGACGTGACGAAGCTGCCGATGCCGGCCGCGGCGAGTATGGCCGCGCCGATCCGGGAGTGGCGCACGACCGTGGTGCCCGTCGACGGGTACGCCCGCATCGGCCGCACCGTGATGAACGCCACCACAGGGATCAGCGGCAAGAGGAACCAGAACACCCAGCGCCAACCGAGCTGATCAGTGATCGTCCCGGCGATTGCGGGGGCGATGAGGCTGGGCAGCACCCATCCAGCCGACAGATAGGCATACATCGCCGGCTGTCGGTCGGTCGGAAAGGCCTTCTTGACCAGCACGTATGCAATCGGCGCGAGCCCACCGGTACCTGCGCCCTGCAGCGTGCGACCGAGCACGACCAGCGCCATGCCCGGAGCCGTTGCGGCAACGACGAGGCCGGCGGCGAACACGGCGAGGCTGGCCAAGTACGGCCGTGCCGGTCCGAAGCGATCGGTCAACTCCCCGGTGACGACCAGGGCAACCAGGTTGGCCAGCGTGTAGGAGGCAAGGGCCACGCCGTACAACGAGTCGCCGTGCAGTTCGTCGGTGATGGTCGGCAGCGTGGTGAGGACCGCAGTGATCTCGAAGGCGACCATCGTCACTCCGAGCACGAGCCCGATGGCCATCAGGCGCTGCTGGCGGTCGAGCCGGGTGGTCGCCGGCTTCGCTGACGTCACCGTGGCGAGTCCGGCGCGACCAATGGCCACGGCCGCGAGCGCTCGACCGACAGCGCCAGGTCGAGCAACAACTCCTCGGTGTAGTGACGACCCACGATCTGCAGACCGATGGGCAAGCCGTCGAGAGTGCCCGCTGGGATGGAGATCGCCGGGTTGCCGTACAGGTTGGCCGGGAACGTGAGCCGACCGTTGTTCTTGGCGCCAGCTTCGACCCCACCGAAGACGGCCGGCAGTGGCCCGTCGGCGTCGAAGGCGACATCGGGATTCGACGCCGTGATCACGAAATCGACACCGTCGACCGGGTCGAAGACTCGAGCCATGGCCTCGTTGAGCTCGATTCTGCGGCGTTCGATCTTGGCCCGCGCCTCGGCGCCGTACAGCCCAGCGGTGGATTCCAGGCCGTAGCGCATCTCCGGAGTCAGTTCGTCGGCACACGCCGGCCACCGATCACCGAGTTGTGCGGCGACGGCGATCATCCCGCTGATCGACCATGCCGCGCCCATGTTGGGCAGCTTGGTGTCGACATCGTCGACCCGGATCATGCCCGTATCGGCCATCAACGCGACACCGGCTTCGTCGAGCAGTTCCCACATCACCGGTGAGACCGTGGCGTTGCCCCACGTCGGCGCGACGGCCACGCGGGCGCCTCGCAGCGACTCGAGATGTCGACCGAGCCCGGCCTCCCACCCTTGCACCCGTGGCAGGCTCAGCGGGTCGCGGCCGTCGTAGCCGTTGCACACATCGAACCAGCGGGCGGTGTCGCGCACCGATCGCGACAGGCA
The DNA here is from genome assembly GCA_039931555.1 of Ilumatobacteraceae bacterium. Lineage (GTDB taxonomy): Bacteria > Actinomycetota > Acidimicrobiia > Acidimicrobiales > Ilumatobacteraceae > JAENVT01. Next base: position 73,480 of record JBDTRP010000116.1, on the reverse strand, counting down.
CCCGATCGTGACGGTCAGGTTGCCGTACTCGGCGCGTGGGCCGCGCGGGATTCGCCCGATCGTCGCCTTCAGCCCGACCAGTCCGGTGAACCCGGCGGGGATGCGGATCGAACCGCCCCCGTCGCCCCCGGTCGCCAGGGTCACCAGGCCGCCCGACACGGCAGCCGCCGTGCCACCCGAACTACCACCCGGTGTGCGGCCGTTCTGCCATGGGTTGTGCGTCGTGCCGTGCAGCACCGTGCGCGTCACGTTGACGCCGCCGAACTCGCTGGCAGTCGTCTGGCCGGCGAGGACCGCGCCGCCGAGATCACGGATGCGCTGCACCATCACGCTGGTGTAGTCCGCCACCTGATCCCGCAGCGGGACCGAGGCATGAGTGTCGGGCCACCCGGTGACCTGATCGAGCTCTTTGACCCCGATCGGCACGCCGCCGAACGGTTTGGTGACATCGGCCGTGCTCGCCGCGCGCTCGGCCTGTTCACGCGGCACGTAGCAGAACGCGTTGAGCGAGCTCGTCTCGAGTGCCGAGTAGGTCGCCTCGAGCTCCTCGGACGGCGATCGGCGCCCGCTGCGGAACTCTTCGACCAACGAACACGCATCGCCTTGCCACGGTGTTTCCCCCATGCCGGCACTGTACCGCCACGGTGCCCGTTGAACGGCTCCGGATGGCCCGTGAGCAGGGGATAGGCCGGTGGTCGTACTACCTTTGTACTGTTGCCAATCGCGCCGGACTGCCACCACACTGATCAACGTGGGCGACCAGGACTGGCTCGACAAGGGTCATGGCGGAGGCGAGGGTCTTCGTTCGATGATCAGGGGTTCGACCGAGGCCGTCGCTGAACGAGCTTCGATCCGCAATGTGTTGCGAGGATCCGATGCCGCCGGTCCCCGCGCTTCGCGGCGTCGCACCAAGGCACTCGTCGGCTGGCTGCTCTACTGCTTCACAGCGGTGGGTGGAACGGCGGCTGCGTTCACGGTACGTGACACCCTGTTCCCGTCGCTCGGCGCGCCGACCAGGGCGGCGATCTGGGCCAACAGCTCCGACACGACGCTGGCGTCCGAGCACGGCTCGTCGTCGACGGAAGGCAAGGAAGCGACGCTGGAAGCAATCACCGTTCCCGCCACGACAGCTTCGACGCTCGCGTCGTCGATCGAAGCTCAGCCCGTTCCAGCGAGCTCAGCCTCGAATGAAGGCCCTGACAACAGCGTCGACCACCGTGGCCCCGGCAGCGACGGGCCCGCCACAGGCACGACGGTGGTGGGTCCGAGTTCGAGCGGCCCTGGGCCTGGCACAACCGTCGACGATCACCCGACCGAGCGCTCCACCCCCGGGTCCGTTTCGACCCCGACCAGTGCCGACGCAACGCCCACGAGCGCGTCGACCCCTGGCCCGTCTGCTACCGATCCCGGCCAGCAAAGCGGCAAGGGCGGCGGTGGTGGCGGCAGCCCCGGGGGCCCTCCGCCTTCGACGCCCTGACCCGTCGGCCGGTACCTCCGGTCAATCGAGGTGTTCGCTGGCCCAGAGGGCAGCTTGCGTGCGGTCGGTGACACCCAACCGCTGAAAGACGTTGGTGAGGTGAGCCTTCACGGTCCGCTCGCTGATGCCCAACTTCCGGGCGATCTGCTTGTTGGCCAGACCGCCGCGCACCAGCAGCAGCACTTCTCGCTCGCGATCGGTCAGCGTGTCGGAGTCTGCTGCCGTGCGCCGGGAATCGAGGAGCACCCTGGCTGCTTTCGGGTCGAGTGGCGAGCCGCCCTCGTAGACGGCGCGGACCGCGGCGGCGATCTCGTCGGGCTCGGAGTGCTTCAGCAGGTAACCCTCCGCACCGGCCCGCAGCGCCTCCATGATGCGGCTCTGGTCGCTGAACGACGTGAGGACGAGTACTCGCACATTGGGGTGCGCTGCGACGATCCTCTTGGTCGCCTCCACACCGTCCATCTCCGGCATCGACAGGTCCATCAGCACGACGTCGGGCTGTAGCTCCGCCACGAGGTCGAGTGCCTCGAGGCCGTTGGCGGCCATGCCGACGAGTTCGATGTCGTCGGTGGTCGCGAGCAGTTGCTCGAGGCCGTTGCGCACGATCACATGGTCATCGACGACCGCCAGCCGGATCACAGTTGTACGCCGGACACGACGGGGAGCTTGACCTCGACACGGGTGCCGGCGCCGGGGGCCGACAGGACCGACAACTTGCCACCGGCATCGGCCACGAGGCCAGAGAGAGCGCGCAAGCCGAAATGGCCATCGCTGTTGGTGTGCTCGATCTGCTCAGGCGTGAAGCCGCGTCCGTCGTCGTCGACGACGACTCGGGCCACGTTGCCGGTGACCCGGGCCACGAGGCGAACCCTCGTTGCGCCGGAGTGACTGATGACGTTGCGAAGCGCCTCTTGCGCACTGCGGTACATGAGCCCGACGGTATCGGCGGAAAGCTCGGCTTTACCGAGATCGATCTCGAGCTTCACCGAGATGCCGCGGTTCGACACTCCACCGAGCAGATCGCCGAGAGCAAACTCCAAGCCCTCCTCGTGGAGGTTCGGTGGATAGATCTCGACCAGCAACGAACGCAGCGACTTGATGCTGCTGCGGATGCTCGATGATGCATCGGCCATCTTCGGTGCATCGCTGCTCTCGGTGCGGCTGGCCGCGGCCAGGCTCAGTGACACCCCGGTGAGCTCTTGCACGACGCCGTCGTGCAGGTCGCTGGCGATCCGCCGGCGCTCGGCCTCCGATGCCTGGATCGCGTGGCGCAGTAAACGCTCCCGTTGCAATTGGGCGGCGCGAAGGCGCCGAGCGAGGGTGATGAAGATCGGGACCTGGATGAACTCCAGGGCGATCAGTGACCCGATGGCGATCGGTGCGAACTGCTTCCACAGGTCACGGCCGACCTCGGTGACCCCGCTGTAGCGGAAGTACGCCTCGAAGATCACCGGCGTGCCCTGGATCGTGTGTGTCAACTGGTAGACCTCGAGCAACTTGGTGAAGGGGCGCTCGTAGGCGTTCTCGGGCGCTGAGAGGTCGCTGACCTCGGCCTTGGCGACGGGGTCGTTGTTGGCGAACATCTCGGCCTTGTCGGCGTCGAGGATGTACTTGTCGCCGACGAGCTCGTGCTGATCGGAGTAGATGATCGTGCCGTCCTCCAGCCACACCTTGACTCTGACGAGGTTGTCGCTGAGGACTGCGGCCTGCACTCGGTCGTCGAGGTGTGCTTGCGCTGCGGGATCACCCCTGATCAGCCCGTCATCCGCGTTGGTCTCGATCACGCCCTTGGCGATGTAGAAGGTGGCATTGCGGGCCTGGGCGATGGCTTGCTCGGTGCCGACGCGCCGGCTGGCGAACGCCGTGAACACGCTGACCAGGGTCAGTGCGGCGATGGCTCCGATGCTGAATCGGATGATCAGCTGCTTGATCGACGCAGGGGTGCGGTCGAGGTGCTTCTTCAGCTGGGCGTCGGTTTCGAACACCGAGGTCTGCAGAGGCGCCGCCGAGCCCGTACGCGGTTCATCCGCGACGTGTGTGCTCACGCGCGAATCTTGCCACGCCCGTGGCCGATCGGCAACGGCCTGTTGGTGCTAGGACCTGTTTGGTGGTCCTCGAACCGTCGAGCTATGTCAATGTGTGCCCCCTGGAGGGTGTGGCGGTGCCACCCGCAAGCCAAGGAGGCACGACGTGGCGCTACCGATCCGACCGGGTTTGACGGTGCCGCTGCCGGGCCCATTGCACAGCCACCGCGACAAGCTCGGCGAACTCGTCGACCTCGGCTACACCGACATCTGGTCGGCGGAATCCGATGGTGCGGATGGGTTCACGCCATTGGCGCTCGCAGCGGCATGGGAGCCGCGTCTGCGTCTGGGGACGGCAATCGTGCCTGCCTTCACTCGCTCGCCAGCGTGCTTCGCCCAGTGCGTCGCATCGCTGGCCGACGCCGCACCGGGCCGGTTTGCCATCGGCATCGGGTCGAGCAGCAACGTGATCGTGGAGCGCTGGAACGGTGTGCCATTCGTCGAGCCATACAAGAAGGTTCGAGACGTTGTGCGGTTTCTGCGCGATGCCTTGGGGGGCGAGAAGGTCTCGAAGGCGTACGACACCTTCGAGGTGCAGGGTTTCCGGCTCGGGGTTCGGCCCGAACATCGTCCACCCATCCTCGTCGCAGGATTGCGCGAAGGGATGCTGCGGCTGGCTGCGCGCGAGGGCGATGGGGCCATCATCAACTGGCTCTCGCCGACAGACGTGACGAAGGTGGCGGGCGTGGTTGTCGAAGCGGCAGGCGGCGAGGAGAAAGAGATCGTGGCCCGGATCTTTGTGTGCCCGAGCGAGAACACTGCCGTGGTGCGCGAGGCGGGGAGGTATGCGATCGCGGCATACCTGAACGTGCCGGTGTATGCGGCCTTTCACGACTGGCTGGGACGTGGCGATCAGCTGCGGCCGATGTGGGATGCGTGGAAGGCGGGCGATCGCAAAGCGGCACTGGCGGCGATACCGGACTCGGTGGTCGATGACCTGATCGTGCACGGATCGCCCGCCGAGTGTCGTTCCAAGATCCAGTCGTACTTCGACAACGGCGTGACCACGACCTCGTTGGCGATTTTGCCACTCGACCCCGACCTGAAGCATTGGGATGCCGTGTGTTCGTTGGCGCCGAGCGCAATCTGACGCTGCGGCTCATGCCGCACGGTGCTGGTGATCGTCGGCAAATTCGTCGGCCGACGTGGTGGCGCCGGTGGCATTACCGGCCAATTGGCGGCGGATGGCCGCAATGTGGGCGAGCCCGCGTTCGCGAGTACGTCGATCGAGTCGGAATTGGATCGGCAGTTCGGAGTCTGCCAGCAGCCTGAGCTGCTCGGAAGTGGCGTGTTGAGACTGACGCTTCGTCATAGCTGCATCATCGCGAATGGGTGTGACACAGTGAGCGGGTGATCGTGGCTCAGGTGATTGCGGTGGTGGCGGGGTCGAGCCTCGTGATCTGGACGTTGTTTGCAGCCCTGCGGACGGTCGTGGTTCCCCGGGCTGTGATCCCGAGCCTGACCCGCCTGCACTTCGTCGCGATCCGCAAGATCTTCCATCGGTTCGCCGGGCCGAAGCGCTCGTTCGCGAGCCGTGACGCCACCATGTCGTTGTACGCGCCGCTGGCGCTCGTCAGCCTGCCGGCGACGTGGGTCGTCATGGTGCTGACGGGCTTCACCGCGATCTTCTGGGGCACGGGCGTTCGGCCGGTGACGGAGGCTCTGGCGTCGAGTGGCTCGTCACTGTTCACCTTGGGCTTCGTGCGAACTCAGGGCACTCCGCGCATCGCTCTCGAGTTCATCGAAGCGGGCATCGGTCTCGGCCTGATCTCGCTGATGATCTCGTACCTGCCGACGATCTACACCGCGTTCAGTCGCCGCGAGACACTGGTCGGCATGCTCGAGGTTCGCGCTGGGCTACCACCGAGCCCAGCCGAGCTGCTGACCCGGTACACCCGGATCGGGTGGCTCGACCGCATCGACGAAGACGTCTTCGAGCGATGGGAGTCGTGGTTCGTCGACATCGAGGAGAGCCACACCAGCCAGCCCTCACTGGTGTTCTTCCGTTCGCCGCATCCCGAACGCAGCTGGATCACCGCTGCCGGGTGCGTGCTCGACACAGCCGCCATCGTCGCCTCCACCCTCGACCGACCTCGCAACGCCAGTTGCGATGTCATGATCCGCAGCGGGTTCCTGGCCTTGCGACGGATCGCCGACTCGTTCCAGATCCCGTACGACATCGACCCCCTGCCGACGGACCCCATCACGATCTCACGGCGCGAGTTCGACCTGCTCTGCGTCGAACTACGCGCTCTTGATGTGCCACTCAAGCGAGATCTCGATCAAGCGTGGCGCGACTTCAGTGGTTGGCGGGTGAACTACGACCAGGTGTTGGTGCGGCTGTGCGCTCTGACGATGGCGCCGCCGGCAAAGTGGTCGAGCGATCGTGTCACGCAACTCGATCTGCCGAAGCTGCGCTTCCGTCGCCGACGCCCCGTCTGACGTCGTTAGGCCGACAGAGCGAGGCTGCCCACCACCGCGACCAGCACGACTGCGATTGGTGCGGCGTATGACGCCCACTTGGGCATTGTTGCGTGCCCGGGCGCAAGGATCACGAAACCGCAGAGCGCACCGGCGATGGCGCCACCCAGGTGACCGCCGACGGAGATCCCCGGAATCGTGAAGGTGATGACCAGGTTGAGGATCAGGATCGTGCCGATCCCTGTTTGAAAGACGTTGACCCCTCGCCGGTGCAGACCGATCGCCGCAGCGGCCATCAGCCCGAAGACGGCGCCGGAGGCTCCACCCGTGAGTCCGTTTGGTTGCAGGATGAGCGCGCCCAGCGACCCGGCGAGCAGGCTGGCGAAGTACAGCAGACCGAAACGGACGCGCCCGATCGCCGGCTCCAGCAACTGGCCGAGCTGGAACAGCAGCAACATGTTCATGCCGATGTGGAACAAGCCGTAATGAAGGAAGCCGGAGGTGATCAAGCGGTAGTAATCGCCGGCATGGACCGCCGGCTCGTACAGCGCAAGTTTCACCTGGTTCCGGGCGCTGGAAGCCGTCCACAGGTAGACCGCGACGTTGATGCCGATGAGGGTGTAGGTGACCAACGTGGGCTGCCGCGCGTTCCAGAACTTGGCGCGCGTCTTCACATCGGGCCGGGCGGCCTTGATGCAATCGACGCACTGCGAGCCGATGTCGACCTGCACCAGACAGTCACCGCAGGCCGGCTTGCCGCACCGAGTGCAACTGCGCCCGGTCTCGCGGTCGGGATGGCGGTAGCAGTGAGCGAGCGTGGGTGGCGTGGGGAGCGACATCATTTCTCAGGCTACCGAGGGGTAGTGGTCAGGTGACCGCGTCGACTGCCACGACGACGGCGACCGTGATGATGATCAGCGCGTTGTAGGCGGTATGGGCGCGCGTCGACTCGAGGGTCGCCTCGGCGGGACTACCGGTCAGCGCGTACGAGCGAAGGTAGACCGACATGAAGTAGGCGCCGCCCACCGACAGAGCCAGTGCGACGCCGATCGGGATGCCGATCACCGCATGGATCATCCCGAACTGCAACACCTTGATCACTCGGTGACGGGTGCTCCACCGCTGTGCCCCCGACCTGAACATTCGCTCCTCGGCGTTGGCGAACAGTGGTAGGGCGGCAACGACCAGCACCATGAAGACCAGCGGGATCAGCCACGACCAGAAGGTGCCCATCGTGGCCGTGTTCGAGCCGAAGATCGGGTTGCCGTCGCCACCGATTGCCGACCACCACCCCCAGCGCAGCACGGGCAGCAGCATCAGCGGGATCGCCACGATCAGCACACCGGCGAGCACGAACGGCACCGGCCAGATGTGGCGCCAGCGGATCCGCGTCCACACGACGCGACTCAGCGATCGCCCGCGGCTCGAACGGGAGAGCTTGACCGCTTGCACCAAGCGGAGCCCGACAGCTGTGAGAACGACGAAGCTGAGCACGTTCGACAGGCTCTCGTTCACCGCCCCAGTGTACGGTCGGCCGTGGAACAGGCAGTCACCGATCTGGGCGGCGCCGACCAACGACGAGGGGTGTGCGATGGCGTGGGATTTCGAGACCGAGCCCGAGTTCGAAGCCAAGTTGGCGTGGATGCGTCAGTTCGTCCGCGACGAGATCATCCCGCTGGAGACCTTGGCCGATCGCTGGCGGACCGATGAAGGCCGTGCGGTGTTCCGGCAGATCACCGACCCGTTGAAAGCGGAGGTGCGCCGACAGGGTTTGTGGGCCGCGCACCTTCCGCCCGATATGGGTGGCCAGGGCTTCGGCCAGGTCAAGTTGGGGTTGATGCACGAGATCCTCGGGCAGTGCGCGTATGCCCCCAGCGTGTTCGGCAACAACGCGCCCGACAGCGGGAATGCCGAGTTGATCGCTGTCGGCGGCACCGATGCGCAACGCGAGCAGTGGATGCAGCCTTTGCTCGACGGCAAGGTCCGCAGCGCCTTTTCGATGACCGAGCCGGGCGCTGGTGCCGATCCGACGCTGCTGAAGACCTCGGCCATCCGCGATGGCGGCGAGTGGGTGATCAACGGGCACAAGTGGTTCTCGTCGAACGCATCGATCAGCGACTTCCTGGTCGTCATGGTCAAGACCGGCGACTACGACAAGCCCTACAAGAACTACTCGATGATCATCGTCCCGACGCACACGCCGGGCGTCAACATCGTGCGTGACGTGCCAACGATGGGCGAGCCCGATCACCGCACGGGCGAGCCGGGCGGACACGCCGAGATCCTCTATCAAGACGTGCACGTCCCGTTCGAGAACATCGTCGGTGGCGAGGCCGGGATCGGGCAGGGCTTCGCCCTGGCACAGAAACGCCTCGGCCCCGGCCGCATCCACCACGCGATGCGCTGGCTGGGCCAGAGTCGCCGTGCGTTCGACATGCTGTGCGAGCGTGCCCTGACCCGCTACACCCACGGTTCGATCCTCGCCGACAAGCAGATGGTGCAGGATTGGATCGCCGAGAGCTACGCGGAAATGCAGGCGGCCCGATTGCTGACGCTGCACGCAGCCTGGAGGATGGACCAGTTGCACGCCGCCGGCCAGCACTACAGCGATGCCCGCGTGGAGATCGGCGTGATCAAGTTCTGGGGTGCGAAGGTGATGCACAACGTGATCGACCGGGCGATCCAGATCCACGGCTCGCTGGGCTACACCACCGATCTTCCGCTGGAGTCGATGTATCGCGCGGCCCGCGCAGCTCGCATCTACGACGGGCCCGACGAAGTGCACAAGGTCACCGTGGCCCGCCAGGTGCTGAAGGGCTACCGGCCGTCCGACCCGCCGCAGGAGCACATCCCGACCCGGCGCGCCGCCGCGATCGACAAGTTCGCCGACTACCTCGACGAGCTGGCGATCAGCTCGTAACGGTCATGTCGCCGCGGCCTCAAGGGCCATCGCTGGTATAGCCGGGTAGCGCTTTCGTCCAGGCCTCTTCGTCGACGAGCCGTAGCCGCTGGGCGAGATCGACAAGCTGCTCGTCGGTGTCATCGCCCGACACACCTGGCTCTCCGGAAGATTTGGGTAAGCGATTCCCCGACCGATCGCGCTATCGCTTACCCAAACGTACGAATGGCATGGTTTTCAGTGGAAGTGCGTACTTTCAGAGCAGACAGTGCGCGCCGAAAGTACGCACTTCCTCGATGACCGAGCGCGTACCGAACTGCCGCGATCTGGTGCGATGGAAGCGGGTTGCGTTGCTGTCGTGTTGATAGCAGAATGAAAGCATGCCGAATGTTCTGGTACGCAATCTCCCAGATGAAGTGCACGCAGGTCTTCAGCGCCGCGCCGAAGCGGCCGGGCAGTCCCTCCAGCAGTATCTCGCCACCGAGCTCACGCGGCTGGCGTCGATGCCCACGATGAACGACGTGCTCTCACGCATCTCCCGCCGGCACGGTGGCCGGATCGGGCTCGACCGAGCCGTCGCCGACCTCGACGAGGAGCGCAGCCCCCGTTGATCGTCATTGACGCGTCGGTGCTCGTCAACGTCGTCGGCGATGACGGGCCAGCCGGACGCTCCGCCCGCGCTCGCGTCGCCGCCGCAGCGCAATGGTCTGCGCCGGACCTCGTCGACGTCGAGACCGTCTCGGTACTTCGTAGACGCTGGCGTGCTGGTGACCTCACGGCGCGACGGTTCCGATCAGCCGTCGTCGACCTTCTCTCGCTACCGATCGCCCGCTTCCCGACGGGCCCACTGATGATCCGGGCTTACGAACTCCGATCGAACGTGACCCCCTACGACGCCACCTACGTCGCGCTCGCCGAAGGTCTTTCATGCCCGCTCGTCTCGGCCGACGCCCGCTTGGCGCGAGCGCCCGGCATTCGCTGCCACATCGACATCCTGGCGTTGTGACCGCGGGACGAGACCGCTCCGAACTGCCTGATCGGGGCGTCCAAGCAACGATGACGGGGCGTCGATGTGACCACTCGGCGAACACAAGATGTTGTGCCAACTCCTCGTCCATCCGTCACACGTTGCTGCCGTACTCAGCTGCCTGTGAAGGTGCCCGTGACTTGGGCGGATGCCAAGGTGGCGGCGTCGATGGCGGCACGCATGTCGGCCGCTTTGCCGCCGGCCGTCAGCTGCAACGCGCGCTGGAGGTAGTGCACGGTGATCCGGTAGGTGTGGGTGGCGCCGGCTGGCGGGCACGGGCCGCTGTAGCCCGTCTTGCCCGAGCCATTCAGCGCGGCGACGGCGCCAGGCGGAGTGGTGTTCTCGGCGAGCGAGGTGACGTCGGGGCCGATGCCGGCCACCGTCCAGTGATCGAAGTCGAAGTCCTGATCGATCAGGGTGACGGCGATCTCCTGCGTGCCTTCCGGTGCAGCGGTCCAACTCAGCGCAGGTGCCACGTTGTCACCCTTGCACGTGTACCTGGGGATGATCGGGCCGCCGTTGCGCCATGGAGCCGTGACGGTGAGTGCAGCGACCAACGGGGCCAGCGTCGACGGCCCGGTGCCAGTCGCGCCGGTCGTCGCCAGCGCTCCGTTGCCGCCAGGTGACGCCGGATCAGTGGGGGCAACCGTGTCGAAGAAATCGTTCTCGGTGTCGGGTGCGGTCGGCGGCGCTGTCGTGCTGACGCTGCCGTTCTGGCTGGGGAGCGCTGGGCGCATCTCGCGGCCATCGTTCCGGCAGCCCGCCGCGATCAGGGCGAGCACAGCCAGCGAGAGCGGAAGGACTACAAGGCGTCGCACGACGATGGAGCCTACGCGGCGGCCACTCTGGATAGCGTTCACGTCCGTGAAGGAACGGCTCTGTCTGCTCACCGTGCATGCTCATCCCGACGACGAAGCGTCGAAGGGCGCGCCGACCATGGCGATGTACAAAGCCGAAGGGGTGCACACCGTGTTGGTGTGCGCTACCGGCGGCGAAGAGGGCGACCTGCAGAACCCCGCGCTGCGCGAACCCGGCCAGCCGTTCCACGGCCTGACACCGGAGGAAGAGAAGCAGCGGCTGGTCGAACTGCGCCCCGACGAGCTCGCCCGTGCCGCCGAGATCATCGGCTTCGACGAGGTCGTGATGCTCGGCTACCGCGACTCGGGGATGGTCGACACCGACCCGAACGAGCATCCCGACTCGTTCCACCAGGCGCCCATCGACGAGGCCGTCGGGAAGTTGGTCGCCATCATTCGCGCCCAGCGCGCCGATGTGATCATCACCTATGGCGACGACCAGAGTGGCTACCCGCATCCCGACCACGTCAAGGTGCACGACATCTCGGTGCTGGCGTGGGAGCGCGCCGGCGACCCGACGTGGTACCCCGAGCACGGCGAGCCGTACCAGCCCCAGAAGCTCTACTACTCGGTGTGGGCAAAGGCGCGACTGACAGCCGTACACGAGGCGATGGTCGAGCTCCGCGGCGAATCGCCCTTCGATCAGGAATGGCTCGATCGGCCTGGCCACGACCACCGAATCACCACGCGACTCGATGTCGGCAACTTCTTGTGGGCACGCAGCGGCGCGTTGCGGGCCCACGCTACGCAGGTCGACCCCACCGAGCCGTGGTGGTTCGGGCTGACCGACGAAGAACTGGCCGACGTCTATCCGTGGGAGGACTGGATCCTCGCCCGTTCGTTGGTCGGCACCCCTCCTGAGGGGACGTTGGAGACCGATCTCTTCGCCGGGATCCGGGCGTCGGTGTCGAAATGACGATCCAATATCGAGTGGCGTTCGCCAAGAACGACGAGGCGATCGACGGACCCGGCGATGCCGACGTGGTCGTGACAATCGCTGCAAGCGACGCAGGGCTCGACCCCACCGTGGCGTTCATGCAGGGCAAGTTGAAATCGACAGGATCGACTGCTGCACTGTTCGAGGTGTTGCGCAGTGGCGACGCCTCGGCCGTGATCAGCCGGCTCGCATCACGTCCCTGAGCTGGCGGTACCCGATCAGCGTAGCTCCGCTGCTGGCGAGCAACTTGGGAAGCTGCGCGTCGCTGGTGACGAGCTCGTAGTCGTCGATCCAGCCGGCGGCAGCTTCGGTGAGCGCCCGGACCTCGAGGGTGTCGATCGCCGGCTGCACATGGATCTCGGTGACCCCACGCTGCAGGGTGCGCACTTGCTCGTACACTCGCTCGCGGCTTCCGGCGCGCCAGTCGTGATTGAAGTGATCGGGGAAGACGACCCCTTCCTCGGCGGCCAGTGATCGGAACGGGAACCCGGCTTGATCGGCGCTGATCGTCGACGGCAAGCGGATCGGAAGGCGGAACTCGACGGCCAGCTCGAGGTACAAATCGAAGAACTCCGGACGCAGCGTGATGGCGGTGAGGTGCGGCGTGAGGTGCGTGACATCGATGCCCCACGCAAGCGCCCGTTCGATCTGGGCCCGGCACTCGCGCAGTACTTCTTCGGTGTCGGCGTGCTCCCACAGGTCGCCGATGTGACGAGGGAACCCGGCTTCGCCGCTGAGCAACGACGGTGCGTGGGTGATGGGCCCGAAGCGGTATGCCTCGTACTCGCAGTTCAGCGTGAGGTGCACGCCGATGTCGTCGGTGGGGAGGTAGCGCAACGCTGCGTCCCTGGCCCACGGAGCCGGAACCATGATCGACGCGCATGTGGCCACGCCGAGGCGCAGCGAGTCGTAGACGCCGATGTTGGCCGAGTGACACGCGCCGAGATCGTCGCAAGAGATGATGATCAGCTTGGCGTCGTCGTCGTAACCCAGGCGTTCGGCGAGCGTGGTCATCAGCAGCGGAGGCTATCCCGAACACATGGCCCACAGGCCGATGTTGTCGGCGTCGGCCGCACGTGCCGCCGCGACGAACTCGTCGGCGTGGGCCGAGTTGGGTGCGATCATCAGCGGACGCGCGTAGCCCTCGTGAATGATCGCCATGTTGGCGAAGGTGCCGTCGCCGGCGATGTACACGTACGCCAGCATGCGCCCGAAATCGTCGCGGGCCACGACGTCGCGTTCGAGGTGCAGCCCGGTGCCGACCGGAAGCAACGACTTGGTGAACGCGGTCGCCTCCGGTCCGTAGCACTGCACGGGTGTGTTCGGCTTCTTGGTCTCGGGCGTGTCGATGCCGATCAGGCGCACACGCTCACGATGACTGCCGATGGTGACGTCGATCGTGTCACCGTCGATGACCCTGAGCATGGTCGCGTTGATGCCGAGCACCGTCGGCGTCGAGGGCGTCGGCGGTGAACCGGAGCGACAGGCGGTGATGACCACCGCGATGCAGAGCAGCGTCTTGTGCATTCCTCGTGTTCTATCGCCGGTAGGCAGCGGCATTCGAGGATCATTCGCGAGTGCACCTACGGTGAAGGTCATGCCGGCTTTCACCCCAGCGCACTCCGCCCCGCCGACGGTGTCGGTGCATCGCTACTTCCATGTTGTCGGTGCATCGGTGTGGGTCACCGACGTTCGCCACAGCGATGACTGGGCAGCCCATTTCCTCGGAATGCTCGACGACGAGGCCTGCTGGGGCGTCGATGTCCCGCACGGTCACGACCCCGCCGACGGGGCAGCGGTTGACCTCCGCTCGTACTTCGGCCGGGCGAGCGAAGTCGAATGGCTCGTGGCCGGTCGGGCGGTGCAGCTCGTCGAGTGGGCGCGCACCCATCGGTTCTGCGGCCGGTGCGGTGCACCGACCGAGCAGCAGTCCGGCGAGCGGGCGATGCGCTGCCCGGTCTGTGGTCTCTTGGCATTCCCACGAATTGCGCCGGCCATGATCACCCTGGTCACACGGGGTGACGAAGCGCTCCTGGCCCGTGGTGTGCAGTTCCAGGGGCCGATGTACAGCTGCCTGGCCGGCTTCGTCGAGCCCGGCGAGTCGTTGGAGGGAGCCGTCGTCCGCGAGGTGCGCGAAGAGGTCGGCGTCGAGGTCGGCAACGTGCGGTATTGGGGGAGTCAGCCCTGGCCCTTCCCGCACAGTCTGATGGTCGGGTTCACCGCCGAGTGGCAGTCCGGCGAGATCGACATCGATCCCACCGAGATCGTCGATGCACAATGGTTCCGCCGCGATGGGTTGCCCGCGATCCCGCCTTCGATCTCCATCGCCCGCAAGCTGATCGACGCCTGGATCGACGCCGAGTAGGGCCGCGCGTTACGAGGTGAGGTGCTGAGCGAAGAAGTCGAGGATGATCTCGGCCCGCTGTCGCCGGTGGAGCGGCGAACCACTGCGTGACAGTTCGTGACCTTCGCCGGGGAAGCGGTAGAAAGTGACGTCCTTGCGAAGCAGGCGCATGGCGACGAACAACTCCTCGGCCTGGCTGATAGGGCAGCGGTAGTCCTGCTCGCTGTGGATGATCAAGATCGGCACGTCGATGTCTCGAACGAACTGGATGGGCGAGAAGCGGACGTATTCCTCGGGCGCGTCGATCACGCTGGGACCCACTTCGACCTGGAAGATGGTGGCGATGTCGCTGGTGAACTCCTCGGTCAACATGTTGTTGACCGCTCGCTCGCTGCAGATGGCCTTGAACCTGTCGCCGTGGCAGCCGGCCAACCAGGTGGCCATGAAGCCGCCGTAGCTCCCCCCGATCATGCCAACTCGCAACTCGTCGCAGAACGGATACCGCTGCAACGTGGCATCGAGCACGGCCATCACATCGTCGACATCGATCGTCCCCCAGCCTGCTCCTGGCGCGACGTGGTGCTTGGGTCCGAGGATCGCCTGGCCCCACGATTGCTCGCGACCCGAGCCACCGCGGGGATTGCTCATGATCACGACGAACCCGGCTGCGGCCTGCACCTGGGCCTCGTCGAAGAACGTCTCGCCGTATTGCGCATGCGGACCGCCGTGCACGTTGAGCAGCACCGGGTACCGCGATGATGCGTCGAAGCCGGCCGGCAGCATGATCCACGCGTCGATCTCGGCACTGCCGTCGGTGCACGGAACCGTGAACCGCTCCCACGAACTCGGCTGTGCCAACGCGCGATAGTTGTCGGCGAACGAAGTCAGTCGCAGCGGCTCGTTGTCGCGGTGCACGAAGATGTCGCTGACCGAGTCGACTGCTGCGGCAGCGTAAGCGATCGTGCCGCCTGCGGTGTCGAACGAGTTGACGGTGATTGGCCCGTTGGTCAGCCGCTTCGGTGCAGATGCATCGAGCGAGACTTCGTACAGGTGGGTTTCGCCGCGATCCTCAGCAGCCGACAAGAGCGTCGAATCGTCGAGCCAGTGCAGCCTTGTGTCGATCGACGGCTCGAACGTGCGATCCAGTTGACGTGTCAGCCAGCGATGCTCGCCGCCGCCGATCGGCAGGACGCCAACATGCGCGTTCTGGGGATACGTCCGTGAATCGTCGAACCCGACGAACGCCACGTTTGAACCGTCAGGTGAGGCCGCGGGAGCGTCGTAGCTGCCCGACAGTGCGGAGAGGGCCGTGATCACGCCATCGAGCGACACGGAATAGACGGCGGTGGCGAAGTCGAGATCCCACGTGTCGTGGCGTTGGGAGGCGACGACCACGCCGCTGGAGTCGGACTTCCAGGCGATCGAGCTGTGCTGGAACTCGCCCGGCGTGAGGTTGCGAGGCGCCTGGGTTCCATCGGCGGCAACGGCGTAGATGTGCTTCGGTCGATCGAAGATCCAGCCTTCATCGTCGAGCTTGGTGAAGAACCGTTCGATCTTGCGAGGCGCTTGCCAGCTCTCGTCCACGGCGTCGTAGCGCTCGTCGGGCGTGCGGCTGGTGAAGGCGATCCAGCGCCCGTCAGGGCTCCAGCAGGCGTCACCGACGCCGTCTTTCATCGTGGCGACCGTGCGCGTCTCGCCGGGCGTGGCGACCGGCAACACGTGCAGGGTGGTCTCCCCGCTCTTCGCGCCGCGCTTCGAGGTGAACGCCAGGGATCGCCCGTCCGGGCTCCACGCCGGACCACTGTCGTGATCGCCGCCGGTGACTGGTCTCGGCGGCGTCGAGGCGTCAGCCGCGGCTAGCCAGACCTGCGAGAAGTTCTTGTTCTTGGTCATGTCGACCCGGCTGACGACGAAGGCGACAGTGGTTCCATCGGGCGACACAGCGAGCCCGGTCGCACGAACGATGTTGCCGATGATCCGCTCGGCAATCCGGGCGTGTGTGCTCAAGTCGTCGTCAGCGCTGCTCATGATGTCGACCGTAGCCCCGATGTGGCACCATCCGGGGATGGAAGCCAACGAGTTCATCGTCGCCCTCGAGCGCGACGCATCCGCGTTCGTCGACGCCTGCGAGGTTGCCGGTCTGACGATCCCGGTGCCTTCGTGCCCGGGGTGGACTGTGGCCGACCTGCTGTGGCATCTCACCGAGGTACACGACTTCTGGCGAACGATCGTGGCCGAGGAGCGCAGCACGTCGAAGGGCTACGAGCAACCACCGCGGCCGGTTGACGAGGGCCTCGCCGACCTCTATCGCCGCGGGCAGACCGGTCTGGTCGCCGCGCTCCGTCGAGCCGACCCGTCAACGCCCGTGTGGACGTGGTCGGACGACAAGACGGCCGGCTTCGTCATCCGTCGCATGGCCCACGAGACATCCGTGCACCTCTGGGATGCAACCGCCGCGGCCGACATGGTGAATCCGATCGAGGCCAGCCTGGCGAGCGATGGCATCGACGAGTTCTTGATCCACTTCATCGGTGATGTCGCCGATGACGCCTCGGCAGTCGGCGGTTCGGTGCACCTCCACTGTGCCGACGTCGCAGGGGAGTGGACCATTCGCGACGGGCATGACGGCTTCGTCGTCACGCGGGAGCACGCCAAGGGCGATTGCGCGATCCGCGGTGCCGCCAGCGACCTCCTGCTGGCGTTGTGGCGCCGGGTCCCACTCTCGTCGTGCGATGTGGTCGGCAACGCCGACGTCGCCGCGCGCTTCGTCGCTCATACGAACTTGAACTAGGCGGTGCCTCGCGCGGCCCAGGCCAGGGCCGTGACGACGAATGGTGCTTGCGGCAGCAAGGTGCGGCAGAGCTCGCCAAGCTCGGTCTGGTGGGCGCTGTCGAGACCGGTCACGTGGCTGCCGGCGGGGCCGACGCCAAGCGTGTACGGCTCCCACCACTCGTCGAAGGTCTGGTGCTCGACACTGATCGACAGCGCGGTGTCTTCGATGTTGCCCAGCCCGGCCTCGTGAAAGAGCTGCGCGAGGTGACCCTCGCGGGCACCGGCCATTCCTGCTTCGTCTTCGACGTCTGGGTCGAGTTGGTGGGCCGCCTGCCAGAACACGCTCAGCGGTCCCATGCCGCCCTCGTGATCCCAGACACAGGCGGCCACGACACCTCCGCTGCGTGTGACCCGAGCCATCTCGCCAATTCCCGCGACGGGGTCCGTCATGAAATGCGCGACCAGCTGTGCCAGGGCCGCGTCGAACTCGCCGTCGCCGAACGGGAGGTGCTCAGCGGCGGAGCGCTGCACGGTGACCGCCGGGTGGCGCTCCTTCATCGCCGTGACGAAGGGCTCCGACGGGTCGACAGCGCACACTGCTGTGGGACCCACGCGACCGACTAGCTCGGTGGTCAGTGCGCCCGGCCCGCAGCCGACGTCGAGCACCCGCTGGCCGCTCGCAATCGAGGCGAAATCGGCGAACCGCGGGGCGAGCGGTGTCGAGTATCGACCCATGAATCGGTCGTACGATTCGGCTGCCACGGTGAAGCTCACGAACAAACGCTACGCCTCAATCGATACGGCGCGCCACCACCTGGCGCACGAGGTCTTCGAACAGCGTGAGGTGGTCGTTTCGGTGCCGCAGCAGCTCGGGATGCCACTGCACGCCGAGCACCGCGGGAGCCGTCTCCAGCTCGATTGCCTCGATGTGGCCGTCGCGATTGTGTGCAACGGCGCGCACTCCGAGCCCGAGCCGATCGATGACTTGGTGATGCATCGAGTTGACGCCCAACGCCTCGGTGCCGAGGATCGTTGCCAGGCGCGAGGCAGGGTCGATCTCGACGTCGTGCACGTCCTGGTTGTACAGGTCGATGCGCATGTGCTCGTCGACGTGCTGCCTCAGTGTTCCGCCCATGGCGACATTCAGCACCTGGATGCCACGGCACGTCGCCAACGTTGGCGTGTTGGATTCGACCGCTACCCGAGTGATGGCCAGGTCGGCGGCGTCACGCACGAGGTCGGTCGGGCCCAGCAACGGCTCGGGCGCCGCACCGTAGTTGGTCGGGTCGACATCGCCTCCACCGGTGATGATCAACGCATCGACCATCTCGAGCATCGCTGCCGCATCGGCGGGCTCGACAACGGGGAGCAGCACCGGCAGCGCCCCCGCCTTGCGCACCGCTTTCACATAGGGCGCGCTGACGGCGTAGTGCAACGAACCATCACCGTCGTCGTTGCGCACGAGCTCGAGGTGCGCGGTGATGCCGATCCGAACGTGCATGATCTCAGACGATCTCGAACAGTCGGTCGAGCTCCCATTGGGTCACGGTGGTTGCCAACGGATCACCTCCGGTGGTGTGGTACATCAACCATTCCCACCGGCGTGTGTTGACCCAGTACTCGCAGAACTCGTCGCCGAGCACGCTGCGCAAGATCGAGTCCGATGCCATCGCATCTGCAGCCTTGGAGATCGTGTTGGGCAGGTGCGGGTAGCCGGCCGGCAAGCCCCATCCGGCGACGCCAAGAGGAGCGGGTGGCTCGATGGTTTGTTCCATGCCGGCGATCCCGCCGGCCAGCACGGCAGCGAGCACGAGGTACGGATTGGCATCGGCCCCGGCAACGCGGTTCTCGATGCGCGCCGAGTTCGGCGACCGAGAGAGCACGCGCACCGCCGCTGACTTGTCGTCCTCTCCCCACGACGCCACCGTGGGCGCTGCGACAAAACCCACCAATCGCCGGAACGAGTTGACGTTCGGGCAGAAGATCGAGGTCGCCGCCGGCATCGTGGCCATCAACCCGCCGATCCAGTGCCTCGACGTATCCGACAGCTCGTGCCCGTCCGGCGCGTAGAACACCGGCACGCCATCGCGGGCCAGCGAGTGATGTACGTGCAGCCCGTTGCCGTACTGGTGACCCGGTTTGGCCATGAAGGTCACCGAGCGGCCTTGCTCCAATGCCACCTCTCGCAGCACCTGCTTGATGCGGATCACGTGGTCGCAAGAAGTGACCGGATCGGCGGGGTCGATGTTGAGCTCGACTTGGCCCGGAGCAGCTTCGTCGTGCCACCCCTCGATGGGCACGCCGAGGCCGTCGAGGCGTTGCAGCACGACATCGAGGAACCGCAACTGCTGGCGAGAGTTGTAGTGGAGGTACCCGAGCGGAGCAGTGTGTGCCATGGGGGTCAGGTCGCGCATCTTCATCGTTCGTGCCTGCGCGAACGACTCCTCGAACAGCATCACCTCGATTTCGAATGCGGCCTTGGCAATCAAGCCGTGGGTCGCCAGCCGCTCGGTCATGCTGTGCAGCTTGGAACGTGGGCACACCGGCACGCTGCTGCCGTCGGGGTCGACCATGTCACAGATGACGTTGGCGGTTGCGGGGCGATCAGGCGCGACGACCAACGTCGACAGATCGGGTCGCTGATGGAGGTCGCCGAGCGCCTCGCGACGCCAGTCGTTCCACCACGCCAGGAACGGAGTCCCGCCGACGTCGTACCCCAACACGAGCTCGGTGATCGCGTTGCCGAGTGGCAGCGACGAGATGAACTTGCGCGTCGAGAGGTGCTTGCCGATCACCAGGCCGTCGATCGAGATCCCCTCGGTCTTGACCCAGACGATGCCGCGCTCGTCGAGCCACGCCGCTGCCTGTGTCGCGTCCATGCTCACTGCCCCAACATCCACGCCAGCGACCCACCGGTCAGTGTGGCCAGATGGGCGAGCTTGCCGACCCCGTAGACCTTGCCGTCGAGCAGATCCTGGCCCAGCACGGTGTTGCCGAGGAAGATGTTGAACAGGGCGTGCTCGCTGCCGTGCAGTTCGTACTCGACGGGCGAGTCGCCGAGCACGATCTCGGACCCATCGTCGGTACAGACGACACGGATCGATCGCGGAACGCCGGGGCGTTGCGCAGCGAAGGTGAAGAAACGCTGAGCCTCCTGCTGCCAGGTGCCGTGCGGCGGATCGAGGAGCTTGCCCACGGTCAGGGCCAACTTCGGATGCTTGGCCACGCCGCGGACCTTGGGCGACGGTGCCTTCTCATCGGCCATGGTGTTGAGATCAGCGGCGATCAGTACGTCGGTGTCGGCGGACACTCCGCGCACTACGGTGACGCCACCGTTGCCGAAACGCATCGTGGCCGACTGCGGGTCGGTCGTCGACTTCAGCGCCACGTTGCCCTTGATGCGACCGATCGCGGTCGCCAACCTCGGAGTCCGTGCCGCCCGTCGCAACGTGGCCGCGAGGATCAGCACGATCGGCACGGGATCAGGTTCGACGTCGATTCGGGCTGACTCGGTCATGGGCGCTGAGGCTACGTTCGTCGCCGCGACGCTTTCGAGGCGGGAGCCTCGCCCCACAGTGTCAACTGCTCCCATGTGATGGCGACATCACTGACCAACTGCCAGGTCAGTCGCCCGCGACTGCCGGGCCTGCGCACCTCGACGCGCTCGGGGCGCAGGCTGCGCGCCGCACCGTTGGCGTCGTGGATCGTGATGCTGCCGTCGATCGCGACGCCAGACATCTTGCCGGGTAGCCAACGTCCACCGTCGACCTTGCGGAACCGCACCGATTCGCCGCTCGTCAAGCGCAACTGCGCGAGTATCTCTGCGTCGAACATCGCTCGTTGCTCAGCCGCCGACGATCCGGGCCTGCAACTTGCGCATGCCGGCGAGCCACCGGTCGTAATCGCCGGTCTTGCGTTGGAGATACGTGAGCACCTCGGGGTGCGGCAAGATCAGGAACGTCTCGGCGCGGATGATCCCGATGGCAACCTCGGCAACGTCGTCGGGCTCCAGCACGACGCCGGATGCGCGCACGACGTTGCCCGCCCCGTTCGACGTGATCGGACCCGCATTGAGCATGTTGGTGTTGACCCCTTGCGGACACAGGCAACTCACCCGGACGCCTTGATCGCCGTAGGTGATGCTCATCCACTCGGCGAAGGCAACTGCGGCATGTTTGGTCAACGAGTAGGGCGCCGACCCGATCTGACTCAGCAGGCCTGCTGCTGAGGCCGTGGAGCAGAAGTAGCCCTCGCCGCGGGCCAGCCAACCGGGCAGAAGGTACTTCGCGGCCCAGCGATGGGCATGCACGTTGATGTCGAACGCGGTCTGCCACTCGGTCTCGGCGGTGCTGAGGTCGGTGCCGACTGCGACCCCGGCATTGGCGAAGAACAGGTCGATCGGCCCGAACACATCCTCGGCGGCAGCGACGAGGAAGTGGTTGCCTGCCTCGGTGCCCACGTCGGCGGCCAGCGCGACCGCGCTGCGCTGACGGATGGCGTTGAGTTGCTCGACCACCGTGGTCAAGCCCGTCGCGTCGACATCGGACGCGACGACTCTGGCGCCCTCGGCGTGGAACCGCCTGGCCAGCGCACGACCGATCCCGTTTGCAGCACCGGTGACAATGACGTGACGCCCATCGAATTCCATTGCCCGCGATGGTACGCGTCACACCACGTATGTGAGTGGTTGCCGGTACGATGCACGTTCGGAGCCTCCCGCACGAGTTACGGTCTCGGGAGGGGCTAGCAGCGGTAAGGAGTCAGCATCAGATGACCGACAACAATGACGCAGTCATCACAGAGGCTTTGAGCGTGATCGACAAGGCTCTCGCGCAGATGCTGCGCCGCGAGTTGGTGTCGTCCGGCGAGGTCACCGACGTGTTGCTCGACGTCCGCACCTTGCTGACGTTGCCGGCGACCGCCAGCACTGACGCCTGATCCGCACTACGCCGTGATCAGATCGGCGAACGCCTTCTCCAGGCACTCGCGCAGCAGTTCGGGTTCGGTGACTGCAGCAGTGTCGATGTTGACGCCCATGTCGAGGCTGTGGTTGTAGCTCAACAGCGTCAGGTTGTAGGCCACGCCGGCGAGCGGGCCGACCGCATAGTTCTCCAGGATCTCGGCCCCAGCGATGAACAGCGGCACGGGTGCACCGCGCACGTTCGACGTCGCGAAATCGACCGTTTGCGCCTGTTGCCGTGCCAGTCGGGTGATCAGCGAGGTCGGCAGCGTCGAGGCGACGGCGGCCAGCGTTTCGAGCGACGCCGTCGAGTTCGATTCCCGAGCGGCGCCGGCGGCCGCTTGAATCCAGCTGAAGCGCTCGCCGATCGACATGTCACCGGTCGGCACCAGCATGCGAGCCAGCGAAAATGCGTTGGACCCGGAGCCTTCGCTGCGTGTGCTGATGGCCATGCTGGCCCGCAGCTCGTCGATGGGCGATCCCATGCGCTCGTGGTA
The DNA here is from genome assembly GCA_039931555.1 of Ilumatobacteraceae bacterium. GTDB lineage: Bacteria > Actinomycetota > Acidimicrobiia > Acidimicrobiales > Ilumatobacteraceae > JAENVT01. Next base: position 51,205 of record JBDTRP010000116.1, on the reverse strand, counting down.
CCGGCCGGCCGCCTCGGCCGCAGCAGTGAGGAAGGCGGTGTTCAACGTGCCCCCCAGCCGCTTGGCAGCGGCACGCGTCTCGTCGAAGGGGGCGCGCAGCACCTCCATCCGCCGGCGCAATGATCGCTGCGTCCACAGTGGCGAGCGGGCCTGCTCGGTGTCGCTGAGCTGGTTGACCACACCCCGCACGGTGTCGGCGGCGGCGGAGCCGGCCTCGGGGATTCCCGCCGGATCGCTGAGCAGATCCTTGATCTGGCGAAGGATGCCGAGCGGCATGCGCAGACTGCCGGCCAGCAGATCGCGCAAGAGATCGCCGTTGGAGTCCGCAGGGGCAGGGTCGTGGTCGGCGACCTGCGCCGGGTCGAGCGGCGGCGGGTCGGGCGCGTCGCGTTGGAAGTCGAGGAACTGCAGCGACAACTTCACACTGCCTTCTCCATCGGTGATCGCGTGGTGCAGCTTCTCGATCAGTGCCGACTTGCCACCGCGCAGGCCGTCGACGACCACGAACTGCCACAGTGGCCGGGTTCGATCGAATGGGTCGCAGGCGATCAGGCTGGCGAGATCGAGCAACTGCCGCATGGTTCCCGGCTTCGGCAGGGCGAGGTGGCGAACGTGGTACCGCAGGTCGAAGTTGCTGTCGGTGACCCAGGTCGGCGCCGTCAGGTTGACGGGCACCGGCTGTACGCGCTGGCCGAGTCGCTCGACGACGTGCACAGCGCGATCCATCCGCGTCAGCAGGCGATCGAAGTCGGGCGGTCGATCGAGGACGGTCACTGCGGCGAACGTGCTCGACAGGTGTGGATCCTTCTCGAGACGCCACATCAACCCCTCCGCGTCGCTCATCTTGCGATCGAATTGGGGTAGGTCGGACATGGGATCACACTAAGCCACGACCTCACCGGGTTCTACAGTGAGCAATCATGCGTGAGCGGCGGACCATCGAGATCACGCCGTTCGGGTCGACACTGGTCATCGACACCGACAACGTCGAACTGCTCGAACAGGTGCGCGCCGGGCTCGGTCGGTATCCGGCAGATCCAGCCATCGGCGGAACGTTGCGTGTCGAGGCAACGGTCGACGACTCGCTGGACCAGCCCTCGGGTTGGCCGGCGATGACCGCCGAGATCGACGGTGATCAGCTGATCGTGCGCTGCGGTCAATCGATGATGATGCTCGATCGTCGGGCCGGGCTCGCGGCGATCACGCTGGCGCCGGCGATGCTCGGCGAGGCCGACGCCTTGCGGTTGATGATCGAGGGCGGCTTCACCAGCATGCACACGCACGCCGGTCGCCTTCACGCGGTGCACAGCGCGCTCGTCGTCAGTGGAGCGCGTGGGCTGATGCTGCGCGGAGTGTCGGGCGCCGGCAAGTCGACGCTGACGTACTGCTGCATGCGGGCTGGCATGGGAGTGGTCAGCGACGATTGGCTGTACGGCTCGGCCGCCCACGGCCCCGACGTGCTGACCGGCTACCCGTGGCGGATGATGATGACAACGGTGGCAGCGGAGCGGTTTCCCGAGCTGCGCGGTGCGGCGGTCGTGCCACACCCGTCGGACGACCGCTGGAAGATCCCGATCATCCCGCCCGTCGACCAGCAGATCGTGCGGCACCGTGTGCAGGCCGTGGTGTTCATCGACCCCGACGGGGATCTCGCCATCGACGAGATCGATCTCGACGAGGCCGCCGATCGGTTCTGGCGGTCGGCGTTGCCGACCGAGCACGAGACGCTGACCCGGCAGTGGGTGCACCGCTTGCTCGATCGGCCCCGGTTCGTGCTGCACCGCGGCACATCACCCGCCGACGCGGCTGACGCGCTTCAGCGGTTGGCGCTCACCCTGCGGTAGAGGGCCTCGAAGGCCCGCGACGTGTGGGCGGCGTCATGTGCCAGGGCCCATGCGTGCGCCGTGTCGGCCACGAGTCGGCGGCCCTCATCGTCTGCCAACACGGCGAGGATCGCCTCGGCCAGGACGGCGGGTCGACGACCGGGGACTGCGAACGCGCCAGGCCGTGGCAGCGCCGCCAGGTCGGCGACGTGGCCAACCGCAGTCCCGACCGTTGCGACGCCGCAAGCTGCGGCCTCCAGCACCGCCACCGGGCCGGCGTCGTGCCGTGATGACAGCACGTGGAGTGTGGCGTCGCTGATCATGGTCGCCAGCTCGGGCGCCGGCAGATATCCGTGGAACCGAACACGCTCATCGAGGCCGAGCGTCGCCGCCAGACGTTGGACCTGGCCGTCGAGCGTGTCGAGACCGGCGATGTCGAGCGCCGCGCCGGGGTACGCGTCGACCACGGCGCGAAAGGCTTGGAGCAGCAGCTCCTGGTCCTTGACCCGGTTGAGGTTCGCCACGTGGGCGACCCGATGCGGGATCGGTGTGGAAGTGGGGCGGGAGAAGATCGTGGTGTCTGCTCCGAGCGGGATGATCTCGTCGACCCGACCGCCGCAGCCCGTCACGTGTGCGTGCATCCACGACGTGGCGACCGTGACCGCGGTTGCCGCACGCGTCGAGGCCTGGGCCATCAGCAGGCTGCCTCGGCGCAACCCGCCGCCATAAGCGATGTCTGCCAACGCGGCGAACTCGCCGCCGCACACCGAGACCACGCTGGGCCGCCGATGGCGACGCGCGGCCATTGCTGCCGCGAAGCCGGGCAGGTTGGCCCACAGGCCGTGGATCACGTCGGGCCGTCCGCCCGCGCCGGAGAGGTTGCTGACACGGCGCACCACCCTGGCGATATCGGATTTGCTGTGCCGCCCGACGGGCACGTTGATCACCTCCGCACCGAACAGCGGCCACGCTCCAGCCGCGGTGTCGTGGCCGACGGCGATCACCAGGACCTCGTGTCGTGAGCTCAGGTCGGCGACGAGACCGTGGATGAACGGAATGACCCGTGGCGAGCCCGGTGGGTCGACCCCACCCGGCACGACGAGCACGATCCGCATCGGCACAGTCTGGCCGAGGCGACGGCCGTAGCCTTCGCCCATCGATTCGATGACCGACGCACCCGTCGCCCGTGCGCGGCAACTCACTTTGCTGCAGTTCGTGCTCGACCGGCTCCGCGGTGGCGTTGCTGCAGCGCCGGTGATGACGCTGCCGGAACTACAGCGGGCCGGGTTCGCGACGGGCCTGACCGCCCTCGTGGCCGAGGTGGCCGCCACCGACTTCGCCGTCGAATCGCAGCCCTACCTCGACCAGCAGCGTCGCCAGGTTGCCGATCGCGTCGACCGATTCCGACCGGTGATCGCCGCAGTGCTGACCGCGCTGGGCCGGGTCGGCGTGCCCGCCACGCCGGTGAAGGGCGCCGAGTTGACCAACGGGATCTGGCCGTATCCATCGGCCCGCCCGATGTCGGACATCGATGTGATCGTGCCGTCGCGGCTGCGCGCTCAGGCGGGTGCGGCGCTCGAGCGCGCCGGGTTCGTCTTCGACGGTTCGTCTGCGCACGAGGACACGTTCCTGGCGTGGGGCGATGGCTCGGTCGGGGCGACCGACGGCGAGTCGGCGGATCACAATGGCCGGGTCGAGTTGCACCCCGATTGGGGCGAGTTCATCCACGGATATGTCGTGGGTGGGATGCCGATCGAGGCGAACACGACCATGCGTTCTCTCTGTGGGGCGGACTGTGCCCGCCTCGACCTGGCCGGCGTGACCACATCGGTGATCGGGCACCTCAGTTCGACCGTCGTGCGGTGCGAGGTACGCGCCCTGAACGTGGTCGATGTGTGGTTCTGTGATCTCGCCGGTGCGGATTGGGCGGAGGTGGCCGGCCTGCTCGAGCAGTGCGACCCGAGGTTGACGGGGCCCGGGTTGTGGCTGTCGTCTCGTCTGCTGCCGGGCGTAGTACCCGCCGACGTGCTCGCCCGGCAACTGAACCGGCTGACTCGATCGGCGAGGTCCCGGCTCGATCACCTCGACCCCGAGGCCACGCTTCGCGCCCGGGCGGCGCGCACCACGATCGGCTGGCGGCAGGCATTCGCGGTGCGGCCGGCCGAGCGAGCGGCTGTGCTGCGCCAGATGTCTCACTCGGCGCGGATGCGGCGGTGAAGCGGCTCCGTGTCGTCGTAGTGATGCCGCCTGCGAGCGATCTCGAACACGAGGCGGCGCTCGACCTGTCGCCGACGTTCACCAAGACGCTCGAAGCGTTGCAGGAGCGGGGCGACATCGAACCCATCGGCTGCTGTCGCACGAGTCGATCGAGCGCGATGATCGAGCGCAACGACGTCGACTACCACTTCGAACCGAGTAACCGGCAACTGGTGCGGCGGGTCGCCGGCCTGCACCCCGACGTCGTGCACTTGCATGGTCTCGGCTTCACCCGGGTGCTGGTTGCGCTCCGGCGAGCCGTCGGTCGCGACGTGCCGATCCTCATGCAACACCACGGTGATCCGCCGCCGTCGACAACGCGCGCCCGGGTGGCCCGCCGGGTCACCCGCCACATGGTCGACGGCTATCTGTTCACCGGGGCAGCGGAGCAGGCCGAAGCGTTTCGTCGTGTCGGGGCCATCGGTCGAACTGCGCGGGTGTACGAGGTGCTGGAATCAGCCAGTCATCTCGACGCTTCGGCCATGGTCGAGGCACCCGAGCTCGGTGGGAACCCTCGTGTCTTGTGGGTCGGTCGGTTGATCCCGTCGAAGGATCCGCTCTGCGCCGTCCGGGCCGTTGCCGCGGCGCGTCGCCTGGGCAGCGACGCCGAACTGCACATGGTGGCGACCGATCGGACCATGGAGGCCGAGGTGCGGCAACTGATCGAGTCGCTGGGACTCGCCGAACGCGTGCACCTCCACCCGCCCGTCGCCCACACCGCGATGGTGGGCTGGTATCGCAGTGCGGACGTGTACCTGTCGACGAGTCATCGCGAGGGTTCGAACTACTCGCTGATCGAGGCCCTGGGGTTCGGATGCCGGCCGGTGGTCACCGAGATTCCGTCGCATGCGGCAATCGTCAAGGAACTGGCAAGACGTTTCCCGGTGGGCGACGCCGAGGCAGCCGGCGCCCTGATCGTTGCGGCTGCCGAGATGTCGCCAGCCGTCGTGGTCGAGCACTCATCGCGGCATTTGTCGTGGCGCACGATCACCGATGAGCTTGTAACAGCGTATGCGCGACGTCGCAGGTCTTAAGCTCAATGTACACAGGCAGTTGGCCATTGGTTGGGCTACCTTGGCCCAGGACATGACGGGAATCCTGCTCGCCCATTCGTATTACCTGCGCCTCGACCCCAAGCAGTGGGAGAAGATGCGGCCGTACCCGCCGCTCGGCACGCTCTACGCGGCCGGGGTCTTGCGCAACCTCGGGTTCGCCGTCGCCGTGTTCGACGCAATGTTGGCCGACGGCGAGCACGAGTTCGCCGAGGCGCTGCGTCATCATCGACCACGCCACGTAGTGCTGTTCGAGGACAACTTCAACTTCTTGTCGAAGATGTGCCTGGCGCGCATGCGTGAAGCGGCCCTGACGATGGTCTCGATGGCCAAGGAGATCGGGTGTCGCGTTGCCGTTGCCGGCGCCGATGTCACGGACCACGCCGACGTGTACCTGGCCGCAGGCGCCGATGTCTGCATCCTGGGCGAGGGTGACCACACCGTGAGAGAGGTGGTCGAGGCATGGGAGCTCCGGCCCGAGCATCCTTCGTATGACGGGATCGACGGCATTGCAACCATGTCGCGCGGCGCGGTGCGTGCTTCACGCTCGAGATCGATCGAGCGCCATCCCGACGTGTTCGGACGACCGGCCCGCGACCTCATCGACGTCGAGGCCTATCGGCGCGCCTGGGTCGATCACCACGGCCAGTTCTCGCTCAACATGGTCAGCACACGCGGCTGCCCGTATCACTGCAACTGGTGCGCCAAGCCGATCTGGGGGCAGCGGTACGCGATGCGCACGCCCGCCGATGTCGCCGAGGAGCTCGCTGCGGTGAAGGCCGAGATCGCGCCGGACCACATCTGGTTCGCCGACGACATCTTCGGCCTCCGCAGCGACTGGCTGGCCCAGTTCGCCAGTCGGGTGAACGAGCTCGACGCGGTGATCCCGTTCACGATGCAGTCGCGTTGCGACCTGATGACCACGGTCGCCGTGCACGCTCTCGCCGCGTCAGGATGCCGGGAGGTGTGGCTCGGCGCGGAGAGCGGCAGCCAGCGCGTGCTCGACGCCATGGACAAAGAGATCACCGTCGCCGAGATTCGCAGCGCTCGTGCGGCACTGGCCGAGGTGGGCGTGCGCGCCTGTCTGTTCATCCAGTTCGGCTACCCGGGTGAGACCTGGGCAGACATCGAGTTGACCATTGCGATGGTGCAGGATCTGCTGCCCGACGACATCGGCGTCAGCGTCAGCTACCCGCTGCCCGGCACGCGGTTCCACGAGATGGTCAAGTTCGACCTCGAGGATCGGGAGAACTGGCAGGACTCCGGTGACCTGGCGATGATGTTCGCCGGCACCTACACCACGCAGCTCTACCGCCTGCTGCACCATGCGCTGCACGACGATCTCGACCTGCGTCGTCGCGAGGCCGGGATGTCACGGGCGAAGCATCCGCAGATCCCCGAGGTCTCACTCGACGAGCATCGCCAACGCGTCGAGGCACGGTGGGTGGAGGTTCGTGAGATCGAAGTGACGTCGCGACACCCGAACCCGACGCGGTTGCGGATCCCGATCATGGCGATCGCCGGCGACTGATCACCCCTCGGTGATCGCGTCGGCCTGCAAGAGTCCGTCGTCGACGTGCACGATGCGGTCGCACAGCGAGAGCGTCGACGGGCGATGGGCGACGATCACCATGGTCACCTGGCCCTTGAGGGCATCGAGCGCAGCTCGGATGCGCTCCTCCGACACGCTGTCGAGCGCGCTGGTGGCTTCGTCGAGCAACAAGATGTCGGGCTTGCCGGCGAGCGCCCTCGCAAGACAGATCCGTTGACGCTGGCCGACTGACAACTGCGAACCTCCGTGGCCGACCTCGGTGCCGATGCCGTTCGGCCACGCGGCGATCTCGTCGGCGATGTTGGCCTGCCGCGCCGCACTGAGGAGCTGGTCGTTGTCGATGTCGCGGAACCATCGAATGTTGTCGGCGACGGTGCCGCCCAGCAGAACGGGCTCCTGTGGGACGCAGGCGATTCGGGCTGCCCACGATGCCGGGGCGAACATCGTTGCGTCGTGCCCGTTGACGGTCAACGATCCCGATGACGGCTGGCGAAGGCGAGCCAACAGTTCGACGATCGTCGACTTGCCCGCTCCGGAGTGGCCGACGAGCCCGACGACTTCGTGCCGAGCGACATCGAGGTCGATCGGGCCGAGGGCGAAACGTTCGTCGAACCGCAACGTTGCCGCCCGGAGGCTCAACAGTTCGATGTGTGGTGTGCGCTCGTTGCCGAACCCTGCGGTCTGCGAGATCAGTTGTGCCTCGGTCGCCAGCAACTGCTCGATGAAGCCCTGCTGAGCGCCGAGGTTCTGCGCAGCCTGCTGGGCGATCTGGCCCTGCGAGACGGCGCGCAACGACAGCAGGGCGACGGCGCCGAACGCGGCGATGTTGGCGACGGAGCGACCGCTGAGCACCCACAACCCACCCGCAGCGGCGCATGCCACCAGGGCTTGAAAGACCGCCGGCGATGCACCCGCCAGGAACCGACTGGTCCGGTACAACTCGATCTGCTGCTGGCTCGCGGTGTCGAATCCCGTGGCCACAGGTACGCCGACGTCGAACAAGATCACCGGCCGAGCCGTGGCGACCGTGTCGGCGAACTGGGCGGCGACGTCTTGGCCCCGTGCGGCCTCCTGCTGGCCGATCTCGCGTGACCGGCGCGTCCACGGTCGCATCGTCATGCCGACGATCACGGCCATTGCCCCGACGGCGGCGGCGCCGGCCGGGCTGGCGGCAATTGCCGCGACCGTCAGAACGGCGATGTTGATGGCCGCAGACATCAGCGACGTCGCGGTCAACGCATACGCCCCGGCGACCTGGGTGTTGACCATGGCCACCTGCTGCAGCGCGCCAGGCGCCTGGGTCGAGATCACGCCCCACGGGGCCTCGAGGAACGTGCGCAGGACTGCAGCGCGGTGTCGATGTACGATGTCGGCGGCCACGCCGGCGCCGGTGTGAGCCGACCACAGTCCGAGCATCAGCCTGATTGCCGCGGCAACTGCGGCAAGGACCAGCCCTCGGCGAACGGTGATGTCGACCCCGATCACGTCGATGTTTGTGCGAGCACCGGTGATCGCGACCGCGGCGGTGGAGATCGCCAGGAGGCTGATGGCGTCGGCAATCCCTGCGATGAACGAGGCCAGCGAGATCGTCCACAACCGCGTGCGTTCAGCCGCGGAGGTGATGGCGCGCAGTGCCTCCCGGTTGGTCACGACGCGCACGCTAGCCGTGTGCCTGTTCCTTGATGCGGGGTTCCCAGCGGAAGCGGCGGAGCGACACCCCGAGGCCGACGACAGTGGGCACCTCGGTGACGGTGAGGTACGTATCGACCCCGCACTCCTGCAGCACGATGCCGATGCGTTGGCGCATCTCGTCCCGCCGTGCGCAGGTGTGGACCCGTCACCCCAACCTCCGGACAGGAAGATCTAGGCGACTTTGACGTCCGCGCTGAACTTGACCTCGTCGAACCCATACCGCGCCGTGACCACGAGTCGCCAGGTTGTCGCGTAGGGGAACGACGCGCTGTTGTTGATGACGTGGCCCGCACCGGCCTTGGAGACATCGATCTTGATCGGGTCCACGTCGCGCGACGGGTCTTGGATCGTCACGGTGACGTTGTCGGGTTGCACCAGGCTGCTGTTCGGGCTCGACAGGAAGATGTGCAATTCGTTGGCCCCGACACGACTGGGTGAGACGGTGATGGTCGCCAGGTAGCCCCCGCTCGTCAGCGTCGACGAGAACGGCGCCGTCGCCGAGACTTGCGACGGGTTCGACGCCATCAGCAACGAGGTGATGACGATCACCACCACCACCAGGATCGCTTCGAGCGTGATCGCCCGGCGCAGGCGGGGCCGATCGAATGCACCCGCTGCAGCACCCACCGAGGCCGGTGCGGCCGCAGGCGCCGGCTTCAGTGTCAACCGTCCGTGCGTCGACGCTCGAGCCACGGCGGCGATCCCCAGCACGGCGGCCACCGCAATCAGTTTCCAGATCAGCAACTTGCCGTACGACGTGCTGGTCAGCCCATCCAGCGAGCCGACCTGTCGGAAGCCCTGGATCGTACCCGACACGACGACACCGATCACCGAGAGGAAGGCGAGCGACGAGAACCGCTCGACGCCCTCGCGTTCGATCTCGGCGAAGCTGACGACGAGCATCGCCAGGCCACCGAGCCACACTGTCATCGACGACACGTGCAGCATGGTCAGGAACACGCCGAGGTAGTGCCAACGGCCGGTGGCGCCATGACCTCCGTATGCCGACGCGATGCCGACGACCACGAGGCCGACGAGCAAGGTCGGTTGCCACCATGCGGCACGACTCTGTCGGTGAGTCACCAGCAGTACCGTTGCGACCAGCGCGACAACGACGGCCCGCACGACCCAGGCGACACCGATCGTGGTGTCGAAGACCGAACGCCATGCCGAGCCGTCGGTGACGACACCGAGTGATCGTCCAGCCGTGTACCCGACCTCGAGCGGCAGGGCCAGCACTCCGGCGAGCGCGCCGACGCCGGCCGCGACGGCGATCGCGATGCGTTGACGTCGGCCGAACGGCACGATCCCGAGACCACAGACCATCAACCCGCCGAACACGACGGCGATGGATGCAGTCACGAGTGACCGGCTGATGTCCAATCCGGTGCCGGCGGTCTTGCCGGTGTGATTGCTGCTGATGATCTGATCGAGCAGACCGGCTGCAAGATTCGAATCCGGACCCACTTGGAACGTGAACGCAGCGTGCACCGGATGCGAATCTGTCGAGACCACTCGCCAATCGACGACGTACGAGCCGTTGTCGAGCTTCGGCAAGTCGATCTCCACAGCGTCGCCGCGCCCGTCAGGGTGCCGCGCAGGGGTGATGTCGATCGATGCACCGGTCCCGTCGAACAGGCGAATCGCCCCCAACGAGATCTCGACGGGTTCGCTGAACGTGAGGGTGACGTGGGCCGGCGCTGTGTCGAGCACGGCACCGGGCTGTGGGTCGCTGGAGAGCAACTCGGCGTGCGCAGAGACTCGACCGACCCCGACGAACGTCGCCACGGCGAGCCCTGCGACACACCCGTACGCTGCCCGCCGAATCCGGTTCACGGCTCGACCACAGCCGGCTCGGCAGGAGGCGTCGTTGCGCCGAGGCCGGTGACGAGTTCTGAGCCCACAACGGCCGCAGCGAATGCCAGGGCGATGGTGATGGCGATTCGCTGCAACATCTCCGGCGCCCAGCCGGCGAGCAACTGATGCTCGAACACTTCGAAGTGGGTCACGGCGAGGATCACGATTGCCACCGACGCGGCGACGGGCAGCCAGCGGTTCTTCAGCAGGATGCCGGCGATCGTGGCCACGATGGCGATTGCGCTGACGACGACGCGGAACGCGCTGGTGCCGCTGCCGACCAAGCAAGCGGCGGCGGCGACGAGGGCCATGGCCGGGGCGAACCTGCGGAAGGCTGGGATCAGCACGAGCCCGGCAAGCAGCGCACAGGCGCCGAGTGAGCTCATCACGAGCCACACCATGCGCGAGGGCGGCGGCAGCCACGTGACCTTGACGATTGCGACGACAGATTTGCCATCGACGAGCAATTCGACGCGGTTGTCCGGAAAGATCACCCGCTCGACGTCGGGGTTGTCGCGCACGTCCTGTCGCGGCGTCGGGTCCATCCAGTGGGTGCGGTGATCGTGCCAACGCACAGAATTGCCGTCACTGAGCTTCACCCAGTTCGGCGTAGCGTCATCTGTCGCCGTCGGCGGCGTCACCGTGCGGGCGAAGCGATCGAGGTTGGTGTAGTGCGACGGGGAGTTGTAGTTCTCGAACACGCCATCTGCGCCGAGGCGGATGTACGGCTCGCCGTCGTAGCCGAGGATCTGCACTTCCTTCGCCGTTGTGCGAACCAGTTCCATCCGGTTGCCGAGCTCCACAGGCCGCACGTCGATACCGGAGGAGTCGCCTTCGAAACCGGTCACCTCGATGCGGTAGTCACTACTGGCGCCGCCGTTGCCGCCATGGGCAAACACCGGTTGCGCGGGGCCCAACACCGTGGCCGCCAGGAGCGCCGCGCCGAGCAATTTTCGCTTCACCGGCGAAAAGGTACCGGCTCTCGGGAACTTTCTCCGGTCACTGAGCGACAACAACATCGATGAAAACTCCCTCGATCAAACACGCCCTCGTTGCAGTCGCCGCGACCTTGACCGTCGTGCTCGCGGCCGGAGGAGTCGCCTCCGCGCACATCGATCCCGACCCGATCGCGATGCAGGCAGGCACCACGGGCACGGCAGCGTTCAAGGTCGAGCATGGTTGCGATGGTTCACCGACGACGAGCATGAAGTTCCAGATCCCCGATGGCGTCTCCGCCATTGCGGCCGTCGACAAGGCCGGGTGGACCGCGACGGTCGCCGGGGACACACTCGAGTTCGTCGGGGGACCGTTGGCCCCCGACCAAGAGGATCACTTCGACATCACCTTCACCGCGCCCGCACAGCCGGGAGACATCCGCTTCCCCGTCATCCAGACCTGCGAGAAGGGTGAGCTGGCGTGGATCGAGGTCGCTGCCGAGGGCGAGGCTGAGCCCGAGCATCCGGCGCCGACGATCAAGATCACCGCAGGGCCCCCGACCGCCGACGAGTTGACGCCGGCGCCCGAGGATGCCGGGACCGACGGCACCGTGGTGGCTGCGGGTACCGAGGCCGTTGTCACAGCGACAGTTGCTGCTTCGTCGAGCGATGATTCGAGCAGCACGGGCACGATCATCGTGGTCGTGGTCGTTCTCGCGGTCGTCCTCATCGGTGGTGGCGTCGTGCTTGCTCGGCGAAAGAGCAGCACGACCGATTCGTGAGTCACTAGGTCGTCCGGCCCAATTGGGACCCTGGCGCTTGCAACACGGCGACACGATGCGACACGATCGATTCTGATGGGTGCGATGGACGACCAACTACGGGCGCTCGTCGACGCGGTGCGTGAGGGCGACAACGTCGCCGTGCGCGAACTCGTGCGCTGCACGCAGCCGGTGATCTGGCGGCTCTGCAACGTGATGGGCTCGCCGGGCGAGGAGGACGATCTCGTTCAAGACACGTACCTGCGTGCATTCCGATCGCTCGATAGCTATCGAGGTGATGCGCCGATCACGTCGTGGTTGCTCTCGATCGCCCGCCGCGTGTGTGCCGATCACGTGCGTCATCGCGTGCGTCAGCGTCGTCTTGCCGATGTGTTGGCCCGCGAGGTCGACGACTGCTGGGTTGCTGCTCCGGGGAATCCGACCATGAGCCTTCTCGACGCGATCGACCCCGATCGACGCGAGGCGTTCGTTTTGACCCAAGTTGCCGGCCTGTCGTACGACGAGGCTGCTGTCGTGCTCGATTGTCCGATCGGCACCATTCGGTCGCGCGTCGCTCGTGCGCGCACCGACCTGGTTGCCGAGGTCCGGGCCGCCGAAGCCTCGTAACCAACCTGTGAGGCCCAGGCGCGCGCTGCGGGCCGCGCTCGCCGGCGGCTGGTCGGGCACCGGTCGGGCGCGATTTCGGTAGTCCCGGTACCGAAATCGAACCCGTTGAGCCTGGTCGGGCCGACCCGGCCGCGAAAATTCCGATCAACCACAATTTCTCAGCTCAACAACCTTCCAGGACACTAGAAGCCGAGCTTGGGAAGGGTGATTTGCGGCACAGTCACTGGCGGCACTGTCACGACCGGCAGTGTGATGACCGGGACGGTGATCACGGGCACGGTGACGACCGGCACCGTGATGGGTGGCACCGTGATCAGCGGAACGGTGATCGGAGCAGTGACCGGCGGCATGCTGATCGGCGGGACGGAGATCGCCGGCACCGAGATCTGCGGGACGGAGATCGCCGGCACCGAGATCTGCGGACCGCTGGTGGTCGTGGGCGCCGAGCCGGTGGGTGTCGTGGCGACGGTCGTCGTGGTGGGGGGCATCGCCGTCGGAACCACATTCGTCGGTGCGGTCGCATCAGGCACGGTCGTCGACGGTGCGCTCGGACCGGCTGGTGGTGTGTCCGACGTGGCCTGGTCGGTCGTCGCCGGGCCGCCTCTCGGTCCACCCGTGGCCGGATCCGTCGGTACCGGGGCCGAGCCGCTTCCCGAAGCCGCCTCCGGCCGCGTCTCGAACGAATCGATGTGCTGCGCGGCCGGCCGCGGACCACTGGGCTCGGAGTACACGCTGGTCACGGGACCCAATCCGAGGCCGGTGACGGCGATCATCGTGCCGGCCATCGTCGACGCTGCGGGAGCTGCCACCAGCCGGCCGAAGAGCGACAGTTGGGCCAGCCACGACAACGGGCCCATCGCCTTGCGAAGGTCACCGATGGAGATCTGCAAGAAGGCACGGACCATGTCGGGATCGAACTGCGTGCCTGCACAACGGGTCAGCTCACGCCGTGCTTCATGGATCGTCATCGGCTTCTTGTAGGAACGCGCGGCAGTGATCACATCGAACACATCGGCGACAGCGACGAGGCGACCAGCGTAGGAGATATCGGTCCCCGAGAGTCCGGACGGATAGCCCGACCCGTCGAACTGCTCGTGGTGTTCACCGATCGCTCGGGTCCATTCGCCGAGCCAATCGGCGATCGGGCCCTGGATCAGATCCAGACCCTCAGCGGGGTGTGTCTTCAGGAGCGCCCACTCCTCCTCCGTCGGCTTGCCGGGCTTGCGGAGGATCTCGCCGGGCACGCGCAGCTTGCCGATGTCGTGCAGCAGGGCGGCCCATCGCACCTTCTCGCGGTCTTCGCTCCCGAGCTGAAGCTGGGCAGCCAGAAGATCCGACAACGCGCGCACTCGTTCGGAGTGCCCGCGGGTCAACGGGTCGTGATGATTCAACGCGGCCACGAGTGCGAGGAGTTCGGTGGCACCCGCACGCGTGGTCGGTGCGACCCTGGTTTGCTGCAGCCGGTCGGCGAGCTGTCGAGTCGTGCCGGTGCGCAGCGCGACGGAGAAGCGCGACGGCACGTGGTCGGGAAAGACCAGTGACAGCCGCAACAATGCCGCGAGGGGCAGGAGTCGCCGCGCCAGACGCTCGGTGAGGAACAACACGGCCGTCGACGTACCGAGCATGCCGACCAACCAGATGGCGCGCCCGGGCATGGTGCGCGGCGAGTTGATCAGTCGGGACACGACCGCCGACCACGCCAGGGCGGCCGCGATCGGCGTGGCGAACGCCACCAGGCGGATGCCGGCCGCAGCCAACGGATGACCTCGCCAAGATCTGAGTTGCTGGCGCGTGGGCGCGATACCGAGAGCCACACATCGTTGTCGGCCCGGGTTGGCTGGAGTTGAGGAATCTTGACGAGAACTGCCATTGGGTCGCCGGACGAAGCGGCCCAATGGCGAGCGAGCGAGGACGAGGAAGGGACGACTCGTTCGCTTTGTACATCAGGTCGTTCGCCGCGGCCGACGAGTTCCCGGGATACTCAGATCGAGGAGATCACTGCGTTGAACACGTGCGAGCCAACGACACCCAACAGAGCGCCGACCGCGGCGCCGGCGACGATGTCGGACACGTGGTGGATGCGTACGTAGGCGCGGCTGACGGCGACGACGACAGCGACCGCGTACCACGCCGGCGCCCACCGGTATCCCGTTGCCGTGGTGAGGACTGCCGCGGCAAAGAATGCTGCCGACGCATGACCACTGGGAAAGCTCGACGTCGACGGCCGTCGCACGGGAAAGCGCGGGTCGCCCGACTCGGTCGGTCGAGTACGTCGGAACAGCCGCTTCAACCCCTGGTTGACGATCAGGCTCTCGGCGCCGATCAACGCCGACAGCGTCACCGACTGACGAATGGTCGACGGGTCGATGATGGCCCGACCGATGCCGATCATGTGCCAGATCACACTGAAGTCGCCGAGGTAGCTGGCGGACTTGAACAGCGGGTCGGTGAGCGTGTTCCCACGCAATCGTTCGAGTTGTTCGTCGCCCCAACGGTCGAGCGAGTCGACCGCTCTCACGCGGCGAGCGCGGCGTGTTGCAGCGGTGCCTCGACCGCGGCCAACGAGGGGTCGCCCCCGAATGCGGGGCACCACTGCTGGAACGAGCATGAAGCGCACAACGGCCCCTGGCGCGGCAGGAAGGTGCCGGTGTTGCACGCCCGCTCGACCGCCTTCCACACCGCTGTCGTACGGGTGGTGATGAACTTCACCGACTGGGCAGACGGGAGCGCCGTGATGGTCTCGCCCGTTCGGAGGTACATCAGCTTGATGGCCGAGGGGCGGCGGCCGAGCACCTCCTCACAGAGGAAGGAGTAGAAGTGCACGCCTGCCAGGCGACCCTGCTCGTACTTCAGTCCTGGGGCGCGACCTGTCTTGTAGTCGATGACGACCAACCCGCCGTCGGCATCGAGTTCGAGCCGGTCGATGATGCCGCGCAGCGCCAACGAGCCGACTTGTGCCTCGAGACGTATCTCGAGACCGATCTCGCGGATGGCTGTGGGATCCTCCATGCGGAAGTAGGCCTCGACGAGCGACCACGCGTCGGCGATGAAGGTCTGCTGCTGAGCCTCGTCGAGGGTGAGCAGCGTGAACTCGGGATCGATCGAGTACTCGTCGACGGCTTGCTGGAAACACTCTCGTGCGGAGTCGATGGTGCGTGCCGCGGCGCGGCGGATGAACAGGAGTTCGAGAACCCGGTGGACCAAGGAACCTTTGGTCATGTGGGCGCTGGGTGACTCGGGGAGCCGTTCGATGCTGGCGAACCGGAAGGCCATCGGGCACGAGGTGAACGCCTCGACGCGACTCGGTGAGAGGCTGGTCGGCACCGGATACATGAACCCATCGTAGAGAAGGGGTGCGCGCCAGTGGACGATCGTCGCGTCGGTGCAGCTAGACGTTGTCTCGAGCGGCGCCGGCGACGTGGTTCGCCAGGTCGTGGGCGATGGTCCACGGATCCTGCAAGGGCCCGAAGTGCCCGATGTGGTCGTACCGAACCAAGGTGCCGCCCACCAGGGCGCTGGCGAGTGGCGGTCCGAGGCGAGCAGGATTCGGGCCCGGCTCGTCGTGTCCCACGGCAACGGTGATCGGTGTCACCAGGTGCTGCACGGCGCTGAGGTCGATCTGGCGGCCGTTCTCGAAGATCTGCGCTTCGACCTCCGGCAGGCACTTCAGACGGACCCGGCCGTCAGGCTGCTCGGCGAAGCCGTTGTCGACGTAGTCGGCCAGAAAGCCGGCGCGGACCTGGTTGAACGGAGGCCGACTTGCATAGCGGTACAGCACATCGGCGCGCGAATCGAACTCGGCGCGCCGGCGCCGCGCAGCGATGCCCATCACGTTCTGCGCTTCCTTTGTGGTGTCGTCGGGAAAGACGATCGGCTCGAACAGGAACATCGACGCGAATGTGGACGGCGTGTTCCGCTCGGCCAGCAACAGGGCTGCGCCGCCCATCGAGTGACCGAACCCGTGGATGGGCACGGCGCCGATGTGTTCGATGACCGCGGCGACGTCCTCCGCCATCCGATCCCAGCCGTAGTCGACGTCGGGCGATCCACTGGAATCACCGTGGCCTCGAAAGTCGAAGGCCACGACGCGAAACCGATCGATGAGGTGGTCGGCAAGCAGTCGGTACATGGCACCGCACAACCCGGTGGCGTGGGCGATCAGCACAACCTCACCGCTGCCACCGAGCTCGTAGCCGGCGATCTGCGTTCCGTCATTGCTCTCGACTGTCCACGAGGGGCCCACGGGCACATCTCTACCAGCACTAGCGTGATCTCCACGAAAGGGGGCGACGTGACTGCTGAGCAACCAATCAGCTTCGGTACCGATCCGTCGAGGTATCGACATTGGCGGCTGGCATTCAACGGCCCGGTCGCAACGGTCACGATGGCGGTCACACCGAACGCCGGACTTCGCGACGACTACGAGCTGAAGCTCAACTCGTACGACCTCAGCGTCGACATCGAACTGTACGACGTCGTGCAGCGCTTGCGCTTCGAGCACCCCGAGGTGAAGGTCGTGGTCGTCACCGGTGGGGTCGACAAGGTCTTCTGTGCCGGGGCCAACATCCAGATGCTGGCGACCTCGACCCACGGTCACAAGGTCAACTTCTGCAAGTTCACCAACGAGACCCGCAACGGCATCGAGGATGCATCGGTCAACTCGGGCCAGGTGTGGATCGCTGCAGTGAACGGAACGGCGGCCGGTGGTGGGTACGAGTTGGCGTTGGCATGCGACGAGATCTTGTTGATCGACGACAGCGCATCGGCGGTCTCGTTGCCGGAGGTCCCCCTCCTCGCCGTACTACCCGGCACCGGCGGTCTCACACGGCTGGTCGACAAGCGCTGCGTCCGCCGAGATCTTGCCGACGTGTTCGCTACCCGCACAGAGGGGATCAAGGGACAGCAGGCGCTCGAGTGGCGTTTGGTCGATGCGATCGCACCACGAAGTGCATTCGACGATCTCGTCGCCGCCCGGGCGTCGGCTCGCGCCGTCGAATCGCGTCGCCCCGACGACATGGCAGGGATCGACCTTCCGTCGCTCGGTGCGTCCGCCGTGATCACCGACGGCATGCTTCGATCCACGTTCGTCGACGTCGACATCGATCGTGAACTGGGCTGTGCACGATTCGTCGTGCGGGGGCCGGACCAGACCGAGGCGACCACCGGGACCGAGCTGATTGCAGCGGGGGCCGACGCATGGCTGCTCGGCGCAGCGTTGGAGCTCGACCATGCCATCTTGCATCTGCGATTCAACGAACCGTCGATCGGCACCTGGAGCTTGACGAGCGCCGGCAGTCCCGACGCTGTCAGTCAGGCCGAGGAGTTGTTCACCCGCGATCCCGACCACTGGCTCGTCGGCGAGACCCGGCTGCTGTGGACCCGCACGCTCAAGCGGCTCGACGCGTCGGCTCGTTCGCTGATCGCGCTCGTCGAGCCCAGCAGTTGTTTCGTGGGCGTGCTTGCCGAGTTGGTGCTGGCCGCGGATCGGTCCCTGATCCTCGATGGCGGCCGCGCACGCGACGACGATCCGCCGGCCATGATCCGACTCTCGGCTGTCAACGACGGCGCGTTCCCGATGTCGAACGGCCTCACCCGCCTGCGCACGCGGTTCTGGGGCAGAGATCCGGTCTTCACGATGGCGAGGGAGCGGATCGGCACGGACCTCGACGCGTCTGCAGCGGTCGATGCGGAACTGGTCACGTTCGCGTTCGACGATCTCGATTGGGACGACGAGGTTCGACTGATGCTCGAGGAGCGCAACAGCTTCTCGCCCGATGCGCTGACCGGCATGGAGGCCAACTTCCGCTTCGTCGGCCCGGAGACCATCGAGACCAAGATCTTCGCCCGCCTGTCTGCGTGGCAGAACTGGATCTTCCAGCGGCCGAACGCCGTGGGTCCCGAGGGTGCCCTGCGCCGCTTCGGCAGTGGTTCCCGACCCGCTTACGATCGAACGAGGGTGTGACGAATGGCCGGGAAGATGAGCACCGTCGACATCGACGCCAAGATCCCCAACAACGTCGACCTCGCCGGCGACCTGCGCCTGCAGCGGGCGCTCGAGTCGTGGCAACCGAAGTTCATCGACTGGTGGAAGCAACTCGGCCCTGTGGCGTACAACGACAGGCCGGTCTACCTGCGCACGGCCGTGTCCGTCGGCCAGGAGGGGTGGGCCAACTTCGACCACGTCACCATGCCCGAGTATCGGTGGGGCATCTTCCTCGCCGAGCCCGAACCCGACCGCCGCATCGCCTTCGGCGATCACATCGGTCAGCCGGTGTGGCACGAGGTGCCGGGGGAGTACCGAGCCGACTTGCGACGACTGCTCGTCGTACAGGGCGATACAGAGCCCGCGTCGGTCGAACAGCAGCGCAAGCTGTGCCTGACGGCGCCGAGCCTGTACGACCTGCGCAACCTGTTCCAGGTCAACGTCGAAGAGGGACGGCACCTGTGGGCGATGGTGTACCTCCTGCACCGGTACTTCGGGCGTGACGGTCGTGATGAAGCCGACGAGATGCTCGAACGGCACTCCGGCGACGCCGACAAGCCGAGGATCCTCGGCGCGTTCAACGAGCCGACCCCGGATTGGCTGTCGTTCTTCATGTTCACGTACTTCACGGATCGCGACGGCAAGTTCCAACTGGCGTCGTTACGCGAGTCCGCGTTCGATCCGTTGTCCCGCACGTGCGATTTCATGCTGAAGGAAGAGGCCCACCACATGTTCGTCGGCGCAACAGGTGTCGGCCGGGTCGTCGAGCGCACCGTGCAACTCATGAAGCAGCACGACACCGATGACGTGCGCCCGCACGGCGGTATCGATGTCGCCACGTTGCAGCGGTACCTCAACTTCCACTTCGCGGTCTCGCTCGACCTGTTTGGTGCAGAGACATCGACGAACGCGGCCAACTACTTCGGCGCTGGGCTGAAAGGTCGCTTCCAGGAGGAGCGGCGCGGCGACGATCATCGGTTGCATGGCGTGACGCGTCTGGTGCCACAGGCGACCGACGATGAAGTCAGCACCCGCGAGGCGAGTTCGCTGTCGGCGCTGAACGAAACCTTGCGCGACGACTACGTCGCTGATTGCCAGAAAGGCGTCGACCGGTGGAACCGGGCGCTCGCCGAGGTGGGCGCATCGCTCGAACTGCCGCACGTCGGTTTCAATCGCTCGGTCGGAACGTTCGCCAGGCGTCGAATCAGCCCGAAGGGCGCCATCCTCACCGACGCCCAGTGGGGGTCCTCGGTGGCGTCGTGGTTGCCGACCGCCGTTGATCGTGAGTTCGTCGAGTCGCTGATGGTCGCCGTTCGTGAACCGGGGAAGGTGGCCGGATGGCTGGCCCCGCCCTCGACCGGGATCCATGCGAAGCCGGTCGAATTCGAATATGTGAGGATCTGAGCCGCTGCGCCGGTGCTCCGAGTGGGCCGTGAACGAGCATCAGGCCACGGCTGCGGCCGGCATCACGCTGGCCGAGACTGAGCGGCTGGGCTGAAATCAGGCGTCGTTGCGCTTGCTGCGGCGGCGGCGCCACCACATGGTGAAGATCCTGTCGATCAAGATGCCCAACACGACGGCGACCAACAGCGACCAGCGGATCGTCGTCTTCTTCTCGAAGACCAGGAAGTCGATGCGCAAGGTCTCGCTGTTCTGCAGGAAGAACACGACGAAGAGCACGACGAGGATCCCGAACCCGATCAAGGTCATGTTGGGCCCGTTGCTGTCGGCGGAGGCCTTGCGTGGAGCCTCGTTGCTGAAGTTGGTGTTCTCGACATTCATTGGTCGCGCTCCCTTTCGACAGGCTGGTACCCACTCGCTACCACCATCATGCACCCGACGGTTTCGGCTCGCGCGACAATCCCAGCAATCGCTCGCCGATGATGTTCCGCTGGACCTGGCTGGTTCCCCGGCGATGCGCCCACCGGGTGCCGCCAGCACGCCGGCACCCTCGGGTCTGGTCAGCATGGCATCCGCGCCGGCTACCGAGGCCCGCAGCACCGCCGTCTCGAACATCATCTCGGTGATACCCAGCTTCATCAGCGACGCGGCGACGGAGGCGATCGGCCCGTGGCGCTCAAGGCCGACGATGCTGGCGCCGATGTGACCGCGCTCGCTGGTCAACACGGCCATGCCGACACTCCACCCCTCGTGCAGCGGACCCAACAGGTGCACGCCATCAGGATGCCCCAGTTGCTGTAACGGACGCCGCTGCGCCACACCTTCTGGCCATTGATCACGAAGTGTCGCCGTCACGCTCCGTCCTCGTCGACAGCCCGGCGAGGTCGCTGCCTGCATCGGGCTCGCCGAACAGCTGGCATCACACCTGGTCGGCGTGCAGCGTCGCGCTCGGATGGCGACGTTTGTCGGCGGCCAACAGGTTCTGCCAACGACGGCCACTTGCGACTGCTCACACACGGCCACTTGACCGCGTGGCAGTGATGTCAGCGCCGAACGCCGGCTCGGAGCGCTGTCTCGGCGAGCCAGTCGCTCACTCGTTGGGCGCGACTTCGGTACTCCCAGTACCCGAATCGAACCCGTTGAACCTGTGTACCACGCAGCGTGTTCGCTCCCGGTCCGATCGCATTCGAACTGCCATGCGGCGTTGTGTTCGGGCCGACCTCACGCACGGCCAGCTACTGCACGCCGTCGCCCGGCCGAGCGGAGGTCGTAACGTTGCAACGGAAATTGTCGGTGACGAACGGGAACCAATCGATGCCTGCAAGCGACTGGAACGACATGGATTGCTCTCGATGGCGCGATGCCCTGTCGGCAATCGCCGACGGCGAATCGGCAGGCATCGACGAACGTCTCGTTGAGGCGCACGTTGCTCGGTGCGCCGGCTGTCAGTCGTACCAGGACATGATCCAGTCCTCGCCGAGCATCGAGCGCAGCGCAGCGCCCGAGATGCGTGATCTCTCCGGATCGATCGCCAGGTTGAACGCTGCCGCGGATCGAGCCGCGCACTGGAGCATCCTGCGGATCGTGCTGGCTGTGGTGGCGGTGCAAGTCGTCGCCTTTGCCATGCCAGCGCTGATCCTCGGCGAGGAGCTAGGGGTGGCCACGCACTCGGCGCGGCACCTCGGCGCGTTCGGGGTTGCGTATGGCGTCGCATTGATGGTCGTCGTCGTACGCCCGGCGCGCGCCCGATCGATCCTGCCGGTTGCGATGGTGCTGGCCGGGGCTCAGGTGCTCGGCGCCATCGTCGATCTGGCGACCGGTCGCATCCCGCTGGTGGGAGAGACGCGCCACCTGCCGCAGATCATCAGCGTGTTCCTGATCTGGTTCCTCGCGGTGCCGACAAGCCGCGGTGGCAGAACGAGCACCAAGCCGGACGAGCCGCCGCGGCTGACGATCGTTGATCGCGAGCGCCGAGCAGGGTAACGAGAACCGAGGCGGGTCAGTCGGTGGTTTCGCGGGGTGGGCCTTGGCGCAGGCGGCTCATCGAGCAGTCCAGCGCGTCGGGGTCGCTGACTGCGTTCCACAACGTCTCCAACCACCACGTGGCGCCAGCCTCGGCCCACGCTGCGGGTGAATGCTCGCTCCAGGCGCCCTCGACGATCACGTCGAAGGCGCGATCGGGGAGTTGCACGTGCTGCAACTCTTCCAAGGTGCATTGCCGGGCCTTGCCGTCTTCGACCACCTGTGGGATCAACCCGTCGCACGACAGGGCGCGCGTCATCGACTTCTTCGAGCCGAGGGCGCCAACGCACCAGATCGGCACGCCGGGTTGCTGGTGGGTGTGACCGATCGTCGGGAAGTCGCTCGGCTCGATCGTGTAGTGCTTGCCGTGATGGGCGAAGGGCTGGCCCTTCCACAGGCCTCGCAGGATGTCGAGCCCTTCGTCGAGCAGTTGTCCGCGCACGACCTTGTCGGTCTCTTCCCCGAAGGCCTCGTAGCCGCTGTCGGGAGCACCGAGCCCGACGCTGACGACCACCCGTCCGTTGGAGAGCCGATCGACGGTGGCCACCTGACCGGCGAGCTCCCACGGCTTGCGTCGAGGCAATGGCGTCAGCATCGTGCCCAATCGCAACGTCGTGGTGCGACACGTGGCGACGGCGAGCGACACCCAGGCATCGACTCCCCACACCGGCTCCCACACGAACAACCCGTCCCAGCCGTGCAGTTCCGCGACAGCAGCCAGCTCACCGATCTCGGCGGCATCAGCCCACGGAACTACGAAACCGAACTTCATCTCGCCATCATCGCGCTTCAGGGCACAGCTCTGTAACCGGCGGCACGGGGGATCGATCCTTGCGCGCCGCAATTACAGTCCTCGTCATGGACTTCCAGCTCCCCGAAGTGGATGATCCCCGTCGCGTGGCTGTCCGCGAATGGATCGACGCCCATCCGCGCGCCTCCAGCAGGCAACTGGCCGAGGCCGGGTTCGTGGCCCCGCAATGGCCGGTTCCGTGGGGGCGAGGTGCGGATCCGATTCATCAGCTGATCATCGACGACGAGTTGGCGAAGGCGAAGGTGCGCCGGCCGGTGAACCCGATCGGCATCGGGTGGGCCGGCCCCACGCTCCTGTATGCCGGGACCGATGAGCAGCAGAAGCGGTATCTGCCGCCGATGCTGTCGGGCGAGGAGTTCTGGTGCCAGTTGTTCAGCGAGCCCGGCACCGGCAGCGACCTGGCCGGCCTGGGTACCCGTGCCGTGCGCGATGGCGACGAGTTCGTGGTCAACGGGCAGAAGATCTGGACCAGCGGCGCACAGCACGCGGCGTTCGGCATCCTGCTGGCGCGAACTGATCCCGATGCGCCCAAGCACAAGGGCATCTCGTACTTCATCTGCCCGATGCAAGCCCCCGGCGTCGAGATCCGACCCATCACCGAGATGACGGGTGGGCACACCTTCAACGAGGTGTTCCTCACCGACGTGCGCATACCCGCCGCGAACCTGGTGGGCGAGGTCAATGATGGCTGGCGGCTGGCCAAGGTCACGCTCGGGAACGAACGGATCTCGCTCTCGACCGGCGGCGTGCTGTGGGGGAATGGCCCGACAGCCCTGGAGCTGATCGAGTCGGTTGCTGAGCGGGGACCGGTCACCGACCCACACATGCGCCAACGACTTGCCGGCATCTACATCGAGCACACGGTGCTCGATCTCATCCGGCTGCGAACCCTGAGCGCCAGGCTGAAGGGTCACCAGCCCGGCCCGGAAGCCAGCGTGCGCAAGATCCTCGCCGACGAGCATGGCCAGCACGTGATGGCCTTGGCGCGCGACCTCGTTGGCGCCGCAGCAATGCTGACGGGCGGCGACGGGTTGCAGCAGTTCGTGCCGGGCGCCGGCACGAGGGCCCTTGGCACCGACAAACCTGCTGGCGGCCTGCTGCATCCCGGTTGGTACGACGGCTATCTGTTCAGCCAGGCCCTGACGATCGGTGGCGGCACGGGCGACGTGCAGCGCAACATCGTCAGCGAGCGCGTGTTGGGTCTACCTCACGATGTCGACGTGACGAGGGGGATGACATGGGCCGAAGCGCAGCGAGCCGGCACCGGCGCCTAGCCAACGTTGTCACGCCGAGGCGCCCCCATATCGGCGCAGGCCCCGCTTCCAACACCAGCGCGACACGATCAGCAACACGATCGTGAACGCGATCATGACCACTACCGATTGCCATGCCAGGCGGCCGGTGACCGCTTCGGACGGAACGGTGATCGCGAAAGCCAGCGGGATGATGAACGTCAACCCGTATCGCAGCCACCCGGGATAGATCCCGACCGGGTACTGGCCGGCACGGAACAAGCCGTCGAACAACTCCTGGACCTCGTTCATGCGCACCAACCAGAACGACGCCGAGGCGAGCATGAGCCAGAAGCAGTAGATCGACACCAGTCCGCTGAGAAGCAGCGCAACGAACGCGGCGACGTGTTGCCATCGTGTGGTCGAGCTCATCTGCACCAGCGCGACGATCAGCACCGCCACGCCGACGAGCACGTCGGTGAGCTGCCAGAAGCGCACATCGCGGATGCTGACCAAGAGCTGTGCGTCGGCTGGTTTCGTCAGCGCATGGTCGAGCTTGCCTTGGCGCACGTCCTCGACGACGCGCTGCATGTTCGGCTGGATGAAGGTGCGAATGATCCCGCCGACCAAGGTGAACACACCCATCACCGCAAGCAGTTGCGGCCGGCTCCACCCTCCGAGATCGTCGGTCTTGGAGAACACCACCGCAAGGATGATGAGACCGGTTCCCACGGTCAGCAAGGACTGCAGCAACTGCAGGAAGAAGTTGATGCGGTACTGCATCTCGTTCATCACGCCGACACGCAGGAACGTGCCCGTCAACCGGAGGCCTCCGCCGCGACGCTTCACTATCCACCGACCGAGCTGAAGCGTCGGACGGCGCGCGGCCACACGAGGTACAGCAGACCGATGCCGAAGAGGATCCACGCCACCTGCATGCCGATGCCGATGAAGAGGTCGCGATCCTCGATCGGGCCGGTGAGCGCGACGATCGGGAAGCTGAACGACCAACGAAACGGGAAGTACCACGTCAGCGTCTGGAACCACTTGGGCATCAGCACCAACGGGAACACTCGGCCCGACAGCAGCATCTCGCTGAGGTAGTACGCCTCGAAGATCGCCGCGACCCGCGTGGTCCAGAACGTGATCAGCCCCAACGACCATTGCATGATCGCCCGGATCAGGTAGGCGCCCCAGATGGCGAACACGAAGACGACGCACTGCAACAACGTCGGGCTCAGCGTGGGGCGGAACAGCAGCACCAGCACGATCGCGATCGGGATCCACAAAAGCAGCACGACGAGCTTCCAGCCCATGAACCCGGCGATGTCTTCGTGGATCGGATGAACCGGCTTCATCAGTTGGCCGGCGAACGTACCGTCCTTGATTCGTTCCTCCCACGCGAATGGCGTCAGCACGATGTTCATGTTCCGCACCAGCGTCCACACGATGTAGTAGGCGGCGAACCCGCCCGGGGTGAGGCCGTCGATCGACCCGCCGTGGGCCCGAGCGATCGTCGACCACACGACGAGATAGACCACTGGCTCGGCGATCATGCCGATCATGTAGAAGTAGTTGGCGGCGCGGTACTGGAACTGTTGCAGCACCGAGTAACGCATGTGCGCCCCGTAGAGCGCGATCATGGCGTGTCGTGGGCGTCGGCGAAGACTTGCTCGATCACGTCATCGATCGGTGGGTCCTCGATGGTCAGATCGACGACGTCGTGCTCGGCCAGCAGTTGCGACGTGGCCGAGGCGGTGTCGGCGCGCGCCGCGAGGATGGTGATCTCCTCGCCGTCGGCCAGCCGCGCCCTGATGGTGCGCTGCGTGGTGAACCGGTCGGAGAGCGCCGTCAGGTCACCGTCGAACACGAGCCGCCCATGATGGATCACGATCACCCGTTTGCACAGCGCTTGTACATCGGCCATGTAGTGGCTGGTCAAGATGACGGTCGCGCCGTACCTGCTGTTGTAGTCGGCTACGAAGCTGCGGATCCTGCGCTGCATCGTGATGTCGAGGCCGATGGTCGGCTCGTCGAGGAACAGGACCAGTGGTCGATGCAGCAGCGCGCCGGCGATCTCCATCTTCATCCGTTCGCCGAGTGAGAGGTTACGAACCGGCTGGGTCACGAGGGCGCCGATGTCGAGCAGTTCGATCAACTCGTCGCGGGTCGCCACGAAGTCCGGGCGGGGGATCCGGTAGATCGCCCGGTTGAGCTCGAACGAATCGAGCGCCGGCAGATCCCACTGCAGCTGATTCCGGTTGCCCATGACGAGCGTGATCTGGCGCAGCAGCGCGGATGGCCTGCTCTTCGGCTCGAACCCCAGCACGCTGCACCGGCCGCCGGTCGGGTGCAGTAGCCCCGACAGCATCTTCAGCGTCGTGGTCTTGCCGGCGCCGTTGGGGCCGAGGAAGCCGACCACTTCGCCCGGTTCGATGGTGAACGACACCGAGTCGACCGCGGTGACCTCCTTCGTCTCGCGGTGCACGAGGCTGCGGATCGACGCGCGCAGGCCCTGCTCGCGAACAGGAACCGTGAAGGTCTTCGTCAGATCGCCCACCTCGATGATGGCCATGGGCACCATCCTGCACCATGTGGTGCGGACCTCGCGCCGGAATTGCCGCCGCCGTGAACCGACATCGCGGCCGCTAGCGTCGGCGGGGTGCCTGCCAATCTGCTCGACGACAAGATCGACGCGCTGCAGGTCGAACTGCGCCGCCTCGGGCGTGTCGTCGTGGCGTTCAGCGGGGGAGCCGACAGTGCGTTCCTTGCCGCAGTCGCTCATCAGGTGCTCGCTGATGACGCCCACGCGGTGACGGCCGTGTCGCCGTCGCTCGCCGGCGATGAAGAGGCCGACTGCCGAGCGCTCGCCGCCGAGTGGGGCCTTCGCTGGACCCCGGTCGTGACCCACGAGATGGAGCGCGCCGCCTACCGGATCAACGACACCGACCGCTGCTATCACTGCAAGGCCGAACTGATGGACGTGGTTGCGCCCATCGCCGAGGCGAGTGGGGCGACCGTGGTGCTCGGCGTCAACCTCGACGATCTCGGTGATCATCGGCCGGGCCAATTGGCTGCGGACCAACGCGGCGCGACGTTCCCACTGGTCACCGCCGGGTTCACCAAGGCCGACGTGCGCGCCGCCTCGCAGGTGCTCGGGCTGCGCACGTGGGACAAGCCCGCCGCGGCCTGCCTGGCCAGTCGGGTGCCGTACGGAACCGAGGTCACCGTGGCGCTGCTGAGCCAGGTGGACCGCGCCGAGGCCGCGCTCAAGCGACTGGGGTTCGCCGAGCTTCGGGTTCGCCACTACGGTGAGACGGCGCGCATCGAGGTTCCCCTCGATCGACTCCCCGACGTCGTTGCGTCTCGCGCCGACGTCGTGGCCGCCACCAAGGCCGCCGGGTACACATACGTCACGCTCGACCTCGAAGGTTTCCGATCCGGCAACCTCAACGGCGCGCACGGTCGAACGGAGAAGGGCTCACAGTCATGAAGCTGTCGATGATGATCAACTACGGCGCCGGTTTCAAAGAGGCTGCACAGCGCGTGGTGGAGCTCGAGAAGGCCGGGCTCGACCAGGTGTGGGTCGCCGAGGCGTACACGTTCGACGCGATCAGTCAGATCGGCTACTTGGCCGCCATCACCGATCGAGTGGAGATCGGCACCGGCATCATCAACGTGTTCTCGCGCACGGCGGCTCTCACCGCGATGACCGCGGCCGGCTGCGACTACGTCAGCGACGGCCGCTTCATCCTCGGCCTCGGCGCCAGTGGGCCTCAAGTGATCGAAGGCTTTCACGGCGTGCGGTACGAGAAGCCGATGCAGCGCATCAAGGAGTACATCGAGGCCTGCCGCATCATCTGGAAGCGCGAGGACAAGTTCGACTACCAGGGGCAGACCTTCCAGGCGCCGCTTCCCGCCGGTGTGGGTACCGGATTGGGCAAGCCCCTGAAGCTGGTCAATCATCCCGTCCGCAGCGAGATCCCGATCTGGTGGGCCAGCTTGAAGGGTCTCAGCGTCACGGCGACGGCCGAGATCGCCGACGGTTGGCTGCCGATCATGTTCATCCCCGAGAAGTTCCACCTGGTGTGGGGAGACCACTTGCAGGCCGGGCTGGCCAAGCGTGATCCCTCGCGCGCTCGCCTCGACATCTCGGCCGGCGGCATGCTCGCCATCGGCGAGGACCTGGTCGGTGACCAGCAGAGAGCGATCCTCGACTTTGCACGGCCGATGACCGCGCTGTACGTCGGTGGCATGGGTGCTCGCGGCAAGAACTTCTACAACGACATCTGCCGTGACTACGGGTACGTGCAGGAAGCCATCGACATCCAGGACCTGTACCTCGACGGCAAGAAAGACGAAGCCGCAGCGCGTGTGCCGGGCGAATGGCTGGAGCTCTCCAACCTGGTGGGTCCGGCGAGCTACATCAAGGAACGGGTCGGTGCCTACAAGGAGGCCGGCGTGACCGTGCTGTCGGTCAACGCCATCGGGCCGGATGCCGTGCACCAGATCGAGACGTTGAGGGCGATCGTCGACGACGCCTGATTCCCGGTACCGTCAAGCCATGACGCGAATTGATGCAGACGGGTTCGTCGCACCTGGCTGGGAGCCGGTGAAGGCGGCGTTCGAGAAGAACTTCGAGCTCGGTGAAGAGGTCGGCGCATCCGCCGCCGTCTATCACCGCGGGGCCAGGGTGGTCGACATCTGGGGCGGCACGTTCGACGCCGCCAGCGAGCGTCCCTACGACGACTCGACGCTGCAGTTGATGTTCAGCACCACCAAGGGCATCGTCGCGATAGCGGTCGCGATGTGCGTGCAACGAGGATTGCTCGACTACGACGAGAAGGTTGCCACCTACTGGCCGGAGTTCGCTGCTCATGGCAAAGGCGGTGCCACCGTCGCTCAGCTGATGAGCCACCAATGCGGACTGATCGCGCCCGATTCTCCGGTGACGCTGGCCGACGCACTCGACTGGAAGACGATCACCACGATGCTCGCGGACACCAAGCCCGACTGGCCGATCGGCTCGGGCCACGGGTACCACGCCGTGACGTTCGGGTACCTGGCAGGGGAGCTGATCCGCCGCACCGACGGGCGTTCGCCCGGGCAGTTCCTGGCCGACGAGATCGCCGACCCACTCGGCGTCGAGCTGTGGATCGGCCTTCCCGAGGAGCAGGAGCCGCGGGTGTCGCCGATCATCGGCAGGCCGCTGAACGAAGACAATCCCGACCCGGCCATCCGGGCGATGCTGGAGATGTTCCTCGGCCCCGAAACCCGTGGTGGCCGGGCCCTGTACCTCAACGGTGCGCTTCATGTCGACGATGTGTTCAACCGTCGCGATGTGCACGCTGCAGAAGTCCCCGCGGCCAACGGCATCGGCACCGCACATGCGTTGGCCAAGGTGTATGCGGCAACCATGGCGCCGATCGACGGGGTGCAGTTGCTGAACGACGCGACCCGCGAGCGAGCCCGCGCCACGATCACGCCGGCCGGCGAGCCCGACCTGTGCTTGGTGATGCCGACCACATTCGGTATGGGGTTCATGACATACGGCATGTTCACTCCGTACTCCGGCGCCGGCAGCTTCGGCCACTCTGGTGCGGGCGGGTCGAATGCCTTCGCGCAGCCCGAGCGCCAGCTGGCCGTCGGCTACGTGATGAACAAGATGGCGGCCAACCTGGCTGCCGATGCCCGGGCCCAGCGGATCACGATTGCCGCCGCCGAGGTCGCCGACACCCTGTAGCGGTCACAGCGGGCCGCGAAGCCACCACAGTGCGAGTCCCCACGCGATCATCAGCAACAGCACCGCAGCCAGCACGTAGCGCCAAGCGAGCTCGTGGATGGTCGTGATCGCCTCGCCCGTCGTCTGCTGCAGGTTGGCGCGGATGTCGGCGTAGGCCTTGGCCAGTTCGTCGGCCGACGGCGCCACGTAGGCCTTGCCACCCGTTGCATCAGCCGCCGCCTGCAACTCGTCGAGTTTCACCGGTACTGGGTCGATCTCGCCGGTGTTGGGGTTGGTGATGGCGCCGGCGTCGGTACCGAACGCGATTGTGTACACGGGCACCTTGGCGTCGGCGGCGACCTTGGCGCCATCGGCAGTGGGCCGGCCGCGCGTGGTCTCGCCGTCGGAGAGCACGACCAGCGTGCCGGGCGAATCGTTGGTCGGCTCACCGCGCTGCAGCGAGTGAACACCGGCAGCGATTGCATCGCCGATGGCTGTCCCCTCACCGAGTTGCAGCGCTTCGATACCTTTGGTCAGCCGAACTCGATCGGTTGTCGGCTCGACATCGGTGGCGACCGTGCCGCTGAACGAGATCAATCCGACGCCGATGTCGGCATCGACCGCGTCGACGAAGTCTTCGCCAGCTTTCTTCGCCGCCTCGAGCCGGTTGGGTGACACGTCGTCGGCCTGCATCGACAGCGACACGTCGAACAGCAGCATGATCGTTCCCGCCGACCGCGGCCGTGTCGTCGATCGATGAACCGGCTGCGCGGCGCCGAGCACACCGATGCTCAGCGCGGCGAGTTGCACGCCGGCGATGGCATGGCGGCGCCAACCGGGCCGCCGCGGGGCGATTTGGTCCAGCATCTCGATCTGGGTGAAGCGGACCGTGTTGATCTCTCTGCGGCGCTGGGCGATGACATACGCGACGGCGAGGCCGGCAACGACGAACAGCAGCCAGAGGCGTGCCGGAGCGAGGAAGTCCCAGCTCATCGATGGATCATCGCCGGACGCAGCCGGCGTCTGCGCACGTGTGCGGCGATCTCCGTCAACCAGTCACCATCGGTCGAGAGCTCGAGCCAGTCGCCTCCCGAGGCGCGGACGGTCCGCTCGCGCTCGGCCCGTTGTCGTGCAGCCAGATCTGCGAAACGCCGCTGCACGCCGTTGGTCACCATCACCTCGCGTGTGGAGCCGGTCGAGGGGTCGGAGAACGTGACCAGACCGATCGGTGGCACGTCGAACTCGCGCGGATCGGTGACACCGATGGCGAGCAGGTCGTGACGCATTGACAACGCCGACATCGGTGACGACCACTCCGAACCGGCGAAATCGGAGATCACGCAGATGAAGCCGCGCCGCTTGCTCAACGCGCCGACACGCCGGAGTGCCTCTGGGAGGTCGCTGCGACCGAGTCCCTCGGTGTCGGGTGCGTCGGCGATGGTCTGCAGGATCGCCCGCACGTTGTTGCGGCCGAGCCGAGGAGGTCTCACTCGCAGGTGCGGACCAGCAACCAGCACGGCGCCGAGCCGGTTCTGGTTGCGCGCTGTCAGGAACCCGACCGTTGCCGCGGCAGCCAGAGCGATCTGGGCCTTGGTGGTGTGCTTCGTGCCGAAGTGCATGGCAGCCGACACATCGACGACCAACCATGCTTCGAGGTCGCGGTCGGCGATCTGGTCGCGAACGTGAAGCTGGCGCGTTCGCGCCGTCACGTTCCAGTCGATACGACGTACGTCGTCGCCTGGCTGATACGTTCGCGACTCGCCCGGCTCACTGCCGTGACCTGGGGTGATTCCCTGGTGCTGTCCATGGAGCTGGCCGTCGAGGCGGCGGTTGATGGCGAACTCCAGCGACCGCAGCACCTCGGCCACCGACGCGGGAGTCGGCCCGCTCGGCCAATCGATCGTCGTGCTCGCCGCCACGCGGTCAGCCTCGCCAGACGTTGTCGTTCGGCTTGGGGGAGACCCACATCGTCGGCACCGTGCTGAGCACCCGGCTCAGCACGTGCTCGATGGAGATGTCGCGAGCCAACGCGTCGTAGGTGAGGATCAGCCGGTGTCGCAGCACTTCGGGCGCGAGGTCGAAGATCTCCTGCGGCGTTGCATAGGTGCGGCCGCGCAGCAGGGCCAACGCCTTGGCGCCCCGCACGAGCGCCAACGTCGCGCGGGGGCTGGCGCCGAGCGCGATCACCGGCGCCAGGTCGGCCATACCGGCCTGCGCCGGTGTGCGCGTCGCCTGCACGAGGTCGACCGCGTATTGCTGCACGCTGCGATCGACGAACACTCCCGTCGCTCGCTTCTGCAGATCGGCGAGGCCATGGAGATCGATGACCTGCTCGGGCACCGGCGGCGACACGCTCATCCGGTCGACGATCGTCATCTCCTCGTCGGCCGACGGGTGCGTCATGGTGATCTTCATCATGAACCGGTCGCGCTGGGCCTCGGGCAACTGGTACACGCCCTCGGACTCGATCGGGTTCTGCGTGGCGATCACGAAGAACGGCACCGGCACGTCGTAGGTGTTGCCGCCGATCGTCACGTGCTGCTCGGCCATGACCTCGAGCAACGCGGACTGCACCTTGGCCGGGGCGCGGTTGATCTCGTCGGCAAGCAGGAAGTTGACGAAGATCGGACCCAGCTCGACGTCGAACTTCTCACTCGACGACCGGAAGATGCGAGTCCCGACGATGTCGGACGGCAGGAGGTCGGGGGTGAACTGCACCCGCCCGAACGTGCCGCCCACGACCTTCGACAGCGTTTCGGCAGCGAGCGTCTTGGCCAGTCCGGGCACGCTCTCCAACAGACAGTGGCCTTGACTCAACAGCCCGACCAGCATGCGCTCGATCAGCCGGCTCTGACCGACGATGACCTTGCGCAACTCGAAGAACACCCGCTCGACCACCAGCGCCGTGGCGTGATCGTCTTGCGGCAGGTTGGTGGTGACCGTCATGGGGGATCCGCTCCTTCGGCCCGAACGGTATCAACGCGTTCCGTCTCTGCGTGCGCGGCCTCCTCAGCGAGATGCGTGAGCTTCGAGCACCGTCACGAGGCAACTGGTCACTCGACGTGCCGTCGGCAGATGGAGGTACTCGTTCGGTCCGTGCGCGTTGGTGCCGGGCCCCAGGCAACCGGTGATCACGAACTGGGCGTCGGGGAACATGTCACCCAGCATCCCCATGAACGGGATCGATCCGCCCTCGCCGAAGGCACGCGAGGCGTTGCCGAAACCAGCCGTGGATGCTTCGTCGAGTGCTGTTTGCAACCACGGGGCGAATGCTGGCGCGTTCCATCCTGGGCCGCTCTGACCGTCGTCGAACGTCACGTGTGCGCCGTACGGCGGGTCGCTGGTGAGCGCCGCGTGCAACGCGGCCAGCGCTGCCTCGTGGTCGCACGTCGGTGGCAAGCGCACGCTGAGGTGCAGCGAGGTGTGTGGCCGCAACACGTTTCCTGCGGATTCGACCGGTGGGATGCCACCGACGCCGGTGACGCTGAGCGATGGGTGCCACGTGCGCGCCAGCAACTGCTCGGTGGGATCGGCAACCATCGGTTCGGCGCCGGGGACGAAGGGAAAGTGCCCGCCGATCGGGAAGTCGGCCGCCGTCTCGCTGGCCTGCAGCCGACGGTCGGGCGGAATGGCGACGTGCAGCTCGGGGAGCAACATCTTGCCGTCGAAGCTGTCCTCGATGCGGTCGAGCAGCTCGCGACAGATGCGGAACGACGACGGCACGACCCCACTGGCCTCGCCGGAGTGCACGCCCTCGGTCAAGATCTCGACTCGTAGGGTTCCCGCCGCCAGCCCGCGGAGCGATGTGGTGATCCACCAGCGTTCATAGTCGAGGCACCCCGAATCGAGGCACAGCACCAGAGTGGGCGTGCCGATCTGGTCGGCCAACGCGCCGAGGTATGCGGGGAGGTCGGGGCTGCCGCTCTCCTCACTCGCTTCGATCAACACGACGCATCGGGTGTGACTCATCCCCGCGGCTTGGGCAGCCTCGATGGCCAGCACCGAGGCGAACGCGGCATACCCGTCGTCGGCGCCACCGCGTCCGTAGAGGCGGTCGCCCTCGAGCACGGGCTTCCATGGGCCGAGGTCGTCGCGCCAACCCGTCATCTCCGGCTGCTTGTCGAGATGGCCGTAGAGCAGCACGGTGTCGTCGGCGGCCCCGGAGCCGAACGCCGGGATCTGCATCAGGATCACGGGCGTGCGACCGGGCAACTCGTGCACATCGACGGTGAGCCCAGCGACGTTTCGGGCGGCACACCAGGCTCGGATCAACTCGACCGCTCGGTCCATGTGACCGTGTTCGCGCCATTGCGGGTCGTACAGCGCCGAGACGTTGGGGATGGCGATGTAATCGTGCAGCGCCGGCACGATCTCGTCGGTCCAGACCCGGTCGACATGAGCGGAGATGGCCGGGATGATGGTCATCGCCGCGCACCCATCAGGCGCTCGATGGTTTCCTGCGCCTGGGCGACCATGGCGTGCACGAGCTCGGCCGCGGGCACCAGTGAATCGATCGCCCCGACGCCCTGCCCGCACGGCATGAACTCGCGGGAGGCATCGACTTCCGTGCCGTCAGGAAAGCCGAGGTGGTTCACGCCGGCCTTTGCCGAGAACACGGCCTGGGCGGGGAACGACTGGAGTTCGTCGGGATGGCTGTCGTAGTGGGTCGTCCACTCGTTGCGCACGACTCGACACGTCTTGCCGGTGTACGACCGGCTGACCACGGTTCCGTCCTCGGCGGTGGCCAACAGCGCCTCCTTGTAGCCGTTCACGGCCCGCGCCTCTGGCGTCGCGATGAAGCGGGTACCGATCCATACTCCATCCGCTCCCAGGGCCAACGATGCCGCAAGCCCGCGACCGTCGTACAACCCGCCGGCAGCGACCACGGGGACCTTGCCGGCGACCGCGTCGACGACCTGCGGCACCAGCGTGATCGTGGCGACCGTGCCGGTGTGCCCGCCGGCCTCGGTGCCCTGGGCAACCACGAAGTCGACCCCGCTGGCGACCGCGCTGATGGCGTGGCGGACCTTGCCGCACATGCTGCCGACCAGGATGTTCTTGGAGTGCAGCAGGTCGATCGCCTCGCGCGGCACGCCGAGGCCGGCCACGAAGATCCGGGCGCCACCATCGATCACCGATTGGATGCCTCGTTCGACTTGGCCCGGCAGCGCGGTCAACAGGTCGACACCGAACGGTTTCGCAGTCAACTCGCGTACGGCGGCCATCTCGATCGGCAGTTCCTCGGCGCTCATCGTCGATGCACCGAGCGTGCCGATCCCGCCGGCTTCGCTCACGGCCGCCACCAATCGGTGGTAGCTCACGCCTCCCATCCCGGCGAGCATGATCGGGTGTTCGATGTCGAGCAGATCGGTGAGCCGAGTACGCATGCAACGCACCGTAGCCAATCCCTTCCCGCCCCATTCCACCCGTCCCAGGCTGGTGTGGAGTGTTTCGGGGTACCCGGGTAGGCCTCGGATACTCCACAGGGTGGGTGTGGAGTGTTTCGGGGTACCCGGGTAGGCCTCAGATACTCCACAAGGCGTTGAGTGGAGGGCGATAGGGTCCGACCCGACTTCCCCCAACTGCACGTACATGTTTGGAGGAAGTCGATGATCGATCTCACCGATGCGGCCTTTGCAATCTTGCGTCGTCAGCTCGGCCACGCCACCGTTCGGCAGTTGGCAGATGCCGGCGTCGGGCGAAATGCCAGAAGGCGGCTCGTCGACGGCGGGGCGATGGTTGCGGTACACCGGAGTGTCCTGCGGATCAGCTCGGCGCCGCCGACGTTCGAATCACGCTGCGTGGCGCTGTGCTTGGCCCATCCGACAGGCTTTGTCACCGGGCCGTCCGGTGGCCGGTTGGTCGTGTTGCGGCGCATGCCGGCCGCCGCGCCGATCCACTTCTCGGTACCTCACGGCACCCACGTGATCGATGAGGGCGTCGTGCTCCGGCAGTCGCGGAAGGTCACGGCGCTCGACGTGCTCCATCTCACCAACGGCATCGTGATCGCCAGCGCGCCACGGCTGGCATTCGACCTGGCCAGGGACTTGTCCGAAGCCGATCTGGCGTCCGTCATCGAGCAGTTGATCCAGCGCAAGAAGTGCACGATGGGCAGCCTCGGGGCGACGGCACGTCGGCTCTGTCATCCGACACGGCCAGGCTCGATGCAATTCGCTCGCACGCTGATTGCCAGAGGTGATCGCCCGGCTGCTGAATCGCACCCTGAACTCGTGCTCGGCGAGGCGTTGCGGGCTCGCGGCGTGCCGGTGCAGCCGCAGTTCCGCGACCTCGTGCTGCCGAATGGGTCGAAAGTTCGCCTCGACCTCGCTGTTCCGGCCGTGCGTTGGGGTATCGAGATCGACGTGCACCCTGACCATCTCTTGCTCGACGGAACGACGCGTGACAAGCGGCGCGATCGTCAGTGTCATCGGATCGGCTGGCAGATCGAACGAGTCAACGAGGTCGACCTTCTCGACCTCGATGGCCTGCTCGACGAGTTGGTCGCGCTGCACGCGGCGAGAATCGCCGCTGCGGCCTGAAACATCGCCCGGTCTCAGGGTTGGTAGGGGCCGGGCTCGTGGAAGAAGTGGCGATGCCAGCGGGAAGGGGTGAGGGCGATGGCTCTCGGCTCGTCCTCGAACATCCATCTGGCGAAGTTGCGACGCGACCACGAAGTGGTTGCCACCAACCGGATGGCACCACGGGCGCCCAGCTGATGGCTGAGGACCTTGCTGAGCCTCACTGACATCTTGTGGTCGGCGAGCAGATGGTGCTGCACGCTCGACCGATAGCGCTTGGACACCTCGGCGGCGGCCAGGGCGCCGCCGGCGACGATGGCCTCGGCCGCGAGACGACCAGTGAGGATCGCCTGGCCGATGCCTTCGCCGGTCATGGTGTCGGTGGCCATGGCCGCGTCTCCGACGAAGCACACCCGACCCGTCGTCAACGTGGCCCGGTCGATACCAGCGGGAATCGGCCAGGCGGTGTGCCGATCCTCCAACTCGAAACCGGCGCCCAGCGCCTCGACGACATGGGGCCGTCGGAGGAGCTCGTCCCACAGTGGCTTCATGTCGCGGACGCGCCGAAGCCCGTCGCGTTGCACGCCGAAGCCGATGTTGACCCGTCCCGCCGGCAGGGGGAAGCTCCACATGTAGCCCGGCAGCAGGTCCGGCTCGAACCACACGATCAATCGCTGCGCCGCGGGCCCGGTGACGTTGCGCGCGTATTGGCGGAACGCGTGCCATTCCCCGAGATAGCCGGGCTCGCCCACGCCCAACGCTTTGCGAGTTGCCGACCACATCCCGTCCGCAGCGATGACATACCTGGCCTCGATCGTTCCCGCCCCGTCGACATCGACCTCCACGGACGATGCGAGTTGTCGCACGCCACCCAGTCCGTGACCCTCGAGAACCTGCGCTCCCGCCTGGCGCGCCAGGCCGAGCAGGGCTGCGTCGAGCTCGCGCCGCGGAGTGGTCGCAGCGAAGATCCCATCGGCGGGAAGTGGCACGCAGACCTCGCGACCCGACGGCGAGCGCAGCCATGCGGCGTCGACCGACTTCCAGTTGGGAACCATCTCTGGTCGCAGGCCCAGGGGTTCGAGCTCACGAAGGGCGAGTGTGGTCAGCCCATCACCGCAACACTTGTCGCGAGGGAACACTGCCTTGTCGATCACCACGACCGAGCGACCGGCACGGGCGAGCAACGTGGCCGCGGTTGATCCGGCCGGGCCGGCACCGACGACCACGACGTCGGCGGTCGCGGGCAGCAGCCCTGGATGGGTCGTGGTCATCGGCGGCAGGCTACGGCGTGACGATGCCGAGGCGCCGCGCTGGTTTGAGGGTCGTCCGCCACGCGTCGTGCTGCGCGAGGGCCCGAGCTCGGATCTCCGGGAGCATCGGATACAAGGCATCGCCGGGACACGCGGTGAACGACATCTCGCGGTGCCCGGAGATGGTCTCGGTCGTCACCGGGGTGCCGGCGGGCCACCGCTGCGAGCCTCGGGAGATGAACGACGTGGTCGCGCCGGCGCCGAGGTCGATCGAGTACCGATCGGCGAGCCAGGCCAGCATGTTGACCAGGGATGACTGCGCGGCCTCGGTCGGGAGTCGACTGGTGAAGTCGCCCAGAAGGCAGATGAGTTGGGCAAAGCCCTGGCTGCCACCTGTTGCGTCGGCGACGACCGGCCCGGTCAACGCCCCCGCCCGGCCCTCCCACACATCGCCGTCGCGCCCGATGAAGAACTCGTAGCACACGTCACTCCACCCCTTGGCCGAGCTGGTGTGGAACGCGTACGTCGCCTGGATCACGTTGACCGCGCTCGCGTACGAGTTGGAGGACGCCGAGTGGTGCACGAGCAGGAACTGCGGCGTCTCGACCCCGATGGGCGCAACCGGTGGGAGGTGCATTCCCCACGCGTCGCGGGGGTAGATCGACAACCCGGGCAGCACCTCGACCGCTGGTACCGCCGGCCCCGTCGCGGCCTCGGCCTGGGTCGATATCGGCCCGCCGAGAACGATCGCCGAACCGACCACCAGGGCGGTGCTGAGTGCCTCGCGTCGGGTGATTCCACGAGTCGACTGGCAGTCACACATCGTTGTCACTTTATGATTCGCGTAGTCCACTACCTAGCCGAGGGGTTTCCATGAGCAAGACGAGTGCCGAATGAGCAAGCTGTGTGAAGGGCGCATCGCCGTCGTGACCGGCGCCGGCCGTGGCATCGGACGTGAACACGCGCTCAGCCTGGCGGCTCATGGCGCCAAGGTGGTGGTCAACGATGTTGGCGCTGCTGTCGATGGCTCGGGCGGCGATCTCAGCCCTGCCGAGCAGGTCGTGCAGGAGATCAAGGGCATGGGTGGTGAGGCTGTCGCCAACGGTGACAGCGTGTCGTCGTGGGAGGGTGCGCAGCGCCTGATCAACACGGCGATCGAGACGTTCGGCGATCTCCACGTCGTCGTCAACAACGCCGGAATCCTGCGCGATCGGGTGCTGGCCAACATGACGGAGGAGGAGTGGGACGCGGTCATCAACGTGCACCTCAAGGGCACCTTCGCTCCCAGCCGTTGGGCAGCCGCCTACTGGCGCGAGCGCGCCAAAGCCGGCCAACCCGTCGATGGCCGGATCATCAACACCACATCGGTCAGTGGCATCTATGGCAACCCGGGTCAGACCAACTACGGCGCCGCCAAGGCCGGCATCGCCGCCTTCACCAACATCGCCGCGCTCGAACTGGCTCGCTATGGGGTCACCGTCAACGCCGTGGCCCCGGTTGCCCTGACCCGCATGACCGAAGGGCTCGGCCCGGCGCCCGAGACCGACGAGCAGCGCGAGATGCGCTCGCCCCGCTGGATCGCGCCGATCGTCACGTGGTTGGCTTCGGCCGAGTCGAAGGACATCAGCGGCCGCGTGTTCGAGGCCAGCGGCGATGTGCTGGCCATTGCCGAAGGATGGGTCCGCGGACCACGCCAGGCGCCGGTCGAGGACCCGACATTGCTCGGCCCCATCGTGCGCGACCTGGTCGCCAAGGCTCGGCAGAACTCGGGCATGGACGGCGAGCCCGGCGGTTGGCCGCAGCCCCACTGACCCGACAGACGCTGAACAGCGCTCAGTCGAAGCGCAGCAATCCCTGATCGATCACGGCACGATCGCCGGCGGAGGTCGTGAACACCGTCGCGCCGTCGTCGATGTCCCACATCGCCACGGTCAGTGCCTCGCCTGGCAGCACTGGTGACGTGAATCGACCCTCGATGTGCTTGAACCGGCGGGAATCGCTACCGCACATCGTGTGCAGCAGCGCCCGACCGGTGAACCCGTACGTGCACAGGCCGTGGAGGATGGGCCGGTCGAATCCGCCCATCGCCGCGAACGACGGGTCGCTGTGCAGCGGATTGCGGTCGCCCGACAACCGGTAGATCAGCGCCTGATCGGGCGAGGTCTGGTAGGTGACCTGGTGATCCGCGGCACGGTCCGGTGGTTCGTTCTGCGGGCCGCTCGGCCCGCGGTCGCCGCCCCAGCCGCCCTCGCCACGGATGAACACCGATGAACGGTTGGTGAACAGCGGCTGCCCGTCGGCCAGATCGGTGGCGACCGTCTCGGTCACGACCACTGCGGCCTTGCCCTTGTCGTACATCGCGACGACCTGGCCTTGCACGCTGGCCGACCCGCTGACCGGCAGCGGCTTGTGGAAGGTGATCGCCTGTTGGCCATGCACCAGCAACGCCGGGTTGAACGTACCGATGTTGCGCATCGCCGAACCTGCGCCCCACCCCACGACGACCGCGAAGGTCGGGAACACCTGTTGGTCGATGCCGTTGGTGTTCTCGGTGGTGTAGGCGAGCTCGTCGGTGCCAGCGCCAATACCGACGGCGTAGAGCAACGCATCCTTGCTGGTCCAGGAAGCCTCAGCGACCTCACCGATCGTTCCAACGGCTTCCGGATTCAGTGGCATCGACGCGCTCCCCGCACTCGTGGTACGGGTGTGGTTCTAGCCGATCACTCCACCTCGGGGCTCACCTCGGCGGCAATCACCGAGATGTCGATCACTGGAGTGTGCTGATCGTGATCGCGCACCGCTTTGCGAGCGCGGTCGGCCAACCGGCTCATCTCCTGTGCCGTTCGGGGCTGGGCGACCGAGACGGCAACGTGAATCCGTTGGTGCTCACGCAACACCGTGATGTCACCGACGGCGTGGCCGAGGTCGCGTCGAACTGCGGCAACGTACCCGGCCTCGATCTCCCGGCGGGCGACGGCCGCGGCGATCTCGGTGCTGGATCCGGGGCCGAACTCGTCGCCGGGGTACAGCGTGACGAGCGGGACGCGGTGGCGTTTGGCGCAGATCGAGCCCATCTCGTTGAGACTCGGGGCAGCGTCTCGCTCGCGGGCGAGGATGGCGACGTCGATGTGCTGGGTCATCGGGCACGTCTCGTCGGCTTCCACCCCCTTGCAGGGCCCACCGTGGGAGTCGTTGCACGAGATCACGTCGTGGCCATCGCGCACGAGGCGATGTTGCAGGGTCGCGGCCACACCAGGGGCGGATTCGATGAGGAGAACTTCCATCTCGTCAGTAGAACCCGCGGAAGCATTCAGCTCCAGGGTCCTATGTCCCTCATCTCGGGGGGAGTGTGGCGCGCAAGGCGTCGACGGCCTCGGCCAGGGCGACGTCGCGACGGTCGCCCGAACGGCGATCCTTGACCTCGACGACGCCGTCGACCAGTCCGCGACCGACGACCACGATCGTCGGCACGCCGATCAGTTCGGCGTCATTGAACTTGATGCCCGGCGAGACGCCGACCCGATCGTCGAGCAGCACACGCAGCCCAGCGGCTTCGCAATCTGCGGCCAATTGTTCGGCGGCCGGAAGCTGGGCATCGCCGGCCTTGCCCGTGGCGACGATGTGCACGTCGGCCGGAGCGACCTCGTGCGGCCAGATCAGGCCCTTGTCGTCGCAGTTCATCTCGGCGATCGCGGCGACGGCTCGGGACACGCCGATGCCGTACGAACCCATCGTGACGACCTGCTGCTTGCCGTTCTGGTCGAGCACGTTGAGACCGAGGGCGGCCGCATACTTGCGGCCGAGCTGGAAGATGTGGCCGATCTCGATGCCGCGGGCGA
The DNA here is from genome assembly GCA_039931555.1 of Ilumatobacteraceae bacterium. Classification (GTDB taxonomy): domain Bacteria; phylum Actinomycetota; class Acidimicrobiia; order Acidimicrobiales; family Ilumatobacteraceae; genus JAENVT01. Next base: position 9,872 of record JBDTRP010000116.1, on the reverse strand, counting down.
TCTCCAGGGCCGACCCGCAGACGGGGCACGGATCGCCGTCGACCACTTCGGCGGCCTCGACCGTGCCGTCGGCGGTGAAGTCGCGGCCGGCGGTGAGGTAGAGGACATGACGGCCCGATTGGTCGGCTCCGGTGACCCATTGGGTCCCGTCGACGATCCGCGGATCGATCAGGTAGCGGACGCCGGCAGGCTTGTCGGCACCGAGCGCCCCTGGCCCGATGTAGCCCTTGACCAGGTGGGTGTTGGCAGCGAAGTCGACCTCGGTGAACGGTTCGATCTCGGCCGGCCCGACTTGCGCCTCGAGTCGTTTCATGTCGACGTCGCGGTCGCCGGGAACACCGACGGCCAGCGGTTCCGTGCGGCCATCCGGGTGACGGAGCTTGACGATCACGTTCTTCAGCGTGTCGGCGGCCGTCCATTCCCGATCGGCGCGACGCAGATCATCGCGGCTGTTGATCAGATCGACGAGCGTCTGAATGGTCGGGGTGTCGGGCGTATCGGCGACCAGCGCGGCCGGAGCGTCGCCGTAGGGGAGCGGCTGCTGTGTGGCGACTCGCACTGCCTCGGTGTTGGCCGCGTAATCACAGTTCGTGCAGCGCACATACGAGTCCTCGCCGACCTCCATCGGCGCCAGGAACTCCTCGCTGGCCGAGCCGCCCATGGCGCCACTCATCGCCGAGACGATCACGTAGGGAAGCCCGAGGCGGTCGAACGTGCGCTGATACGCAACGCGGTGCCGTTGATAGCTGACCTCGAGTCCTTCATCGGTGAGGTCGAAGCTGTACGAGTCCTTCATCACGAACTCGCGGCCACGCAGCAGGCCGGCACGCGGCCTGGCCTCGTCGCGGAACTTGGTCTGGATCTGGTAGATCACCAGCGGGAGGTCCTTGTAGCTGCTGTACAGGTCCTTCACCAGGAGCGTGAACAGTTCCTCGTGGGTCGGCGCCAGCAGCATGTCGGCGCCCTTGCGGTCCTTCAGGCGAAAGAGGCTGTCGCCGTAGTCGGTCCAACGGCCGGACAACTCGTAGGGCTCGCGTGGCAGGAGCGCAGGGAAGTGCACCTCCTGGAAGCCCGCCCGGTCCATCTCTTCGCGCACCACCCGCTCGACGTTCTGGTACACGATCCACCCGATCGGCAGCCACGTGAACCCACCCGGCGCAGCGCGGCGGATGTAGCCGGCGCGAACGAGCAGGCGGTGACTGGCGACCTCCGCGTCGGCAGGGTCCTCGCGCAAGGTACGCAGGAACATTGTCGACATTCGGAGCACTGCGGTTACCTCGGTTTGGGACGTGGGCGGACGGGTAGAGGGTTGCGGACAGCGGCGAAACACTACCCGCCAGCCGATATACTCGATCGGTCCTTTGAAGTTCGATGAACCGAAGGCGTGGGCTCCTCGGGGTCCACGCCTTCTTTACTGATGGGCCCCAGGTACGAAAGGAGGCGAGATGAGCGATACCAACACGTTGAAGAAGGTCGAGCGCTTGATCGCCCCGATCGTGTCTGACCTGCAGCTCGACCTGTACGACCTCGAATTTCGTGGCGGAACGCTGCGCGTCACCATCGATCGCCCGACCGGCGCCGACGAAGCCCTCGACCTCGAGGCCATCGCCTTGGCGTCGCGGCTGATCGGGCGCGAGCTCGATCATGACGACCCGATGGGTGGCCACTACACGCTCGAGGTCACCAGCCCGGGCCTGGAGCGCAGCCTGCGCATCCCGACCCACTTCCAGCGGTCGATCGGCAAGACAGTGGCATTGCGGCTGCGCGACATCGTCACGCCCGAGGGCGAGCGCAGCGAGCGGCGCCTGCAAGGTGTGCTCATCGCCGCCGACGACAAGTCGGTCACGATCCAACTCAACGATGCTGCACTGACCGAGCGAGTCGTGCAGTACGACAAGATCGACCGAGCAAAAACAGTCTTTGTGTGGGGCCCCGCGCCGAAGCCGGGCAAGGCCCCGAAGAGCAAGCGGGCCGACGCGCCCGCACAAGTGAAGGAGGACGCCTCGTGAGTGGTCTCGACATGTCAGAAGCCGTACGGATGCTGGCCAACGAGAAGAACATCTCCGTCGACACGTTGCTCCACGTGCTCGTCGATGCCTTGGCGACGGCGTACAAGCGTCGTCCGACGGCTGCCGACGAAGTGATGGTCGAGGTCAACCCCGACACGATGGAGTTCACCTTCACGGCGTACGACGTCGACGAGGACGGCAACTGGGTCAACGAGCGCGACGACACGCCGAAGAAGGAAGAGATGGGCCGCATCGCTGCTCAAACCTTCCGTCAGGTGATGAGCCAGCGCATTCGCGAGGCCGAGCGTGACCGCAAGTTCGAGGAGTACGCAAACCGCGAGGGCGACATCGTCACCGGCATCATCCAGCAGACGGACCAGCGCTACACGCTGCTCGACCTCGGCCGCGTGGAATCGTTGCTGCCGCAGGCCGAGCAGGTGCCCTTCGAGCGCCCGGTGCCCGGCGACCGCGTCAAGGCATACATCGTCGAGGTTCGCAAGACCGCCAAGGGTCCTCAGATCGTCGTCAGTCGCACGCACCCGGGTCTCATCAAGCGGCTGTTCGAGTTGGAAGTTCCCGAGATCGCCGATGGCATCGTCGAGATCAAGGCCTGTGCCCGCGAGCCAGGGCACCGCACCAAGATCGCCGTGTGGAGCAACGACCACAACGTCGATCCGGTCGGCGCGTGTGTCGGCGCCCGTGGCGGCCGCGTACGCATGGTCGTCAACGAGTTGCGCGGCGAGAAGATCGACATCGTGCCGTTCAGCGAAGACTTTGCCGACTACGTCGCCAAGGCGCTCTCGCCGGCCAAGGTCAAAGAAGTCATCATCAGCGACGACGGCACCCAGGCCGATGTGATCGTGCCGGATCACCAACTCAGCCTGGCGATCGGCAAGGAAGGCCAGAACGCCCGACTCGCCGCTCGCCTCACGGGTGTGCGGATCGACATCCGCGGCGAGACGCAGGTACCCGAGGGTGAGTACGCGGAGGCCGACTACGAAGAAGGCGAATGGGTCGCCAACGCCGAGAGCGGCGAGATGGAGTGGCACGCAGCCGACGGCAGCGTGATGACGCAAGATCAATGGAATGCGCAAGCAGCGGGCGATGCTCCGCCGCCCGAGGCAGTCCAGGACCCTGACACGGCCGAAGCGCCGGTAGAGGTAGCAGCAACACAAGGAGACGGTGACAACGCAGCAGAATGACTCACGCAAGGTTCCCGTCCGGATGTGCATCGGATGTCGGGATCATCGTCCCCAACGGCAGCTTGTCCGCTGCACGTTTGGTGTCGATGGGCCGACGGTCGGACGCACGTCTCCGGGACGCGGCGCGTGGTTGTGCTCGATCGAGTGTTTCGACACAGCCGTGCGACGCAAGGCCTTTGCCCGGGCGTGGAGGCGTGACGTGTCGGGTTCCACACTCGACACGTTGCGGATCCCATTCGAAGGCGTTATCACCAACATGAGAGACTTCACGGCCGTCGGAACAAACTCCGGCACGCCGATGCCAACGAAAGGCTGAACTGGTTTTGGCGAAAAACATGCGCGTGCACGAGCTCGCCAAGAAGCTCGGAATGACCAACGCCGAAATGATGGCGCTGTGCGACACCATGGGTGTGGGTGTGAAGACCCACTCGAGCACCCTCATCGAGGCACAGGCCGATCGGCTCGAACGTCGCGCAATTCGTGATGGTTTGACCCGTGAGGACCAGCCCGAGGAGGTCAAGGCCGTCAAGAAGGGCGCGGCGAAGAAGGCGGCAGCTGCCAAGGCTGCCGCGCCTGCTGCCGAGCCAGCTCCAGAGTCCGACGAACCGGCGAAGAAGGCCGTGGCGAACAAGGCCGTGGCGAACAAGGCCGCACCTGCGGCCGTCGAGGTCGAGCCAAAGCCAGAGTCGGCGCCAGCACCTGTCGAGCCGGCCGCCGTGGTCGAGCCGGTGGTTGCACCCAAGCCGGAGCCGATGCCCGCCGCGATCGCCGAGCCGACAGCACCCGCTGCGCCGGTGGCACCGGCCGCCGAGCCGGCCGTACGCGACGACGACGAGCCGCGCCGCATCACCAGCAGCCGCCCCGTCCCGGGAGAGCATCGCCCGGCGGTTGTCGAGGCGCCCGCTCCGGTCGCCCCCGTCGCTCCTGCGGCACAGATCACTCCCGTGGTTCCCGTCGCGGCCCGGCCGTTGCCGGCCGAGGGTCGCCCTGCAGCCCGGCCCGCTGCATCCGCGCCTGCCGCTGCGTCCGCGCCTGCCGCTGCGTCCGCGCCTGCCGCTGCGTCCGCGCCGGCGGCGAGCCCGCGTCCTGCAGCAACTCCTCCCGGACGCCCGTCGCCGACGGGTCGATCGATCCCGCCGCCGCCCGGTGGCGGCCGACCGATGTCGTCGTCGGGTCGTCCCATCCCGCCGCCCCCCGGAGGACTTCGCCCGACCGGCGCCAGCGCAGCCCGCGCCGGCGGCCTCAGTGGCCCCCGTCCCGGCGGTGGCTTCAGTGCTCGTCCCGGTGGGCCCGGCGGTCCGCGCACTGGACCCGGCGGCCCGCGTCCAGCCGGCCCCGGCGGCGCGCGTCCTGGCGGCTTCGGTGCTCAGCGTCCCGGTGGCGGCTTCGGTGGCCCACGCCCCGGTCCCGGCGGTCCGGGCGGCGGCCCTGGAAGCGGGCCTGGCGGTCCGCGCCCCGGTGGTGGTGGCCCGCGTCCCAACGGTCAGCGCCGTGCCCCACGCAAGAAGAGTCGTGCCCGCCGTCGTCGTGACTTCGACGACATGCAGCCGTCGTACAACTCCAACTACACGGCCACCAACGCCCCGGTTCCTGAGGGCACCATCATCGTCGAGCGTGGCGTGTCGGCCCAGGAGTTCGCACCGAAGCTGAACCGCACCGCCGCCGATGTCATCCGCTTCCTCCTGCAAAACGGGGAAATGGTGACGGCCACGATGACACTGACCGACGAGCAGATGGAACTGTTCGCTCTCGAGGTCGGCGCCGAAGTGTTGCTGGTCGAGCCCGGCCAGCAAGAAGAGCTCGAACTGCAAGCGATGTTCGACGACAGCGACGACGACGACGAGACGATGCAGAGCGTTCGCGCTCCGGTCATCACCGTCATGGGTCACGTCGACCACGGCAAGACCACGCTGCTCGACCGCATCCGCAACGCCAACGTCGTCGCCGGCGAGGCCGGTGGCATCACCCAGCACATCGGTGCCTACATGGTCGAGCGCGACGGCGGCAAGATCACGTTCATCGACACCCCTGGCCACGCCGCGTTCACCAAGATGCGTCAACGTGGTGCCCAGGTCACCGACATCGTCGTGCTGGTCGTCGCCGCCGACGACGGCGTGATGCCGCAGACGATCGAGGCCATCAACCACGCCAAGGCAGCAGATGTGCCGATCGTGGTCGCGGTCAACAAGATCGACAAGGACAACGCTGATCCCGGGCGAGTGCTGACGCAACTCGCCGAGTACGAGCTGGTGCCCGAGTCCTGGGGTGGCGACACCATCGTCGTCGAGATGTCGGCGCAGCAGAATGTCGGCGTCGACGAGTTGCTCGACCAGTTGCTGGCGGTTGCCGAGCTCGAGGAGTTGACCGCCAACCCGGCGGGCCGCGCCAAGGGCATCGTGCTCGAGGCCAACCTCGACACCGGTCGTGGCCCCGTTGCGACGGTGCTGGTCGACAAAGGCACGTTGAAGGTCGGCGACCCGATCGTCGCCGGCGGTGCCTGGGGCCGAGTTCGCGCCATGATCGACGACAAGGGCCAGCAGATCAAAGAAGCGGGCCCATCGACGCCGGTTCAGGTCCTCGGCCTGCAAAGCGTGCCGAACGCAGGCGACGAGTTCCGCGCCGCCGACAACGAAAAGACGGCCAAGACCGTCGGCGAGGCCCGCGAGCAGCGGCAGCGGTTGAAGGCGCAGCGCGGCGATGCTCGCGTCCAGAAGGGCGTGAAGCTCGAGGACATCTTCAGTCAGATCCAGGCCGGTGAAGTGGCGACCCTCAACATCGTGCTGAAAGCCGACGTGCAAGGTTCGCTCGAAGCCGTGACCGAGTCACTGCGGCGGCTCGAACGCGACGAGGTGAAGCTGGCGTTCGTGCACCGCGCTGTCGGCGGTATCACCGAGAACGACATCAGCCTGGCGTCGACCACAAACGCGACGCTGATCGGCTTCAACGTGCGACCCGACCGCAAGGCCCGCGACATGGCCGAGGCCGAGCACGTCGAGGTCCGGACCTACGAGATCATCTACAAGCTGCTCGAAGACATCGAGAAGGCCATGGTCGGCATGCTCGCACCGGAGTTCGAGGAAGTGGTCACCGGCGAAGCCGAGGTCCGCGAGATCTTCCGGGTACCGCGAGTCGGCGCCATCGCCGGTTGCATCGTGCGCAGTGGTCAGATCACCCGTGGGTCGAAGGTTCGCTTCCTGCGCGACGGCACGATCATCTGGAAGGGCAGCATCACATCGCTGAAGCGCTTCAAGGAAGATACTCGCGAAGTTCGCGAGGGTTTCGAGTGCGGTATCGGCCTCAGCGACTTCCAGGACCTGAAGCCGGGCGACCTCATCGAGACCTTCGAGGAGCGCGAAGTCGCCCGCGTGTGAGCGCGCCGATAGCCTCGGCCACATGGCCGATCTCGAATTCTTCCTCGATCCAATCTGTCCATGGGCCTGGATCACGTCGCGCTGGGTGGTCGAAGTGCAACAGCTACGCGAGTACGAGGTCAACTGGCGGTTCATCTGCCTGAAGATGATCAACGAACACCGCACCGAGGAGTGGTACACCCCGGAGTACCGGGCCAGCCATATGGCCGGGTTGTACGGGCTGCGTGTCGCTGACCAGGCGCGCCTCGAGTACGGGAACGAGCAGGTCGGCGAGGTGTACACCGCATTGGGCGAGGCGATCCATCTGCACGGCATGAAGCAGGAGATCTCCACTGAGCCCGTCGTAACCATCCAAGCGCTGTTGAAGTCGATCGGGCTGTCGCCAGGGTTGGCCGATGCCGCCCTCGACGATTCACACGATGCGTACATCCGTGCCGACACCGATCTCGCCTTCGAGCGCACCGGCAAGGACGTGGGCACCCCGATCATCACCTTCCATCCGGGGCAGTCCAACGAGTCCAGTTTCTTCGGGCCGGTGATCGCCTCGATCCCGCGTGGCGAGGCCGCCTTGAAGTTGTGGGACGCCGTCGAGATCGTGGCCACGACCAGCGGCATGGCCGAGCTCAAGCGCTCCAACCGGGCCAAGCCGGTCTTCGACTGACCCTGGGATCGACCAGGGGGCGTTGTGGATAGGGTGAGCACCATGTTCGTGCTGGCCTTGGAGGTCGATCTGCACATCGCCCACGCCCAGTCGTTGAAAGACAAGCGTGGCGTGATCCGCTCGATCGTCGACGGTGCGCGTCACCGCTTCCACGTCGCCGCGGCCGAGGTGGGCGACGAGAACCTGTGGCAGCGTGCAAAACTCGGCTTTGCGGCTGTGAGCAACAGCCAGCAGCACACCACCGAGGTGATCGACCAGGTCAGCCGGTTCGTCTGGTCGTTCCCGGAGATCGCAGTACTCGACGAGGAGAGGACGTGGTTGTCGTGAGCAGACCGCGACGTGCGGCAGCACCGACCCAGCATCGCTACCCGCGCACGGCGCGGTTGAACCAGTCGTTGCGCGAGGTGATCGCCGAGGCGCTCACGCGCATCGACGACGAGCGGCTCGACATGGTCACCATCACCTCGATCGACGTCGACTCGGAGATGAACCGGGCCATCGTCTACTTCGACTCGTTGCTGGGCGAAGACGGCGATGCCGACATCCTGGCCGCGCTGGCCAGCCACCGCGTCCGCCTGCAATCGTCGGTCGGTCGAGAGGTGCGCGCCAAGAAGACCCCGATCCTGTCGTTCAGGCCCGACGAGACGATCCGCGCCGCCGAGCGCATCGAGCGGATCCTGCACGACAAGGCCACGATGCCCGAGCGACCACCCGACACAGACACAGATGGCGCGACGTAAGCCGCCGACAACCCATGGGTTGACCGTGGTCGACAAACCTGCCGGGGTGACCAGTCACGATGTCGTCGGCATGCTGCGGAAGCGGTTCGACGAACGCCAGGTCGGTCACGCCGGCACCCTCGACCCCGACGCAACCGGCGTCTTGCTGGTCGGTGTCGGCAAGGCCACTCGACTGCTGCGGTTCCTGACGGCCCTCGGCAAGACCTACACCGCAGACGTCGTGCTGGGAACCTCGACGTCGACACTCGACGCCAGCGGAGAGGTGACGGGCACGTTCGACATGTCGGCGGTCACCGGCGACATGGCCCGAGCATCGGCGGCCGAGCACCTCACCGGACCGATCATGCAGATCCCCCCGATGGTCAGCGCGGTGCACGTTGACGGCAGGCGGCTGCACGAGCTGGCACGCGAGGGGATCGAGGTCGAACGACAGCCCCGGCCGGTCACGGTCCACTCGTTCATCGTGGACGACACCGACGACCCGTTGGTCTTGCGGATCGAGGTGCGCTGCTCGGCGGGGACCTACGTCCGCACCTTGGCCGACGACCTCGGTCGGCTGCTCGGCGGTGGTGCGCACCTCCGTAACCTGCGCCGCACGGCCGTCGGCAGTTTCACCGAGCTCGAGGCCCGACCGCCGGACCAGTGCGCGCTGATCGCACCGGTCGACGCCTTGCGCGACTACCCACTCGTCACCGTCGACGCCGCCCGCGCCGACATGGTCCGCCACGGCCGCGTGCTCGACCGCTTTGCCGGCGATGGCCCGTGGGCTGTGGCCGACGAGGCCGGTTCATTGCTTGCGGTGTACGAGTTGTTCGGCAACGCCGCCAAGCCGGCAGTCGTCATCGCATGAGCGACTTCTCGGCGTGCGGCGTGCGGGGATAGCGTCCCAACTCGTGCAGCTCGTCACCAACCTGGACACGCCTCCGTGGAAGGGCGAGCGCACCGTGTTGACCATCGGTGCGTACGACGGCGTGCATCGCGGTCATCTGGCCATCATCGAGGCGGTTCGGCGGCTTGCCGCGGACTCCGGCGCTCGATCGGCGGTGATGACGTTCGATCGTCATCCTGCGTCGGTGGTGCGTCCCGAGTCGGCACCGAAGCTGTTGACCGACCTCGACCAGAAGCTCGAGCTGCTTGCCGCGACCGGTGTCGACGCGACGATCGTGATCCACTTCGACGAGGCCCAGTCGCGCGAAGAGCCGGCCCATTTCGTTCGGCGCGTGATGATCAAGTGTCTCGACACGTCGATCGTGGTCGTCGGTGAGGATTTTCACTTCGGTCGAGGCCGCGAGGGCAACGTCGAGTTGCTGCGCAAGCTCGGTGTCGAGGGGGATTTCGAGGTGCAGCCGCTCGAGCTCGTGCAGCGCACCGACGGCGTCGACGAGTCGATCAGCTCGACAGCCATCCGCCGCGCACTGGCAGGCGGCCAGGTCGAGCTCGCTGCCGACCTCCTCGGCCGGCCGTTCGAGGCCCGTGGGGTTGTCGTGGTCGGAGACCAGCGCGGACGCCTACTCGGCTTCCCGACAGCCAACGTCGAGGTGCCCAACGCGGTGTGCGTGCCCGCCGATGGCGTGTACGCCGGGTGGTACGAACGCCCGAACGGCGACATCCACCCGTGTGCGCTGAACCTCGGCCGGCGGCCGACGTTCTACGAACATGCCGATCATTCGCTGCTCGAAGCGCACCTGCTCGATTTCGAGGGCGACATCTACGGCGAGCGCGCCGAGGTGCGCTTCACCAACTTCTTGCGCAGTGAGCGCAAGTTCAACGGCATCGACTCGCTGATCACCCAGCTCAAGCACGACGTCGCACACGCTCGGCTGGCTCTCAACACCTAGACGCCTGTGGAGTGTCCGGCGCCCACCTGGGTGCCGTCACACACTCGACAA
>JBDTRP010000115.1:0-6960 GCA_039931555.1 Ilumatobacteraceae bacterium | reverse complement strand
GATCACCGCCTGTTCGAGAAGCTGTGCCTCGAAGGGTTCCAGTCCGGTCTGTCGTGGCTCACCATCTTGCGCAAGCGCGAGAACTTCCGGGCCGCGTTCGCCGGTTTCGACCCCTGCCTGGTGGTCGATTTCGACGAGCACGATGTCGACCGCCTCCTCGGCGACGCCGGCATCGTGCGTCATCAGGGCAAGATCCGATCAACCATCAACAACGCATCGCGAGCGCTCGAACTGATCGACGAGTTCGGCTCGATCGCCAACTACATGTGGCCGCACGCATCGTTCGACGGCCCGCCGACCGAGTTCCACGCGTTGACCCCAACCTCGACGGCGATCTCCAAAGACCTCAAGAAGCGCGGCTGGTCCTTCGTCGGGCCGACCACCGTCTATGCGTTCATGCAGGCAATGGGCCTCGTGAATGACCACCTCGACGGATGTTGGGTGCGGCAACGATCGGAGCAAGCGCGACGCAAGGTGTACAACGCGCACGGAAAGGGCAAGAGATGAGCGACTTCGATGGCTTCGAGGCGATGAGCTTCGACTGCTACGGCACCCTGATCGACTGGGAGACCGGCATCGCCAACGCATTGCGGCCATGGGCCACCGAAAACGGTCTGAACCTCGACGACCAGGCGCTGATCGCCACCCACGGTCAGCACGAAACTCACGTGCAGGACGAGATGCCTGCGGCGCTGTACCCCGTGATCCTCGGCGAGACGCTCCGCCGCGTCGGCGCCGATCTCGGCGTGCCGGTGACCGATGCAGATGCCGCGACCTATGGCGCCTCGGTGAAGGACTGGCCGGCGTTTCCCGACACCGCGGTTGCGCTCTCGCGGCTGGCGACGAGGTTCAAGCTGATCATCTTGAGCAACATCGACCGCGCCTCCTTCGCCGCCAGCAACCAGCGTCTGGGCGTCACGTTCGATGCGATCATCACAGCGGAGGACGTCGGTTCGTACAAGCCGCAGATGGGTCACTTCGACCGGCTGTTCACCGAGATCGCCCGCCTCGGTGTCAGGCGCGATCAACTGGTGCACGTCGCCGAGAGCCTCTTCCACGACCACGAACCGGCCGCCGCGTTGGGTCTGCCGTCGGTGTGGATCCACCGTCGTCACGACAAGGGTGGCACCGGAGCCACGGCGACGCCATCCGGCGACGTAAACCCCACGTGGCGGTTCACGTCGATGGCCGAGTTCGCCCAGGCGGCAGTGCCGGCGTAGAGCTCGACCAGCTCGGCCGCGACATCTGCGAGGCGAGAGCGAACCGTTTCCGGTTCGAGCACCTCGACGCTCCGGCCGTATCCGGCGAGCTCGCTGGCCACCGAGTGTTCGTTGTGGCTGCGGATCTCGACTTCGACTCGCCCGTCGGCGATCGCCCCACCGATGCGGAGCCGGGTGCCCAGCGAATAGCGGACCCACGACAAACTCGACGGCTCGACCAGCGCGCGCACCACGACCGGCAGGCGCACCTGATCGACCTCGGTGGTGATCATCTGCCACGAATCGGCCAGTTCGAACCCGTCCGGGCGAATCACATCATCGTCGGTCAGAACGACCGACTGGATGCGGTCGACGCGAAACGTGCGCCGGCCGGCGTCGGTCTCGGCGACCAGGTACCACGACCCGGCCTTCGTCGCCAGCCCCAGCGGATGCACTGCGCGAGTGGTGGGCACACCGGCGCGGGCGACGTAGTCGAGCACGATCTGCTTGCCGGCGATCACCGCGGTCTGCACGGCGTCGAGATGCACGGGGGTCGGTCGCTCCACGCCGGTGCCGCTCCAGCCTGTTGCATCGTGGACCACCGCCACCGACGCTGCCTCTGCCCGCTCGCGGAACGGCTCGGGCAACGCGCGAACCAACTTCCGCAACGCGGCACGCAGCTCCGGCGTCGTCGCCCGCGGCCCGGCCAGCAGGAAGAGGGCCTGCGTCTCGGCTGACGTGAGGCCGGTGAGATCGGTGCGACCGTCGCCCAGCAGCCGCCAGCCACCGTTGCGGCCCCGCACCGAATACACGGGCAGCCCGGCGACGCCCAACGAATCGAGGTCACGGCGTGCCGTGCGCTCGGAGATCTCGAGCTCGGTCGCCACATCGGCCGCAGTGACCTGACCCCTGGTCTGCAACATCAACAAGATCGCCACGAGTCGGTCAGCGCGCATACCAGAATCTTTCCACGGAAACCGGACAGAAGGTGGCCTGTTTTGCGGCGCACACTGCCGACATGACCACCGAAACGCTCCCCTCCCCCGAAACCACCAGCTCCGATGCCGCGGACCCGCGGCCGCTTTTCGTCGCCGCAGTCGACATCGCCACCCCGATCATCGCCGGCGTGCGCACCGACCAGTTCGATCTGGCTTCACCGTGTCACGACTACAACGTCAAGGGCCTGCTCGACCACCTGGTGTTCGTGCTCCACCGTGTCGCCGCAATCGGCCGCGGCCAAGAAGCATTCGCACCCGGCTCGCTCGGGGATCCTTCGATCGAGCACCTCGACTACGAGGCCGACTGGCTGATCGCGGCCGACGCGGTCGACGACGTGTGGTCCGACGATGCGCTGTTGACCAGCACGGTCGTGCTGCCGTGGGCGACCATGACCGGCGCCGAGATGTTGGCCATGTACGTCAGCGAGATCACCACGCACACGTGGGACATCGCCACCGCGACCGGCCAGCGCCCCAAGTGGGACGACGCCGTGTGCCGGTTGTCGCTCGACACCATGCACCGCGATCTCCCGATGGCCGACAGGACACCGATGTGGGAAGCGTTCAAAGCCACCGCACCGGCCAACCTCCAGTTCGACGCACCATTCGCCAACGCCGTTGCGGTCGCCAGTGATGCTGCGCTGATCGATCAGCTGGTCGCCTGGACGGGACGCCAGCCCTGACCCTGCGCCTCTTGATGCTGCACGGGCTACTGCTGCACGACCGACGTCGAAGTGCCCCACGTATCAGACAGCACGTATCCGGTCGGCCATGGATCATCGACATCGACGAAGTACTGATGCAGACCGGTGATCCATGCCCGGCCGCGGATCGTGGCCTCGATCGCCGGGAACGACCCGACGGTGGTCTCGCCGACGATGGTGCCGTGGAACTGCGAGTTGATGATCGATGAGTGCGTCAACCCGCCGCCGACCTGCAGCACCCCACGAGCATGCAGCACCGCCATGCGCGCGGTGGTGCCCGTTCCCGTCGGTGAGCGATCGGAGCGGCCGGGCGACACGATGCATGTGTTACGAGCACTGACCCGATCTCCGTCGCGTGTCAACGGCCCGGCGAACTGCACGATCGACACACCGGCGATGTCGGGCAGTTCGGGATGCGTGACCGGGTGCTGCTCGCGGGCTGCCACACGGATCTGCTCGCCGAGCACGGCAAGATCGCGTGCTTCGTGTGCGGCGATCTCGAAGCCGAGCGCGGCAGCATCGACGATGGCGTAGATCATCCCGCCGTAGGCGATGTCGACCGCAAGTGTCCCGTGACCCGGCACCTCCAGCGCGGCATCGAGGTCGAACACGAACGCCGGGACGTTCTTCAAGGTGACCGAGACACACTTGCCATTGCTGCACTCGGCGACGATGTCGACCGGCCCGGCGGGCATGTCGAGGCGAAACCGGGTCTGCGGCTCGACCATCGGGATCACGCCGGTCTCGAGCAAGACGGTGGCGATGCACATCGTGTTGCTGCCCGACATCGGCGGGTACTCGGTCGGCTCCATCACGATGGCGCCGGCCGCGCAATCGTCGCGTGTCGACGGCACGATCAGGTTGACGTGGCGAGCGACCGAACCGCGCGGCTCGCAGATCAGCATGCGGCGGATGTCGTCGTGGTCGCGTTCGAACGCCACCTTCTTTGCCATCATCGTGTCGCCCGGCGGCGGCAGGACTCCACCGGTGATCACATCGCCCTGCTCGCCCTCGGCATGGCAGCCGACGACCGAGATGATCCGTTTGGCCACCATCAGAGTGCCAGGGCGCCGATCAGTGCTGCTGACCGAGCGCGGCCTTCAAGCCATCGAGATCCTGCGAGCCGAACACGACGCGGTTGTTGGTGGCCACGTAGACGAGATCGATGTCGATCCCCGCCTCGGCCAGGATGCGGGCGAGGTCGGCAAGCGCACCCGGGCGATCCTCGACGTCGACGACGACCACCTCACGCTCGCGGGTGACGACGGCCTGGTGGGTGATGGCAAGTGCGTGGCGCGCGGCCTCGGCGAATGGAACGAGAATGTGGAGCTCGGCGCGATCGCCCATGCCCACACACGTCGCCGCTGCAAGGTTGACCCCGGCATCGCTGATCGCTGCCGCGATCTGAGCGAGCGTGCCGGGCTGGTTGTCGACCTCGATGACCAAATCCATCGCCATGAACTACCCCCTGTGTGTCGTGGCTGCGATTCTGTCACTCCCGACGGCCCCTGTCGTCCTCCGGATGGGCGAGTCGCGACTGCGCCAGCTCAGTCGAACGAAGAATTCGGGTCGCGCTGCGTGACCGAGATCCACAGGCAACTCGGCTCGGTCGACGCCGCAGGTACGACGGCTTTCCTCTGGCACCCTTCAGATGGAGCGCAACCACGTCGAGGTGCATCTCCTCGAACGACAAGGGGACGAACAGCAGGCAGTGCATGGGGTCGGTTGATCGCGGTCTGGATCTCGAAACACATCCGGCCGGGAGGAGGGTCGCGGGGTACCCGATCGGCGAGCACTCCTGGAATCGCACCCACGCCTCCGGTGGATCCACCTCGTCGGCAGGCGAGTCGAGCGACGCTGGCAGCGAGTCCGACGGTCGCACGATCGCCGATGCGATACCAGCCCGCGCCAGCTCTTCGCGAACGATTCGGCGGAACGCCGACGACCGCATCCGAACAGTTCGAAGGGGGTCGCGGCACCACCGTCGTGGAGACGGTCAGCGTATGACCACCGGCCCAGCCACACGAGACGCGGCGCGCCTGGCGAGTGCCGATGGGCGACGATGCGCGCGTCCGCGCGGGGCTACACGGTGGTGTCGATGCCGAGGTTCAACAGGCCGAGTGTGCCGATGCCGAGCGAGGTGTCGGCGGCGGTCGTGTGCAGCAACGTGCCTTCGGCCTGGGGATCGCCGGCGATGCGGTCGGCCGAGTTCGGGGTGTCGGGCAAACCGAACTCGGCATAGGGCGCCGCCGCATACACGCCTGCGGTGTAGTCGGCATCGAAGAACATCTGCGAGGTCAACACCGTCGTCTCGTCGAGATGGACCCGGAGATGGATGTGCACAGCGCGACCTGAGTACCAGCCGGGGTAGACGGTGAGGAACTCGACGATGCCGTTGTCGTCGGCGGTCTGGGTGCCGCGCAGGAAGGTGGTGCCGGCACCCGCGTCCTTGCCCCCGCCGTTGTCGATGAAGGCGGAGTAGTCGCCGGTCGGGTCGGCATGCCAGATCTCTACGGCCGCGCCCGCCACGGCGGCGCACGCCTTGTCGACCACGCGCAGGCCGAGGCGCATCGGATGACCGGGCAGGCCTTCGGTGACGTCGCGGCGGTCGAATTGCTGATCGAGCGGAAACGGGCCCGCCGTCTTGTCGGGCATCATCGAACAGGTGCCCAGTCCCTCGAAATCGGCAGTGGTCAACGCGGTCAACGCGGACTGTGCCGATGGCGCCGAGGTCGGCGAATCCGAGACCGCCGCGGCCGACGACGGAGCTGAGTCCGGCGAAGGAGCGGACGAGGTGGGAGACGAGGCAGACAAGGCAGACGAGGACGAAGTCGTGCTCGAGCACGCCGCGGCGGTGAGACCGAGCGCGGCGATTCCGCCGAGGCGGAGGAACGATCGGCGGTCGGCTGTCACACCGCGGGTGGGGTCCGAAGACGGTGCACTCATGGCCAACATCCAACACCGGATCCGCAAGCGACACCCGCCACCACGTTGAGAATCAGTTGGGAACATCGCCAACGGCCTAGGACCAAAGTCTGATGCCGACAGGCAATCCGTCTCTCCATTCGGCTGCGAACGACCGCTGTTCCCGGCCGCTACGCCAGGAGACACGCCCATCACTTGGAGGAGAACTGATGAACGACGAAACATCCGCAACAACTGCGACACCCACACCCACGTCCACCAAGCCGAGCCGGCATCGACACAGGCGATCGATCATGGTCACGGGCGGCGTTGCCCTGACTGGATTGGCAGCCAGCTTTGCCCTCTACGGAGTGACCGCCTCGGCGACCACCAGCGCCACGGCCGATCCGTCGCGTCCGATCCGGGTCGACCAGACCGATGGATACGCCGACGGCAAGGTCACCGTGTTCACCTACGGGCAGAACTACCAGTGCGTGCACGAGCCGTTCGACGACCGCGACGGCAACGGCATTCCCGCGGCACAGGATCCTCCCGAGTTCCAGAAGCCGATCTGCGAGGTCGGGTTCGGCACCACCGTCGGCATCGACCCAGCGGGCAAGCCCGCCGGTGAGACCGAGGACCTGTTCGTGATCGTGCCGTTCTTCGACGCCGACCACGACGGCGAGGCCGCCGGCGGCCTGGCCCCGACCCTGCAGAGCATCTTCGGGTTCGTGCCCGACGCATTCGACGCGACGCCCGGCGTGCCGGTGCAGTGCCCGGAGCCGGGTGGCGCGCTGAGCCAGCAGAAGGGTGAGTTCGGAACATGCACGATGCACCCGACGCAGATCGACTACGCACAACTGCTCAGCGAGGTCCGACCCGACCTGTTCGCCGGGTTGAAGAACCTCGACCTGCCGTTGGTCAATCACAGCCACATCATCCGCGGCAAGAACTTCAAGCCGGTGTGGTGGCACCTCAAGGTGGTACTGGTCACCGATCAGTCGGCGTGGCCCGACGTCAACGCGACGAAGGGAACTCGCTCGGTCGGCGACATCACGGCTGCCCAAGCGGCCGGCAAGGCCCTGCCCACGATCAGCAGCAACTTCTTCTTGTTCTTCAGCTCGCGGGAGTTGCACCAGCACTGAGTCCGGGCAC
>JBDTRP010000114.1:0-21602 GCA_039931555.1 Ilumatobacteraceae bacterium | reverse complement strand
AGACGATCTCGGCGATGGAGCCGTTCATCCGCAGCATCGTCACCGAGCTGATCGATTCGTGGGGTGAGCGCACGAGTCTCGAGTTCGTCGCCGATTTCGCCGTGCCACTGCCGGTGTGGGTCATCGCCACGATGTTGAACCAGCCGGAGGAACGCTTCGCCGATATCAAGCGGTGGAGCGATGCTTCGATCGCCGGGATCGGAACCAACATCTCGATCGATCGACGGCTTGCCGCCGAACGCGAGACCAACGAGTTCCAGCACTACTTCGAGTCTGAGATCGAACGCCGCCGTGTCGAGCCACAGGACGACCTGCTGACCAACCTGCTCAACGCCACGCTCGACGAGCCGGGGGTCGACCCCCGCCCGCTCGACATGCCCGAGATGCTCAGCATCATCTCGCAGCTGATGGTCGCCGGGAACGAGACCACGACGAAGTTGTTGACCGAGATGATGCGCCTGCTCGGCGAGCATCCGCAGCAGTGGAAGCAGGTGCAGGCGGATCCGTCGCGCATCGAGCCGATCGTCGAGGAGTCACTGCGACTCTCCAGCCCGACGCAGGGCATGTTCCGGATCGCCACGCACGACGTCGAACTGGGCGGCGTGTCGGTGCCGGCCGGCGCACGACTCGTGCTGGTGTACGGCGCCGCCAACCGTGACGAGGTGGTGTATCCGGATGCCGAGACGTTCGACCCCGATCGGCCGCGGCTGAAGGAGCACCTCGCCTTCGGGAAAGGCCTCCACTTCTGCCTCGGTGCGGCCCTCTCGCGGCTCGAGGTGCGCGTCGCCCTCGAAGAGCTCACCAAGCGCATCGGGTCATACCGGCTCAGCGACACCAACGACTTCCGCTACTTCCCCAGCTTCATGCTGCGCGGATTGCTACGGCTCGACATCGAGCTCGCCGAGCCCGCGGCTCGCGTCCTGAAAGCCCCACCAGAAAACGGCAAAGGCGGGTGACGCTGCTTGCGCCACCCGCCTCCTCCGGAGGGAACTGAGGTCTGACTGATCGCTCAGGCGTCGCCGCCACCGTGGTGGCCGGAGTCGTCGGTGGCGCCGCCCCGCCCGCCGTTGTCGTCCACGCCGATGCGGGCCGGGTTGTCCTCGACCGTGTTGATCGTGACGCCGGCGTCGACACCGTTGTCGTCGACACCGATGCGGGCCGGGTTGTCTTCGACGCTGTTGATCGTGGCGCTGTCGTCGACCCCGTTGTCGTCGGTTGCGTCGTGAGCCGCGTTGTCCTCGACGCTGTTCGACGTCACGCTGTCGTCCACGCCGTCGTCGTCGGCACCGATGCGAGCGGGGTTGTCCTCGACGGTGTTCATCGTGGCGACGACCGGGGCTGCGCCGTCGTCGGCGCCGATGCGAGCGGGGTTGTCCTCGACGCTGTTCATCGTGGCGACGGCCGGGGCGACCTTCGCAACGGTGACCTGTGTCGGGACACTGTGGCGGGGGGCGTCGCCGTGGGCGGCGAACGCCGGGACGCCGAATCCGACGGCGGCAATTCCGGCGGTGATGTAGACGAGTGACTTCTTCATGATGTTGTCTCCTTGAGTTGAACTGAGTGGGTAGTGGTTGGTAGTGGGCAAGGTACGAGGAGGCCTCCCAACGGACGTCCCGCCAATATCCAAGGGACGTCAAAGTGGCCCCGCCCATTGGTGCTACGACCACTCTGATCTGCGACGATGCACGCTCTCGCGGAGGTCGTGAGGCGCCTCGGACCGCCGATCAGCGCACCGATGCGCTCATCTCGCCCTCGCACCGCCCGCCAGGACCCCGCCGCACGACCCGCATCACGCCTGTTTCGGTGTTCTGGCTTCTATCGTTGAACATTCACTAACGAGAGTTCAGCCGTCATGACAGACCACGAGATCAGTGGCCACGAAGAAGATCCGATCGAGACCGACGAAGGCGACGGTTTCGACACACTGGGATTGCGTCCCGAGTTGTTGAAGACGATCAACGATCTCGGCTACGAAGAACCGACGCCGATCCAGCGCCAGACCATCCCACATCTGCTCGCCGGTCGGGATCTGTTGGGGCAAGCGGCGACCGGCACCGGCAAGACCGCTGCGTTCGCCTTGCCGGTGTTGCAGATGATCGACACGTCAGCGAAGGTCGTGCCGTTCGCACTGATCCTGGTGCCGACGCGGGAACTGGCCATGCAGGTCAGCGAGGCCATCTTCCGCTACGGCCGAGAGCTCAACGCGAAGGTCACCCCGATCTATGGCGGCCAGCCGATCTTCCGCCAACTGCAGGCCCTCGATCGTGGCGTGCACATCGTCGTCGCCACACCGGGCCGGGCCCTCGACCACATCGGCCGCGGCTCGCTGAACCTCAGCTCGATCAAGACCGTGATCCTCGACGAGGCCGACGAGATGCTCGACATGGGCTTCGCCGACGACATCGACTCGATCTTGCAGGCCACACCCGACGAGCGTCAGACCGTGCTGTTCTCGGCGACGATGCCGGCCCGCATCAATGCATTGGCGCGCAAGTACCAACGCGATCCGGTACGCATCCAGATCGGTCGCAGTGACACCACGCCCGGCACGGCTCTGGTTCGCCAGAGCGCATACATGGTGCAGCGTTCGCACAAGCCTGCTGCGCTCGGCCGCATCCTCGACATCGAAGGCCCGAAGGCCACGCTGGTGTTCTGCCGCACCCGCCTCGAAGTGGACCAGTTGACCGAGACGATGAACGGTCGCGGCTATCGCGCCGAGGCATTGCACGGCGGCATGGACCAACCGCAGCGTGACCGGGTGATGGGCCGCCTCCGAGACGGCACCGCCGAGTTGCTGGTCGCCACCGACGTTGCTGCCCGCGGTCTCGACGTCGACACCTTGACCCACGTCGTCAACTACGACGTGCCGTCTGCGGCGGAGAGCTACGTGCACCGCATCGGTCGAGTCGGCAGGGCCGGTCGGCAAGGCGTGGCGATCACGCTCGCCGAGCCACGCGAGCAACGACTGCTGTTCAACATCGAGAAGTTGACGAAGCAGAAGATCGCCATCGAGCGCGTGCCGACCGTGGCCGACTTGCGCGCTCGTCAGATCGAGCAGACTGTCACGGCCGTGCGCGAGGCGCTGGCATCGGACGATCTCGACGACTACAACGACGTGCTCAACGCGTTGGCCGGCGATCACAACATTCGCACCATCGCCCTCGCCGCGGTGAAGTTGGCGCACGAAGCGGGCGGCGCAACGGTCGACGAGGCTGAGATTCCCGACTTCTCGCACAAGGTCGACCGTGGCCCTCGAGTCGACCGGGCTGGTCGCCCCGGCGAGCGCCCGGGCCAGAAGGGCCCGCGCTCTGCATCGCAGAACCACCGCGGCGGCACCGTCGGCACCGGTTTCATCTACGTCGGGCTGGGCCGCAAGGTCGGCATCCGCCCCGGCGACCTCGTCGGCCTGATCGCCAACGAGAGCAACCTCAGCGGTCGCGAAATCGGCCCGATCAAGATCACCGAGCAGTTCTCGATCGTCGGCGTGCCCGAAGCCAGGGTCGACGACGTGATCGAAACGCTGCGCGGCACGATGCTGAAGGGCAAACGGCCCAACGCTCGGCGTTACACCGACTGACCGATCGCCGGCCGTTGCACCGACCGGGCGCGTCGGCGCACGATGTAGGGCACGCACATCACCAGGTGGGCGAGGGAGACCATCACCCAGACCCGGCGGGCGGGGGTGAGCAGCGCCTGTCCTTTGGCCTCGCCCAGGAGGGCCACAGCGGCCGCAACGCCGATCACGCCGCACACACGGCGGATCAGTTGGTTGACGCTGTTCGCGGCCCCCAGCGTGGCTCCTGGGAGGTCGTACAGGGCGGCGCTGGTGGTCAGTGTTCCGCAGATGCCACCGCCCATCCCCATCAGCACCGAGGCGGGGAGGAACGTCGTCAAGAAGTGCGGCGACTGCGATGCCGTGACTGCGAACCACATCGGGCCGGAGGCTGCCAGGATCGCACTCGTGACGATCGGCAGCGTCGTACCGACCCGATCGGACCATCGGCCACCGAACGGTGCGCTGAACGACGCAGCCACCTGACCGACGGCCATGCCGACGCCGGTTTCGAACGTCGACCATCCCCACACCGTCTTCAGGATCAGCGGCGTCGTCACGTACCACGCGAAGAAGCCGACCTGCTGCAGGCCCGAGCCGACGATGTTCAGCCGGAACTGCGGGAACGCGAAGATCGACAGGTCCAGCAGCGGATTGGCCACACGCCCGCACCGCCGGACGAAGACGACGAGCAGGATCGCCGACGACGCGATCGCGCCGACGGTCGACGACGACCCCCAGCCCCACCTCCCGCCTTGTGAAACACCCAGCACCAACAGGCCCAGCGCCATCGGGCCGACGATCACACTCACCGGATCGATCGCCGCGCTGGACGGCTCGTCTGTCTGCTCGACCAGCACCCGCTTGCCGACGACGAACACGGCCACCGACATCGGCGCGATCAAACCAAAGGGCAACCGCCACGAGATGTGCTCGGTCAGCAGCGCACCGCCGGTCGGCGCGACGATCGCCGCGGTCGACCCCAGCGAACCCCACCAACCGATCATCATGCCGCGCTTCTGCAACGGGAACTCCGGCATCACCAGCGCCAAGGCGCTCGACGTCAGGAACGCTGCGCCGGCACCGCCGATCACCCGCGAGGTGATCAGCATTGGGACCGTCGGTGCGAGCGACGTGCACAGCGACCCGAACCCGAACAGCAACACCCCGAACAGGTAGAACCGCTTCCGACCGCGTGCATCCGACAGCCGACCGCCGATCAGCAACAGCGATGCCAGCGTGACGAGGAAGCCGGTGGCGGTCCACGCCACGATCGATCGCGGCGTCTCGCTGAACTCCTTCTCGATGGAGGGCAGGGCGACCGACAACAGGCCCGTGTCGAGCACGAAGAGGAAGATGCTTGCAGCGGCGACGCAGAGTGCTGTCCACGCCCGCCGGCGGTGGGCCGGGTCGGCTTCCCACGAAGCGAGGTCGATCGTCGTCAATCCAACGCCGATGCGAGGTGCCACGCCTGGCGCGTGGCGAAGACCATTCGGCGTGGTGCATAAGCATCGCCGAGGAGATGCACGTGGGGGCGGACAGGCTTCAGTGATCGGTAGAGGTCGTTGTTCGGAACAGCACCGCAGGCAAGGACCACGCTGTCGACCCCGTCGATCGACCACCGTCGGTTGCTGTAGCTGTGCGCCAGGTGCACCCGACCCGGCTCGACGCCAACCAGTCGCGCCATCGGTTCGAGACGGGCACCTTCGTCGTCGAGTCTGGCCAAGATGGCACCGATCGTGTACCTCCCGACGAGCGGCGAAGGTCCGTTCGTGCGGAAGGTGATCGTGACCCGATGCCCCAGACCGCTGAGGTGATCCGCGACCGCCAAGGGTGCCGCCCGGTCGTCCTCCGAGACCACCACCACGTGTTCGCCCAGTGCGACGCCCCCGCCGAGCACATCTGCCGCCTGATGGACGAACGGTTCGTCGATGCCGGGCACGTCGAGCGCTCGCGGCACGGCGCCCGTCGCGAGAACGACCACATCGGGATCGAACTCGTCGACGCCTTCGATCGTGGCTGCGCTGTCCATCACCACGGTCACACCAACGCGACGCAGGCGGGCTTCCTGCCACCGGATCCACTCGGCAAAGCGGTGGTTCATCCGCGCCTTCGCAGCGACCGCGAGTTGGCCACCGAGCGACGGGTTGCGTTCCCACAGGGTAACGTCGTGGCCCCGTTGGCTGGCAAGAGCAGCGAACTCGGTACCCGCAGGGCCGCCGCCGATGACCATGATTCGCTTCGGCTGCCTCACGGGGGGCAGATCCCCGACATGTTCATTGCCCGCATGCGGATTGGCCGCGCAGGCAAACTCGAGACCCTCGACCGTGCGCCGATCGATGCAGTCGTTCACGCCAACACACGGCCGCACCAACTCGATCGCGCCGCGACGAGTCTTGACGACGATCGCGGGATCGGCGATGGTCGCCCGGGCAAACCCGACGAGGTCGGCGTGGCCCTCCGCCAACACACGTTCCGCCGTGGCGACATCGAACACCCGACCGACGTACACCACCGGAAGGTTCGTCGCCTGCTTGGCCTGACCACACAGCCCGGCCCACTCCGCCTCGCCGTACACACCGGGAGGGATGTAGCTGACCGTGCCCCAGTTGCCGCCGACGTCGAGGCTGAAGTAATCGATGGTCCCGTCGGCCGTGAACGCCGTAAGGATCTGCTGGCAGTCTGCCAACTCGTAGCCACCCTCGATCATCTCGTCGAGACACAGCCGCAGCCCGAGCGTGATCGGCCGCTTCACCGTGGCGCGGATCGTCTCGACGATCTCCCGAACCAACCGACGGCGATTGTCGGCGCTCCCGCCATACCGATCGGAGCGACGGTTGGTGAGCGGCGAGAGGAACCACTGCAGCACATCATCGTGATTGGCGTGCAGCTCGATCGCGTCAGCGCCGGCCTCGGCGGCGAGTGCGGCAGACTCGCCGTACTCACGAATCAGCCAAGCGATCTCGTCGGCGTCGAGCGGGTGCGGGATGCGGTGGTCGGCGTAACCCGACAACGTGGGTGATGGCGCGATCGGCATGCCACCCTGCAACACGAATTGCACCGTGCCAAACCCGCCGGCACCATGCAGCCGGTCGAGGTACTCGCCCATGCGCTCGACGAACTTCGGGTGGCGGAACAGACCCGGACCATTTGAGCCGATTCCCGTCGGCTCGAACCCGAGGATCAACGGGTTGCGGACGAACGTCGGGCCCCCACCGACCCACTGCACGCCGCCTTTGACCCGCTCGAGCCAGTAGCTGCAGTGCCGTTCGAACAGCGCGTCGCTGTCGAGCAGTCGCCCGCCACCACCTGAATGCGGCGGCACGACCAGCCGGTGGTCGAGCTGCATGGTCCCAACACGAATTGGTTGGAAGGCGTGAGCGAGCGCCGGAGTCCCCATGCAACTCCCACAGTAGGTTTCAGCGCTCCCGCGCACACGGTCGACGCACGGCTACGACGGCTCTGACAAGCGCGGCTCCAGCCGCCACTCCACCTCGCCATCGACGTTGACGTTCGTGGGCCGTAGCCCGACGCGAGCGGCGACTGCCGCCGATGCACGATGGTCGGGATGAACGTGAGCCACGACCGATGTCGCGCCCCGGGCCACGATCCACTCCACCAGCGCGACCCCGGCCTCGCCGGCAAATCCGTGACCCTGCCACGGGACGCCGATCGTCCACGCCACCGCGGCCGTCGGCGTGTCCTCAGGATCGATGATCGTCGCTTGCACCGCGCCGATCGCCACATCGTCAGCGCCGAGACGCACGATCCAGTTGAGCCACACCTCATCGGTCGAACCTGATCCTCGGATCCAGGCGGCGTAGCGATCACGCAACTCCTCGACAGTGGCGGGCTGCCCACCGATGAACTCGTGGAGTGCGGGATCGCCGAGCGCGACCGCCATCTCGTCGGCATCCTCGAGCCGCACCGGGCGCAGCACGAGTCGCTCCGACATGATCGTCGTCGCCTCGAACGCACCCGGCACGCCCGAACCATACCGGCGATCACCGTCTGCGGAAATGGGGTCGGTCCGGGGTGCGACAATAGGGTGAGCACGTTGCAGAGAGCCAGGAGCAAGCACGTGGCCATTCCAGACATCACCAGAGCCGTTTTCCTGAAGCGGCGCACCGCCCAATCAGGCCCGGAGCTCGATGATTTCGAGATCCGTGAACTGGGCCTGGCGGCCCTTCAGCCGGGCGAGCTCCTGGTGCACAATGCGTACATGAGTGTCGACCCGTCGATGCGGGGCCGGCTCGAGGCGACCGAGAAGCACTACACCACGAACTTCACCGTCGATCAGCCGCTCGACGGTTCGGCGATCGGGCAGGTGATCGACAGTGCGGATCCATCGATCGCGGTCGGTGCACATGTGCGCCATCGCATGGGGTGGCGCGACCACGCCATCATCCCGGCGAGCACCGCCACCGCGGTCGACATCGACACGGCACCGCTGAACACATGGCTCGGCATCCTCGGCCAGACCGGCTTCACGGCCTGGGCGGGGCTGCTGCGCACGGGTGAGTTCAAGGCAGGCGAAGCAGTGTTCGTGTCCGCTGCAGCCGGTGCCGTCGGTACGGCCGTCGGCCAGTTCGCCCGCCTGCTGGGCGCCTCGCGCGTCGTCGGCAGTGCCGGGGGCGAGACCAAGCGGGCGATCCTCGTCGACGAGTTCGGCTTCAATGATGCATTCGACTACCGCGCCGGGCCCGCCGGTGAGCAACTCAAGCGAGTCGCTCCCGAGGGCATCGACGTGTACTTCGACAACGTCGGCGGCGAGCAACTGATCGCCGCCCTCGATTCCCTGCACGTGAACGGGCGCGTGGCGCTGTGCGGGATGATCTCCAACTTCGACGCCGAGAATCCGCGCAACGACATCAGCAAGTTGATCAACGTCGTCCTGAAGCGGCTCACCATCCGCGGCTTCATCGTTCGTGACCACGAAGACATGCGGCCGGAGTTCGAACGCCAGGTTGCTGCGTGGCTTCGAGACGGACAGGTGATCTCCAGAGACACGATCTACGACGGTCTCGAACACGCCGTGGAGGCACTGTTCGGTGTGATGTCGGGGGCCAATGTCGGCAAGATGCTGGTCCGGCTGGACCCGTCGACGGCGTGAACACGCTGGTCCTCGGCGGGTCGGTCTTCGTCGGAAGACGCCTGGTCGGCGCACTCGTCGATGCCGGTCACGACGTGACCGTGTTGAACCGAGGACGCACAGCCGCATCGCTACCTGCCGGCGTGGGTCATCTCGTCGCCGACCGCACCGACATCGAGTCGATGCGCACCGCGCTCGCCGGCACGCAGTGGGACGCAGTCTTCGACGTCTCGGGCTTCGTGATGGCTGCCGGTGGCAGCGACATCGATCACCTCGTCGATCTGTTCGAGGGGCGCGTCGGCGCCTACGTCTACGTCAGCTCGATCATGGCCTATGACCAGTTGTTGAGTGGGATCTTTCCGTGGACAGAGGACATGCCGTCGAACGACGATGGCCCGGCCACCTACGGCGGGTTCAAGGCCCTGTCGGAGAAGGCGATGTTGCGACGTCACGCCGATGCGGGATTTCCGGTGATCATCGTCAGGCCGGCAGCGATCTACGGACCGGAGAACAACATCTACGACATGGAGACACCGATGTTCCTGCGCTTGTTGCAGCGACGGCCGGTGCTGCTCCCTCACGGCGGGTTGGTCGTGGCCTCGTACGGCCACGTCGACGACCTCGTCGCGTTCATGATGACGGCCGCAGCCATGCCGTCGACCCACGGCGAGATCTTCAACGTCACGACGAGTGCGATCAGCACCCGGAGATACGTCACGACACTCGCCGAGATCGTCGGTGTCGAGCCGATCATCGTCGACGTGCCCGACGATGTGCTGAACTCTGTGACCATGCCCGCCTTCGGCCACCTCTTCGGCGTACGGCACCATGCGGAGTTGAGCACCGTCAAAGCCGAGGCAGTGATGCGACCCCTGCACGATTTTCGAAGTGGTCACGCGTCGACGTTCGACTGGTTCCAGTCGCAGGGTTGGGCCGCTCGCACCGAACCACTGGTCGATCCGGTTTGGCGGGCGACGTGGGACTTCGACGCCGAGGCACGCGTCACAGCGCAGTTGGGTGCGCACGCGTGAACGAGCGGCCCAGCGATGCCGCGCTGTGGGCCTCGATGGCCGAGACCTTGCGAAACACCGTGCTGCCGAACCTCATCGGCCCTCACGCCCGCAACGCCGCGATCCAGTTGATCGGGTTGGCCGTGTATGCACGCAAGCGTGGACCCGATCCGACCAGGCGCCGCCAGGAGGAGCTGTCCGCAGCGTTGGGCCCTGCCGCCGGGCAAGACGTGATGCGCTCGTGCATCGCCGTGCTGGCCGACCCGTACCATCGCGCCCACAGCACGATCCGCGAGATCCTCGAGCGTCACCTCGAGGAGGATCTCGAGAGTGAGGCCGCGCTGTTGAAGGCCTTCCGAGGGCAGGTCGCCGATGGATGAGGGTCGCCTCGCCGAGTATCTCAGTGCCCAGACCGGAGCTCCGGTTGATGTGCATTCCTCACATCGGTTGACTGTTGGGCACTCGAGAGCAATGCACGTTGTCGACACGTCTGCCGGAAAGCTCGTCGTCCGTGTCGAACAGGGTGGCGTGTTCGGCACGTCGAGCGCTGCCGAATTCGCTCTCATGCAATCGCTCCGCTCAGCCGCCTTCCCGGTGGCCAACGTTCGCTCGCTGGAACCAACCGGCGAGGTGCTCGGCCAACCCTTCTTCGTGATGGACTACATCGAGGCCGACCAGCCCGCCGAAGAGCGCGAGATGGACCCGACGACGGCGGCAGCGTTCGTGCGCACGCTCGCCCGCCTGCACGCCCTCGAACCCACGGCTCATCTGCCGGCGGTCGACCCCGCGCAGAGCACCCACATCCTGATCGAACACTGGCGCACCGTCGGTAAATCGGCAGGCGGCCCACGCCTGCCACTGCTCGACGCCGCCGAGATGTGGCTGCACCAGAACGCGCCGTTGACGACGCGGGTCACGCTCGTGCACGGCGATGCCGGGCCCGGCAACGTGCTGAGCGCTCATGGCGAGGTCCTGGCCATGACCGACTGGGAGTTCGCCCACGTCGGCGACCCGGCGGAGGATTGGTCGTTCTGCGCATCGATGCGTGGTGCGCGCACCATGTCGCGCCAGGCCTGGCTGGCATTGTTCGAGCAGGAAGCTGGGATCCGGATGACCGCCGCACAGTGGGAGTACTGGGAGGCGTTCAACCTGTTCAAGGGGGCGTGCGCCAACCGCACCTGCCTCGGCGTGTTCGAATCGGGCGCCAACCGGTCACCGAACATGGCGATCATCGGGACCGCCTTGCACCACGTCTTCCTCCGCCGCCTCGTCGACATCATGCGGTAGCTCCAGCGTTTGAGCCAGACGGAGTGTTCATCTGGCCGCAAAGATGGCGAAACGTTGGTTCCGTACCCTGCCGGCATGGATGAAACCATGATCGTGTCCAGAACGCTGATCCTCATCGACCCGTCGAGCCCGCATGGAGAGGGTGGCCTCGACGTGCTCACCAACCAGGACCGGGCGGTCACCGTCCTATTCACCCTCGACGGCCGCTCGGCCGCATCGTTGCGCGACTTCGCGATTGGAGGCGAATGGCCTGGCGAAGTCGTTGCAGGTCTGCCCGGTGCCGGTGGTGGTCGCTCCGCCCGTTGTGCCGGGCGCGCCCTTCCGTATCCTTCATAGCGTTCCTGGCCGCCTGGCAACATGGAGGGATGACCACCCCAGTCGAGATCTCCGACCTTGTCCACCGATACTGCGATGCAGTCGTGCACAAGAACCGCGACCAGTGGGCGGCAACGTGGGCGCCCGACGCGCATTGGGATCTCGGTCGGGGACGTGTGATGGACGGAAAGGATGCGATCGTCGAGTATTGGATCGGCGCGATGGAATCGTTCGACACCGTCGTGCAGTTGGCCCACAACGGCCAGGCGACGATCGACGCTGATCGCGGCGTCGGCCGTTGGTACATCAGCGAGCACATGCGGCGCAGCGACGGCACGACGGGACTGCTGCTGGCGTACTACGACGACACGTACTCGGTGGTAGAGGGCGAGTGGCGCTTCGCCAGTCGGGCGATCACCATCTTGTATCGCGGGGCCGCCGACCTCAGCGCGCCGTTCGCATCCGTGTCGTAGATTGCTCCGGCACGAGAGCTAGGCCAGCAGCGTGCCGCCGTGCACGTCGAGCACCGCTCCGTTGATCCCGCCGCCTGCGTTCGAGGCGATGAGCACCGCCATCGCGGCGACCTCCTCGACCGTGTTCAGCCGCTTGATCGATGCTTCTTGCGCGTAACCATCGAGGAAGGTCTCGTAGGTCGTCCCCATCGCAGCCGCCGCGTGCGGGCCGGCGGTCTTCATGATGTCGGTCTCGATCGCCCCCGGGCAGATCGCGTTGCAGGTGATGCCGGCCGCGCCGTACTCGAAGGCCACGGCGCGGGTGAGGCCGTTGATGGCGTGCTTGTTGGTGATGTAGTGCGACACCATCGCCTTGTTGGCGTGGCGTCCTTCCACCGACGAGATGTTGATGATGCGGCCCCAGCCGCTGCCCTCCATCTTCTGCAGCGCGCGTCGGGTGCCGTAGAAGGTTGCATTGAGGCACCAGTCGAGGCATTCCAGCCACGCCTCATCGGTCATCTGCCCGACGGGAGCGAACCCGCCCGACCCGCCGGCGTTGTTGACCAGGATGTCGATCTTGCCGTATCGCTCGACCGTGCCGTCGATCAGCGCGTTGACGTCGGCCTGCAACTTCACGTCGCCGGCGATGAAGTGGGCATTGCCGCCGCCGCCCATCTGTGCCAACGCCTCGACACCCTTGTCCGGCGTCTTGCCGTTGATCACGACCTTGGCGCCTTCCGCGAGAAACGCTTCGGCGATCCCCCGCCCGATCCCCCTGGTGCCGCCAGTGATCGCGGCGACTCGACCCTCGAGCTTCATGATCAATTTCCTTTCACGTCAAAGAAAACCCTGAGCGGTCATGGTATGCGACCTGATCACCACCAAGTGCAGCCACGACCCAGCTCAGATCAGCGTCCAACCACCGTCGACGACCAGCGAGTGCCCGGTGACGTAGTCGGCCATCGGCGAGCACAGGAACAACACGGCGTGAGCGATGTCGGCGGGCGTCCCCTTTCGACCGAGCGGGATGTTTGCCGATCGCTGCCGCATCAGTGGGCCCATCAGCCCCGACGCCGAGGAATCGGCCGGCCACAGCGGGGGCAGCGCGCCGGAGTGGATCTTGTCGAGCGTCGCCACGGGAACGTTGCCCGGTGCGACGTCGTTGACCCGGATCCCGTGCGGCGCAAGGTCGACGGCGAGCGACCGGGTGAAGTGGATGACTGCCGCCTTGGCCGAGTCGTAACCCGTGCCGAGACAGGGCAGCAATCCGTCGACGGACGAGATGTTGACGATCGACCCGCGCCGAGCGCCGGCGACCATCGACTGAGCCGCCGCCCTCGAGCAGTTGAACACCCCGACATAGTTGACGTCGATCGAGCGCCGCCAGGAGTCCGGCGATTGATCGAGGATGCTGCCTGCCTCGAGATATGTGCCGGCGTTGTTGACGAGGATGTCGATGCCCTCGATCGCCGCAATCACGTCGGCCGCGGCCCTGGTGTCGGTCACGTCGAGTTCGACAGCAGATCCCTCGATCTCGGCAGCAACGCGCCTCGCACCCACCAGGTCGATGTCGGCGATCGTGACACTCGCTCCCGCAGCAGCCAAGACGCGTGCGATCCCCTCTCCGATGCCCGTCGCTGCGCCGGTGATCAGGGCAACCCGGCCCTCGAGCGACAACAACCCCGCGAGGTACGCGGGGTCGGTCATGGCAGAGCGATGATGGTGACCGTGCCGTTGCTGCCGTCGACCGTGATCGTCGCGCCGTCGGGAATTCGTCGGGTGGCGTCGGGGATCGACGGCACGCACGGGATGCCCAGCTCGCGGCTGACGATGACGGCGTGGGTGCCGACCGCACCGACGTTGGTGATGACCGCGCCGACGCTGAGGAACAGTGGCGTCCACGCCGGGTCTGTCTGGGGGGCGATCAAGATGTCGTCGATCTCGAGGCGGAACGGATCCGAGAGGTCGAGCAGCACGCGGGCGATGCCCGTGGCGACGCCAGGAGACCCGGCCACGCCCTGCAGCACGTCGCCGACCTTGACCTGCATGATCGTCATCTCGCTCTTGCGCTGCCACAGCGACAGCGGCGGGGCGACCCTGTCGACGATGTACGGCGGCTCGAGGTCGTAGAGCGACAGGTAGTCGACCTCGCGCTGGGCCAGCAACGCAGTGAACGCCGCAGGATCGGCCATGAAGGCGTCGACCTCGTCGGCCAGCAACATGCAGATCTGTCGCTTGTGAGCGAGGTGACCGGCATCGACCATCCGCTGGCCGAGCTCGTAGAAGCACATCCGCACTTCGGCAATGGTGCGGATGTTGTTGCACTTGCAACGCTCGCGGGCGACCATGAAGACACTGGCCGAATGCAAGGCAGCGTTGAACGTGCCGAGCGCTTCGGGATTGTCGGCGAAGAGGGTGCGGAACTGCTCGGTCAAGCGCTCGCGCTCTGAGGCGCCCGACGCCTCGCCGCGAACCGGGTCGGCCTCGTCGTCGGCATGGCGCAGGCGGTCGACCGACGACAGCACGAGGTCAGGCTTGGTCTCGTAGCTCCACGAGTAGATGTCGTACTCATTCGGGCCCCGGCTGCCGTGCTCGTAGATGAAATCATCGACCTCGCCGAGAAACGCCACCACGTCGGGATCGGTCGAGCCCCGCAGGCGAACAAGCAGCCCGGCAAAGCCCTGGTCGAACTCGGCCGTCAACGACGCCGAGTCGCGCACCAGGCGCGACAACGTGAACATGCGACCGGCGATCTGCGCCGAGTCGACGTCTCCGACGCCGGAGATCAACTTGGTCGTCGCTGTCGGGTCGATCTCGCCGGTCAGAGCGCTGAGGACTGCCGGACCGACACTGCCGCCGAGCGATGCCCACACGACTTGCGAGAACATCGCCCGCATGTGCCGCTGCAGCATGCGGGCGCGGGCGACCAGCTGCACATCGGATTGCGAAGGGAGATCGGGCCGACTGTCGCGACACGCCTTGGCCTCGTACTTCTGCAGATCGATCTCCGGCACCGAGTCCGTCGACATGATCCAGCCCATCGTGTTGGCCAGCTTCTCGCTGTGCCGCGGCGAGATGTGCCACGGCTCCTCGACGTAGGGCGGGATCTGCTGGGTGTTGTCGAAGTAAGCGTTGTCGATGGCTTGCCAGCCGGCGCCCGATCGCACGCCGAACAGGCGCGCCTGGGTCAGCGAGTTGTAGAAGTAGCCACCGAACATGCCGAACGTCTCGGGCGGCGTGCCGTACTCGCTGCGGTCGAACACGCCCATCGCCTCGAATCCGTCGACGCAGCCGACCACCATGCCCGGCTCGCAACAGAACGACCAGCCGAGCGGGCTGACCGGGTCGGCCAGCACCTCACCGGCGTTGCCGCGTGTGTAGTTCGGGAAGCGCGTTGTCGGAACGGTGTCTGTGATCCAGCGATCGCCAAGCATGTATGAACCCCCGAGGCTGTGCCAGCTGGTGGTGCCGACAACGACGACGGACTCTACGCTGCGCCGAAGGGCCGAGCAATGTAGGAGGCGTCGCATGCTGTTGGGGATGGACGAGTACCCCTTCCACCAGTTCACCAACACATTTGCGGCGGTGGCCGGCAGCGATCCGCAGTGGAACGACGGCCACTACGTGACGTGTTGCGACACCGACGGGACCGTGTGCCTGACGTCGAACGTGCGGCTCTACCAGAACAACGACGTGCTCGATGGCTTCGTCTGCCTCCGCCACGACGGCAAGCAGTACAACGTCCGCCTGTCGCGGCGACTGCGTCCGAACATGGACCACCTCGGCGTCGGGCCGCTGCAGATCGAACTACCCGAACCGATGCGCGCGCTGCGGTTGACGCTGGACGACAACGACGTGCTCGGCGACCATGGCATCGCCCTCGACGTGGTTTGTCGCACGACCGCCGGCCCGCACCTCGACCCGATCGAGACCACTCGCATCGACGGCAGATTGATCAGTGAGCGTGCGACCTACGAGGTCACCGGGGAGTGCAATGGCTGGGTTCGCATCGGCGACCACCGAGTCGAGCTGACGAACGCATCGTTCTTCCGCAATCACTCGTGGGGATACCAACCCGGGCGCGGCGGGGCCCGCGCCGGTGCGCCGTCAGGGGTCCCCCGCCGGCCGCCCGGGCTGCGTCAATGGGTGCTGTTCCGCATGCCCGACCACGGCGGGTACTACTTCGCCGACCCTCGCCCACGTGCCGCCGCCGGCAAGGGCGCCATCATGGTCGGCGATCGCTCGGTCGCCGTGGAAACAGTGTCCCACGACCTGCAGTTCTACGACGGCGGCCGTCGGTTGCGGTCCGGCACCTTCCAGCTCACCGATGCCGACGGTGCGGTTCGCTCGTACGAGTTCGAGGATCTCGGATGGGTCTACTGCCAAGGCGGCGGGTACTTCGGAGGCTTTGACGACGGTCTCGGCCAGGGCGTGTACCGCGGCGACTATCACGAGGAAGGCGAGGTCTGGGACGTATCGCATCCCACCCAGATCATCGACTCTGCAGGGCGGGCGTTCGAGTTCGACCACGCCTGGGCGGAGAGCTTCGTGCGTGTCCGCCAGGGTGACGCGAGCGGCCTCGGCCACTTCGAATGCGTCGTGATCAGTTAGCCCTGGGATGCCCGAGCAAGCCCTGTGCGGCGCTCATCTCGCGGTGGCGCAGTGCAACCAGCAACAACGGAGGCGGGGCCCGCATCAGACTTCAGTACGCGACGGACCAGCCTCGGTGCCCGCGAACATGTTCTCGGCATCGAACCCGATGCGCGCCTCGGGGATCAGTTCGATCACGATCCGCCGCGGCGAGTCGAGGAACTTGCTGAACGCAGCTTGCTGGTCGGCGCTGTCGGGTCGCACTCGCGCCGCCAACGCCGGATAGAACCACGCCTTGGTCTCATCGTCCTCGTGGAGCACGACCGATCCCTTGTACGTGACGCTCTGGCTCACGCCGATGTCGGTGCCACGGCTGCTGATGGCAACGGCGGCGCGTGGCCGCCGCGCCAGGGCTGCGAACCGCTTGCGCTGGCCGCTGCCCGTCAACCAGAACTTTCCGTCGTGGAACACGAAGTTCATGATCACGCCAACCGCGTCGCCTTCGCTGGTTGCCCACATGAACACACACTCGGTCTGCTTGTTGAGCAACGTCAGTTCTCGCTCCGAGGAGAGGACGAACACACTCACGTCTTCGTAGTCTTCAGCCATCGGTTTGCCTCCAACGGTCGGCCGGTACAACAGTCTGCTACAGCCGCGCTCCTGCGGCGGCAAGGAGTAGCCATGTCGAACTTCACCGGAAAGTCGGTCATCGTCACTGGAGGCAGCGGCGGCATGGGAATGGCCACTGCGCAGGCATTCGCCGAGGCGGGCGCGCGGGTCGTCGTCGGCGACATCTCCGACGCCGGCGGCACGGTCGCCGACGGCATCTGTGCGGCGGGTGGCACAGCAGTGTTCCAGCGCGTCGATGTCGCCGACGCTGCGTCGACCGAGACCCTGGTGCAACGAGCCCTCGACGAGTTCGGCACGCTCGACTGCGCCGTCAACATGGCGGCGATCGAAGGCGAGACCGAGCGGCTCGCCGACCTCGATGTGTTCACCTTCGACCGCATCATCGCCATCAACCTGCGCTCGATCTTCCTCAGCATGAAGTACGAGATCCGGGCGATGCTCCGTGGCGGGATGGGCGGCGCGATCGTCAACATCGCCTCGACGAATTCGTTCCGCCCCCAGCCGAACCAATCGGCATACACCGCGAGCAAGCACGGGGTGATCGGGCTGACCCGCAGCGCGGCGATCGACTACGCCGGCGACGGCATCCGCATCAACGCGATCTGCCCGGGCGCGATCGACACGCCGATGCTGCGCAACGCGATGGAGCAACGCGGCCGCGACGTGGCAGACGTCGTCTCGCGCCTCAGCCTGATCGGTCGCCTCGGTCGGGCCGACGAGATCGCCAAGGCGGCGATGTGGCTGTGCAGCGACGAATCGACGTTCACCGTCGGCCACGCCCTCGCGGTCGACGGGGGCTACCTCGCCCGCTGACCGCATGCGGCAAGAGCCAGTCGGGCGCGATTTCGGTACTGCAGGTACTCACATCGCACCCGCGCAGGTTGACCGGGCTCGATTTCGGTACTGGAGATACCGGAATCGCGCCCGACTCGGGGTTACGGGGCGGTGAAGAAGTCGGCGCGGGGTTGACGCTGGTCGTCGTAGATCGGTTCGCTGAGGTCACAGCGGTACTTGGCGATCGACGAGCCGGCCCGCTCGACGCCGCGCAGGACGTCGCGCATCGCCAGGTAGTTGGGATGCACGAAGTGGGCCGCGAGCGATTCGGTGTCTGCCCACGCCTCGTAGACCTGGACCCGTGTCGGTACGCCGGAGTCGGCAGCAAACGAGTACGCCACGCAACCGGGTTCGTCATCGCGTGTGGATTGCTGCACGTCCCGCCCGGCCGCCACTACGGCGTCGCGGTCGGCCTGCGAGGTGAACTCCAGCCATCCGGCGACGAGGATCACTCGCCACCACCGGCCGGGTAGTCGTTCCAACGCTCCATCGGGTTCCGGCCCCGGACTGCGAGGTTCATCGTCTCGTGATAGGCGACGGGCTTGCACTCCTTCGTGGAAAATCGGTTCATGTTGTAGGCCATCGAGTGCCGGGTGGCATCGAGTTGGGCAAACACGAACAGGTCTTCGGCAACGACATCTTTGAGATGCGTCCAGTGCGTGATCGTGCGTTCCCAGTAGTCGGCGAAGTCAGGGTCGTTCTCGCCCTCGGCCGGGTACACCAGTTCCCAGCAGATGAACTTGGTGCGATCGACGCTGATGGGGATGGGCTGGAACACCTGGATGTGTTCAGGGTTGTTGTTGAACACGGTGTTGGGGAAGATCACGTAGTGGCAGATGCTGTACTGCTGATGGTCGCCGGTCTCGTCCAACGCCTCGCGGTGCTGATGTCGCGGCACGAACATCATCGAGTTGGGTCCGGTCAGCACGAACTCGGTGTCGCGCGCCGACTTGGTGAACTCCCCCGGCACATGATGCAACTCGGTGGCGTGGTACACCTCGTTGAACCCGTCGACGATGCACTTGTAGTTGGTGGGCACCTCGACGGTCCACTTCTCGTGCAGCACCATGTCTTCCAGCCGGAACTTGCCGAGATCGTCGATGATGTCGCGGCCGATCCACTCCTGTAGCGGCGGCGCGGCATCGGGACCGGCAAGGTTCATCCACACGAACCCGCCCCACTCCTCGACAGCGACCTGCGGCGACCGCAGGCCGTCGAGCAACGCCGGATCGAAGTCTTCGCGCTCGGGCACCCCGACCAGATCGCCGGTGGTGTCGTACACCCAGCCGTGCCACGGGCAGCTGAACCGGCGCTGGCAGCCCGACGTCTCGGTCTTCGTCAGCCGGGCCCCACGGTGCTGGCAGACGTTGTGGAATGCAGCGACACCACCGTCACGTTGACGGGTGATCACGATGGTCTCACCGTGGCCCTCGTAGGTGATCCAGTCGTTCTCGTTGGGCATCTCGGACGAGTGCCCGCCGATCATCCACGAGGTACGAAGCGCGGTCTCGCGTTCCATCTCGTAGCGCATCGGGTCGCGATACTCGTCGGCGCTGACCGTGCCGCCGACGTGTAACTGGTGGCGGGCGCCTGCACCGAAGCGGGGTGGTGCATCTCCTCGGGACGGTCGGTAGACCATGTCGGTTCCCTTCCTTTCCGGCGCCTGCGTGGATCTTCACCGGAAGTTACTTTGACTTCCAAGGATATTAGCCAGCCACGCCGTGCCGCTGAAAGGTGATCAGTCGGTGCGCCCGGCCTCGCCGAGCATGGCCGGTGCTGCGTTGACGAACCGAGCCGAGCCGCCGTTGATGCTGCGCCCGGCGTCGACCACCAAGGTGTGGCCGCTGACGAGCCGGGCCTCGTCACTGGCCAGGTACAACGCGGCATTGGCGATGTCCATCGGGTCGCTGGCGATCCCGAGCCCGTTGGTGTTCTTGGCGTGCTCGGCAACGGCGGCGAGGTTGTCCGGATCACCCATCAGCGACGCCGTCAGCGCTGTCGGGATCGTGCCGGGAGCGATCGCGTTGACCCTGATCCCGTGCTGGTTGAGCTCGCTCGCGGCCGACTTGGTCAAGCCGATCACGGCATGCTTGGCCGTGGTGTAGCCGTGAGGCCCGAGACCCCCGATGACCCCGGCAATGCTGGTGGTCGACAGGATCACGCCAGATCGCTTCGGGATCATCACCCGCGCCGCGTGCTTGGTGCCGTAGAAGACCGAGTGCAGCAACACCGCGATCGTGCGGCCCCACGCTTCGGCCGAGGTGTCGGCGATGGGCCCGACCGCGCCGACCACCCCGGCGTTGTTGAACATGCAATCCAACCGACCCCAGGTGGTCATGGCCAGATTCACCGCAGCGGCGACTTGCGCTTCGTCGGTGACATCGGTTTCGATGAACCGCGCCGAGTCGCCGAGCCGTGCGGCGACCGCGCGGCCCGTCTCGACCTGTATGTCGGAGACGATGACACGCGCACCCTCCTCGACGAATCGGATCGCGGTGGCCTCGCCGATACCGCTGGCCGCACCGGTGATGACGGCGATCTTGCCTTCGAGTCGTGACCCCATGGTTGCTCTCCTTGTCACGTGCGAGACTCTGCTCGGTGGCATCCGAACGTAGCGCCCAGGATCTCGGAGTCGATGATCTGGTGATGAGCCACTTCACTCTGGCTCGCCACTATCCGATCGAAGACCGAATCGCCGCAGCCGCGGCAGCGGGCATCGCCGGGATCGGTCTGTACGTCGGGGATTGGGACCGTCAGCTCGGCGAAGGGATGACATTGGTGCGCTTGCAAGAGCTGCTCGACCGTCATGGCGTGTTGCTGGCCGAGATCGAGGCGATCCAGATCTGGGACGTCGACGGCGCTGGCGGCCACCGCACGCGGCGATTCCTCGACCTCGCCTGGCAGCTCGCCGACCAGATCGGTAGCCGATATCTCCAGGTCATCGGCCCCTATCACCAGCCGTTGCCAGAGGCGATCGAGCAGTTCGGGATCATCTGCGATCGGGCGGCCGGCTACGACATGAAGGTCGGGCTCGAGTTCTTGCCGTTCAGCAACGTGCGCACGGCAACCGATGCGATGTCGATCGTCGGCGCCGCGGATCGGGCGAACGGCGGGGTGTGCGTCGATATCTGGCACCACCGCCGAGGAGCCGACGACACCGCGATGATCGAGGCGATCCCCGCCGACAAGGTGATGGCGATCCAGATCAACGACGGTCCGATGACGCCCCAACTCGACGACTACAAGCAGGACTGCCTGCAGAACCGCGTCGCCCCCGGCGAGGGCGAGATGCACGTCGTCGAATTCGTCGCCATGTTGTTGCGGATGGGCGTGTCGGCCCCGTGGTCGCTCGAGGTCTGCCAGCAGAACGCGCCGGTCGGAGCCGACCACGTGGCCCATTGCGCCGACCAGATGCGTGCCGTGCTGGCCGAAGCACGCCGCCAGAACGACCGTGGCTGAACTGACCGTCGCACTCGGCGTGCCCGCGCAGATCGCCTATGCCGTTGACGACGTGGAACGGGCGGCAGCGTCGTTCGCCGACCGGTTCGGGGCCGGGCCGTTCTTCATCCGTCACCATCCGCCGTTCGAGGCAACGCACGACGGTGGGCCGGCGATCTTCAACCACTCCTCCGCATACGGGCAGTGGGGCCACATGCAGATCGAGTTGGTGCAACTCGGCGACTGCAGCCCGGCGTCACTGCATCGCCTGGTCAGCGCGCAACCCGGTATCCACCACGTGGCCACGTTCGTCGAATCGTTGCCCGACGAGCGGGCCAGGCTCGAAGCGTTGGGGATGCGATGTGTGATGCATGCGACGACGCCCAGTGGCTTGCAGTTCT
>JBDTRP010000113.1:0-14106 GCA_039931555.1 Ilumatobacteraceae bacterium | reverse complement strand
AACCATCCTCGGCGACGACACCGTCGAGCGCTGGGCCGACATCTGTTTGAGCTGACCAAGAAGGACACCGACATGACCATGACCGACGTGCAATCGACCGACCCCAACGCACAGGGCTATCGCGAGTTCAGCCTGGGCGCCTTCCACTTCTCCCGCGACGAGTACTTCGTCCACCTCACGTGGCCGACGGGCAAGCACGTGCTGAGCGCCGACGTGTTCCTTCGGGCGTTGCAGCGCGATGTCGCCTGGGACTTCTTCTACGGCACCGTCAACTTCGACAGCGTCTTCGGCACCGTCAACCACTACGGCACCGTCGACATGTTCGCCGGCCGCTTCAACGATGCCTACCGCAAGGCCGAGCTCGACCACACCGAGAACTTCGAGACCCCGCTCATCCGCGACACCTTCAAGGCGATGCTCGACGACTGGACCAACGCCTCGTTCGACCCGTTCGCCAGCCCGGCCGAGACCGACAAGCCGTTCGGCGTCAAGAACGGCAACAACACCGAGGCCATCACCCGTCGTCGCGTTGCTGCCAATCGCATGGTCAGCGTGCCTGGCGACGAGAAGATCCGCACCGACGAGACTCACCCGGTCAACCGCATGTTCGCCGACGTGCCGCAGGACGAGCCCGAGGTGTACGCCGAGCCCGGCTTCGAGGACGAGGTCGCCGCGTACAACCTGTACAAATACATCAGCCGCAGTGATGTCACGTGGAACCCCAGCGTCGTGAGCGTCTGCAAGGCCAGCCTCTACTGCCCGACCAGCGAGGAGTACATGCTCCCGGTCTTCCATGGCAACGACCGTGTCGAGTGGTTCGTGCAGCTCAGCGATGAGATCGTCTGGGATGTTCAGGATCGCGACAGCGGGGCCCCACGCAGCAAGGTCACGATGAGGGCCGGCGACGTCGCGGCAATGCCCGGCGACATCCGCCACCAGGGCTACAGCGCCAAGCGCTCGATGCTGTTGGTGTGGGAGAACGCCTCGCCCGAGTTGCCGGAGATGATCCGCACCGGCAAGGCGAGCGTGTACCCCGTCGATTTCTGATGCAGAACAAGCTGTTCATCGGCGGCGAGTTCGTCGACGCTCAGATCCCACCGTGGTATCCGCGATGATCGTCACCTTGCAGGAGGCCGTCGCCGAGCACGTGCACGACGGCGACACGTTGGCGCTCGAGGGCTTCACCCATCTCATTCCGCATGCGGCAGCGCACGAGATCATTCGCCAAGGCCGTCGCAACTTGCACCTCGTGCGGATGACGCCCGACATCGCCTACGACCAGTTGATCGGTTCCGGATGCGTGACTCGACTGACCTTTTCGTGGGGCGGCAATCCCGGTGTCGGTTCGTTGCAGCGCTTTCGCGACGCGGTCGAGAGCCAATGGCCGCACCCGCTCGAGATCGAGGAGCACAGCCACGCCGGCATGGCAACGCGCTACGCCGCCGGCGCCGCGGGCCTGCCCTTCGGCATCCTGCGCGGTTACATCGGCACCGACCTGCCGAAGTACACCAGCACCATCAAGACGGTCGAGTGCCCGTTCACGGGCGAAGTGTTGGCCGCGGTCCCGGCGATCAATCCCGATGTCGGCATCATCCACGCTCAGCGCGCTGATCGCGCCGGCAACGTGCAGATCTGGGGTCTGCTCGGGGTGCAGAAGGAGGCCGTCCTCGCTTCTCAGCGGTCGATCGTGACGGTCGAGGAGATCGTCGACGAACTGCCCGAGGTCCCCGGCGCAGTTGTGCTGCCATCGTGGGTCGTCACTGCGGTGTGTCATGTTGCCGGTGGCGCGCACCCGAGCTTTGCGATGGGATTCTCCACTCGTGACAACGCCTTCTACAAAGCCTGGGATTCCATCTCGAAGGATCGTGATGCCTTCATTGCCTGGATCGACAAGCACGTGAAGGGCACGGCCGACTTCGCCGAGTATTGCGAGAGCGTGGGAATCTGATGGCCGAGTACACGACCGACGAACTGATGATCGTCAACGCCGCTCGCCAACTCGGCGCACTTGCAGCGGCGGGAAAGCGACAGTGCTTCGTGGGCATCGGCCTGCCGTCCACTGCTGCCAACCTGGCCCGGCGGCTGTACCCGATCGAGCCGGTCCTGATCTACGAGTCAGGTTGCATCGACAGCAAGCCGACTCGGTTGCCGCTGTCGATCGGCGATGGTGAGCTTGCCGAGACCAGCGACGCGGTTGTCAGCGTTCCCGAGATCTTCGCCTACTGGTTGCAGGCCGGGCGCATCGACATCGGCTTCCTCAGTGGGGCCCAGCTCGACAAGTTCGCCAACATCAACTCGACGGTGATCGGCTCGTACGAGTCACCCAAAACCCGTCTCCCTGGTGCCGGCGGCGCCCCCGAGATCGCCGCATCCGCCGGCTCGGTGATGGTCATCATGCGCCAATCGGCTCGCGCGTTCGTCGATCGCTGCGACTTCCGCACATCGATCGGCTACGGCGACGGCAAGGGTGACCGCGAGCGGTTCGGCCTGCGCGGCGGCGGACCGAAGTGGGTCATCACCGATCTCGCCGTGATGGAGCCGGATCCCGACACCTGTGAGTTGATCGTGGTCGCACTGCACCCCGGTATCACTCGCGAACAGGTCGTCGCTGCCACCGGCTGGCACCTGCGCTTCGCCCACGACGTGCCGACGACCGCCGAGCCGACCGAGATCGAGCTCGACACCTTGCGCGCCCTGCAGGCGGCATGAATCCGTTCACCTACGACCAGCTGCCGGCGCGTATCGTGTTCGGTGCCGGCCGGCTTGCCGAAGTGGGCGCCGAGGTGGAGCGGCTCGGAGGGCAACGTGTGATGTTGATCTCCGATTGGGCCGCAACCGCGCCTGCTGCCTCCGTCGCACGGC
The DNA here is from genome assembly GCA_039931555.1 of Ilumatobacteraceae bacterium. Classification (GTDB taxonomy): domain Bacteria; phylum Actinomycetota; class Acidimicrobiia; order Acidimicrobiales; family Ilumatobacteraceae; genus JAENVT01. The sequence goes on along the minus strand of JBDTRP010000113.1, from coordinate 11,244 downwards.
AGCTCGGTGCCAGGTTGGCGGTGCCGTGGGACGAGGTGGCCCAACACGTGCCGGTCGAGCTCGCCGAGCGGGCCAGGTCAGCGGCCAGTGAGTCGAACATCGACTGTGTCGTGTGCATCGGTGGTGGTTCGTCCACGGGGCTGGCCAAGGCGATCGCGTTGAGCCACTCGGTGCCGATCGTGGCGGTGCCGACCACGTACGCCGGCAGCGAGCAGACCCAGATCTACGGGCTGACCGGCGGCCGTCACAAGCAGACCGGCAAGAACCCAATCGTGCAACCGAAGACGGTTGTCTACGATCCTGAGCTCACCCTCGGCTTGCCCTCGCAGGTCACCGGACCATCGGCGTTCAACGCGCTCGCCCATTCCGTCGAGGCGCTGTACGCACCCGGCAACAACCCGATCACGTTGGCACTTGCGCTCGAGGGTGTGCGCGCCATCAACGAGTCGCTACCGACCGTGATGGCCAACCCCGGCGATGTGGAAGCCCGCGGCCGGCTCTTGTACGGGGCGTATCTCTCGGGCGTCGCGCTCGGCACCACATCGACGGGGTTGCACCACAAGTTGTGCCATGTCCTGGGCGGCCGGTTCAACCTGGTGCACGCCGATACGCACTCGGTGATCCTGCCGCACGCGGTTGCGTTCAATGCCCCGGCGTTGCCGACGGGCATGGCTCGTCTCGCCGAAGCCTTGGGTGTGCCCGGTCGAGATCCGGCCGGTGCGTTGTGGGATCTGGCTACGGCGAGCAACGTGCCGACGCGCTTGGCCGATCTCCACGGCCACGACGGCCTGGTGCAGCGTGACGATCTGCCCGGCGCGGCGCATGCCGCGGCCGAAGAGATCACGGTCAACCCGCGTCCAGTGACCGAGGCAGACCTGCTCGGCATCTTGGAGCGTGCGTACGAAGGAGTTCGACCATGACCACAGAAGCATTCATCGTCGATGCTGTCCGCACGCCGCTCGGCCGTCTCGGCGGAGCGCTTGCCGGAGTTCGGCCGGACGACCTCCTGGCCGGTGTCGTACGGACCATCGTCGAGCGTTCGCCATCGCTCGACCCGGCCTCGATCGACGAGGTCTATGCCGGCGACGCCAACGGCGCCGGCGAAGACAACCGCAACGTCGGCCGAATGGCCTTGCTGCTGGCCGGGCTGCCCACCACGATTCCCGCGGCAACCGTCAACCGGCTGTGCGGTAGCGGCATCGAGGCCATCTTCGGAGCGTCTCGTACGGTCGCCGTCGGCGACGCCGACATCACCATCGCCTGCGGCGTCGAGAGCATGACCCGTGCCCCTTGGGTGGTGCTCAAGCCGTCGAAGGGCTACCCGACCACCCACGAGCAGATGTGGAATTCGGCGCTCGGCTGGCGGATGGCCAACCCGAACATGCCCGGCGAATGGACGATTTCGCTGGGTGAGGGTGCCGAGGTGCTGGCCGACAAGTACTCGATCTCGCGTGACGAGCAGGATGCCTTCGCCATGGGTTCGCACCATCGGGCCGCGGCTGCGTGGGCAGCCGGACACTTCGGCGCCGAGACCGTGCAGGTGCCCGACGCACCATTGGAGCGCGACGAGTGCATCCGCCCCGACTCGTCGATGGAGACGCTGGGCAAGTTGAAGCCGGTGTTCAGGCAGGGCGGGTCCGTGACTGCGGGCAACGCCTCGCCGATGAACGACGGCGCAGCCGCCATGTTGGTCATGTCGTCGCGCGGCTTGGAGTTGTCGAAGTCGACACCGATGGCCCGCGTCGTCAGCAGAGCGACCAGTGGCGTCGACCCGCACCTCTACGGCATCGGCCCGGTCGAGGCGGCGCGTGACGCGCTCGGCCGCGCCGGCATCGGCTGGGGGGATCTGTCGGCCGTGGAGTTGAACGAAGCGTTCGCCGCGCAGTCGCTGGCCTGCCTGCGCGAGTGGCCCGACCTCGACCCGTCGATCGTCAACCAGCAAGGCGGCGCCATCGCCATCGGTCATCCGCTCGGTTGCTCGGGTGTGCGGATCGTGACCACGCTGGCCCACCATCTGCGCCGTACCGGCGGCCGCTATGGCCTGGCAGCGATGTGCATCGGCGTCGGCCAAGGCATCGCCATCGTCATCGAAAACCTCACCTGATCACCCTTGTGGAGTATGTGAGCCAGCACGACTTCGTCGTGCCGCCTCACCCCAGCGGGTTCGCCTCTCCGCACCTACAGTCGTTCAGGGTCGGTTGCGGGCGACCTCGGCGACGGCATCGAGGGATTCGGGGTTCTTCAGCGCTCCGCGACTGGCGACCGAATCAGGGTCGGCGCCGCGGAGGATCTTCTTCACCGGGAGCTCCAGCTTCTTGCCCGACAAGGTGGTGGGGATCGACGGCAGGGCGTGGATCTCGTCGGGTACGTGGCGCGGCGAGAGGTCGGCGCGCAGGGCCTGCTTGATGAGAGCCGTGACGCTGTCGACATGTACGCCGTCGGCCACCGCGACGAACAGCACCAATGCTCCGGCTCCGCCGCCTTCGGAGTCTTCGAGGTGCACGATCAAGCTGTCGCTGACCCCGTCGATCGACTCGACGACGCGGTAGATCTCGCTGGTGCCGATGCGGACCCCGCCGCGGTTCAGCGTGGCGTCGCTGCGTCCGGTGATCACACAGCTGCCATGGTCGTCGAGCGTGATCCAGTCGCCGTGACGCCACATGCCGGGGTAGGACTCGAAGTACGCAGCGCGATACCGTGAGCCGTCGGCGTCGCCCCAGAAGCCGATGGGCATGGACGGCATCGGCTTGGTGATCACCAACTCGCCCTGTTCGCCGATGACGGAACGTCCGGTTTCATCGAAGGCCTCTACCGCCGCACCGAGGTATCGGCACGAGATCTCACCGGCGATCACCGGCACCATCGGGCATCCGCCGACGAAGGCCGAGCAGATGTCGGTGCCCCCGCTGATCGACGACAACATCACATCGTTGCCGACGTTGTCGTAAACCCAGTGGAACCCATCGGCCGGCAGGGGCGCACCGGTCGACCCGACTGCACGGACGCGTGACAGGTCGTGCATCTCGCTCGGTTGCAATCCGGCCTTGCGGCAGGCCATGTAGTACGGCGCGCTGGCACCGAACCAGGTGATCTCGGCGTGCGCCGCGAGACCCCACAACGTGTCGAGTGCCGGGGCCGCCGGGTCACCGTCGAAGGTGACGATCGTCGCCCCGGTCAGCAGCCCACTGACCAGGTAGTTCCACATCATCCATCCGGTGGTGGTGAACCAGAAGAACCGGTCGGTCGGCCCGAGGTCAGCGTGCAGGCCGAGCACCTTGAGATGCTCGAGCAGGATGCCACCGTGGCCGTGGACGATCGGCTTCGGCATACCGGTCGTGCCGGACGAATACAGCACGTACAACGGATGATCTGCGGCGACCTGCTCGAACTCGACCGGACCGGGCTCGGCAATCAGTTCGTGCCATGAGATGGCCCCGACTACGACTTCGTCGCGGAGGTACTGCAGGGCCACGGTGGCGCGCAGGCTCGGCAGGCCGGCGCGAATCGCCTCGACCTCGGAACGGCGATCGATCTCCCGACTCCCGTACATGTATCCATCGACGACCAGCAGCACCATGGGGTCGATCTGCCCGAACCGGTCGAGCACCGCCTGGACGCCGAACTCCGGTGCGCAGCTCGTCCACGCCGCGCCCAGGGTGGCGGTTGCCAGGAAGGCGACGATGGTCTCGGGAACGTTCGGCAGGTAGGCGGCCACCCGATCGCCTTTGCCGACCCCGAGTCGCTGCAGCCCTGCTCGGGCCCGACCGACCTGGTCGGTCAGCTGATCCCACGTCAGCGTCGAAGCAGCCCGGGTCTGCGAGTGGCCGATGATCGCCGGCGTGCCGCCGCCGTGGCGCAAGATGTGCTCGGCGTAGTTCAGCCGTGCCCCGATGAACCACTTGGTGCCGGGCATCGTTGCGTGGTCGAGCACCTGCGAGTACGGCACGCTGGCCCGCACATCGAAGAACTCCCAGATGGCAGCCCAGAATCCGGCGGTGTCGTCGACGGACCACCGCCACAGCGCGTCGTACGAATCGAAGGTGCCTTTGCCTTCATCGTGGAGCCAGGCGACGAATTGGCCGACGTTCGTGTCGGCGATCGATTCGGGCGTCGGAGCCCACAGCAGGTCGGGTGTTGTGGCCACGTTCGAGGTTTAGATCAAAGTCGCCCGTGGCGACAAGCCCATCCACCCGGCGACGCGCTGCGCATGGCGATCGATGAACTCCGCGAGTCCCGGTCGTCGCAGGTTGAGGCCGAGGTTGATCACGTTCAGGCTCCGCGCCGCATCGAGTGCTCGCGCCAGCGACTGGTCGGTCAGCGGCCATCGTCGCACCGACTCGTACCCGGCGACGAGGGCGTCGACGAGCGCTTCGTCGTCGTACACCCTGCGCAGATCGGCGACGGTGATGCCGACATCCTGCACGTCGAATCCGAACTGCAGATCCTGGAAGTCGATCGGCGCCAACAGCGATCTCCAACGCATCACGTTCTGCGGACCGAAGTCGCCGTGCAGGAGATGTGGCCGATGTGGCGGCGCGGCCCACAACGCATCGAGATGCCGGTGCACGCGATCGACGGCCTCGACGAACATCGAGCCGTACTCCGACTCGTACTCGCCCAATCGAGATGTGTCGGCGAAGTAGACAACCCGATCGGCGTGGATGCCCGCTGGCACGACAGGTGGCCGGTATGACGCGGCGTGATCGTGGATGTTCGCCAACAGCACTCCCATCCGCTGCGACGTGAGATGGTCGAAGCGCTCACGCACCCTTCGTCCGGGTACCCATGTCATCACCGAGCAGTAGCGCCGGCCGGGCACACCGGCTTGATGTCTGGCGGTCACGTGTCGACCGTGCCGGTCTGCGAACAGCCTGGGCGCCCGGATCTCGGTGTCGGCGTGCAGGGCGTCGAGCCATGCTGCCTCGACCTCCTCGACCCCGTCGGCGTGTATCCGCACCTCGCCGACGCGCACGGCCAGCGACGGGCCCGCGACGAGATCCGCTCGGAACAACGTGTTGAAGGAATGCGATGCCAACAGCGAGACGCGCAGCGCATCGATGTCGAAGTCTTCGCGCAACGAGTCGCTCGCCAACAGCCGAAGTCGCCCGATGCGTCCTTGCTCGCTCAGCTCGTCGAATGCCCGCACCCGCCCAGTCTCGCCTCGGTGACCTAGGTTTCGCGGACCTCGACGAGCACGACGGGCTCCGGTTGTCCGTTCCAGGTCGCGCTGAGCCCGATTGCAGGCCGAGGTCCTGGGACGGGGCGTCGGAGCACGGTCATCTCGAAGCGGTCGTTGCGCAGGACGGCGCCCGCCGCAGTGTCGTGGTCCAGTTCGAAGCCGTCGACCGGCACGCGCTCTTGCGTCCAGCCCCCGCCCTGGAGGCGGACGTTGCTCGGCGCGATGTACCAACGGCCGTCGTGCTCGGCCAGAGCGAGGGCCTCGCCCTGCCCCGTCATCGCGACGGCGGCGAGCATCATCAGCAGTCGGGGGTCGCGCAGCCCGTCGTACACCCAGCGAGTGCCGAGGACGGAGTGCTGCATCTCGACGATGAGCGCATCCTCGGCGCCGGCGAGGGGTTCGTCTCGGTAGGTCAGCGGGATCTGCAGCAGTGTCGTTGCGTACCTCACGAGGTGGGTCTCCATCCCGACGCGACCATCGGGATCGTCGAAGCGGAAGGCACCGACCACCTCCGTGGGAGCGCCAGGTGGTGGACCCCAAGGCTGGCTCGGGGCCCATTCGGCGATCAGCTCCGCCTTCGTCGGCGTGATCGTTGCGCGATGAACAATGGCCATGGCGCCAGCGTAGACATCCGGGCGACGTCGATCGTCGTGCGCGGCGTGCAGTTCTCCGGCGGCATGATGGCTTGACCCCGTGCGGTTGCATTCTGAAACACCGCCGGATCGCTGCCACTCGGCTACTCGGGCAGATAACGATCGCGCAGAGCAACGACGGTGGATCCGGCAAGCGGCGTCGTTTCGAGGAGGTGCTCGAGGGTCATCGTGGTGAAGGTGGTGTCATCGGCGAGCAGGGCGCGGTAGCGCGAGCAGGCGTCGACGATGTCGCAGTTCCCGGCGGGGTGCACGACGACGTAGCGGCCCCACGTCCAGCCATCGCTGGGATGCTGCAGCATGGAGAACAGCAGCAGGTGCTCGATCCACATCACGCACAGGTCACTGCGTTGCTTCAGTGTGTCGATCGCCCCTGGTGCGAACACGTTGGCACGTTCGGCGACCTCGCCGTAGCGGGTGAGGTTGTCGGGTCGGGGGGTCTCGGATTTGTTGCGTTCGTGGTACATGACCTCGACGGCGATGAGGCCTCGAGTTCCGTCGTCGAGGTCGAGGGCGAACATCGTGGCGAACGAGCGCAAGCTGTTGAGGTATGCCGGGTCGAACCAGCCGGGTGAGTGGGCGAAACGAATTTCGCTGACGCGGCCAGGGGCATCGGGGAACCAGCCATGCACAGTGCGATCCGCCAGATCGAGATCGGCCGCGAGCTCACCGAACAGGTTGAACGACAGCGCCGCCGACGACAGCAGGTCGGCCCACAGCCGCTGGTGATCGATGCTCTGGCGCGGCTCGACGAACGAGGTGCGGGCCAGAGCAGCGTCGAGCGCGGCGGCAGTGAGGAAGTTGGCGCCGGTTTCGCGGGCGTACTCGAGCGGCAGCCGGCTACCTACCGACCGAACGCGGGTGTCGCCGGGCTTCGGGACCATCGGCTGCGTGCCGATCGGATACCCCATCGCCTCGCGCCAGCGCGCTTGGTGATAGCGGGCCTGGCGCCGGAACGCGGACATCGCCGGTCGATTGGGGATGCGGTCATCGGCCTCCCAACAGAAGGCGGCCTCGAGATCCTCCCGGGTCGGCGGTGCCATCGGTCTCAGATCAGCGGCGAGTTGGGTTCCAGGCCGAGCAGCAGGCGGCCGTACATCTCCTGGTTGGTCTCCAGCTTCATCAGACCGTGGTTGTTGATGGTCTGGATGTCGGCCAGCGCCCGGTTGATCGGGCTGGAGGTGCGCACGCCGGTGGCGCCTGATTCGCGGAACAGGATCTCGACACCTTCGAGCAGGCGGCGGACCGCTGTGGCGCAGTCGTTGCGCATCTCGGCACGACGCAGGAACGGCACCTCGCCATTGGCCTGCGCTGTCGCGTCGAGCTCGTCGGCCACCGCGTACAACAGCAGCTCACCCTCGCGGATGCGCGACGCTGCATCGCCGAGGCGGATGTGGGTGAACGGGTGGGGCTCTTGTGGGTCAGCGGTGTAGGCGATGACCTTGCCCTTGATCACCGACGGAAAATCGGCGAGCGCCTGCTTGGCGATGCCGATCGCGCCGCCACACAGCGCGATGGTCAGCACGGGCACCGGCGCGCAGCGATGCACCCAGTTGTCGCCGTGCAGGCCGGCGCCGGGAGTACTGCCCATGATCAGGCCAGGGAACGACAGAAACCGGTGGGCGGGAACATCGAGGGGCTGCAGCACCATGGTGCACGAACCCGTGCCGGCCAGGCCGCTGACGTACCAGTCGTCCTTGATCGTCACCGCCGACGCCGGGACCATGAAGTCGCCCTGGTCGACCTCGTTGCCGGCCTCGTCGAACACGACGGCACCGAGCAGCAACCAGTCGGCTCGTTCGCAACCCGATCCGAAGGGCCAGACGCCCTCGAGTCGGTAACCGTCAGCGGTGCGGGTGGCCTTGCCGCGCGGGCCGATGACCGCGGACACGATGGCGTCGGAATTGCCGGCATAGACGTCGTCCTGACCCTGCTCGGGGAAGTGGGAGACCAGCCACGCGTGGGCTTGCACGACGCCGGCCACCCATGCCGTGGACCCGCAGCCGCGCCCGAGTGCGCTCATCACGTCGAGGTGGCTGCGGATGCCCAGCGCATAGCCGCCGTTGCGCTTGGCCTGGATGGTCTTCATCGCCCCAGCGCGGCGGAGCGCGTCGACATTGCTCTGGGGCAGGCGCCGGTCGAGCGCCGTCTGCGCGGCGCGCTCGCGTAGCTCAGGGATCAGCTCGCGGGCGCGCGCCACGGCATCGCTGGCAGTTACGGACATCGTTGTGGACACAGATGACTCCTTTGAGAGCGTTGAGACGAGGTGGCGTTCATGGCTGAGCGATCACCGGGTTCTCGAGGACCCCGAGTTTGTCGATCTCGATGCGGACGGTCGAACCGGCCTTCATGCACCGCGGCGGGTCCATCACGAACCCGACACCCGCCGGCGTGCCGGTGGCGATGATCGTGCCGGGCAGCAGCGTGAACGCGGTGGAGAGGTGAGCGATCAGTTCCCAGCAGTTGGTGATCATCTGTTTCGTCGATGCGTCCTGGCGCAGGTCACCGTCGACCCAGGTGCGAATCCCGAGGTCGTGCGGGTCGCCGACTTCGTCGGCTGTCACCAGCCACGGACCGGTGGGGCCATGCGTATCCCACGACTTGCCCATCGTCATCGTCGGGGTCGCCCGCTGCCAGTCGCGCACCGAGACGTCGTTGACGATCAGGTAGCCGGCGACGACGGACGGCGCATCGGCGACCGACACGTTGCGGCACCGCGTGCCGATGACGATCCCCAACTCGCCCTCGTAGTCGACCCAGTCGGGTGCAACCGTGGGCACCTCGATGCCAACGCCGGGCCCGACCACACAGGTGACCTGCTTGTTGAACACCACGGGAGCCTTCGGCTTGTCCATCCCGCTCTCGGCGACGTGGTCGGCGTAGTTCAGCCCGATGGCCAAGAACGTCGGTGGCTGGGCGATCGGCGCCTCCAGCGTGACAGCGCCGAGGGCGATGCGTGGCGCCGACGCGGCGGTGCGGGCGATCGAGGTGAGGTTGCCGCCGGCCAGTAGAACGCCGACATCGGTCGGCAACGACGGGTCGGCGGTGCCGACGTCGATGATCTCGTCGGTATCGGTGGTGACGATGCCGAGCCGGGTGTCGCCACCTTCGGTGAAGCGGGCGATCTTCATGAGACTCCTTGTAGGGCGGCGGCGATCTCTTCGACATCGCTCGGGTGGACGAATTCTGTGGGGACGGGTGGGCCCCATGCGTACAACGCCTTGTCAGGCGCCCAATCCTGCGCATCCCACTCGGCGTCCTCGGGGATCTGATCGAGGTCGGCGTAGTACTCGGCGAAGTTGCCGGCCGGGTCGCGGAAGTACCAGAACAGGTTGCTGCCGAGGAAGTGGCGGCCGAGGCCCCAGATGTCGCGCGTCGGGTCCACCGCCAGCAGGTTCTGGGCGCCCTTACCGATCTCGTCGACGTCGTTGACCTGCCACGACGAGTGGTGGAAGAACGGCACCGGGGCATTGATCAGCCCGACGTTGTGGTGATCGGTGCTGCAGCGCAGGAAGGCGATCATGCCGGCGCTGGTGTCGCTGACCTTGAACCCGAGCACCTCGGTGAGGAAGCGGATGCTGCCTTCGAAGTCTGGGCTGGTGTACAGCACGTGGCCGAGCTTGCGCGGTTGGGCAGCGCCCTGGTCGAAGATCGCCGGAGCCCGCGTGCCCGAGCGGGCCGGGTTGCCGGGCGAGTTCATCGCCTTCCACATGTACGGGTCGGGCTGCACGATGCGTGGACGCACGGTGACCTTGGCGCTGATGCCGACGATCGGCTCGGTCATCGAGATGCTGCCGTCGTCGTGATCGATCACGGCGATGTCGTGCGCGGCGGCTGCGCTGCGGATACGAGCGACGTCGTCGGAGTCCTCGGCGGCGAGAGCGAACTCGACCAGGTGGCGGTACGGCGTTTCGACCACGCGCAGTTGATCACCGCCGTCGGCCGTGGCGAACATGCCGTTGGCGCTCTCGCTGAGGCCGAACTCGCGGTAGAACTGCCTGGTCGCGTCGACATTGGGTACGCCGAGCGTCATCTCGGCAAGACCGTGCACCGTCATCGTGAAACCCCCATCGTGAACCCCACGCCGGCATCGCAGTGGGCCGGGATCGTTCTACCGCTCGATGTTCGACATGTCAAGAATATTTCGATATTGCGCGCGATTCACGAAAGTGCTTGACTGTGCGTCCATGGGGGAAGTCGCCGACGATGCGTCCGCAGCGCGAACTGAGATGCAACCGGCGCGCCACCGGTCGCCGCTCGCCGCGATCACCCGTACCGAGCAGGTGTACACCCAACTGCGTGCCGACATCTTGTCGGGTCGGGTGCTGCCCGGCACCAAGCTGCGGTTTGCCGATCTGACCGAGCGTTACGACTGCAGCACCAGCGTCGTGCGCGAGGGCCTGACCCGCCTCGCCGAACAGGGTCTGGTGCAGTCAGAACCCCAGCATGGCTTTCATGTCACACCGCTTTCCCAGGACGATCTCGACGATCTCACGACGGCTCGCTGTGAGATCGAGGGCCTGGTGTTGCGGATGTCGATCGAACACGGCAACATCGCCTGGGAGAGCGACGTCGTTGCCGCCCACCATGCGCTCGACCGTACCTCGATGGAATCCGCCGCGGACCCGGTTGTGATGAGCGACGAGTGGACACTGGCGCATTCGCGGTTCCACCAGGCATTGCTGGCTGCGTGCCCGAACCAGCGTTTGCGGAACATGGCGCTGTCGTTGCGCGACGCGGCCGAGTTGTATCGGCGTTGGTCGCTGCCGATCGGCCACGACGACGATCGCGATGTGCAGGGCGAGCATCGTGCTCTGGCGGCCGCCGCGTTGCGTGGCGACGCTGCTGAAGCAGTGCGGCTGCTCGACGAGCACCTTCGCCGCACCACCAGAGCTCTCGGCACGCGTGAGCGTGCGTTGAGTACCCAGTAGTTCTTCGAAGAAACAGAACCAACCACAAGGGGGATCCACAAGTCATGGAAGATCAGACCTGGCCAGAGCGGCCGATCTACAGCCGGCGACGAATCCTTGCGCTCGGTGGAGCTGCCGCGGCAGCCGCAGCGTTCCTTGCTGCATGTGGCAGCGACAGCAAGTCGAGCGATGCGACGTCGGCTCCCGCCGGCACGTCGGCCCCCTCGGGCAACACGGGTGCGCCGGCGGCAACAGCGGCACCGACGCCGACCGAGACCGTTGCCGTTCAGACGTCGGCTCCTGCCGGCGGCAACGGCAACGCAGCCAAGTTCGGCGGCGGTGGCGGCGATGGCACGGTGAAGATCGGTTTCACCGTTCCGTTGACGGGCGCTTTGGCCGGCTTCGGCGAGGCCAATCCGTTCATCCTCGCCGCCGTCAACAAGCTGGCGGCCGACGGGATCATGCTCGGCGACAAGTCGTACAAGGTCGAGATCATCCAGAAAGA
>JBDTRP010000112.1:0-41249 GCA_039931555.1 Ilumatobacteraceae bacterium | reverse complement strand
TTACATCCCAACCCCGAACGCGAGCACCAATCAGAGGTTTTTCAGCACCCTGCTAACCGAGGACGCTGTTGGTCGTCGCCTGCACCCGCCGGCGACGCGAGAACGCGGCTGCATCGAGCGTGTTGCCCGTCAGTGGGCAACCGATCGTGATCGGTGCCCCGTCGTGGTCGTGCCCGGCCTCGCACGCCTCGATGATCGCGACCATGATCGGTCCGACCATCGGCGCGTTCTTGAACTGATTCCCACTGGTGCCGATCGCGAGGTAGAAGCCATCGAGATCACTGCGGTCGTAGATCGGCAACCAATCGGAGGACACGTCGTACAGCGCGGCGATGCCGGTCGGTCGCACTGGTATGCCGACCGTCGGAAGCCGGCGCGCGACCCGCGTGGTCTGTGCTTCCCACACTGCAACGGTGGGCATCTCGTTGAAGTTGTCAGGATCGTCGATCCACTCGAGACGGTCGCAGTCGGGCTCGACGCCACCGGCGATCAAGGTGCCCCCGAGGTGCGGGCGGAAGTAGGTGCCCAGGTCCGCGTCGGTCACGATCACGCCGCCGCCCCCGACCATGAAGCCGGGCGGGGCAGGCAGCACGTCGACCTCCTGGCGAAGCGGTCGTGTGGTCACTCCGGCAGCGCCGTGCAGGCCGGCGAGCGCATTGACCTTCGACGAATACGGCCCGGCAGCGTTGACCACGATGCCGCATTCCAACGTCTCGCCGTCGGCGAGCTCCACGCCCGTGACCTCGCCACGCACGTGGTTGACCCGCGTGACTTCGGTGCGGAAGCGAAACGAGGCGCCCGCCGCGGTGGCGGCGATCATCAGGTTGTGAGCCGCGAGCGCAGGGTCGTCGATGAAGCCCGCGTCGGGCGTGAGGTACGCGCTCAGCTCGCCATCGTTGTCTGCCCAGAACGCGTCGTCCTCGACGGGCTTGGGTGGGAAGTAGCGCCCGACGTCGAGATCCGCATATCGGACGCGCAGCTGAGCCGGGTCGAGCGCCTCGTAGGGAACGCCGGCGTCATCGAACAGGGCCTGAACCGTGGACAGCGGTGTGGCCGGCGAGTCGAGTACCAGCAGCCCGGTACGGACGAACTTCGCGGTGCCGAGCTCATCGGTGACGCCGAGATGATCGCGCCACTGCTTCCACATCTGTGCCGACTCCCAGGACAGCTTCACGGCGTCGGGCGTCGAGTAGTTGAAGCGGATGATTGCCGACGATGCGCTCGTGGAGCCGGCTCCCGGACCCGGCCCCTTGTCGAGGACGACAGGCGAACGGCCAATTCGGGCGAGCTCCAGCGCGATCGAGCAGCCCATGATCCCGCCGCCGATCACGACGACATCGGTTCCATCAACGGTGTTCATCCCGCAATCCTCGATCGGCGGGATCGGTTCTGAACAGGGTCCGAAGACCCTGCCCTGCTACGGCAGAGCTAGCGCACGACCTCGAGGAGCGCTGCGAGCTTGTCGAGCGATATTCGCCAGCCCAACTCGTTGTCGGCGGGCGCCAGGCCTGTTGGCAGGTTCTCGTGGACTCCAACGAGATCGGTGCCGCCGTCCGCGTCGGTCAGCGTGTACGTGATCGTCATCTCGCCGGCCATCACCGGGTCGTCGCTGTCGAACTCGACGGACTGGACCACTTTGGAGTCGGTCACGAGCTCGACGAACCGGCCATGGAACGTGTCGGTCTGGTCGTCCGTCTTGCCGACCGTCGTGGCCGCGTCGTATGTCAGCGAGATCCGAAACTCTCCACCTTCGCGGGTGTCGAACTCGTGGATGTGACTCGTCATCTGATCGGGCACCATCCAGTGCTGCACGGCCGCCGGGTCGAGCAATGCCCGGTAGACGCGTGACCTCGGAGCGCGGATGTGCCGGGTGACACGAGTCGTGCTCACGAAGCGGAGCCTAACGGCGCCGCGGGCGAGCCCGACCCCCGCCGGGTCGGTGATCTCGGTATGGTGTGGAATCCGTTCGACGACACGAACGTCCGCTTGACCCAGACCCTGCTCGCGGCTCCGAAGTCGTCCTTCACTTCGAAGGAGGCCGCTGTGGCACCCCTGGCGACTTCTTCCCGTGCTCGGCAGTCCAACGACTACGGACGCGACTGGGCGTTGCACACCCGATTTGGCAAGGCCGATGGTCGCGACGATCCGCTCGGCTGCGACGCGCGACCTTCGTGGCGCGGCCGCGTCCACATGCTGGGTCTGTTCGCGGCGATCCCGGCGCTGGCATTGTTGATTGTGTTCGCAGACGGCTCTCGGGCCAAGGTCGGCGTGTCGATCTACGCCGCCGGAGTGTGCGCGATGTTGGCTGCGTCGACCACGTATCACCGCTGGGTCGATGACCTGCGGGCGCGGGCAGCGTGGCGCCGCGCCGATCACGCCATGATCTTCGCGGCGATGGGGGGATCTGCGACGCCCGTCGTGCTGATCGTCATGCCATCGGGATGGGGGATTGTCCTGTTGGTAGTGGTGTGGACGGCGTCGGTCGTCGGGGCAGTCTTCAAGTTCGGCCACTGGCGCCGCGGCGACACGATCGGCACCGCATTGATCCCCGCTGTCAGCGCGCTCGCGGCGCTCGCACTCCCGGCACTGTGGATGCGCGGCGGCGTGGCGCCGGCGATCCTGTACGTCGTGTCGGGGGGCCTGTACATCTTCGGCGCGAGGTGGTTCTCCAAGACGTGGCCCCGGCTCCGCCCAGCAGTGTTCTCATACCACGAGGTGTGGCATGTGTTCACCGTGGTCGCTGTGGCAGCGCACTTCGCCTCGGTCTGGGTGATCGCGACGTGATCCACGTCGCTAATCTCGCCGGGTGATCCTCGACAACACTCAACTTGCTGCGTTCCAGAGCGCGGGTGTGATCGCGCTTCCTGGTCTGTTCTCGCTCGACGAGGTCGACGCCATCACGGCACGCCTGCCCGAGCTGTTCGCCGAGCGTTGTCCGGAGAACATTCGCGAGCAGTCCAGCGATGTCGTGCGCACAGCGATGGGTTTGCATCGCCGCGACGAATTGTTCGCCCGGCTGGTGCGCGACCCGCGACTCGTCACCGCCGCCCAGCAGATCCTCGACGACGACGACCTGTACATCCAGCAGGTCAAGGTCAATGCCAAGGAAGCGTTCACGGGCGAGCAATGGCAGTGGCACTACGACTTTGCAACACATCACCACGAGGATGGTGTTCCGGAGCCACTGGCGTTGAACCTGCATATCTTCCTCGATGAGGTGACCGAGTTCAACGGCCCGCTGATCTTCATTCCCGGTTCGCACCGCGACGGTCCCGCGCCGACGGCGCTCGACACTGCTACCACCAGCTACCCGTTGTGGACGGTCGCGCCGGACGTCGTCACACCCCTCGCCGCGCGAGGCGGCTTGTACAGCCCGAAGGGTCCGCCCGGCACGGTGCTGATCTTCGGCGACACCATGGTGCACGGCTCGCCGCCGAACATGTCGCCATGGGATCGGCGGATCTTCTCGTTGATCCTCAACCCGGTGAGTAACCGTCAGACCACGTTCGCTCGGCCGGACCACCAGCACCACCGCGACTTCGCACCGGTGCGCTGGAGGTCGAACACCGCACCCATCTCGCCGAACTCGTCGCCCGCTCGCACGACGCCAATCGGTGTCTCGGTGCCATCTGGGGCCAAATCGATCAGGTCCACCTCACCATCGACGACCCGGTAGATCCGATCCCCTCGCGAACCCTGCCTGAAAAGCACCTCGCCAACTGCGAGGTGTCGGTCCTCGGGTCCCGTTGATGCCGCGGTGTGCAGAGGCATCATCTCGACGACGTGATCACCCAAGCCGAGCAGTCGGAGGTCGTGAGTCGACACGATCACGGTCCGACCCTGCTCGGCCAGGGCTCGAGATGCGCAACACGACACCATGACGTTCTCGCGAGCACCGAGGCTCGGGACCAGGTTGAACACTTGGAACCACACCGGAAGGGCCAAGAGCGAACCACGGGAGATGACCGATGTTGCTGTCGGTCAGTGGAAGCGACGGAGACGGAGGCTGTTGGAGACCACGAAGATGCTCGAAAGCCCCATCGATGCGCCGGCGATCAGTGGGTTCAGCAGCCCGGCGGCGGCCAGCGGGATGGCGGCGGTGTTGTAGGCGAACGCCCAGAACAGGTTGGTCTTGATCGTCGCCAGCGTGCGACGTGAGAGACGCACGGCATCCGCTGCCGCCAGCAGATCGCCCCGGATCAGGGTGAGGTCGCTTGCCTCGATGGCAACGTCGGTCCCGGTGCCCATGGCGATACCTAGATCTGCCTGGGCCAGGGCGGCCGCATCGTTCACGCCGTCGCCGATCATCGCGACGACCTTCCCATCGCGTTGCAAGCCTCGCACCACCTCGACCTTGTCCGACGGCAGGACCTCGGCGAAAACTGTGTCGATCCCGACGCGATCCGCGACTGCTCGGGCAGCACGCTCGTTGTCGCCGGTGAGCAGGATCGGCTCGAGGCCGAGCGACCGTAGGCGTTCGATTGCCTCGCGACTCGTCTCCTTCACGGTGTCGGCAACCACGAGCATGGCCCGCAGTTCGCCGTCCCACCCGGCAAGTATCGCGGTTCGCCCCAGCGACTCGGCCTCCACCTTCGCGGCACGCAGTTCGTCGGTGATGGGCATGGCCCAGTCGGCCAGCAGGCGCTCGCGTCCGGCGATGATGGCATGTCGGTCGACAATGCCTTGTACGCCGAGGCCCTGAAGGTTCGCGAAATCCTCTGCGTGGGCGAGCTCGCCCACCGCCTCGCGGGCACCGTCCGCGATCGCTTGCGCGATGGGGTGTTCGGAGGCAAGTTCGACGGCACCGACGAGGCGGAGCACCTCGTCGACGGTGGTGTCTCCGACGGGAACGACGTCGACGAGCGCCATGCGCCCGGTGGTGACGGTTCCGGTCTTGTCGAGCACGACCGTGTCGATCCTCCGGGTCGATTCGAGCACTTGCGGGCCCTTGATGAGGATGCCCAGTTGGGCGCCGCGGCCGGTGCCGACCAGCAACGCGGTCGGCGTGGCGAGGCCGAGTGCACATGGACAGGCGATGATCAAGACGGCGACCGCCGCGGTGAACGACGCTGAGGCGGTCTCGCCCGTGCCGAGCCAGTAGCCGAGGGTTCCGACGGCCAGCGCGATCACGACCGGCACGAACACTGCCGAGATCTTGTCGGCCAGCCGCTGGACCGTTGCCTTGCCATTCTGTGCCTCGGTGACGAGGCGTGCGATCTGAGCGAGCGCCGTGTCGGCACCGACCCGCGTCGCCTGCACGATCAGGCGACCGCCGGCGTTGACGGTGGCGCCGGTGACGGGACTTCCGGGCTCGACCTCGACCGGCACCGATTCGCCGGTCAACAACGAGGCGTCGATCGCCGACGACCCCTCCTGCACGATTCCGTCGGTGGCGACCTTCTCGCCGGGCCGTACGACGAATCGATCGCCGACGCTCAACTGGCCGACCGGGATGCGAACCTCGACGCCATCGCGAAGCACGGCTACGTCCTTGGCGCCCATGTCGAGCAGCGCACGCAGCGCTGCGCCGGACTTGCGCTTGGCACGGGATTCGAAGAACCGGCCGGCGAGGATGAAGACGGTGACCGCAGAGGCGACCTCGAGGTAGATCTCGCCTTGGCCACCGCCGCGCTCGATCGTGAAGCTGAACGACATCTTCATGTTGGGCATGCCTGCGCTGCCCCAGAACAGTGCATAGACGCTCCAACCGAATGCGGAAAGCGTGCCGACCGAGATCAGCGTGTCCATTGTTGCCGCGCCGTGGCGCAGGTTCATCCACGCCGTGCGGTGGAACGGCCAGGCCCCCCACAACACCACCGGCCAGGCCAAAGCGAACGTCAGCCATTGCCAGCTGTTGAACTGCAGCGGTGTGATCATCGACAGTGCCAGCACCGGGATGGTGAGCACGGTCGATCCGATCAACCGATCGCGAATGCCGCGATCGGGTGCGTCTTCGTCGCTCGGTTCATCGCTGGCCGGCCCGGCTGCGTCAGCCGGGCGAGGCAGTGCTGCGGTGTAGCCGACCGCCTCGATCTGGCCGATCAGCTCGTCGGTGGAGATGGTGTCCGGGAACGTGATCGTGGCCCGTTCCGTGGCGTAGTTGACGTTGGCCTCGACGCCCTCGATCTTGTTGAGGCGCTTGCCGATACGAGCCGCACACGACGCGCAAGTCATTCCGCCGATCTCGAGGGCAACCGTCTGGTGGGCCCCAGCGTCGATCGCAATGGGATTCGTGGTCTCGGTCATGGCGGTCTCCTCAGTGGCCCATCGTCGGGGCGCCGGTGACCAGGCCCTGATCGAAGGTGAATGTGGCGGTGTGCACGGTGTCGCCGTGCTTGAAGTCGAAGAACAGGCCGTACCGGCCTTCGGCGGTCAGCTCGGCGCCGAAGTCGACGACGCCATCGACGTAGTTGTTGGGATGAACGTGGGCGTAGGCCAAGTCGCCAGATCGCATCGCAACGAGGTGGCCGAACGCACCGAGGTATGGCTGCAGGTCCGTGACCAGTTGGCCGTCCTTGCGGACCGTCATCGAGATACTGACGTCGCCGCCATGCTTCACGTCAGTGGCGATGGTGACCTCGTATCCGTCGACGACAGATGTCGACGTCGGTGGGGCAATTGAGATCGTCGTGTAGGTGCCGGCGACTGCGAGGTCGACGCCGAGTGCCAATCGTGGCCCGTCAGCGACCTGGAAGTCGGCGACAGCCCGGTACGAGCCGGCCGAAAGGGCGGGCAGCGCGATCGACCAGGTTCCATCGGCGGCGAGCGTCGGGTGCAGGTGATGGAACACGGTGAGCTCTCGGTTGACGAGGATGAAGTGCAGGTCCTTCTCGTGGACTTTGGTGAACTCGCGGACGGCGTTGCCGTCGGGCCCCTCGATGACGAACTGGAAATCGCCGCCACCTGCCGGCAGCTCGGTGTTGGCCGGCACGAACCGATACCCGTCCCGAGTCGACACGACCCCCTCGCCCACGGGAGCCGGTGTCATCTCTTCCTGTGCGGCGGCAGCGGGGCCGAGTATGGCGCCGGCGCCGATTCCGATTCCGAACACGGCGGCGACGACGACACCGAAGGCTGCGAGTCGCTGTGCGGCATTCACGACACGACCTCGTTCCCGGCCTCGTCGACTGCTGCGGCGACGGCATTCACGCAATCGGCGCACGTCATGCCGACGACGTGGAAGGTGTTGCTGGAGCTGCTGGTGTTCATGATGCTTCCTGACGGTTGGACGACGGTGTGGGGCTGGATGTCATACGTAGGCGGCAGTTACTCATCGAGCGCTGACGATGTGCTGACGAACGAGATCACTCGACCCCGGAGGGGTATCGGTTCCCCTGGTCGGCAGTCGGATGGAATGACTCGAGGAGGAGCCGCAAGTCGTCGGGAACGGGCATGACGGCGAAGGCGCTGACGCCGGCTCCGCCGGTGTTCCCCACGGGATATCGACGAGACCACGTTCCGGGAGCCGCGACTGTGAGCCGCACGAGTTGCCCGACGATCTCGCGAGGGCGGCCGGTGCGAACGCCGAAGGCGAGCATGGCAAGGTGGGTGCGGACGTGCCGACCGGCCATTGGTTGGCTAAGGATGTGTGCCCGCTCGAGGTGTGTCCAGGTCCGGGCGACGTCACGTCGAATGCGGGCGTCACGTGCGAACGACATCTCACGGGCCCAGGCCCCGCACAGCCCCGTCTTGTCGGGGTGCTGGGCGGTCGATTTCGGTGACGGGTGGGGATCGGAGTGCATCGGATCAGCCGTTCAGTTCGGCAACCTGGGCGATGACCAGGTCGGGGCGGTCGAGTTGGATCTGATGGCCGGATTGGCCGACCGCAACGAGCTGCGCATCAGATGACAGCGACGCCCAGTGCGCCTGGCCGTCATTCCACACCTCGTCGAGCTGGGATTCAGTGGCGGGATCCAGCCCCTCGTAGCCGTGGTGGGCTGCAGAGTCGACGATCATCGGAATGGCGCCGAGCGATGTGATGTGGGCGAGCTCGGCAAACGTTGCCGGCCCGGTGAGGCCTTCGCTGTTGTTCGCAGGTGCTGACTGCATGGCGCAGCCGGCAACGAAGGTGGCGGCCGTCGCCGAGCCATCGTCGGCGACGTCGCACAGCGCTGCGTTCCACGTGACCGGTGAGGCGTCGAGGAGGAGAAGCCCGCGCACATCTGCCGGGAACAAGGACGTGAAGGTGACGGCGACGTCTCCGCCGAACGAATGGCCGACGACGGTGTACGGACCGCCCTCGTGAGCTGCGGCGAGCAGTTCGTGGAGGTCGTGGGCCTGGGTCGCGAAGGTCTGCGGCGCGGGTGGGGCGTCGCTGGTTCCCGTACCGAAGCGGTCGTACGAGCACACCCGCGACGTCGCCGACAACTCCGCCTCGACCGACCCGAACGCCGTGCGGTCGCTGGTGAAGCCGGCGATCAGCAGCACGGTGTGCTCGCCGTGCCCGGCGCAATGCAGGTGCATCTTGGCATCGCCGACGGCGACGAGCTCGTCGAATTCGGCCGACGACCGCGCCGCAGCCGTGGTCGTCGTTGTGAGCGTCGTGGTGGTTGCGGGAGCCGCGGCGGTCGTGGAAACCGTGGTGCTCATTGTCGATGTGGGAACACTGTCTGCTGTCCGAGCATTCTGGCCGCAGGCCGCCAGACCGATGGCCAACGCCGCTGCGGTGGACAAGGATGTGATTCGGCCGAAGGTTGTAGGTGTCATGCGATGACTTTGCGACCAGGCGCTGATGGACAGCTGACGGCGGTCTGATGACGTGCGTGACCAGGTTGAACCGGTCAGTGACGTCGGTCCGGAGCACCACATATGCTGCGCGGATGTTCTCTGTCGTCCTGCTCGGTCCGATCGAGCTCCGTCGCGACGGTGAACGCGTGCACCTGCCCGGCGGCAAGACCACCGAGCTGCTGGTCCGACTGGCGTTGGAGGCCGGCGGTACGGTGCGCTCCGAACGCCTCATCGACGAGTTGTGGGATGACGAGGCCGTATCGACCGCGAAGAACACGTTGCAGTCGAAGGTGTCGCAGCTCCGTCGCGCGCTGGGCGATCCAGCCCTGGTGGTCGGCGGGTCCGCCGGCTACTCCCTCGCGATCGAGTCGTCCGCCGTCGACGCGCTCGAGGTGATCCGACTCGCCGAGCTCACCGCGACACTGCTCCGAGGCGGCGATGCCTCCGAAGCGCATCGGGCCGGCTCGGCGGCCCTGGCGCTGTTCCGCGGTGAGGTGCTGGCAGATGCGGGCGATGCGGAGTGGCTGCGCCCACATCGGGCTCGGCTCGACGAGGTCCACGCGCAGTTGATCGAGGACGAGATCGCCGCTCGTCTCGAACTTGGCGCGGCCCACGAGTTGATCGGCGAGCTCGAAGCGTCGGTCGCCCAGTATCCGCTGCGCGAGCGTCTGCGCGGCCAGCAGATGCTCGCGTTGTACCGGGCTGGTCGTCAGGCCGACGCACTCCGCGCGTACCAGGCGGCGCGAGCCGTGCTGGCAGACGAGTTGGGGCTCGAACCAGGCCGCGAGCTGCAGCGCCTCGAGTCCGCGATCCTCGGTCAGGACCCAGCCCTCGATCTGCCGGAACGACACCGTGGCCGCTCGGAAGCCCGGCCGGAGTCGCGGACCGGCAACCTTCCTGCTGCCGTCAGCTCGTTCGTCGGCCGGGTTGCCGAGCTGGACGACCTGTGCGCCGAGGTGAGTGCGCGTCGACTGGTCACACTGATCGGGCCGGGCGGCGCCGGCAAGACCCGGCTGGGGCTGGAGGCGGCGAGTCGACTGCGCGCATCATTCGACGACGGCGTGTGGCTGATCGAGCTGGCCCCCGTGCGCGAAGGCCACGACGTCTGGAGTGCGGTTGCATCGGCCCTCGGGCTCGACGACAGCGCGCGTCTCGACGCGTTCGTCTCCGAACGCCGGATCTTGTTGGTGATCGACAACTGCGAGCACGTCATCCAGGATGCGGCGTTCGTTGCAGATCGGCTTCTGCGGGCGGGCAGCGGTGTGACGATCCTGGCGACCAGTCGCGAGCGACTGGGCGTCACCGGCGAGCTGCTGTACAGCGTCGAGCCGCTCTCGGCCGACGACGCAGCAGCGCTGTTCGTCGAGCGGGCTCGAGCCGTCGGCATGGCCGGCGCCGATGACGACCAGGCCGGCACCATCACCAGGATCTGCGAAGACCTCGACCGACTACCGCTGGCGCTCGAACTTGCCGCGGCGCGCGCGAGAAGCCTGTCGCTGACCGACATCGCCGAACGGCTCGGTGATCGCTTTGGGCTGCTGACCGGCGGCGACCGCACGGCTCAGCCGCGGCATCAAAGCCTGCGGGGCGTCGTCGACTGGAGCTACGAGCTGCTGTTCACCGAGGAGCAGCGGGTCTTTCGACAGCTGTCGGTCTTCGCCGGGGGTTTCGTGTTGAACGCGGCACAAGCGGTATGCGCAAGCGCCGACGTGCCGTCGCACGACATCGCCGATCTGATCGGCAACCTGGTCGACAAGTCGTTGGTGCGGATGTCACACCATGCCGGCGAGACGCGATACACGCTGCTGGAGACGTTGGCGGAGTACGGCCGTGGCCAGCTGCAGGCTCACGACGAGGAACGCGGCGCGCGCGATCGACACCTCGCATGGGCGGTGAGGTTCGCACAGGAGTCTGAGATCGCGATGCGATCGGCCGCCCAGTCCACGTGGGTCGACAGGGCGGTGAACGAGCGGGAGAACATCCGGGCAGCGGTGCGGTGGGCGTGCGAACACGGCCGCGCCGACGACGCCATTGCGATCGTGTCCGGGCTTGCGTATGCCTGGTACATCAGTGGCTCGATCAAGGAGAGCCTTCCATTGCTGACTGCGGCGTTGGCGACGAACGGCGACACGTCGGCCGAACGACGGGCGGTGGGCGAGGCCTGGACGGGTTGGATGACGCAGATGGCCGGCGGTGCCACCACCGAAGCAGTCGAACGGGCCGAGCGCGCGGTGGTGCTCGCGAGGCCGGCGTCGTCTCGCGCCTTCGCGCTCGCAGTCGGGTTTGCCGCGATGTTCCGTGCGTTTCGCGGCCTGTCGGGCGAGGCGGATGAACTCGTCGACGAAGCGTCGGCGCGACTCGAGCACGAAGCCGACCGGTGGGGACAAGCGTGGATCGATTGGGTTCGTTCCGGACTCGTGCACAAGGCCGGTGACCCACAACGGGCGACGGAACTGCTGCGCGCCAGCGTCGACGGGTTCGCCCAGCTGCACGATCAGTGCGGTACTGCCATCGCTTCGATCCGGCTCGGCGAGCTCGCTGAATTGCGCGGTGACTACGCCGAGGCGAGATCGTCCACGCTGTTTGCCTACAACGCGGTGATGGTCTCGGGTGCCAAGTCGTTCAACGGATCCGTTCTGGCGACGCGGCTCGGCAACATCGCGGCGCTGCAGGGCGACTTCGCCGAGGCCGCGGAATGGCACGAACTGGGTCTCCGGCGGGCGCGAGATGGTGAGTTTCCGGGAGCCATCGCCCAGGCCTTCAGTGGGATGGGCGAGGCGGCTCGCCGCAGCGGTGGGCTGGGTGCGGCGGTCGCCTATCACCGGGAGGCGCTGAGCCGATTCGAGGCATCCGGATCGATCGAGGGTGCCAGCTTCTCGCTCGCTTGTCTCGGACTGATCGCGACCGAACAGGGCGATCCCGGGATCGCGGTCGACGTGCTCACCAAGAGCCTCGTGAAGGCCCACGCCAGCTCGGACCAACGCGGTGTGGCGTTTGCGCTGGAGGGTCTCGCCGCGGCGTCTGCAGCAGGCGACGACGCGTCTGAGGCCGCCGTACTGCTCGGCGCCGCAGCGGTCCTGCGAGAACGGATCGGAGGGACGCCGCCGGTCTCGCAGCGGGGAGGCGTCGACCGTGCCCAACAGCGGGCATGCTCGCAACTGGGCCAGCGGGCCTACGCCTCCGAGTACGCACGCGGATCGTCGGATGTGGCCGCGATCGTTGCCGGTCTGGTCTCAGGCGGCACTCCATGAGGCGAGCGCGTGTGCGACCAGCAGGTCTGTCGGATACTCGCGAAGGTGCTCTCGTCCCAGTACCGCTGCGCGGCGAAGATCGCCAGCGAGCAGCATCGTGATCACCTCGATGTGCTGACGCTCCCGTCGAGTTGAACCCGCCAGGTTCGCGCCGGCTCGATCGGCACAACGGTTGCCTTCCGTAGCCAGGCCCTCCGTGCATGTCGCGACGGCGAGCGCCATCCACGCCAGGCCGAAGTGTGGGTCGACCGTGGTGGCATGGCGGAGGGCCCGCGTGGCATCGGGGGATGAGCTCAACAACAGCTCGAGACCCGCGGCGTAGCTCAGCGCTGCCGCCGGCTGGTCCGTGGAGATCACGAGACCCGTCGAGTCGTGGAATGAAGGACGTGGTCCCATCACTCGACGTTCCATTGCCGTCGCCGGACGAGGTGGCGTCGCCACATCCACCTCACATCGATCGCCGTCGTGACGACGAACACCGCGGCGAAGACCATGCACACGTCGACTCCGAACGAGAGCCCGAACCAAGTCAGTATGGCGATGACAGCCGGGGGACCCGCGACTGCCACGACGAGCGCGGTGTCGGCGGTGCGGTGGTTCGTGACGCTGCGTGTGACAACCGGAACGGCGGCGGGTGATGGTGGTTCGAGGACCTGAGTGGGGGACTGCGTCGAGTGCATGGCGCAACTCTGGAACCTCGCACTGACGCGTCGCTGATGAGCGCCGTGATCGCATCAGCCAGTCGGGCAGGAGGCCACCGATCGAGGCCCGCACGCGCCGTTCGAGCTGTGTCAGTTCAGCAGCACTGCGAGGCTGCTGCCGGCACGGTCTCGACTCCGCATGACATCACGGAGGCGTCGCCGAGCACGGTGTAGAACTCCCAATCGTTCTCCGGGCCCTTGATCCAAGTCTTGTCCTGCACTGCGAAGCAACATGTCGCGTTCTCCTGGATCTCCTGGTCCATACCGATCGCCTGCGTGCGAGCGATGACGGCAGACACCTCGTGGGCGCTCTCGACTTCGACGCCGATGTGGTTCAGCGATCCCGGCTCTCCCATGCCGGTGAACAGCACCAGCTTCAGCGGGGGATCAGCAATCGCGAAGTTTGCGTAGCCTTCGCGGATCTTGGCCGGAGGCGTCTGGAACAACCTGGTGTAGAACTCGATCGAAGCGTCGAGGTCGGCCACGTTGAGGGCGAGTTGCACACGGGACATTCTGGGTTCCTCCTGGGGAAGTGGTGTCAACAATACATTGACGATAGTCGATGCAGTGACGCTACCTGTTAGATTGACAGATGTCAATGCGCTTCGAAGACTTTTCGGTACAGTGGGCACATGGCCGTCCGCAAGATCTCATTGCTCGATCCGATCGCCTGCTGCTCCCCAGTGCGCGTCGACGTGCTCGATGAAGAGCAAGCCGCGCTGTTGGCCAGTTCGTTCGCCGCCCTGGCCGACCCAATTCGCCTGCGGCTGCTGAGCTTCATCGCCGCATCCGGCTCCGACGAGGTGTGTGCGTGTGATCTGCTCGAACCCTCGGGTCGTTCACAGCCGACGGTCAGCCATCACATGAAGATCCTCGTCGACGCCGGCCTGATCGAACGCGACAAGCGCGGCCTGTGGGTGTGGTATCGCCTGGTGCCGTCGCGCCTCGACGCCCTGCGGTCCGTCCTCGGCTAGCGGGCGGCTAGCGGGCTGGCTTTGGTGGCCGGCCCCGATCCACCGACGCCCGACTCAAGCGGGCCGCTGACCGTGCCGACTCAAGAGGCATGTTCGATGACCCGGACGCGTTTGACGGCATCGTTCAGGCCATTTTCGCGATCGTCGCTGCATTCCTCGTGGCGAATGCGATCGTCCTCACGCTGGCGACGTGGGGGATCTCACATTGGGCGCGCAGGCGAGGTCGTCGAGGCAGTCGTGTCGCCGCATTCGTCGTCGCGCTCGGCGTCGAGGTGTTCGTCGTCGCGGCGCTCACGGCTCTGCTGGGCACTCATCGAGCCAACGCGACGATCGTCAGCTGCCTGCTTGGATCTGCGGTGGTTCTCGGCGCCGCGACAGTTCGCCTCTGCCGTACCAATCCGGCTGTCGATGTTGGCAGGGATACGCATTTGGCCCGATGACCACGACCTGATCGGAGGTCAGGCGACCACCGAGGCGGCGGAGGGCGTCAGACGGGAGGATCGCCGATGGATGCGGATGCGACGGCCGCGACTCCGGCAGCGACCGCCAGACAGAAACCACGGTCGGTGCCTCGGCCGCAACTCTCGGGGACGACGTCGATCTCGACGCCGGCCGACACCTCGAAACCGGTCGCTGTCTTGCCGTGCTGGATGAGAGTGGTTCGAAACTTCATGGCCGATCACTTTGTCATGCCGGCGGCACCGAAGGGGCTGATGAAGCCGGACGAGGGGGTGTTCCTCGGGTACGTTATGAGAGATGACGCGACTGTGTGAACGCCCTGGATGTTCGCAAGTCGCCGAGATGACCTATGGCTTCGACGCCGAGCACCTGATGGTCTGGATCGATTCGTACGATCGTGTGACCACCGATCGTGCCGGTGTCTTGTGCCGTCGACATGCCGACGCCATGGTCGTTCCGCTCGGTTGGATGCTCGACGACCGCCGCGATCCCGTGCCCCGGTTGTTCAGGGCGCCGGCTCAACCAACCGCGGCGCAGCCCCGGCAGCGTCGTGTGGTCCGGCATCATCACGACGAAACCGAGCAGTTGGAGCTCGGTGCTGACGTGGTCGCCGCCGAGATGGACGACGACTTCAGCGAGCCCGCTGCCCCGGTCGAGACCGAGGTGCTGCCGTGGAAACCGACGTTCGACCAGACCGACGACCTCGATGGGCTGCTCGAGGCCCACAGTCCGCTCCTGGCCCGCGCGTTCGGCGGGCAGGGCCGGGCCCGCCCGGCCACGTAGGCCGGCGATGGACATCACCGCGTCGCTCGAGGCGCCGTGCGCGGCCGACCAGTTGTTCGAGCTGGTCGACGATCTGTCGACCTATCCGCAGTGGAACGGTCTGGTGCACAGCGCGACTGCGGAGCCCGGCGACGACCCCGTGTGGGACGTCGAGTTGCGGGCCCGTCTCGGCCCGTTGGCGCGCAGCAAGCGATTGCGAATGGTCCGAACCATCCGTGATGCGCAGACGTGTGCTGTCACGTTCGAGCGCGATCAGGCCGATGGCCGCAACCATTCGCCGTGGGTTCTGGCCGCCAGCATCGACGAGCGTGCCGGTCTCAGCACGTTGACGATGCACCTGCACTACGGCGGTTCGCTGTGGACCGGCGGCGCACTCGAGCGGGTGCTCGCCGAGCAGATCACCTCGGGGCGCGAGCGGTTGTTGGCACTCGTGGCGACCAGGCGCTGAAGCGGCCGTCGTCGCGCTGCTCCAAGTTCAGCGTCATCCCGAAGCATTCACTGAGGCTCGCCGATGTCAGTGTGCGATCGATCGGACCCGACGCCGCGACTCTGCCGTCGCGCAGCATCAGCACGTGGGTCATGCCAGGGGGTACCTCGTCGAGGTGGTGGGTCACAAGGATCACGGGCGGCCCCGCCGCGTCGGTCGTCAGCTCGGCCAGGGCCTGAACAAGTTGCTCGCGACCGC
This sequence comes from Ilumatobacteraceae bacterium, assembly GCA_039931555.1. Lineage (GTDB taxonomy): Bacteria > Actinomycetota > Acidimicrobiia > Acidimicrobiales > Ilumatobacteraceae > JAENVT01. The sequence goes on along the minus strand of JBDTRP010000112.1, from coordinate 25,669 downwards.
CGAGATCGAGACGGGCGCTGGGTTCGTCGAGCAGCAACACGGCCGGCTCGTTCATCAAGGTCCGGGCCAGAAGGACGCGCTGCTGCTCACCCGACGAGGTGGTCGACATCGGCCGGTCGGCCAGCCAGGCGACACCCATCCGCTCGAGGCATGCTCTCGCCCGCGCCTCGTCGGCTGCGTCGTAGCGGTGCCACCACGGCTCCAGCGCGGCGTACTTCGCGGTCATCACGATGTCGAGGCATCGCAGTTCCTGCCGCAACTGCACGGCCAGCGAGGGCGACATGTAGCCGATGCGCCGCCTCAGCACGCGCACGTCGGTTCGCCCCAGGCGCTCGCCCAGCACCTGCACATCGCCACTCGAGGGGTGCTCGTACATCGCCGCAATCCGCAACAGAGTCGTCTTGCCCGAGCCGTTGGCGCCCAGCACCACCCACCGCTGATCGGCCAGCACGTTCCACGTCAACGGCGCGAGGATGGTGCGTTCCCCGCGGACGAAGCTGACATCGACGAGGCGCACGACCTCTGAGCCCGATGGTGCCGACCGCCTCGCTTCAGACATGGAGATGTGACGATACCGCCACCCAGAGTAAGAGATGCCGGTCGTAACGCCCAAACCGCTGGTACCCTCGCAGCGGGATGCGTCGGATACTGGTGATTGTGTCGGCGGTGTGCTTTTTCGCGCCGCTGTCGGTGACCACGGTCGGGCGCGCCGCGGACACCGCTGCCGAACAGGCCGCCAAGGAGATCGCCGACGCCCGCGAGCGTGCCAACGCTGCGGCCGACGCCTACTTCGCCTCGGAATCGCGCATCGATCAGCTCACCTTGCAGCAGGATCAATTGCAGTCCGAGATCACGGCGCTGGAGGGCGATGTCAAGGCCCTGCAGCTTTCGGTCGAGAACGTGGCCATCGGTCGCTACACCCGGTCGGGCACCACCGGCGTGCCGTTGTTGACGGGGTTCCAGTCACCGGAGGATCAGGTCAAGATCGACGCGTTGATGGAAGTGATCTACGACTCGTCGGCCAACGACTTCGACCGCTTCGATGCCCTCAACGCCGATCTGGCCGACAAACGCCTGAAGCTGGCCGACAAGAAGGGTCAGGCGGAGAAGGAACGCATCAACCTGGCATCGCTCAAAGACGCGGCTTCGGCAGAAGTGCAGCGCCTGAAAGATGTCGAGGCTGATCGCCTGAAGGACGAGTCGGTGCGCACGGCGCTGATCGCCGAGCAAGCACGGCGCAAGCGCGAGACGGATCGCAAGAAGCTGCTCAATGCGCCGACTCCGACGATCCCGACGCCCGTGGATTCCGTGCCCGATTCGTCCGGCAAGAACGCGGCCCCTGCCGGCGACAACGGCGGTGACTCGGGTGACTCAGGTGCGCCGAGCGGCGTTGCCACGCGACCTTCGCTGCCCGACGCTGGCGGCGGGCAGACCGGTGGTGGCGGTAACGGCAACTTCCCCGGTGGTGGAGGTAACGACTACGGCACCTGGCCGGGTTGGACGTGCCCGACCGGCAGCGCCCCAGCGCCATTCGCAGACACGTGGGGTGCGCCACGCAGTGGCGGGCGCCGGCACCAGGGTGTCGACATGATCGGGCAGCGCGGCATCCCGGTGCTCGCCGTCGTCGATGGCGTCGCCGAGGCCAAGACCAACGCACTGGGCGGTACGACCGTGTGGTTCAGCGGGGTCGACGGACACAAGTACTACTACGCGCACCTCGACCGGTACGGCCAACTCGGCTCGGTGACCGCCGGCACCACGATCGGCTTCCTGGGCCAGAGCGGCAACGCCCAATTCAGCATCGCACACCTCCACTTCGAGGTGCACCCCTTCGGCGGCCCGGCCGTCAATCCCTACCCCACGGTTGCGGCCCACTGCCCATCGTTTGGCTGATGGCCGACGAGCTCGCCGAACGGTTGGCAGCGGTGCTCGGTGCTGCGACGATCGCCGGACTGACGCGACTGTCGGGCGGCGCGTCGCGCGACACCTGGCGGTTCGAAGCCGACGGTCGGTCGCTGATCTTGCAACGACAGCGTGACGGTGACGAGCGCGATATGGCGGTGGAGACCGCCGCTGTGCGTGCCGCCGCAGCGGCGGGCGTGCCCACGGCAACGATCATCGCCGCCTCGACTGATCGCACCGACCTGGGTGCCGCCTACACGATCGTGACGAGCGTCGCGGGGGAGACGACACCGCGCAAGCTGCTCCGCGACGTCGAATACGCACATGCTCGCGAGGTCTTGCCGGCGCAACTTGCCGATGCGCTGGTCACGATCCATTCGATCGAGCCGGCGACGATTCCCGGTCTGACCAACACGGATCAGGTCGAGCAGTACCGCCAGATGCTCGACACGCTCGGCGAGCCCCACCCGGCGTTCGAGCTGGTGTTGCGATGGCTGGATGGTCATCGGCCTCCCACGGGGTCGCACGTGGTGGTGCACGGTGACTTCCGCCTCGGCAACGTGATCGTCGACGAGCAGGGCTTGAGGGCCGTGCTCGATTGGGAGCTCGTGCACCTCGGTGATCCGTTGGAAGATCTCGGCTGGATGTGCGTGAAGGCGTGGCGGTTCGGGTCGCCGAGCCCCGCCGCCGGCGTGGCCACGTACGACGCGCTGTTCGAGGCCTACGAGGCCGCCGGCGGTGGTCCGGTCGATGCCGGTGCTGTGCGATGGTGGGAGGTGCTGGGCACGATGAAGTGGGGGATCATGTGCATCATGCAGGCCAATGCCCACCTCACCGGAACAACGCGAAATCATGAGCTGGCGGCAATCGGCCGGCGGGTCTGTGAGAACGAACACGACCTGTTCCTGGCGTTGGAAGGTCACTGGTGAGCCCGCACGATGCGCCGTCCGCCGCTGAGCTGGTCGAGGCGGTGCGCGAGTGGCTGCAGCGCGATGTGCTGGCTGCCACCGGTGGTCGGTTGCAGTACCACACCCGTGTGGCAATCAACGCCCTGGCGATCGTCGAACGCGAGCTCGGTCTTGGCGACGTGCAACGCGCCGCGCACCTCGATCGCCTGAAGCGTCTCGGTGTCGCTGACGATGCAGCCTTGGCTGCTGCGATCAGGGCCGGCGACCTCGACGACCGGCTGGATGAGGTGCGCAGCCTGGTGTGGCAATCGGTACGGGACAAGTTGGCCGTGGCCAACCCGAAGTACCTGACCTCACCGTGACGGGCTCAGCGTCACCGGTTGGCCGGCAGCCAGCTGGCCGCAGGCAGCATCGATGTCGGTGCCCCGGTTGCGGCGCACGGTTGCGTTGACACCGAGGGACTCCAAGCTGTCTCGGAAGTCGTGCACGCGCTTCAGCGGCGAGCCGACCGTGGGGTAGCCGGGTGTGGGGTTGAGCGGGATGAGGTTGACGTGGGCAGGCAGGCGGAAGCGCCGGCACAGCTTGGCGAGTTCGGCCGCATCGGACGTTCGGTCGTTGACCCCGTCGATCATCGCCCATTCGAAGCTGAGCCGCCTGCCCTTGACCGCCAGGTAGTCCGCACAGGCCGACATCAACTCGTCGATGGGGTAGCGCTTGTTGATCGGTACCAACTCGTCGCGCAACCGGTCGTTGGCGGCATGCAACGACACAGCAAGATTGACGGGCAGCGGCCGCTCGGTCAGGCGGCGAATGCCCGGCACCAGTCCGACGGTCGAGATGGTCAGCTTTCGTGCCGACAACCCGAGGTCTCCGTGCAGCCGCTCGATCGATTCCCAGACGACACCTTCGTTGGCCAGCGGCTCGCCCATGCCCATGAACACCACGTTGCCGAGCCGGCGCTCCATCGATCGCGCCTCGCGGGCGGCGGCCACGACCTGCTCGACGATCTCGCCGACGGTCAGATGGCGACCGAACCCGGCCTGACCGGTAGCGCAGAAACCGCAGCCCATCGCGCACCCCACCTGGCTGCTGACACAGACCGTGACCCGATCGGGATACACCATCAGCACCGTCTCGATCCGCCTGCCGTCGTGCAACTCCCAGAGGTACTTGACGGTGTCGCCTCCGTCGCTGACCCGGCGGACGACGACGCGCAGGGCCGGTGTCAGCCGCTGCGACAGCCTGGCCCGCAACGCCTTGGGAAGATTGGTCATCTCCTCCGGCGTCGAGAAGTTCTGGTACAACCCCTGCCAGATCTGGTCGAGCCGGTAACGCGGCTCACCGTCCAGCAACTCGGCCAGCTCGGTTCGGCTCGGCTGGTACAACGACGTGGTCACACCGGTACCGGTCACACCTCGGCGGCCAAGGCCGTGTACTGGTCGATGTGACCACGCAACACGTCGAGGCTCGCCGTCCAGAAACCAACGTCCGACACGTCGAAGCCGAACACTCCGCCGAGCTCCTCGGCCGTGTTCATGCCCGCGCGCGACAACACATCGTCGTACGACAACTTGAACGGCTGCGGGTCGTCGCGGTACTTGGCGAACAGGCCGAGACCGAACAGGAGGCCGTACGTGTAGGGCCAGTTGTAGAAGTGCGAGGAGTAGTAGTGCGGCTTCACGGCCCACATGTACTGGTGTGCAGTCGACTGATCGAGCCCGTTGCCGTAGGCATCGGACTGTGCGGACAACATCATCTCGTTGAGCTCCGACACACCCAGGGTGCGGCGTTGGCGCCGGGCGAAGACCTCGGTCTCGAAGATCAGCCTGCTGCGAATGTCGACGATCGTCTGCACTGCGCTGAGGAGATTGACGTCGAGCAGCGCCAGCCGGTCGCGCCCGGTGAGGTGCAGCAAACCCTCCTCGACGACGAGGGTCTCACAGAAGATGCTCGCGGTCTCGGCGAGTGCCATCGGCATGCGACGCTGCAACGCGGTGCGTTGGGCGAGTTGGGTGTTGTGGTAGGCGTGGCCCAGCTCGTGGGCCGTGGTCTGAGCGCTGTCGACGCTGCCGCTCCAGTTGAGGAAGACCAACGAGCGGTCGTCGACGAACGGCATGCAGAACGCTCCGCCACGCTTGCCCTCTCGCGGCCCGGCGTCGATCCACCGCTCGTCGACCGCCCTATCGACGAGGCCGCCGAGCGGCTGGCTGTACGACGCGAAGGCGCCGCGGACGATGTTCAGGCCGTCGGTCCACGAGATGGCGCTCGGCGCGAACGGCAGTGGAGCGAACAGGTCGTACCACGGCAGCGCACCGGGGCGACCGTGTAGCCGCGCCTTGACGTGCATCCACCTGCGGAGGTCGGGGAGCGCGGCATCGACTGCGCTCTGCATCGCGTCGAACGTCGCCTGACTGATGTTGTTGGCGAACAACGAGGCTTCGATCGGGCTGTTCCAGCCGCGTCGCCGGTTGACGATGTTGGCTTCACCTTTGACCGCGTTCATTGCCGCGGCGCAGGCGACAGCGACCGTTGGCCATGCGCGCATCTCGGCCTCGTGAGCCAGCCGGCGTACCTCCGGGTCGCCATCCGTCGCCAGGCCGCGGATCGCCGCCATCGGCATGGTCTTGGCCCCGCCAGGCAGCTCGACCACTTCGGTGAGTTGCGAGGTGATGTCGGAATGCAGGTGTTCCCAGGCCGTCGACCCTCCGGTCGACAACTCGGCGTACAAGCCTTCTTCGACCTCCGACATCTGGTGCTGTGCCCGGGCCGCCAGGAACGTGAGTGGCCCACGGTGCTCGGCGACCTCGGTGCTGACGGTCGCCAGGGCGTCGATGCCGAGTGAGTTGACCCACTCCGCAAGTCGAGCGAAGAGCGGCCGCTGTTGCGACTCGATCACCTCGAGCTCGCTGAGCAGACCCTGCGCCGTCTCGTCGAAGCTGTCGGTCGTGACGGTGGCGTACACGTAAGCGCCGACGAGATCCGTGCGCTGCTCGGTCTCGTTGATGGCGCGGATCACCGCATCGGCAGCTCGACCGTCGGCAGCGTCGACCACCCGCGGCCCGCACCGGCGGATGCCGTGCTCCTCGAACAACGCCGTGAGCCGCATCGAGTCCGCCCCAACCTGCTCGAGCGCGTCGATGAACGATCGCGATTGGAACGATTCGTGCACGTCGGCCACGCTCCAGCGCGGGAGCGCTTCGTTCGCCTCGCCGGTGTCCGCCGTGCCGGTCGTGGAAGTTGCTCCGGTCATAGTTGTATCCCGTTCGTTGTGGTGCCCGTCAGATCGGCAACGTAGGCGTAGTCGGCGTGGTGGATCGAGAACCCGAGCCGCTCGTACATCGACAGCGCGGACTCGTTTGCGGCGTCGACGTGCAACATGCCGACGGCCAAGCCTCGCCTGGCGAGGTGATCGAGCCCGGCGATGGTCAGCGCCTTGCCGAGCCCGAGACCGTGGAACGGCGGATCGACGGCGATCACGTAGATCTCACCCAGCGGTGGCGAGGTGTCACCGTGCACCTTGGTCCAGCAGAACGCGGCGAGCTTGCCGTCGCGCTCGTGGAGGCGGAACCCCGCAGGGTCGAACCACGGCTCGGCTTCTCGTTGACGCAACGTGTCGACCGTCCAGCCGCCTTGCTCAGGGTGATCGTGGAACGCCGCGTTGTTGACCCGTACCCACTCGTCCTCGTCGTGACCGACGACGAAGGCCCGAGTCTCGACCGTGGTGGTCTGATCGAGCGGCAGGGTCCGGCGCATCTGATACAGCCGTCGTCCCAGCCGGAGACCAGCTGCTGCCGCGATGGCCTCGACGTGATCACCAGGCTGATGGACCCACCAGGAGATGCGTCCGCCGCCGTCCGCTGCGTCCATTTCGAGCGCGGCGTGTAGCAGCAGCGGTGTGAGGACCGCTCCGTGGGCGCGCTCGCCGGGAGCGACGACCAGCTCGATCGCGGTCGAGTGGTTGGCACGTGCGAGCTGGGCGTAGCCAGCCAGCGTCTCGACAGTATCGAAGGCCAAGACGGCGGCGAAGTCGACGCCGACGCGACGAACGAGATTGAGGCGGAGATGATCCGACAACGGACGGAAGCCGTCGTGCTTCGCCGCGTCGATGAGCAACTGCTCGACGAGTCCGAACTCGTGGTCGTCGAGCTTTCGCCGGGTCTCGATGCGCCACATGCCACCGAGGTTAATGCCCGGTCGGTGCAGAGGCTCCTGCTGGTACGCCCCTGGTTGAATAGTGTCGACGACATGGCCAAGCCGCGCACCCCGAAGGGTCGAACGATCGAGGTGGCCCGACGGCTGGCGCTGACGTATCCCGATGCCGTGTGCGAACTCGATCACACCAACGCGTTCGAACTGCTGGCTGCCACGATCTTGTCGGCTCAGTGCACCGACAAGATGGTCAACACGGTGACGCCCGTGCTGTTCCGTAGCTACCCGACGCCCGTCGAGCTTGCCGGAGCGAACCCGACCGACGTCGAGCAGGTCATCCGCTCGACCGGCTTCTACCAGAACAAGACCAAAAGTCTGCTTGGCATGGCGCAGGCGCTGCTCGAACGCTTCGGCGGTGACGTGCCCACCGATCTCGCGGACCTCGTCACACTCCCCGGCGTCGGACGCAAGACGGGCAACGTCGTGCGCAGCGTGGCGTTCGATCTGCCGGGTTTGCCGGTCGACACCCATGTGCTGCGCCTGTCGAAGCGGCTCGGTCTCAGCACGCTCCACGATCCGGTGAAGTTGGAGATCGAGCTCAACCGCTTCCTGCCGCCGTCGGAGTGGGGTCGATTCAGCTTGCGGATGATTCTGCACGGCCGTCGCGTGTGCGACGCGAAGAAGCCGCGATGCGCTGAATGCACACTGGAGGACATCTGTCCGTCGTCGCAACTGCCGCGCCGAGCGTCACGAAAGTAGGCCGAATACCACTCAGTGTGGCCGCTTGCGCCCTCCTGGAATCGGTGTATAGTTGCCCTACCAACCAGGTTCCCGCCACCTGGTTTGCGGGCGATGCTGGGATCCGCCGCCTAGCATTGCAGAGCGATGGCCCCGTTCATCGGGGCCGTCGCCGCGTTTTGCACGTGTGTTTTTGCCCGTTTCAGCTGATCAGCTTCAATGCTCGCCGCAGTAGTCGCTCGGCGTTGCGCAGTCCCTGCTCGGCCTCGCCAACTGCAGCGCGGAGATCCTCGCGGCCCACTGGAATTTGCAACGGACCGACCTCGGCAAGCTGCTGTCGATATCGCTCTACGTGTTCGGCGATGACCGTCAGGGTTGCGGCAACGGGGTCGTTCATGGTCCCAGTCTGGCGTGGGGCGAGCCCAAATCGAGGCTCCCTCGTTGGCGACGCTGTCGGTATCGTGGCCACCTGTGCATTCGGTGACGGTACGCGACGACTTGCGAGCACTCGAGGGGTACCACTCGCCGCAGGTCGACGTGCGCATCCGGCTGAACACCAACGAGGCGCCGACGCCGCCGCCGGCCGCGTGGCGCGACGCGTTCGCCGCCGAGCTGTCACGAGTCGAGTGGCATCGCTATCCCGATCGCAGCGCGTCGGCGCTTCGGGCGTCGATCGCGGAATCACACCACGTTCGACCAGACCAGGTCTTCGCCGCGAACGGCTCGAACGAGGTGTTGCAGACGCTGCTGCTGACCTACGGCGGTCCCGGCCGTCGTGTGGCGACGTTCGAACCGACCTACCAGTTGCACGGTCACATCGCCAGGCTCACCGGGGCGACCGTGGTCGAAGGAGAGCGCGCCCCCGACTTCCGGTTGGATGTCGACGGCGCCGTCCGCCTGATCGAGCAGAACCGGCCGGCGGTCACGTTCCTGTGCTCGCCCAACAACCCCACCGGGCTCGTCGAGCCACCCGAGAACGTGCAGGCGGTACTGGCCTCGGAGCCGGGGCTGTTGGTGGTCGACGAGGCGTACGGGCAGTTCGCCGATTGGTCGGCGTTGACCCTGGTCGACGAGACGACACCGCTGGTGGTCACGCGCACGTTCTCGAAGACCTGGTCGATGGCGGCCAGTCGTCTCGGTTACCTGGTCGGGCCGTCGTGGCTGGTTGCCGAACTCGACAAGGTGGTGCTTCCGTACCACCTCGATGCTGCCAAGCAGATCGCCGGGCGGCTGGCGTTGCAGTTCACCGACGAGATGGACGCTCGCGTCGAACAGATCGTGACCGAGCGCGAGCGGATCGCGGCACGGCTCGGCCAACTCGACCTCGATGTGTTCCCGAGCGGCGCCAATTTCATCCTCTTCCGGCCGCGGAGCAAACCTGGCCGTGCGGTGTGGCAGGAGTTGCTCGACCGCAGCATCTTGATCCGTGACTGCTCGGGTTGGCCGCGCCTCACCGACTGTCTACGCGTCACCATTGGCACCGTCGACGAGAACGACGAGTTTCTGGTGGCCATCGAGGAGATCGTGCAATGAGCCGCACGGCGACGATTCACCGGGCCACGAAGGAGACGTCCATCGATCTCGTCATCGACATCGACGGGAGTGGCGTGACGGAGATCTCGACCGGAATCCCGTTCTACGACCACATGCTCGAACAGGTCGGCAAGCACGGCGGGTTCGATATGCGCATCGCCGCCGCCGGCGACCTGCACATCGACACGCATCACACGGTGGAAGACGTTGCCATCACCCTTGGCGAGGCGTTCCGCCAAGCGCTCGGCGACAAGGCGGGCGTCCGTCGATTCGCCAGCGGGTTGTACCCCCTCGACGAGGCACTGGTCGAGGTGGCTCTCGATCTGTCCGGGCGGCCGTTCGTGGTGTGGGAGGTCGAGTTGCCCGAGTGCTTACCCCTCGGCAATCCGGCATTCGATCCGCAATTGGCCGAGCACGCCGTTGCGTCGTTCGCCACCGCTGCGGGCATCACGCTGCACGTCACGTTGCGACGCGGGCGGAACGTGCATCACATCATCGAAGCGGTCTTCAAGGGATTGGCGCGGTGCCTCCGCGATGCTGTGCGCGTCGAGGGCGCGCAGGTGCCGTCGACGAAGGGTGTGCTCTGAGCAATGACTGAACAGCCGTTGATCGCTGTCCTGGACTATGGGATCGGAAATCTGCGCTCTGCGCAGAAGGCGTTGCAGCGGTGTGGGGCCGACGCACGCCTCACCGTCGACCATGGGTTGATCGCCGACGCCCACGCGGTCGTGCTGCCGGGCGTCGGCGCGTTCGGTGCGTGCATGGCAGCGTTGCGCGAGGCCGATCTCGAAGACGTCGTCGAAGACGCGGTGGACTCCGGTCGACCGTTCATGGGTATCTGCGTCGGGATGCAGATGTTGTTCGATGCCAGCGAGGAAGACGACTCCGCTGTCGGGCTCGGGATCATTCCTGGCACGATCCGTTGGCTGGGTTCGGAGCTACCGCGCCCGCAGATGCAGTGGAACCTGCTGTCGCTTGCCTTGCCTGAGGACCCCATGTTCGCCGGCTTGCCTGCCGAGCAGGCGTGGGTCTACTTCGTGCACTCGTTGCACGCGGTTCCCGATGATCCCTCGGCGATCGCCGCGACATGCACCTACGGCGGTGTCGTCAATGCAGCCTTCCGGCAGGGCAACCTGTTTGCCACACAGTTCCACCCGGAAAAGTCGAGCACATGGGGCCTCGCGCTGCTGGGCAACTTCGTGCACATCGCTGCCGAGGCGTCCGTCCGATGATGGTCGACCTGTTCCCGGCGATCGATCTGCACGACGGCCAGGTGGTGCGCCTCACCCAGGGCGACTACGGCAGTGCAATCGTGTACGGCAGCGACCCGATCGCGGTCGCTCGTTCGTTTGCCGACGCCGGCGCGTCGTGGATCCACATCGTCGACCTCGACGCGGCGAAGTCGGGCTCACCGCGGAACCGCCCACTGGTTGCGGCCCTCGTCGACGCAGTCGCCGGACGGGCACGGGTGCAAACGGGTGGCGGCGTCCGCACGCTCGCTGACGCGCAACAACTGGCCGATGCCGGGGTCGCACGCGTCGTGATGGGGTCTGCCGCGGTGCAACACCCCGAGCTCGTCGACGCGGCAGCAGACGTGGTCGATGTCGCAGTGGGCCTCGACCACCGCGATGGCGAGTTGGCCGTGCACGGCTGGACCGAGGGCTCGGGGATCTCGCTCGACGAGGCATTGGCGTGGTACCCGTCGGCCAGCGCATTCGTGATCACCGACATCGCCCGCGACGGCATGCTCGGCGGCCCCGATCTCCAGGGCCTTGCTGCGGCCGCGGCCAACTCCACCGCGCCGGTGATCGCCAGCGGTGGCGTTGCATCGCTCGACGATGTCGCTGCCCTGGCGGGGGTGCCGGGCATCGCCGGGATCATCACGGGCAAGGCGCTGTACGAAGGCCGGTTCACCGTGGTCGACGCATTGCGGGTTCTGCGTCAATGAGGGTCGCGCGTGTCATCCCGTGCCTCGACGTGACCAGCGGTCGAGTGGTCAAGGGCATCAACTTCATCGGGTTACGCGACGCGGGTGACCCGGTCGAACTGGCTTCGCGCTACGACGCCGAGGGTGCCGACGAGTTGGTCTTCCTCGACATCACCGCATCATCCGATGGGCGCGCCACCATGATCGACGTCGTCTACCGCACTGCCGAGCAGGTGTTCATCCCACTGACCGTCGGAGGCGGCATCCGCACCGTCGATGACGCCCGGCGCATGTTGCGTGCGGGCGCCGACAAGGTCAGTGTCAACACCGCAGCAGTGCAGCGGCCGGAGCTGATCAGCGAGATCGCCTCCGAGTTCGGCTCGCAATGTTGTGTCTGTGCGATCGACGCCAAGCGCCGCTCCGGCGGGCTCGGGTTCGATGTCTACCTGCACGGCGGGCGCACCCCAACGGGGATCGATGCCCTCGACTGGGCGGTGAAGGCCGCCAGGCTCGGTGCCGGCGAGATCTTGCTGACGTCGATGGATCGTGACGGCACACGCGACGGGTACGACCTCGACCTCACCTCGGCCGTCGCCGAGAACGTCAACGTGCCCGTCATCGCCAGCGGCGGTGTCGGTACGATGCAGCACCTCGTCGAAGGAATCATCGACGGCGGCGCAACCGGAGTGTTGGCGGCCAGCATCTTTCATTTCGGCGAGCATGTGATCGCCGATGCCAAAGCAGCCATGGCTGCAGCAGGCATCTCCGTTCGACCCGTGATGCCGCGCTGACGTCCATCCCCGCTCGCAAGCAACCCCTCGCACCCACCAAGGAGAAACTCGATGCCCACTACATCGCTGAAAGACAAAATGGTCTACCGCCGGCTCGGTCGCAGCGGCCTGCAGGTCTCTGTGCTGTCGTTCGGAAGCTGGGTGTCGTTCGACAACCAGATGAAGGACGACGCAGCCATGGAGTGCATGCAGACCGCGTACGACGCAGGGTGCAACTTCTTCGACAACGCGGAGGCCTACGCAGCGGGGGAGAGCGAGGCGATCATGGGTCGTGTCATCTCCGAGCTCGGTTGGAGGCGGCAGACGTATGTGTTGAGCTCGAAGTTCTTCTGGGGCATCGAGCGAGTGCCGAACATGGTCAACACGTTGAACCGCAAGTACCTCATGCAAGCCATCGACGGTTCGCTCGAGCGCATGGGTGTCGACTTCCTCGATCTCATCTACTGCCACCGAGCCGACCCGAACACGCCGATCGAGGAGACCGTGTGGGCGATGTCCGACATCGTCTCGTCGGGCAAGGCGTTGTACTGGGGGACCAGCGAGTGGGCGGCCGACGAGATCCGCGCGGCGTGGGAGATCGCCGAGCGTCATCACCTTCACAAGCCGGTGGTGGAGCAGCCGCAGTACAACCTGCTCGACCGCAAGCGAGTCGAGGAGGAGTACGCCAGGCTGTACACCGACATCGGTCTCGGGACCACGATCTGGAGCCCATTGGCATCCGGGTTGTTGACCGGCAAGTACAAGGACGGGATCCCAGCCGACTCCCGCGGCTCGCTCTCCGGCTACGAGTGGTTGAAATCGCAACTGTCCGACGACGATGCGTTGGCCAAGGTCGAACGATTGCGCCCGATCGCCGCCGAGCTCGACTGCACGCTTGCCCAGCTGTGTCTCGCCTGGTGCGCCGCCAATCCGAACGTGTCGAGTGTCATCACCGGAGCCAGCCGGCCGAGCCAAGTGGCCGAGAACTTCGCGGCGATCGACGTACTGCCGTTGTTGACGCTCGAGGTCATGGACAGGATCTCGGCGGCGGTGGCATAAACAATCGCCCGGCGGTACCCTGCCGCCGTGGCCCTGGAGAACGAAAAGCTGCCGATCAAGATGCTCAACGACCGGCTCTTGGTGCACATCCCGGAGAAGGACGGCGAGCGTCGATCGTCGGGTGGCATCCTGATTCCAGCGACCGCGCAGATCTCCAAGCGGCTGGTGTGGGCAGAGGTGGTGGCCCTCGGCCAGAACGTGCGCAGCGCCGAGGTCGGCGACCGCGTCTTGTTCAGCCCGGAGGATCGCTACGAGGTCGAGGTCGGCGGCAACGACTACGTCATGTTGCGTGAACGCGACATCCACGCGGTCGCTGCGACGCGTATCGAGGCCAGCACCGGGCTGTATCTCTAGCCCGCGTCGCAGGTGGTATCTCCCGGGGTGCGTCGCTCGGCGCGCCGTAGCATGTCGCCCATGTCCCGCGGCGTGACAATACAGCCAACTCCCGAGCAACTCTCGACGATCAAGTACGACTCAGCTGGTCTCGTGGCCGCCATCGCCCAAGACGTCGGGACCAAGGCGGTGCTGATGCTGGCGTGGATGAACGCCGAGACACTTCGAGCGACGCTCGACAGCGGTCGGATGGTCTATTGGAGTCGCAGTCGTCAAGAGGTGTGGCGCAAGGGCGACACCAGCGGTGACCGCCAGTTCGTCCGCGAGGCGTACTACGACTGCGACGCCGACGCGTTGCTGTTCATGGTCGAGCAGGAGGGCAACGGGGCGTGCCACACCGGCGCTTATTCGTGCTTCTTCCGCCGGTTCGGCGAATGACGGGTCTCCGAATGCGGCCGAGCCGCGACGAGTTCCACAGTCTCGCTGCACAGCACACCGTGGTGCCGGTGTGGACCGAGGTGCTGGCCGACTTGGAAACGCCGGTCGCCGCGTACGCCAAGTTGGTCGGCTCGGGCTCCGGCTTCTTGCTGGAGTCCGTCGAGCATGGCGAGCGCTGGAGCCGGTACAGCTTCGTGGGTCGCGACCCAGTGGCCACGCTCGAACTCCGTGACGGCCGCATCACCACGTTCGGTCCCGTGCCGTCGTCGGTGCCGCTCGATCGCGGAATGCTCGCGGCGCTCGACGAGTTGCTGCGCATCTACAGGGCGCCGATCATCTCCGATCTGCCGCCGCTGCAGAGTGGCGTGATGGGGTACCTCGGGTACGACGTCGTCCGCGAGGTGGAGCATCTTCCCGGCATGCCCCGCGACGACCGCCAGCTTCCCGACGCAGCGATGAGCGTGATCGGGTCGCTGGCGGCGTTCGACCATTGGCGCCAGCGCGTGTACCTGATCGAGAGCGTGCCGGTCCTGGCGATGGGCAGTGACGAATTGGATCAGGCGTACGACGCTGCGATCTGCCGGGTCGAACGGGCGGTTGCCGACCTCGCCCGTCCGCTGGCATACGTGCCCGTGGCGCCGCCGCAGGCCGACGACGAGATGCCGGTCGTTCGCAGCACGATGGCCAACGGAGTCTTCCAACAGGCCGTCGACGTCGCCAAGGAGCACATCGTCGCCGGCGACATCTTCCAGGTGGTGCTCTCGCAGCGCTACGACATCGACCTCGAGGCCGACCCGTTCGACTTCTATCGCGTGCTTCGCCAGGTCAACCCGAGCCCATACATGTACTTCCTCCGCCATCCGGACATCACCATCGTGGGCAGCTCCCCCGAGCCGATGGTACAGGTGCTCGGTCGCAAGGTGATCAGCCGCCCGATCGCCGGCACCCGCCGTCGCGGACGCGACGACGATCACGATCGGCGGATGGCAGGGGAGTTGAAGGAGAACCCCAAAGAGGTCGCCGAGCACATCATGCTCGTCGACCTCGCTCGCAACGACGTGGGCAGGATCGCCAAGTTTGGCACGGTGCACGTCGACGAGTTGATGACGCTGGAGCGCTACAGCCACGTGATGCACCTCACGTCGCAAGTCAGCGGCGAGCTGGTCGAGGGCAAGACCCCGATCGATGTGTTGCGCGCCACGCTGCCGGCCGGCACGGTCAGTGGCGCCCCCAAGGTGCGTGCCATGGAGATCATCGACTCACTCGAACCGGTGAAGCGCGGCCCATACGCCGGCGTCGTCGGCTACGTCGACTTCAGTGGCAACCTCGATACCGCAATAGCGATTCGCACGATGTTCGTCGGCGCCCACGGCGCCTCGTTCCAGGCCGGGGCGGGCATCGTCGCCGACTCGATCCCCGACGAGGAAGACCTCGAGTGCCGCAACAAGGCCGCCGCATTGCTCGCGGCCGTCCCCGCGGCGCGCCGGATGACCGCTCAACGCACGGAGGTCGGTACCCCCGCCTGATTCGCCCGCTGCGTGTGAGCCGGGTGTCGCGCCTCACGCGGGATCGGGCTCACGGTACTCAGTCGATGAGGCCGCCGATCAGCAAGATGGTGCCCAGCGCGCCGACGGCGAGGGTACCGAGCAGGGCGATCGCCACGAGGCCGGGAACGCTGCAGATCGCCCGAATCCCCGCGTAGAGGGCGGGGATTTCTTTGCGGCGCTCCTTCAGGTCGAGTCGAACGGACCCGAGCGACTTGGCATTGTTGGTCAGTCGCTCGCCGGTGTCGTAGTTGATGAGCACGTTGGCAGTGCTGCGCGAATCGCCGAGCACGGCGCGAACGTCGCGGAGCAACGCCGGCGCAGCCTTGACCGTTGTTCTGACGAAGAACCAGGCGATCAGCGCGGCGACCGTCGGAGCCAGGCAGAGTGCACCGCCGATCACGATCCACGACGACCTGGAACCGTCGAAGATCCACAGCCCGGTCGCGAACGTCGCGACGCCGATGATGGCCGCGACAACGGCCATTCCGAGCGCGAGCGTGCTGACACGAGAGAGTGTGTTGCGGAGGCCGTCGGACACGCGAACGGCGACGCGATCGAGATCTGCCATGCCACAGTGTGGCATCCGGCGATGGCGCTGCGACACTGGTGCGATGGACATGACCTGGCTCGGTGATCGTCGTGATGTCGTCGTGATCGACGGTCCCGACGCGGCGGCGTACCTGCAATCACAGGCATCGCAGGACCTGCGGGGGATGGTCAACGGCGACTCGAGGTGGACGTTCTTCCTGCAGCCGACGGGGCGTGTCGAGGTGCTGGCACGGGTGACCAAGGCGGGCGACGAGACGTTCCGGCTCGACACCGATCTCGGCTTCGGGCCGGTTCTCGAGGCGCGACTCAACCGATTCAAGATCCGAGTCAAGGCAACGGTCACTGCCGAGGCCGACTCGGCGGGCTCCACCGATGTCGACGACGACAACCGGATCGCCGCCGGGTGGCCGATGATGGGCGCCGAGATCGTCCCCGGGGAGAACATTCCTGCCGAGACAGGGCTGGCCGACGTGGCGATCAGTTTCACCAAGGGTTGCTACCCGGGTCAGGAACTGGTGGAGCGGATGGAAAGTCGAGGGTCCACTGCGCCGCGGCGACTCGCGGTGCTCGACAAGCGCGACGGCGATGAGCCCGGTAAGGAAGTGTCGCACGACGGCGCACCGATTGGCGTGATTACGTCGGTGGGATCGACACAGGTGCTGGCGTACCTCAAGCGTGGCCACGACGGGGCCGCGCGAGACTGACGCGATGACGGCGACGGCGACGGCGTTGGCCAAGAACCTGGAGCGCATGCGGTCGCTGGCGATGGCGTTGCCGGAAGCGACCGAAGAGGTCACATGGGGCACCGACATCAACTTTCGGGTGCGCAAGAAGATCTTCGCGTTCCCAGGTCAGGGCGGCAGCCTGACCGTGAAGGCGGATCGCGACGAGTTGCCCGCACTGCTCGACGATGCCCGTTTCACCCCGGCGCCGTACCTCGCCAGGGGCGGCTGGGTACGAATGGATTTGACCGCCGCACCGATCGATTGGGGCGAGATCGACGAACTGATCCGCACCTCGTATTGCCTGATCGCGCCGAAGAAGCTGGCCGCTCAGCTCGACTGAACGAGGCGAGCTATCCCAGGTCGGCAGCAGGCGCCCTGCGCCCGGCGAGCAACGCGAGCTCCGGCGCCTGTCGCAGCGACTGACCGATCCATTCTGGGCTTGCCAGGGTCTCCGCGGCGCGGAGCCAACCGACCGCGGTCTCGCGATCGCCCAAGGAAGCGGCGCTGCGGGCGATCATGAACGCCGAGATCGGCGACGGCGACCGTCGGTAGGAGTCCGCGGCGTAGTGAGCGGCGCCGTCGTAGTCGCCGAGCCGCACGAGGATGCCGGCGAGGGCTTGTTCGGCGTGGGGGTTGCCCGTGGGCAGTGGCCGGGGGAGCAGGTCGACGAGAGTCCGAAGGGTCCCCTGGTCCGCGGCGTCGGGCGGGAGCCAGCGAGGTTGACCGGCGTACGCGAAGGAATCGAGCAGGACGGCCCTGGCGAGCTCGGGGCTGGTCTGGTGCAACTGCTGGTTGGCGCGGAACCATGGTGACGGGACCTGCTCGGGCAGCATCTGCGACAAGTCGTTGTCGCGCCACGCGGCAGTCTCGGCCAATGCGGCCGCGGCGAGGCCACTGGGCGGCTGCTTCGACTCGCGGTATGCACGCAACATCTGCATCTGTGCCATCAGCGGGAAGATCGCCGCGTAGATGGCGATGGTGCCGAATCGCGGCTGGGTGAGCAGCCACAGACCACCGCCGATGGTGATGGCAAAACTGGCATACAGCATGACCAGCCTGGCCTTGCTGCCGAGCACCAGCTCGAGGCCGGCCAGCACGATGTTGCCGCCGTCGAAGGGCAGGATCGGCAGCAGGTTGAACAGCCCGATCACCGGACCGGCCCACCACAGGGCGCGGGCGGCATCCGACGCGCCGACACCAGGGTGGAGAGGATGCACGCCCATCGCCCACAGCGCCAGCACGCTGACGGAGATCTGAACTGCCGGCCCGGCGAAGCTGATGCCGGCGCGCTCCCACCGCTTCAGCGGGCGGGTGGGAATGAACGAGGCGTACCCCGCGAGGAGGTCGAGAGAGATCTCTGCCTGGGCACCTGTCGCACGGGCCGCGAACGCATGGCCGAGCTCGTGGATCAACGTCAGCGCGGCGATGAAGCCAGCGAGCCAGATCCCGAGATCCGGGCCGTTGACGATCACGACGATCACCATGAACATGTAGAAACCGGGTCGGACATGAACGGGGAACCCGAACAGCCGAAATGCCGGTTGCGAACTCATAGCGTGAGCCTACGCGTGCGGAAAGTCCGTCCCACCGGCAGGACCGCGTAGACTCGTCTTCCGTGCCTTACGTCTACTCCTTTGATCATAAACACCGTCGTTCTCCCATGGAGTACAAGGACCTCCTCGGTGGCAAGGGGGCCAACCTGGCCGAGATGACCAGCGTGCTGAAGTTGCCGGTCCCGCCCGGCTTCACGATCTCCACTGATGCCTGTCGTGCCTACATGAAAGGTGGCTGGCCGAGTGGCCTGTCCGACGAGATCGCCACGCAGGTGGCCAAGCTCGAAAAGGCGATGGGTCGCACCCTCGGTGACGCCGCCGACCCGCTCCTGGTCAGCGTGCGGTCCGGTGCCAAGTTCTCGATGCCCGGGATGATGGACACCGTGCTCAACCTCGGACTCAACGACAGAAGCGTCAAGGGACTGGCCGCTGTCACCGGCAACGAACGCTTCGCCTACGACAGCTATCGCCGGTTCATCGCCATGTACGGCCGCATCGTGCTGGGTGTCGACGGCGAGCACTTCGACAAGCCGTTGGAGGCAGCCAAGGCCGCGGCCAAGGTCAAGACCGACGCCGAACTGACGGCGAAGGCGTTGAAGGAGCTGTGTGGGCACTACAAGCAGGTCGTGAAGGCCGAGACCGGCAAGCCGTTCCCGCAGGATCCCACGAAGCAACTGCGCGGAGCGGTCGAGGCCGTCTTCGCCAGTTGGAACGGCGCACGGGCGATCGCCTACCGCGTCCGCGAGCGCATCAGCCACGACCTCGGGACGGCGGTCAACGTGCAGGCGATGGTCTTCGGCAACCGCGATCAACTGAGCGGCACCGGTGTGGGTTTCACTCGCAACGCGGCCACCGGCGAGAACAAGCCCTACGGCGACTTCCTCATCAACGCGCAGGGTGAAGACGTGGTCGCGGGCATTCGCAACACCGAGGACCTCGACCACCTGAAGGGGCACTTCCCGAAGATCCACGCCGAGCTGATCGACATCTTCAATCGCCTCGAGCGCCACTACACCGACATGTGCGACACCGAGTTCACGATCGAGCAGGGCAAGTTGTGGATGCTGCAGACCCGTGTCGGCAAGCGCACCGGCGCGGCGGCATTGAAGATGGCCGTCGACATGACGAAGGGCACCGGCTCGGGCAAGGCTCGCTGGAAGATCACCAAGCACGAAGCACTCATGCGCGTTGCTGCTGACCATCTCGATCAGGTCCTGCACCCGCAGTTCGCGGGCAAGGGCAAGGTCATCGCCAAAGGCCTGGCGGCATCGCCTGGCGCCGCCGTCGGCAGGGTGTACTTCACCGCCGACGACGCGACCGATGCCGACGATCGTGGCGAGCAGGTGATCCTGGTGCGCAGCGAGACGAGCCCCGAAGACGTGCACGGCATGATGGTCAGCCAGGGCATCCTGACGGCACGAGGCGGACTCGTCAGTCACGCTGCCGTCGTCGCCCGTGGGTGGGGTACGCCGGCCATCGTCGGCGCCGACATGGTGAAGATCGAGGGCAAGCAGTTCACGGTCGGCGACATCGTCGTGAAAGAGGGCGACACGATCTCGCTCGACGGCACGACCGGTGAGGTCATCCTCGGGGAGATGAAGCTGGAGGCTGCGGAGCCGCCTGCCGAGTTCGTGACCATCCTCGAGTGGGCCGATCAGGTTCGCAAAGGCAAGCTGGCCGTCCGCGCCAACGCCGACACCGGCGAGGACGCGACCAATGCCCGCCAGCTCGGCGCCGAAGGCATCGGCCTGTGCCGCACCGAGCACATGTTCCTTGCACCGGACCGCTTGCCGGTCGTGCGGGAGATGATCCTGGCCGACACTCCGGCCGAGGAGTCAGCGGCCCTGGCCGAGCTCGGTCGGGTGCAACAGATCGACTTCGAGGAGATCCTCGAGGCAATGGATGGTCTGCCGGTGACCGTTCGCCTGCTCGACCCGCCGCTGCACGAGTTCCTGCCATCGATCGAAGAGCTGCGTATCAAGCAGGCGTCACAGGGGTTGTCGGCTCGTGAGGACAAAGAGCTCGGCGCGGCCGAGGACTGGGCCGAGCACAACCCAATGCTCGGCACCCGCGGCGTACGTCTGGGTGTCGTCAAGCCGGGGCTCTACGCCATGCAGGTCAAGGCACTGCTTGCCGCTGCAGCCGAACTGCGCAAGAAGGGCAAGAACCCCATCGTCGAGGTCATGATCCCGCTGACCGTCAGCCGCGAAGAGCTGGCGCTGGCGCGGAGCTGGGTGCAGGCCGAGATCGACGAGGCGTTGAAGGGCATGAAGAACAAGCCTGACATCACGATCGGGACGATGATCGAGACGCCGCGCGCTGCGTTGTGCGCCGACGAGATCGCCGAGGAGGCTGACTTCTTCAGCTTCGGCACCAACGACCTCACACAGATGACCTTCGGCTTCAGCCGTGACGATGTCGAGAGCCGGATGATGCCGGCGTATCTCGAGCAGGGCTTGTTGAAGCGTAACCCGTTCGAGACCATCGACCAGCGAGGCGTCGGTGAGCTCGTGCGCATCGCCGCCAAGCTCGGCAGGGCGGCGAAGAAGGGTCTCAAGCTCGGTGTGTGCGGCGAGCACGGCGGCGACCCCGAGAGCATCCAGCTGTTCTACGATGCCGGCCTCGACTACGTCAGTTGCAGCCCGTTCCGTGTGCCCATCGCTCGTCTTGCCGCGGCGCAGGCGATCCTCACCCGGGCCGGCGGCGGCAAGTCGGAAACGAAATAGGCCGGAGGTCGCGTCATGCAGGTACAGACTCGCCAAGGCCCGGCGTATGGGGTCGCACGTCTCACGTTGGCGCCGAACGAACCGGTACGGGTCGAGAGCGGGGCAATGATGGCGATGTCGGCAGGCGTCATCCTCGAGTCGAAGGCCCAAGGCGGAATCATGAAGTCGCTCAAACGGGCTGCGCTGGGCGGTGAGAGCTTCTTCGTCAGCACGTACACTGCGCCGGCATCGGGTGGGTTCGTCGACATCGCCGCGCGGCTGCCGGGAGACATCACGACACACGAGGTGTCGCCGGGTCATGCGCTCTTCGTGCAGAAGGGCTCGTGGCTGGGCAACGAGGTCAACGTCACGATCGACACCCAGTGGGGTGGGTTCAAGAACCTGTTCGGTGGCGAGGGCGGATTCATCATCCGCACCGAGGGTCAAGGCACCGTGGTGTTCGCCTGTTACGGCGCGCTCGAGGTGTGGAACCTCCAAGCGGGGCAGGCGATCACGATCGACACCGGTCACATGGTTGCTTACGAAGACACCGTGCAGATGGCGATTCGCAAGGCAAGCGGTGGGGGACTGGTGCAGAGTTGGAAGAGCGGTGAGGGGTTCGTGTTCGACTTCACCGGTCCCGGTCGGGTGTGGACCCAGACCCGCAACCCGACAGAGCTGATGGGCTGGATCCAGAGCTTCGTCGGAACGGGCAATTCCAGCGGGGCATCGATGGGTGGGGCGTTGGGCGGTCTTTTCGGTCGTGATTAGATGCCGATGGGCTTGATCGCCAGGGCCAACGTCGGCGACGAATTCATCGACATCACCGTGCCCGGTTGGGCATGGCCGGCGACGATCGCCGTGATCGTCGCGATGTTGCTGTTCGACATCTTGGTGCTGCATCGTCGCGAGCACGCGCCGAGCATGCACCGCGCTGCCCTGGAGACCATCGCCTGGGTTGCCATCGGGGCCACCTTCGGCGTGGTCGTGATCGCCTCGTTCGGCACCGGAGCGGGCGGCGAATGGTTCTCCGGCTACCTGATCGAGTACAGCCTGTCGATCGACAACGTGTTCGTTTGGGCGCTGATCCTGGCCTACTTCCAGGTTCCTGTGCAGTACCAACGTCGCGTGCTGCTGTGGGGTGTGTTCGGTGCCTTGGTGTTGCGCGCCGGGTTCATCTTCGCCGGCCTCGCGTTGATCACTCGCTTCGAATGGATGTTGTTCATCTTCGGTGGTTTCTTGCTGTACACGGCCGGCAAGCTGCTCTTCTCCGACACCGACGCCGTCGACCCGGCCGACAGTCGATTCCTGGCGCTTGTGCGCCGCTTCGTGCCGACGACACCCGACTTGCACGGTCACAACATGTTCGTTCGCGTCGACGGCAAGCTCCTCGCCACGCCCCTGTTCGCAGTGCTGCTGCTCGTCGAGGCAACCGACCTCTTGTTCGCGGTCGATTCGGTTCCGGCAGTCCTCGCCGTCAGCAACGAACAGTTCATCGTGTTCACGTCGAATGCGTTCGCGATCATGGGCCTGCGATCGCTGTACTTCATGCTCGCGAACATGCATGCCCGGTTCACATACCTGCAACAAGGCCTGGCGATCATCCTGGCGTTCG
Source organism: Ilumatobacteraceae bacterium (assembly GCA_039931555.1). Taxonomy (GTDB): domain Bacteria; phylum Actinomycetota; class Acidimicrobiia; order Acidimicrobiales; family Ilumatobacteraceae; genus JAENVT01. The sequence continues at coordinate 3,218 of JBDTRP010000112.1, read as the reverse complement.
TCGGCATCAAGATGATCGTCAGCCGCTGGTATCACATCGCCACACCGGTGTCGTTGCTCGTGATCGTTCTCGTCCTGATCGCATCGGTGTCTTTTTCGTTGCGACGCACCCGTGGCCTCGACCGCATTGCGCTCGTCCAGGAGCCTCCGCCTCCCGACGAGCGGTGACACCCCTCCGGTAACCTCGCGGCCGTGGCGATTGTCGAAGAGGATCTCGAACGACTACGAGCCACCGTGTCGATCTCCGACGTCGTCCAGCAATACGTCGCGTTGCGGCGCGTGGGGCGCAACTGGGTCGGGCTGTGCCCCTTCCACGCCGAACGCAGCGGGTCGTTCAACGTGCGGGAAGAGACTGGTCGGTACAAATGTTTCGGATGTGGGGCGGCCGGCGACGTGTTCACGTTCGTGCAGGAGATCGAGCACGTCGACTTCGTCAACGCCGTCGAGCAACTTGCGGCCAAGGCAGGAATCCAGCTGCAGTACACGTCGGGCGGCGAGAGCAAGGATCGGCTGCGCCGCAAGAAGTTGATCGAGGCGATGGGCAAGGCGGTCGAGTGGTACCACCAGCGCCTGTTGACCAGCGACGACGCTCGGGCCGCACGCGACTACCTTCGCAAGCGCGGCCTGGCCGGCGACATCGCCCGCCAGTTCAAGTTGGGGTGGGCGCCCGACGACTGGGATGCGCTGAGCCGCGATGTGGGGCTGCCCGGCGACGCGCTCCGAGACACCGGGCTGGCGTTCACCAACAAGGCCGGTCGCCTGCAGGACTCGTTCCGTGGTCGGGTGATGTTTCCGATCATGTCGGAGAGCGGTGACCCGGTTGCCTTCGGCGGTCGGATCCTGCCCGGTTCGAGCGACCCGGCGAAGTACAAGAACTCGGCCGAGACATACATCTACGCCAAATCGAAGACCTTGTACGGCCTGCACGGCGCCAAAGGCGACATCGTTGCTGCCGATCAAGTGATCGTGTGCGAGGGATACACCGATGTCATCGGATTTCACCGCGCCGGTGTCAAGCGTGCCGTCGCCACGTGTGGCACGGCGCTGACCGAAGAACACGTTCGTATGCTCAAGCGCTTCGCCAATCGTGTCGTACTGGCGTTCGATGCCGATGCGGCCGGTCAAGGTGCGGCCGAGAAGTTCTACGAGTGGGAGCAGAAGTACCAGGTTCAGGTCAGCGTGGCTGCCTTCCCCAGGGGTCAGGACCCTGGTGAGCTCAGCCTGTCGAATCCGCAGGCCCTGGCCGCGGCGGTCGACAACGCTCTCCCGTTCCTGGGTTTCCGACTACAGCGGGTGATGACGGGGCGCCCGCTCAACTCTCCCGAGGACCGCGCCCGCCTGGCCGAGCAAGCGATGGCCGTCGTCAACGAGCACCCCGACACCAACGTACGCAAGCTCTATGCGGGCCAGGTTGCCAGCCACACCGGCCTGCCGATCAACGATCTGGTGGCCATCGCATCACGGCGATCGGCCCGGCCGATCGTGCGAGTCACCACCGTGCGACGCGTCGGCAGCTCGGAGAACGCCGAGTTCGTGGCGATCGCCCTGCTGTTGCAACGGTGGCACGACATGGCCGGTTGGCTCGATGAGGTTCTGTTCGTCGACGACGTTGCCCGACGCGCGTTCCTTGCAGTGGCAGAAGGCGACGGATCCGTTGGCCGGTCGCTCGAGCTGGCCGACCCCGAGGCGCGCGAACTGATCGAGCGTGCAGCGGTCGCCGACATCGACGCAGACCCGGCGATCGAAGGGCGAAACCTCATTGCCGCGGCCGTGCGCCGCGAGCTGGGCCGCACCGTCAGCGAGATCGGCCCCGAGGAGATCCTGGCAAACCGGGATGCGCGCCTGGCACTGGAGCGGTTCGACGAACCCTCGGCGGGGAACGATGCGGCCGAGCTGTTGCTAGGGTGGCTCCAACGGCGTAACGAGGAGCGTGATTGAGTTTCGGGCAGTCTGACGCACCAGCGGACTCGGCACCTTTTCCCGGTGTCGACCCAGGCGAGTGGAACAATCTGCTCGCGCGCGGAGCGATCTCCGGTGTGCTCGACGCCGAGGAGATCACCCACGTCCTGCGAACCGTTGAGCTCACCGGTGACGTCCTCGAAGAGGTGCAGCAGGCTGTAGCAGCCCGCAACATCCGCATCGACGAGACGGTCGAGGATGTTGTCGACGACACTCCGACCGGTGGCATCCCCATCCCCGACGCACCGCCGACCGAAGATGCCGACGGCTTGATGGCTCGGCGCCGCCGACGCCGCAGCGAGCGGATGAACGCCAGTGGAGTCGATACGGGCAGCACCGCCGACACGGTACGCATGTACCTCCGCGAGATCGGCCGCGTCGACCTGCTGACCCCCGACGACGAGCGTCGCCTGGCGCAAGCGATCGAGGAGGGCAACACGGCCGCGCTCGAGCTCGACCAGACCTCCGACCCGACCGAGCACCGGCGCCAGATGCGCGTGGTGCAGACCGGTCAGCGGGCCAAGAGCGAGTTGATCCAGGCCAACTTGCGCCTGGTCGTCAGCATCGCCAAGCGCTACAGCGGGCGCGGCATGCTGTTCCTCGACCTCATCCAGGAAGGCAACCTCGGCCTGATGCGGGCCGTCGACAAGTTCGATCACACCAAGGGCTTCAAGTTCTCGACCTACGCCACGTGGTGGATCCGCCAGGCAATCACCCGGTCCATTGCCGATCAGGCCCGCACCATTCGCATCCCGGTGCACATGGTCGAGAGCATGAACCGAGTGCTGCGCATGCAGCGCCAGATGCATCAAGAGTTGGAGCGCGAGCCCACGCTCGACGAGTTGGCCGAACGCTGCGGTCTGCCACCCGACAGGATCCGCGAGATCCTGCGCATCTCACTCGATCCGCTGTCGCTCGACTCGCCGGTGGGCGAGGAAGACGACTCCAACCTCACCGATTTCATCGAAGACCTCACCGTCGACGCCCCTGCCGACATGGCGACCAAGCGCATGCTGGCGCAGGCCGTCGAGGAGGCGTTGGGCGAGTTGACCGACCGCGAGCAGGAGATCGTGCGCATGCGCTTCGGGCTCGACGACGGCCAGGCCCGAACGCTCGAAGACGTGGGCAAAGAGTTCGGTGTCACTCGCGAACGCATTCGTCAGATCGAGGCCAAAACCCTTGCCAAGCTGCGTCACCCGATGCGCAGCCAGCGGTTGAAGGAGTTTTTGGAGGAGGAGTGACGAGGTGGCTTTGCTATCC
>JBDTRP010000111.1:0-9042 GCA_039931555.1 Ilumatobacteraceae bacterium | reverse complement strand
AGGCTGCCGATATGGCACTGAAAGCGATCGTTGGCGAGAAAATCGCCATGAGCCAGGTGTGGGTGAACGACAAGGTCGTGCCCGTCACCGTGCTCCGCGTCGAGCCGGCCCGAATCGTCCAGGTGAAGACCACCGAGCGCGACGGCTATACGGCGCTCCAGGTGACCTTCGGCCACAAGGATGCGAAGAAGCTCACCAAGCCCCAGGCCGGGCATTTCGCCAAGGCGGGTGTGCAGCCGGGCCGTCGCATCGTCGAACTGCGCCTCGACTCGGTCGACGGCTTCGAGGTCGGCCAGGAGATCAAGGTCGACACCCTCATCCAGGGCGAGCGCGTCGATGTGACGGCGGTCAGCCGTGGCAAGGGTTTTGCCGGCGGCATGAAGCGGCACAACTTCAAGGGCCAAGGCGCCAGCCACGGTAACCACAAGCACCACCGTGCACCAGGCTCGATCGGCTCGGCCAGCTATCCCGGCCGCGTGTTCAAGGGCTTGAAGATGGCCGGTCACATGGGTCACGAGCAGGTGACCACGCTCAACCTCGAGGTCGTGCAAGCCGACACCGAGCGCAACCTGCTGCTGGTCAAGGGCTCGGTGCCGGGTCCCAATGGCGGCGTCGTCATCGTCCGTAACGCAGTGAAGGGCAAGTGACCGAGATGACATCGATCACCGTCAAGAACTCCGCCGGCAAGGACGCCGGAAACCTCGACCTCGATGAGGCGATGTTCGGTGTGCAACCGAACGTGCCGCTGATGCACCAGGTCGTCACCGCCCAACTGGCGGCACGCCGAAGCGGTACTCAGAGCACCAAGACCCGCGCCGAGGTCCGTGGTGGCGGCAGGAAGCCGTTCAAGCAGAAGGGCACCGGCAACGCCCGCCAGGGCTCCAGCCGCTCGCCGCACATGAGCGGTGGTGGCGTGGCCCATGGCCCCAAGCCGCGCAAGTACGACCAGAAGACCCCGAAGAAGATGATCAAGCTCGCACTGCGGTCGGCCTTGAGCGATCGTGCCGCCGACGGCAAGATCGTTGTCGTCGATTCGTGGGGATTCGAGACGCCGAAGACCAAAGACGCCAAGAAGTTGCTCAGCTCGCTCGGTGTCGAAGGCAAGGCATTGGTCGTGGTCGACATCGACGACACCAACACGATCAAGAGTTTTCTCAACCTGCCCGAAGTGCAGTTGATCGAGAGCCGCGAGCTCAACGCCTACGACGTGCTGTGCAGCGACTACGTCATCTTCTCCCACGCCACCCTGCCCGGTGGCGGAGAAGTGATCGAAAAGGCACCGACGAAGAAGGCCGCCGCCAAGAAAGCTGCTCCTGAGAAGGCCGCTGCGAAGAAGGCAGCGCCGGCGAAGAAGGCTGCTGCCAAAGCCGAGACGCCAGAGATTGCGTCCTCGGATGACAAGCCGCTTCCCGCTGGCGCGCACGCGGCCACCGAGGACGGCGAAGCACCGAGGGGTTACAAGATCAAGGGGAACGCCGATTCCGGCTTGTACCACGTGCCGGGCTCGGCCTTCTACGACCGCACCGTCGCCGAGCTGTGGTTCAAGACCGCCGAAGATGCCGAGGCAGCCGGCTTCCAGCTGCCGCCAAGTCAGCGCGACGAGCCCGCAGATAACGGAGACGAGTCATGAAAGACCCCCGCGACATCATCCTGGCACCCGTCGTGTCGGAGAAGAGCTACGGGCTCATCGAGCAGGGCGTGTACACGTTCATCGTTCACCCGAGCGCCAGCAAGCCGGAGATCTCCGACGCCGTCAAGGCGATCTGGGGCGTCGACGTCGTGCAGGTCAACACCCTCAACCGGAAGGGCAAGGTGACGCGTGGGCGTCGCAGCAACCGCTCCGGTTCCAAGCCCGACACCAAGCGGGCACTCGTCAAACTGGCCGCGGGCAATGAGATCCCGCTCTTCGAGAGCTGAGCTGAACCATGGCTATCCGTTCACGTAAACCAACCAGTCCCGGCCGCCGTTTCCAGACGACGTCCGACTTCGCCGAGATCACCAAGGTCTCGCCGGAGAAGGCGCTGCTCTCGTCGCTCAGCAAGAGTGGCGGTCGCAACGTCTACGGCCGCAAGACGTCTCGCCACCGTGGTGGCGGCCACAAGCGTGCGTATCGCATGGTCGACTTCAGTCGCATCAAAGATGGAGTGACCGCCAAGGTCGCCGCCATCGAGTACGACCCCAACCGCACCTGCCGGATCGCCCTGCTGCACTACGCAGACGGTGAGAAGGCCTACATCCTGGCTCCGAAGGGCCTGACGGTGGGCGATCACGTCAGCAGCGGTCAGGCTGCCGACATCAAGCCGGGCAACGCACTGCCGTTGCGCTACATCCCCGTCGGTACCACGGTCCACAACGTCGAGCTGCGCCCCGGTGGCGGCGGCAAGATGGCCCGTTCCGCCGGGGTCGCCGTGCAGTTGGTCGCCAAAGAAGGCGAGTTCGCCACGCTACGACTGCCCTCGACCGAGATGCGTCGCGTGCTGATCGACTGCCGTGCAACGGTGGGCGAGGTCGGTAACAGCGAGCACGAACTGATCACGATCGGCAAGGCCGGCCGCAACCGGTGGAAAGGTGTGCGCCCGCAGACACGCGGCGTCGCCATGAACCCGGTCGATCACCCCCTCGGCGGTGGCGAAGGCCGCACCTCCGGCGGTCGCCCGCCGGTGTCTCCTTGGGGCAAGCCAGAGGGTGTGCGCACCCGCAACGTCAACAAGCCGTCGCAGCAGTTGATCGTGCGTCGTCGCCGCACGTCGAAGGGACGCCGCTAGTCATGAAGGGTAATTCGTAATGTCACGCAGCCTGAAGAAGGGCCCGTTCGTCGACGACCATCTCTTGAAGAAGGTCGATGCTCAGAACACCGCCGGCGAGCGCAAGGTCATCAAGACCTGGAGCCGCCGCAGCACGATCATCCCCGACATGGTCGGTCACACGATCGCTGTCCACGACGGCCGCAAGCACGTGCCGGTGTACGTCACCGAGTCGATGGTCGGTCACAAGTTGGGCGAGTTCAGCCCGACGCGGACCTTCCGCTATCACGCAGGTCAAGAGAAGAACACGAAGGGTCGCCGCTGATGACCGGTCCCAAGTTGAACGAGGCCACCATGGTGGCCGGCGAGCGCAGCGGCACCAAGGCCAGCGCGATGTACCTGCGCGTGTCGGCCTACAAGGCCCGCGTCGTTCTGAACCTGATCCGCGGTCTGCCCGTGAAGCGTGCCGACGAGGTGCTGCAGTTCAGCGACCGTGAGGTGTCGAACGACATCCGCAAGGTGCTGGCCAGCGCTGTCGCAAATGCTCAGCACAACGACGAGCAGGATCCCGACGAGCTGTTCGTCAAGGCCTGCTTCGCCGACGAAGGCCCGACGCTGAAACGATTCACGCCCCGAGCCCGCGGCCGTGGCAACCGCATCAACAAGCGCACCTGCCACATCACGATCGTGCTCGCCCGACTCGACGACGCTCGTCTCGAGGTCGTGCAGGCCCGTGAGGCCAAGCGCACCGCCGCTGGTCGTCGTCGTCCGGCAGCTGCCGGCACGTCGGCAAGCCGCAGGGCCCGCGTCGAGCGCAGCCGCCAGCGTGCCGCCGAGGCACGAGGTGGCACGGTTGGCGATGCCCAAGACCTCCAAGAGCACGATCACGACCACGATGGCCACGATCACGATCACGCCCTGGTCGATGCCTCCGCCTTCACCGGCGAACTGCCGACCGGCGCGCACGCCCCGCTCGACGACGACAGCCAGCCAGAGGGGTTCGAGGTCAAGGGCAATGCCGACTCGATGCTGTACCACCTGCCGGGCACGCCTTTCTACGACCGCACGATCGCCGAGGTCTGGTTCGACACCGCCGAGAACGCCGAAGCGGCGGGCTACCAATTGCCTCCGAGCCAACGAGAACAAGACGAAGCCAGCGACGAGCCCGCAGCAGATGCAGCGGACGACGAGGGAGCCAACTGATGGGCCAGAAGATCAATCCCTACGGATTCCGACTCGGCATCACGACCGATTGGAAGAGCCGTTGGTTCTCCGAGCGCGACTACAAGGAATACCTCACCGAGGATTGGAAGATCCGCAAGGCGTTGATGACGAAGCTGGAAAGCGCCGCCGTCAGCCGCATCGAGATCGAGCGCACTCGCGACAAGGTTCGCGTCGACATCCACACTGCCCGTCCGGGCATTGTGATCGGTCGCCGTGGAGCCCAGGCCGATGAGTTGCGTGCGTTGTTGACCGAGATCACCGGCAACCCCAAGGTGCAGCTCAACATCGTCGAGATCAAGAGCCCCGAGCTCGACGCAGCCCTGATCGCCCAGGGCGTTGCCGACCAACTGGTCAACCGCATCGCGTTCCGTCGGGCCATGAAGCGTGCTGTGCAGAACGCTCAGAAGGCCGGCGCACTCGGAATCCGCGTGCAGTGCTCAGGCCGTCTCGGTGGCGCAGAGATGAGCCGCACCGAGTGGTACCGCGAGGGTCGCGTGCCGCTGCACACCCTGCGCGCCGACATCGACTTCGGTGTTCGCGAGGCCCGCACCTCCAGTGGCCGCGTCGGCGTGAAGGTGTGGATCTACAAGGGCGACATCGTTCCCTACAAGAGCGTCAACGAGGACAAGATCACCCGTGAGGCCGCGATGGCCGCCGGCGATCCGTCAGGCGCCGGTCAGCCGCGTCGCGTGGTGTCGTCGGCAGGTCGCCGTCCGACCGAAGGCGACGTCGAGGCCGCTCCATTGATCAAGGAAGCCGATCCGGAATTGGAGAAGCTGCTCGACGAAGAAGAAGAGATCGCTCGCCGCACTCACGGCGGCTCGGAAGCCCCGCATTTCCGTGGGGAGGACTGATTCAACATGTTGATGCCCCGTAAAGTTGCACACCGTAAGCACCACCGTGGTCGCATGACCGGTCTCACCAAGGGTGGGGCCAGCCTGGCCTTCGGTGAATACGGCATTCAGGCGCTCGAGCCGGGTTGGCTCAGTGCCCGCCAGATCGAAGCCGCCCGTATCGCCATGACTCGCGCCATCAAGCGTGGCGGCAAGGTGTGGATCAACATCTTCCCCGACAAGCCCGTCACGAAGAAGCCGGCCGAGACCCGCATGGGTTCGGGCAAGGGCAACCCCGAGTTCTGGGTCGCTGTCGTGCGCCCCGGTCGAGTGCTGTTCGAGCTGTCGTACCCCAACGAGGAGATCGCCAGATCTGCCATGGCCAAGGCCATCCAGAAGCTGCCGATCAAGGCCCGCATCATCACTCGCGACGAGGTCTACTGATGGCCAAGACCAACATCGAATTGAAGGAGCTCGACCTCGGAGCCCTCGTCGACGAGCTCCGCGCCACCAAGCAGGAGGCGCTGAACCTTCGCTTCCGCAACGCCACCGGCCAGCTCGACAACAACGCCGAGATCCGCACGGTCCGCCGTCAGATCGCCCGCATCAACACCTACATCCGTCAGCGTGAGATCACTCTCGCCGAGGCTGGGAAATAGACATGCCAGAAGAAACAGAACAAACCACCGACGTCGCAACTGCAGAGACAGAAGCACCAACAGCAGTGGCAACCGCGCCCGCATCCAAGGCCGCTGTCGCTGCACCTGCCGAGAGCGAGGGTCGCAAGAACCGAAAGACCCGCGAAGGCATGGTCGTGTCCGACAAGATGGACAAGACCGCCGTGGTCGCGGTCATCGAGCGCGTTCGTCACGCCAAGTACGGCAAGTTCATGATGCGCACCAAGCGCCTCTACGCCCACGACGAGGCCAACGACGCCCACACTGGCGACAGGGTCCGCGTCATGGAGACCCGCCCCCTCAGCAAGAACAAGCGCTGGCGCATCGTCGAAGTGCTGGAGAGGGCAAAGTGAGCGAGCGGAGAGCGCGAGCCATCGTTACAGTGATCGAGCGAAGCGAGAAGTGGGCGGTGCCACAGTGATTCAGCAAGAGTCAAGGCTTCGCGTTGCAGACAACAGTGGCGCCAAAGAGGTGCTGTGCATCAAGGTCCTCGGCGGCACGCGCCGTCGCTACGCCTCGATCGGCGACATCTTCGTCGCCACCGTGAAAGACGCTATTCCCGGGGCCGGCGTCAAGAAGGGCGACGTCGTCAAGTGCGTCGTCGTTCGCACCAAGAAGGAAAAGCGGCGTCCCGACGGCAGCTACATCCGTTTCGATGAGAACGCGGCAGTGATCATCAAAGACGATCTCACTCCGCGCGGCACGCGCATCTTCGGCCCGGTCGGGCGCGAACTGCGCGACAAAAAGTTCATGCGCATCGTTTCGCTGGCATCGGAGGTGCTGTGACCATGAAGCTGAGAAAAGGTGACACCGTCAAGGTGATCGCAGGCAAGGACAAGGGGCAAGAGGGCGAGATCGTTCACGTCTACCCCGCCGACAACAAGGTCCTCGTCAATGGCATCAACACCGCCAAGAAGCACTCGAAGGCCCGCAAGAGCAATCAGCAGGGCGGCATCATCGACCGCGACATGCCGGTCGACGCCAGCAACGTGATGCTGGTGCACAAGGGCAAGCCGACTCGTGTCGGATACAAGATCCAGGCCGACGGAACGAAGGTTCGCGTCGCCAAGCGCAACGGCGAGGTGATCGGATGAGCACGGCAACCGAAACTGAAATCACGACCATCCCGCGTCTGAAGCAGAAGTACAACGACGAGATCAAAGGCGCGCTCAAGACCGAGCTCGACCTGGCCAATGTGATGCAGGTCCCCAAGTTCGACAAGATCGTCATCAACATGGGCGTCGGCCGCGCCACGCAGCAGCCGTCGCTGCTCGAAGGTGCGGTCAAGGATCTCACCCGCATCAGCGGCCAAAAGCCGATCGTCACGAAGGCCCGCACTTCTATTGCCAGTTTCAAGCTCCGTGAGGGGCAGTCGATCGGCTGCAAGGTCACGTTGCGCGGCGATCGCATGTGGGAGTTCTTCGATCGTCTGGTCAGCGTGGCCATTCCTCGTATCCGCGACTTCCGTGGACTGCCAGCCAACAGCTGGGATGGGCGTGGCAACTACACGTTCGGTCTCTCCGAACAGACCGTTTTCCCGGAGATCGATTACGACAAGATCGACGCTCCTCGTGGCATGGACATCACCATCGTCACTTCGGCCGTAACCAATGAGCAGGGCAAGGCGCTGCTCGATGCGTTCGGGTTCCCGTTCAAACGGGAGGCCGACGTATCGGCTCCCGAGAAGATCAACCGCCGCGGACCAGCGTTCCGCGGCAAGGGCGCAGCAGGCAAGTCCTCTGCGAAGAAGAAGTAACGGAAGGGCATCGAAGTGGCAAAGAAGTCATTGATCAACAAAGCGAATGCCAAGCCGAAGTACAAAGTGCGTGGCTACAGCCGGTGCCGCAAATGCGGCCGGGCGCGTTCGGTGTACCGCAAGTTTGGGTTGTGCCGTGTCTGCCTTCGCAGCATGGCCCACGCCGGCGAGATTCCCGGCATGACCAAGGCGAGTTGGTGAGGAACGCATCATGATGACTGACCCCATCGCAGACATGCTGACCCGAATCCGCAACGCCAACACGGCAATGCACGATGAGGTACGCATGCCATCGTCGAAGCAGAAGATCGCATTGGCGACCATCCTCCACAAAGAGGGCTACATCCACGGCTTCAGCACAGCGCCATCGACCACTGGTCCGGGCGACGTGTTGACGATCTCGATGAAGTACTCCGCGGAACGTCACCGCACGATCTCCGGCTTGCGCCGCATCTCCACTCCCGGTCTTCGGGTCTACCGCAAGGGTGACGCTGTTCCGCGCGTCCTTGGCGGTCTCGGAGTGGCCGTCCTGTCCACCAGCCAGGGGCTGATGACCGACCGCGAAGCGCGCAAGCGCAAAGTCGGCGGCGAAGTCCTCTGCTACGTGTGGTGAATCGGAGTACTCATGTCACGTATTGGTAAATCTCCCATTGCAGTTCCGGGCGGCGTCGACATCACGATCGATGGCGGCGAGCAGAACACCGTCACGGTGAAGGGCCCGAAAGGCACCCTCAGCCGATCGCTGCCCGGCATCATCACCGTTCGTCGCGACAGCGAGATGATCGTGGTCGAGCGGCCCGACGACATGCGCGAGAGCCGGTCACTTCACGGCCTTACTCGCACGCTCGTCAACAACATGGTCGTCGGTGTCACCGAGGGCTTCAGCAAGGAGCTCGAGATCATCGGCGTCGGCTATCGCGCCGAGGCCGTTGCTCCCAACAAGCTGCGCATGGCCCTCGGCTTCAGTCACCCCGTCATCGTCGATGCCCCCGAAGGCATCACGTTCGAGGTGCCTGTGCAGACACGAGTGATCATCAAGGGCATCGACAAAGAAGTCGTCGGGCAGGTGGCCGCCAACATCCGCTCGATTCGCAAGCCGGAGCCATACAAGGGCAAGGGCGTGCGTTACCTCGGCGAGAAGGTCCTCCGCAAGGCCGGCAAGACCGGTAAGAAGTGAGCGAGCGATGAGCAAGACTGCAGAAAAGCGCCGGCAAGGCCGAATCATCCGCCACCGGCGGGTACGCAAGAAGATCCACGGCACCGCGGTCCGTCCGCGTCTGGCCGTCTTCCGATCCAACAAGCATCTGGCGTTGCAGCTGATCGACGACGAGGCCGGTCGTACCGTCGCCAGTGCTTCGACCGCCGAGGCCGCGATGCGTTCAGAGGGCAGTGGTGCAACGGTCGCCGCGGCAACTCGACTCGGGCAGTTGCTGGCCGAGAGGGCGAAGGCCGCAGGCGTGGAGGAAGTGGTGTTCGACCGTGGTGGGTTCCTCTATCACGGCCGTGTTGCGGCGGTCGCCGCTGCGGCACGCGAAGCAGGTTTGGAGTTCTGATGGCTGGGCCAACGAATTACGCCAACAATCCCTCGACCCACAACTCCGTCGATTCCGGCGGGCTGCGCGAGTCGCGGGTCATCCACATCAACCGCGTCGCCAAGGTCGTCAAGGGTGGCCGTCGTTTCTCGTTCACCGCGCTCGTCGTGGTCGGCGATGGCAATGGTCGCGTCGGCCTGGGGTATGGCAAGGCAAAGGAGGTGCCGCTGGCGATCCAGAAGGGCACCGAAGAGGCCAAGAAGAACCTGTTCGACG
>JBDTRP010000110.1:0-4984 GCA_039931555.1 Ilumatobacteraceae bacterium | reverse complement strand
GTCGGGGTAGGCTCGCGAACTGCGGTTCGGCCGTTTGGCGAATAAGGAGGGCCCATGTTTGGTGCTGTTCGTGGTTCCATGTTGACGCGCTCGCGTTGGGCCGGTATCGGCGCCGCAATTGCCGTGTCGTTGGGTGCGGGCGGTATTGGGTTGATCGCCAATGCCGCTGGTAACTCGGCACCTTCGTCGTTCGTGTCGATCACCCCGTGCCGTTTGTTCGACACTCGACCTGCAACCGAGGTCGGTGATCGCAACACGCCATTGAACGCAGGTGAGGAGTTCGTTCGACCAGTTTGGGGCACGAACGGCAACTGCACGATCCCTACCACCGCCACCGGAATCAGCTACAACCTGACCGTGCCGAGCGGGATCAACGGGTTCCTCACGGTGTATCCATCTGACGCCGCTCGTCCGCTCGTGTCGAGCATCAACCCCGTCACCGGTGAGGGCGTCAAGGCAAACGCGGGGATCGTCGGATTGTCGGCGACCGGTACGATCACGGTGTTCACCTTGTCTACGGCCGACGCCCTCCTGGACATCACCGGCTACTTCCAACCCGCGGCTGGCGGCGGCACTCCCGGTACTCCTGGTGCCCCCGGCGCTCCCGGCGCTCCCGGTACTCCCGGGTTACGGGGCCCCGCGCCTTGGGACACGATCCCGAGCGGGCAGACGGTGACCGGCAGCATCGTCTACGACACACACCGAGATCCCACGGTAGATTCGGACACTGTGGGCGTCGACCTACCCGGTGTCGCACCGGTCGCCTTGACCGCTCTGACGGTCAACTTCGGCCCCGGTGCCGGCATCGTCGACGTCGATACGGCGTGCATTGGCTCTGCTACGGCGCCCACGGCCCCGGCCGGCAAGGTCTGCATCTACCTGCGCAGCTCCGCCGGCGTGGACGTCGCGTCCCTCACCGGTGAGGTGGCATCGGTGTTGCCCACGCGGTCGTTCGAGGTCGACTTCAATCCGGTCGCACCTGTAGTCGGCGACGTGGACGAGTTCATCTTCGCGTCGTGGGCTTACACCGCTCCGTAGAGAGGTCATCGGAACGACCTGCGTGGCGACCCGCAGGTCGCATGTCTAAGGGCTTAGGACTCTACTCAGCCCAACGTAGGACCAACTACTCATTGAGCGCAGCCCGATAGTGCTATCTAATCCTCTGGCGGGACTCGTTCGAGACACGACGTAGTCGGCGCACGGTTCACGGCCAGGACGGGCCGTAAGAACACATAGGGACGATGGGACGGAAAATGCATTCACTCAGGGACTTAGTACTACTTCGGCGCGCCATCCCGGTCGTCACCCTTCTCGCCATGGGCTTGCCGCTGGCGATGGCGGCACCGGTCGCAGCCGTTTCGGGCGCCGGCGTTGTCGGCGGAGAGATCGAACGGATCGTGCTCAACGCACCTGGCGATGTGTACGCCGGGGGACAGATGGTGGTCGGCGGGCAGAACGTCATCATCCCTCGAAACCTGCTGCTCGATCTGCCGGCGAACCGGCTGACACTGCAGCAGTTGTTTGCTCAGGCCCCGCCCGAGTGCCTGGTAACTCACGAGACGGGTCTCGCCAAGACGGACGTGTGCAATCACAGCGGCGCCGGTGCAATGGCCACGCTGTCGGCCAACCGCGTTGCCACCGGCGATGTCATTGTCGGCGACGGTCTGATCGACAAGGGCCTCGAGAACGTCAAGGGCAATGTCACGTACATCGATTACAACGGCGGCTGGTTCAAGGTCAACGGTCGAACCGGAGACCCGACCACGGGTGTCATGGTCCGACTCAACGATCCCGGGGCTCGTCACACGGTGCAGAGTGGCCCGGGTTGTGCGGCTGTTTCCCAGAACTGCAGCGCCGATCCACGGTTCACGCTGGATCCCGACAACTACACGAACGCCTTCAGCTCGGGCTACCCGTTGTGCATTCCGAGCAGCGTCGCGCGCCCGGCGAGTCCGGTCCTGGCTGCGCTCGGGGCCAACCCGGGGGCAAATGCGTCTGGCGTCGGCGACAAGTTCTGCCCGGCGACGAACCGTGGTGCGAGGGTCGCAGCCGATTCACGGCGCATGGCTCCGTTGCTGCTGGGTGATCCGATCTCTGCCGACGGCAACTACGAGACCGTCGGTGGCGTCAGGTTCTTGTCGGCGCACACATCGCGGATCTCCTACGGCCTGCAGACCTCGGTCGCTCCCGGCCAGCCCGACTACATGTATCTCGAAGAGTCGTTCATCGACGTCGCCGGCTTCCAGAACCAGCGTGCCCGTGCCCTGTTCATCGGCTTTGCGACCGCGCAGACTCCCGACGTGCTCGCCTGGTCGATCCACTACGACCCGCAGGCCAACCAAGCCCATGAGATGCCCCTGGCCAGCTCGGCCGGTTGTGATGCCGTCGGCGGAGGCTGCACCGGCTTCGGGACCGGCCTGTTCAAGATCAGGTACGACTCGGACTTCATCGCTCAACCGACCCGGCCGAACCTGTCTCCATGCGCACAACTCAATGCTGACCCGCGCATGGGTCCGGTGTGCGCCGATGGACACCTGGCCGAGGACGAGTTCGCCATCTTGAGCCCCGTGCCGCACGAGGTCCAGTTCCGCACCGGCAAGAAGGTCGCCGACGTCGGCGGCACGCTGAAGTCGATCGACATCAGCGGCACCGAATCGGCGAACGGTCAATACCTGTTCCCCTACGGCGCCAACCTCGGCGGGATCAACTTCCCCGAGGCACTCGAGTTCAACCTCGACCTGGCCAACCAGCCATTCGACTTCGAGGGGATTCCGTGGAACCTCGATCGCCGGTTGAGCCCGGGCGGATGTCAAGCCCTCGACGGCGCCGGCCAAGAGGCGTGCGAGTCGACGCCGCAGCCGTTGATCCCGTTCCCCTACAGCGAGCAGGATCCACGCCTTCAGGCCGGAGGAGCGATTGCCGCCGGCGGCGGGGTGCCGAGCGGGCCGTTCAACGACCCGGTATTCACCAGCTCACCGCTCACCAGCGCTGCCGACAGGATCTTGAGCTACATTCCCGACGCCGCGGCCACCCGCTTCGGCGGCAACGCTTCGGTGCTGACGCTTCCGACCGAGCCGGCCATATCGCAGGGGATCACACCCACGCCACTGCCGAGCCAGACCGGACCGGCGTTCCTCGGGTTCGACCCGCCGTCGGGGCAAGTGGGCTCGATGCTCCACCTCGGTGGCCTCGGGCTCGACGCTGCAACCGGAGTGACGATCAACGGTGCGCCGGCTCTGTTCACCATGATCAACGCCAATCGGCTCGACGTAGTCGTGCCGCCGGCGGCGACAACCGGACCGATCGAAATTCAAACAAGCACGGGACCGCTGTCGTTGCCGACTCCCTTCATGGTGGTCGCCAACCCAGTCGCACCCAGCATCACCGGCTTCTCGCCGGCAACGGGCGATGAGGGCACCCAGGTGACGATCACCGGGACAAACCTCACGGGAACGAACGTGGTCAACTTCGGCGCCACGCCGGCGTCGACGTTCACGGTCAATCCCGGTGGCTTGTCGATCACGGCAACGGTTCCCCTCGGTATCGGCGCAGTATCAGTGCCGATCACGGTGGGAACGGCCAACGGCACCGCAACCTCAGTCGGCATGTTCACGGTGACGGTGCCACCACCACCACCGGCCGACCCGCCGGCGGTCACTGGTTTCACACCGAACAACGCCTCTGTCGGAGCCACGGTAGCGATCAACGGCAGCGGGTTCGTCGGAGCAACGGCAGTCAGCTTCAACGGTGTCTCGGCGTTGTTCACGGTGTTGAACAACTCGACGATTCAGGCAACCGTCCCTGGCGGAGCGACATCGGGTGTCGTCACAGTGACGTCACCCAACGGCTCGAACGCCGGTGGGCCGTCGTTCACCGTCAACGCACCAGTCGCTCCCGTTGCGATCGTCACGCCTGTGTTCGACGCTGCGCAGAGCAGCCAGGTGCAGCTCGACGGCACAGCGTCGACCAACGCGGCGACGTTCGCCTGGATACAACTCAGCGGGCCGACGGTGACGTTGACCGGCGCCAACACGGCGACGGCCACGTTCACCATGCCTGCACAGTTTCAGAACGTGGCGTTCCAGTTGACGGTCAGCAACCAGGGTCTGAGCTCCACCGCCAACGTTTCGGTGAACGCCCTCCCAGGTACGGTCAGTGTCGACGTCGGTGCTCAGTTCCGCATCTCGAAGGGTGAGTGGCGGGCAACCGGCACGGCGAGTTTCCCCGGCGCCAACACGGTCACCGTGCGCACCGGCAACGTGGTCGGCTCAGGCACGGTCATTGCTACGCTTCCCGTCGATGCTCTTGGAGTCTGGACGCTGCAACTCAGGAACTCACCTGTGCCGCAGAACACCGCACTCAACGTCGTGGCATCTCGTGGCGGCTCGGCGGTCGCCGCGGTCACGGTCAGGAACTAGCGAACGTCGGTGAGGATCTCCCCCCCAAGGCGACACCTCGCAACGTGGGCGACCCTAGCGGTCGCCCTCGTTGCGGGTCTCGTCATCTTGATCGTCAGCCTGGCTTCGTCGTCGGGCCCGGCGAAACGCACGCTCGCTGGCACCTTCACCCTCACGCCTCGGGCGGCGCAGACCGGCCCCTGTTCACCATCGCCGGCCTACCCCGACCTCGTTGACGGTGCGGCGATCGTGGTCCGCGACGGCCATGGCAACCAGGTTGGTACCGGCCGGCTGGGCACGGGACGGGCGCAGGGCGGTTCGTGCGTACGCTCCCTCGACATCGAGCCGGTGCCGGAGCTCGCCGAATACCGAATCGTCGTCGGGACCCGCGGCCCGATGGTCATAACCACCGACACGTTGAAAGCCTCGGGCGGCGTGCTCGACCTTCGCTTCGGTACCTGAACGCACTACTTCGCAGCGTCGTGGTTGGTTGCCTCAGACCGCGCTGCAGCAGCAGCCGCCGGGGGCGAGCGAGCTGTTGCCGCCGCCTGGTTTTGACATCGCCCGTTACACCCGATTTACACCCA
>JBDTRP010000109.1:0-41956 GCA_039931555.1 Ilumatobacteraceae bacterium | reverse complement strand
TGCCGATGATCTGCTTGGTCAGGAACTCGACGACATGTTGTTGCTTTTGCAACGGACTGCCATCGAGGCCCCAGACGTAGGGATCACGGTCGTCGTAGAACGAGGCAGGTTGGCCGGGGGTGCAGCCGATGCAGACCACCTGATGGGCCGCCAATTCGTCGGCAAAGGCGCTCGTCAGCGCGGGCCCACCGAACACGGCGAAGGGCTTGTATTGCAGTGCGATCTGGGCGGCATCGGCGCGTGCCGCGACCTCGTCGATGGCCGTACCGGTTCCCTCGAACGTGATCAGGTTGACCTTGCGGCCGTACAACTCGAAGTAGGTCTCGTAGTAACGGATCAGTTCCTTCATCGTTGCGAACTGGTCGCCGTTGGTGTCGTCGACCTTGATCGCGTCGGTGATGTAGGCGATGATCGGATCAGTCTCTTGGCCCTCGTAGTACACGATGTTGATCGTGTCGCCGGTGACACCGGGCGCCGTCGCGCCGCCATTGTCGCCGGTGAAGGGAGCAAAGCACTCAGGGGCGAAGTAGTCGGGAACGGCGAGCCTGCCGGTCGATGTATCGCAACGAGTTCCCCAGTCGATCGAGTCTGCGTTGCCCTGCAACGTCGCTTCGGCATACGACAGCGGATAGGTGATGGCGGCGGGCGGCGGGCTGGCCGCCACCGAGGTCTCGGTGCCCGGTGTCGTCGTGCCGGTCGACGCCACCGAAGTCGATGCAGCAACGGTCGTGGAAGGCAACGACGCGACCGTGGTGGCCGAGCTGGTTCCATTGCCGGAGTCACGGGTGATCAACACCAGCCCGACGACCACCGCAACCAAGACGACGACGCCCGCGATCGGGCCCCACCGGCGGAGCTGACGGCTGCGATCAGCACCTGTCGAGCTGGCTGGCTGCATGTGGCTACCCCCTGATGCCGGAGCGCTGTCGCGCTGCTGCGTTGTTCCCCAAGTAGCTCTCTACCACGTCGGGGTGGGTCAACACGTCAGCAGGGCTGCCGACAGCGATCACCTCTCCCTGGTCGAGGGCGATCAACCGATCGGCGATCGACGAGATCAACGGCAGGTCGTGCTCGATCACCAGCATGCTGGCGCCCATCTCGTCGCGCAGGCGCAACAGCACCGGCGCCAACGCCTCGACCTCGCGCTGGGCGATGCCGCTGGATGGCTCGTCGAGCAGCACCACCGTCGGGCGGTGCCCGACCAGGCAGGCGAGATCGACGATGCGCCGAGTACCCGTCGAGAGTTCACGGATGAACGAGTCGCGATATGAGCCGAGGTTCATCACCTCGATCAACTCCTCGACGCGGACGCGGGTGCGCTCCTCGTCGTCGAACACTGTCGGGAGCCGCAACGCTGCCGCCAGCACGCTGCGCTGCGTGGTCCACCGCTCGAGAGAGACGGCGATCGCCTCGGACACCGTCATGTCGGGGAAGAGGCGGGCGTCCTGGAAGCTGCGTCCCAGGCCCCGGCGGGCGCGGGCGGTGGCCGAATCCGATGTGACGTCGCGGCCGTCGAGCACAACACGCCCACTGTCAGCGGGCACGTACCCGCTGATCAGATCGAACAGGGTGGTCTTGCCGGCGCCGTTGGGCCCGATCATGCCGACGATCTCGCTCTTGGCCACCGCGAACGACACGTCGTTGACGGCGCGGTTGCCGCCGAACGACCGCCCGAGGCCGGCGACCTCCAGAGCGATCTGGTCGCTGGGTGTCGCTGCCGCGGCCGACGACGTCGAGGCGGCGATGTCGGTGAGGAACACCGACCGCAACAGATCGGGGCGCTTCAACAGATCAGCGGTCGGGCCGGAGAACCGGATCATGCCGCGCTCCATGAAGTAGGCGCGCTCGGCCAACGTGAGGGCGACATTGACACTCTGCTCGACCAGGATCACCGCCACGCCATCGTCGGCCAGTCTGCGCACCAGTGGCAACAACTGGCCGACGATCACGGGCGCGAGGCCCAGCGACAGTTCGTCGATCAACAGCACGCGGGGCTTGCTGATGAACGCCATGCCCAGCGCCAGCATCTGTTGCTGGCCACCACTGAGATCCGCGGCCGATGCCGTGTACCGCTCGCGCAGCACCGGGAACATGGTGAGGATCTCCTCGATTGCGGCGTCGACATCGTGGCGGTGTTGGCGAGTCCACCCGGCCAGTCGCAGGTTCTCGGCGACGGTCAGCGAGCCGAAGACCCCCTGGCCGCCCGGCATCTGGCTGATGCCCAGTGTTGCGATCTCGTTGGGTGGTGCGTGCGTGATGTCGCGTCCATCCAGCACCACCGCGCCGCGGTCGGCCTCGACCACACCGCTGATGACCTTCAACAACGTGCTCTTGCCGGCGCCGTTGGTGCCGAGGAGGGCGACGATCTCGCCCTCCTTGATGTCGATATCGACGCCGAACAGCACCTGGCGTCCGCCGTAGCCGGCGTCGGCGCCGCGCACGAGAAGCAGGTCGCTCTGACCCTGGCGGCGTTGGTACAACGCCTCGCTACGCGCCGCGGCAGCGCGCCATACCTGGGCGATGTCGGCATCGATCACCGAACCGGCACTGCCGAGCACGAGGCTGCCGATGATGAACAGCGGCACCAGCACCAGCAACCCCCAGCGAATCCCTACATGGCCGGAGATCCAGCCGATCAACGGCAGCACGATCAATCCGGGGATGACCCACAGCGAGGCAACGGAGAAGCCCGTCGCCCGGGCTCGGGGCGGGATGGCGAGCGAGAGTGCCACCAGGATGCCGGGACCAAGCATCGCCAGCGACGCCGAGATCACGCAGTTCACGCCGACAGCGACGACGATGTTCGGCGCGATCGCGAATGCAATCGCCGCGATCGAGGTGGCAACCGCAACCTTGGCGAGGAAACGGATCAAGCCGCGCATGTCGCCGAGGAACCGCCGGGTCACGATGCGCGAGCCCAACACCAGACCGACGAGCTGGAAGGGTTCGGCAATGGCCGAGGCGATGCCACGGGCGCGCTCGTCGAGACCGAACTCCTGCTCGTAGAGCAGCGACGCCAGCGCGACGAAGCCGATGAGTGCAGTAGCGAGGAACGGCAGGCTCCACCAGATCCGCTTGAGGCTCTCGATCTTCTGCACGGTCCGCCAACTCTCGGCGTACGACGGCACGGTCTCCTCGGTCGCGATCACATCGTCGCTGGCACCCATCGCCTGACGCTCCCACCGGCCGCGGATCGGTTCGCGCAGGCGCAGCGCGATGACGGCGAAGACCATTGTCGGGATGACGAACACGAGGAACGGGGCGCGCCAGCCGAAGGCGAACGCCAACAACCCGGCGGCCAGCGGGCCGACGAACGATCCGACCGCGTTGGCGGCACGGTGGGTGCTGAACACGCGACTGCGCGCATTGATCGGGTAGTAGTCGGCGATCAACGAGTTGTGCGTCGGGTCGATCACCGCCTTGCCGATCGAGCTACCACTGCGGGCGATCGTCAGCATGATCACACCGGTTGCCAGGCCGGTGAGTCCGCTGAACAGCGCCCACACGACCGCACCGGCGATGGCCAGCGGAACCCGGCGCGAGCGGTCGGCATATTGGGCGATCGGCACCTGCAGCGCGAGCGCGGCAACCGACACCAGGGCCACGAGGCCGAGCACCTTGGTGTTGTCGAGGTGGAACTCGTCGCGGATGTTGGGCAGCAAGATCCCGAACGCGGTGCGGTCGAGCTCGTCGACCGCGTTGAGGCCGAACAGCACGACGAGCGGGAACGCGGCCTCGCCGCCGCAGATCTCGCGCAGCCATCCGCCCGGATGACGACACGCGGTTGCGAACTCGCGCATCATGCCGCGGGCTCCACGGGAACGCCGGCAGGCACATCGGCGATGGCCTTCGGCGCCCGGCGAACCAGCAGGCGCACCACCAGGTCGCGCACGGTGACCCACAACCCGCCGAGCCCACCCGGCAGGATCAGCAGCACCAACAACACACCCGCGCCGCTCGACAACAGTTGCCACTCCTGCGAGGTGATGAACCAGCGGATGCCGCGCAGGTACACCGCTCCCAGGATGCCGCCGCCCAGCGAGCCCAACCCACCGATCACCGCCGAGGTGAAGACGCTGAAGCTCTCGCCAGTGCTGTAGCTGGTGACGCTGAACGACTGGTTGAGGTGGGTGAACAGCGCACCACCGATCCCCGCCAGCACACCCGAGATCACGAACGCAGTCAGCTTGGCGCGCACCGCGGGGATCGAGTAGCTCTGCGCGGCACGCTCGTTCTCACGCACGGCGATGATCACCCGACCGGTCCGCGATCGGCGGATGCCGCGGGTCGCCAGATAGCTCAGCGCCAGCACGACCAGCGAGTACGCGTAGTAGCGGGTCGGCGTATCGAGGCGAATGCGGCCGAACAGCGGCGGCCGCTCGAAGCGCGAGTCGCCCTTCGGGAACCAGCCGAAGAATCGGTCGCTGAGCAGCCACTGCTCGGTGGCCAGCGCCAACGCGAACGTGGTCACTGCAAGGTACAGCCCCCGCAGACGCAAGGCCGGCACACCGACAGCGAAGGCGACTGCTCCCCCGGCGCAGCCACCGATCAACAGCCCGAGCGTCAGGTCGACGTGCCATCGTGATGTGCAGGTCGCGCTGACGGCTGCGCCGACGCCGACGATGGCCATCTGACCGAGCGAGATCTGACCCGCCCAACCCGTCAACACCACGAGCGACAGCCCGATGATCGCGAATGCGAAGATCGCCGATGCCTTGATGATGTAGTCGACGCTGAGCACCATCGGCGCACCGATCACCGCAAGAAGGCCGATGCTGCAGACGGCCCAGCGGGCCAGGCGCACGTTCGGGTGCCGCCGATCAGCGAGTGTCAGCGGACGCACTTCCTCGGCACCCCGCCACGTGCTGGCGGCATCGTTGTCGTGCCGGTTGCTGCTGGTGCGTTGCACGAGCAACACGACGAACATCACCGCCGCCATGATCGGATAGGCCGCGGCCGGCGTGTCGGAGTTGAAGCGCACGCCGGACTCCAACAGGCCCAGTGCGATCGCCGCAGCGGCAACCGTCGGCAACCGTTCGAGCCGAGCGATGACGAGGGCAGCAAGCGACTGCAGCAACGCCGGCAGCCCCGCTGCATAGCCAACCGGCACGCCGATGATGCCACTGCGCAGGAACAGGGCGACGAACGACATGGCCGCGGCGATCGCCCACACCAGCGTGTTCAACCGGCCCACCGGGATGCCGAGCATCGCCGCCCGATCACCTCGCTCGGCGCTGGCCCGGATGGCCACCCCGTAGCGGCTGCGGGCGAGGAACCAGGCAACGCCGGCCATCATCAGTGGCGCGGCGACCAGGGCGATGAGATGGTTGGCGTTGAGGATGACCTGACCGACGGTCAGCTTCCACCCGACCGGTGGCACGATGCGTTCACTCGCCAGGTTGCGGCCCCACCACCTGGGGATCAAGATGCCGATCACCACCAACAGCTGGGTGATGCCCAGCGTGGCGACGGTGACCACCAGCCGGGGCGAGTTGCGGAAGCGGCGGATCAGTGCGAACTCGATGACCACACCGGCGATGATCGACAGCCCCAACCCGGCCGCCAACCCGAGCAGGTACGGCCAGCCCCAGAAGATGATGAACGCAGCAGCGAACGAGGTCGGCACGGTGCCGAGTTCGGCCTGCGCGAAGTTGACCACGCGATTGGCCCGGTAGATCAGCGCCATGCCGACCGCCATGACTGCGTTGAGGCCGCCGAGCGTCAACCCGTGCAGCCACAACCCCAGCGGCAGCCCGAAGAAGATCAGTTGAATGCCGACGATCGCGGCGATGGCTGCGAGCGCTACAGCGCGAGTGGGGTCGACGTTGCTGACACCGGGCCGACGCACGCCACGACCGTAGTGGCAGATCTCGATCGATGGCGATGCCTGGACATCGAAGGTTTAGAACGAGCACCGGTCACCTACATTCCTACGTGTGGATTGGACCGAGTACTCCCGGGTTCGCATGCTCCGTGCCAAGTCACGCCCTGCCGATGTCGCCGTTCAGACCATCGAGGGGTTCCGCAAGCATCGCAGCGGTCGCAACGCCGCCCTGATCTCTCACTTCGGTTTCATCTCGGTCTTCCCGTTGCTGTTGGTGTTCACGACAGTGCTGGGGTTTGTGTTGCAGAACAATGCGAAGCTGCTCACAGACATCAAGGACTCGGCGCTGGCGCAGCTTCCCTTCGTGGGAGGCCAGATCGCAACCGATCCGTCCAAGTTGGAAGGCAATGCACTGGTGCTGATCCTTGGTGTGGTGATCAGCCTGTGGGGCGGGATGAAGGCGTTCATCGCGGTTCACGGAGCACTCGACGACATCGCCGAGATACCGCTCGACGATCGCGCCAATCTGTTCATCACGCGCCTGCACGCGCTTCTCGGAATCCTCTACGTCGGCGGCGCCCAGATCGGTGCCGCGATCTTGGCGAGCATCGCGACGATCACGAACATCGCAGTTGTCGGCACGGTGCTGCTGCTCGCAGGCGCGGTCGCCATCAACGCCGGCGTGTTGGCCTTGAGCTACCGGTGGCTGCGCACGACGCGACCCACGTGGCACAGCATCGCGCCGGGCGCGATCGTCGGCGGCGTGCTCTTCGCCGCACTACAGGCGTTCGGTGTGGCGATCGTCGGGCGGGCCATCGCCAAGGCATCGCCCGTCTACGGAAAGGACTTCGCGTCGGTGATCGGGTTACTCACCTGGCTCAGCCTCCACGCGATGATCTCGCTCGGCGGCGCCGAGTTGAACGCTGCGCTGATCGCGGACGGCCCGCCTCGCCCGCCGGACTGCGACGACCAATGAGCGAGCCCCGGGTCCCGACACTTCCCACCCTCGAGGGCGAGGGATTGGTGAAGCGGTACGGAACGGTGGCCGCGCTCGACCACGTCGACTTCGCGGTCTATCCCGGCGAGGTGTTGGCCGTGGTCGGCGACAACGGGTCGGGCAAGTCGACACTGGTTCGCTGCCTGTCGGGCGCCGACCTGCCTGACGAGGGCTTCGTGCGGCTCGACGGCATGGTGAGGCAGTTCCGCAACGCGCGAGACGGTCGGGTTGCCGGCGTGAACGCTGTCTACCAATCGCTCAAAGCGGAGCCTGCGCTCGACCTCAAGAACAACCTGTACCGCGACCGCGAGCCCAGCGTGCCCGGGCCGCTCGGCAAGGTCTTCACGTGGATGGAGAGCAAGGGTCTGCGTAAGTCGGCGGCCGAGGTCGCCAGCAAGGTGATCATCCTCGACGAGCCGACCGCCGCCTTGGGTGCGCGCGAGTCGGTCGCCGTGCGGAAGCTGATCGATCACCTGCGCAGGGGCGGGCTACCGATCGTGGTCGTGTCACACAGCCTTCCTCAGGTCTTCGACATCGCCGATCGCATCCATGTGCAATGGCTGGGGAAGCGAGCCGCCGTCGTCAGCCCTCGCACGTTCACCCGTGACGATGTGGTCGCGATCATGAGTGGCGCGGTGCATGTCGACGAGAAGGACCAGGCACTGCGACCAGTTCCCTGATCTCGACGGGTCGCTTCGGCGGACGGTGAGATGATCGCAAGCCTGCAGCCGCCAGAGAGCCATGCCCGAGAGGGATGCGACGACCTCCAAGCTGCAGATGTGGCATGAGGCTCCAACCCTGTGGAGTGTTTCAAGGCACCCAGGTGGACTCCGGACACTCCACACAGTGTTCTCGTGTCAGTGGCCACCAGATTCTGCGCAATGGCGGCCGCCGCCAGCCTCGGACCGTGAGCGAGCGTGCTGCGTGGTACACAAGGCTCTGTGGCTCTGCGCGAACATCCCCGAGCAAGCCGAGGGTGAACCTGCCGCAAGGATGATCGGTACGGCGTTGGTGGAAGTACCCCAGGCGCTGAAGCGCCGATCGGATCGCGCGCGCCATCGCGCGGGGGACTCGTCGGGCGCGATTTCGGTATTGCTGGTACTCACGGCGCACCCAACCAGGTTCAACGGGTTCGATTCGGGTACTGGGAGTACCGAACTCGCGCCCAATGAGATGCGCGACTGGCTCGCCGAGACACCGCTCCGAGCCGGCGTTCGGCGCTGACACCAACTGCTCAGCAACCTCCGAGACCCCGTCCGGTCGAGGGTCCAGATACGTCCAGCCGGCACCGAACGGTCCCCATGACCTCCAGCCGATCTCGGCCACGCCACGCGGTCAAGTGGCCGTGTGGGCAGTCTCAAGTGGCCGACGTTGGGCAGAACCTGTTGGCCGCCGACATTCTCGAGCCAAGAGTCGGGCCTTCTGCGCCTTTCGCCGTTGCCGATGACTCCCGGGGTCCGACGCCATCGACGGGTCGCAGATCCCGGACCGACCGTCTCAGCATTGGGACAGCGGCCCACAGCCGTCGCTGCCCATGTACAGGTTTGCTCGGCTCACCCATTCCTGCCACGCGGCTTCCCATTCCGGCGTCGAGGGTGGCTCGATGGTGGGTGGCGTCGGTAGACACGGGGCAAGCGCAAGTGCGAGGTCCTGACAGATCGTCGCCCGAGTGATCCGCCACACCTTGCCGTCGAACACGGCGATCCCGAATCGGTCTCTGTAGGTCGTGGTCGTCGTGGTGATCGTGTAGCGGAACCACGCCTCGTCGGGTTTGGTGAACACGAGATCGGCGATGGAGTACGTCGCGCTCGCTGCGATGTCGCGGTACTGACCTTCGTCGAGCGCGGCGATCGCATCTTGCACTCCCATGTCGTCGTCGAGCAGATCGGCGGGCTTCCGAGAGGTTGGAACAGAACGGTCGACCAGCAAGGCGTGGCGTTGGCGGATCTGCGTCGTTGCTGCGCCGGAATCGGCGGGTTGCGCGCCTGGCTCGGGGAGCGGACGTTGCGGTGCCTCGCCGGGACCGCACTCGGCGGGAACGTTTGGGGCGAAGGGTGCGAGCCTCGATGTTGCGGATGGCAGTCCGTCCTTGGCGACAACCGTCACCTGAAGGTCGGTCACCGTTTGACTGTCGTCCTGCGCGTTGGGTTCCACGACAACCATCGCAATGCCATTGATGACATCTGAGCGGTCGAGTTCAGCCCCGGCGATGGACGACAAGACGATCTCTGCGGCGTCGCCGTGAGTGCGCACCACCAGATATTGGGTCGCAGGGACAGTGTTCTCGGCGGCTGACATCGATGACTGCAGCACCATCGGCTGCGTCGAGATGGTGTCGTCGAACCACGGGGAGGCAACCCACGCCGACCCCCAGAATCCAACGCGACCGGGTACCCCGAAGAACATCGCGTGGTCGCCGAGGCACTCCGTGGCAGACCCGGTCGGCGCAGTCCAGTTGAGGCCGAACACCGTGGCATACGGCTCGGTGCTGAGGCGAGCGACGAAGTCATCGCCGTTGGGCAACGCGCGCCGGTAGATCTCCGTCGTCGTACCGAGATAGATGTCCGCCTGGTCGATCGCGTCGGTGGTAGCGGTCACCGTCGAGGTGGTCTCCGGCACGGTGGATGTTGTCGTCGCCGGCTGTTCGGTGCCACTGGTCGTCGAGGCGCTCTGTGTCACCGAGGATCGGGATTCGGTCGATCCGTCCCCACATGCCACAAGCGCGAAAAGCAGCACGGCCGATGCACCAACAGAACGGTTGAACAGCCTCATACGGTACGTCTACTCGCCCTCGACTAGAGCCGAGAAAGGTCAGCCCTACCCGCTCGCAGCGCATCCTGCCCGGTCCGGCGCAGCGATGCAACCACGATCAGTTGCCCAGAACATGATCTGTGGAGTCCTTGAAGGCACCCAGGTAGGCGCGAAACACTCCACAGGATCACGTTGCGGTCGACCCGCGACGGGTCAATCCATGCGCACGACCGCGTCGGCTCGACTGCGCGTCGCGGCAACGACCAAAGCGTTCGCCTCGTCGGATCGCATCACCCACTCGACTGCCTCGTCGGGTGTCTTGCCGAACTCGATGTGGCGAGCGATCAGGCGCGGCACGCGAACTGCTTCGTCGACGTCGACGAACCACACCTCGTCGAGCAGCGGGCGAATCGCGCTCCACGGCTCGTTCTCGAGCATCAGATAGTTCCCCTCGGTGACGATCAACGCGACATCCGGCTCGACGGTGATGGCGTCAGGCACCGGCGCGCTCGCCGCCCGGTCGTAGCGCGGCGCGGTGACCACCTGGGTGTTGTGCTGGTGCCGAACCCGATCGAGCAAGGCCACGTATGCCTTGACATCGAAGGTGTCGGGCGCGCCTTTCCGATCACGCCGGCCCAGTCGTACGAGTTCCTCGTTCAACAAGTGGAACCCGTCCATCGGCACCGCGACGCTCGACGCGACACGGGTGGTGATCGCTGCGGACAACGTCGACTTACCCGAGCCCGGGCATCCGACCAGGCCGAGCATGGTCCGGCCGTCGGTCGCCAGCTCGCCCGCGCGTGCGATCGCGTCGGCAATCGACAATTCGATCACGAACCTGTCGGCCTCCACCTGTCGCCGAGCTCGTCGCGGCGCGGCGGCTGCGCACCGACGCGCGTGCAGCTGACCGCGGCAACCTCGACCGCAGCAGCGACTGCGGCGCGCACCGCACTGCCATCGTCGAGGTCACGCCGACCGAGGCCGGCCTGATCCCACCACGCCGCAAACGCTCCGCCGAACGCGTCGCCCGCACCGATGGTGTCGACGACCTCGACGGCAGGAACCGGTACTTCGATCTCGGCCGTCGCCCAGTGGACGTGCACGCTGCGGCCGCCGTCGGTGTGCAGGACGACATGCGCGCCGTACTCGAGCATCATCCGCACCGCTGCATCGTGGTCGCCAGGGGCGATGAACTCGAGATCGTCGGTGCTGACCTTGACGACATCGGCGCGCCGCAACATCCGTTGCAACCGTGTGGTGTACCCGAGCCGATCGCTGGTGACCCGTGGGCGACAGTTCGGGTCGAGCAACACGAGCACATCGTCGTCGCAGGAGTTGACGATCGTCTCCAACGTCGACGCCATCGGCTCGAGGACCAGACCGAGGGTCCCCACGTGGAGGACCCGCACACCGGTTGGCAAGGTCAGCGGATGGAGGTTCGGTGCGGCGGTTTCCGTGAGGTAGAAGTGGTAGGTGGCGGCACCGTGCTCGTCGAGCTCGGCCGAGGCCAGTGTGGTCGGCATGTCGGTGAACTGCACGAGCGAGTCATCCACCGCATCGTGGAGCAGTTGACGGTGCAGCAACGTGCCGAAGCGGTCGTGCGACAACGCGCCGAGGAACGCGACATCGCTGCCCAATCGGCCGATCGCCCGCGCGCTGTTGAACGGCCCGCCGCCCAACTTGGCCGTGACCGAACCATCGGGATCGATCACCAGGTCGACCAACGCTTCCCCCCCGACGACGATCATCTCGTTGGCGGGTTCAGGCTGCGTCGTCGACGGTGATTGCACCCGTCATGATGGCGACTGCATCCGACATGCTGTGCGTCTTCGGGGTGACGACGGCCACACGACGCCCGAGTCGCTGGATGTGAATGCGGTCGGCGACTTCGAACACATGAGGCATGTTGTGGCTGATCAAGATGACGGGCAGACCCCGGTCACGAAGATCCCTGATCAGTTGCAACACCAGTCCCGATTCCTTCACGCCGAGCGCGGCTGTCGGCTCGTCGAGAATGACGACCTTGCTGCCGAAGGCGGCAGCCCGAGCGACGGCAACAGCCTGGCGCTGACCGCCCGACAACGTCTCGACCGTCTGGGTGATGTCTTGAATGGTGCCGATGCCGAGGTCCTGGATGGTCTTGCGTGCTTCACGGCGCATGCCCGACGTGTCGAGCATTCGCAGCCACGTTCCCAACGGCCCGGGGCGTCGACGCTCGCGGGCCAGGAACATGTTGCTGGCGATGTCGAGGGCAGGCGCAACGGCGAGGGTCTGGTAGACGGTTTCGATCCCAGCGGCCCGCGCGTCGGATGGTCGACGGAAGTTCACCGGCTGGCCTTCCAGCTCGATCTCGCCCTCGTCGGGAACCATGGCGCCAGACAGGCACTTGATCAAGGACGACTTGCCGGCGCCGTTGTCGCCGATGATGGCGAGCACCTCACCCGGGTACAGTTCGAGGTTGGAGTCGACGAGCGCCGTCACCCGTCCGAAGCGCTTCACCAGACCACGCGCCAACAGGACCGGCTGGCGACGATCGTCAACGGAACTCACTTGCCCACCCTCCGGATCCATTGATCCAACGTTACTGCGACCAGGATCAGGGCCCCGATTGCGAAGTTCTGGTAGTAGGGGTTGACGCCTGCCAGGCTGAGGCCGATACGGAACACGGTCACGATGAGGGCACCGATCAGCGTTCCCCACAACCGGCCGCGGCCACCGAAGAGACTCGTTCCGCCGATCACGACGGCCGTGATCGATTCGAGGTTGATGTCGGTTGCGGCATTGCTGCTCGCGGACAGCGAGCGCCCGAGTTGCACCCAGCCACCAATTGCGTAGATCAGCCCGGCGACCATGTACACGCTGAGCAAGACGCGGTTGACGTTGATGCCGGCGAGTCGCGCGGCCTCGCGATCATCACCGGTGGCGTAGACGTGCCGGCCCCACGCGGTGTTGGCGAGGATGAACGCGAAGACGATGTACATCGCCAGGACCAGCAGCACACCCGTCGTGATCTTCATCGATCCGAACGAGATCTGCCTCCCTGTCCACAGCAGCAGCGAGTTCTCGCCTCCGAGCGCTTCTTTGGAGATCGTCTGAGCCTTGCTGTACACGAGGCCGAGCGAGTTGAAGATGTAGAACGTGCCGAGCGTGACGATGAACGGGGGCAGGCCGATCTTGGTGACGAGGCCGCCATGAAAGGCGCCGAGGCTCACACCGACGACACCGCCGAGCAGGAGCGCGGGAAGTCCGGGTACACCGTGGTCGACCGCGACCTTGGCGACGACGAGGTGTGTCAGCAGCATCGCCGTGCCGACGGCAAGGTCGACGCCGGCCGTGAGAATGATCAGCGTCTGACCGATGGCCAGTGCGGCGAGAACCGCCGTTTGCTGGAGGATGATGCCGAACGTGTCGAAGCGGTCGAAGCGGCCGTTGCCGAGCAACGTGAACACGACGCCCGACAACACCAGAACGAGCGCTGGGCTGACGGCGGGATACTTGTGCAAGATGTTCTGCACGCGTGCCAAGGCCCCGCGCGGTTGGTCGAACGACGCGGTGATACTGGACGCATCATCTGTTGCCTCCATCGAAACCCCCTGGTTCAGTTGCGGCAATGTGTGTGAACTGAGACAGCAAATGGCGGGGCGGTCGTGTACCGCCCCGCCGTGCATGGTAGATCGTTGGAGCGTTTAGCCCCAGCAGATCTTCTGGCCGTCGGCCACCGAGATGCTGTCGACACCGGCGACTGCCTTGTCGGTCACCAGTGCGACGCCCGTGTTGAAGAAATCGAGACCGGGACTGACAGCGGGTGCCGGCTTGCCATCGGCGAGGTCCTTGATGGCCTGCATCCCGAGTGTCGCCATCTTGCCCGGGTACTGCTGCGCAGTGGCGCCGATGACACCGCTGGCGACCAGCTCGAGACCTGGCTTGCAGCCACCGTCGACCGAGACGATGAGCACGCCGGCGTTCTTGCCGGCAGCCTTCAGCGCGTCCTCCGCACCTTGGGCAGCGGGCTCGTTGATCGTGTACACCACGTTGATGTTGGGGTTCTTGGCGAGGCAGGTCTCCATCGCGGACTTGCCGCCGTCGACCGCGCCCTTGGTGGGTTCGTGGCAGGCGATTTCGTAGTCGCCGCCCGAATACTTCCCGGTCGCCGACTCTTTGCCGTTGCCGGTCTTGTCTTCAGCCTTCACGATGCCCACGCCGTTGAGGAAGCCCTGGTCGCGACCGGTGTCGACGGAGACGACCTGATCATTGAACAGGTCGAGCATCGCAATGGTGGCCTTCTTGCCGGCGAGTTGCCCTGCTGTCCACTGACCGATCAGTTGCCCGGCGTTGTAGTTGTCGGTGGCGAAGGTGATGTCGACTGCGGTTGCCGGATTCGGTGGCGTGTCGAGCGCGATCACCAGCAGGCCGGCCTTGCGGGCGGACTCGAGGGCCGGCACGACTGCGTCGCCGGTCGGCGTGATGAGGATCCCCTTGTCGCCTTTGGCGACGGCGGCCTCGATCGCGGAGATCTGGGTGGCGGTGTCGCCGTCTTCCTTGCCTGCGGCGACCGTCAGTTTGACACCGATCTGCGACGCAGCGTCCTCAGCGGACTTCTGCATCGAGACGAAGAACGCATTGCTGAGGTTCTTCAGGATCAGCGACACCCCAACGGTTCCTCCGGACCCGCCAGTCGTGCCACCGGGAGCAGATGTCGCACCTGGCGCGTTGGTTGCTGTCGAGCTTTTCGTGTCGGAGCCACATGCCGCCAGAGCCAGCGATGCGGCAAGACCTACGGTGACGGCGGTACGGATCACGCCGCGACGTGAAGTCATTGCAGTCATGTATCTCCCCCTCGGAAATAGTTTGGGACGGACGCTGTCTTTGACAACGTTGTCATATTCAGCCACAACCAGCAGACTCTTGTCAAGGGCCATGTTCAGTGCAAAATTCTTGACAAGTTGATCGATGTCGACCAACGTTGTCAACCGTGCCTGAGCCTCACAATGCGCTGCCCCGACCAACAATTCGCGACGTGGCCGCGCTGGCCGGAACCAGCTTGAAGACGGTGTCTCGGGTGGTCAACGGCGAGTCGGGAGTATCGGACGAGCTCAGCCTGCGAGTCCGATCGGCGATCGATCGACTCGGCTACCGCCACAACCTGACCGCCAGCAGCCTTCGTCGCGGCGACGGCAAGACGCACTCCGTCGGCATGATCGCGTCGAACGTCGCCAACCCGCTCGACGCCGCCATACATCACACGATCGAAGAGATCGCCTCACGCCGCGGCGTCGTCGTGTTGGCATCGAGTCTCGACGAAGACCCGGCGAGGGAACGTCAACTCGTCGAGGCGTTCGCCGAGCGGCGCGTCGACGGCCTGATCATGATGCCCGCCAGCCACGACCACAGCTACCTCGTCGATGAGCGCCGAATGGGGATGTCGATCGTCTTCGTCGACCGCCCGCCGGCCTTCTTCGACGCAGACGCGGTGTTGGTCGACAACCGCGACGGAACCAACCGCGGCGTGGGGCACCTGATGGCACACGGGCACCGACGCATCGCATTTCTCGGCGATCGTCGTTCGATTGTCACGGCCGCCGAGCGCTGCCGGGGTTACGTCGAGGCGCTCGAGGCGAACGGAGTCTTCGTCGAGCCTGACCTCGTCCGACAGGACATCCTCGATAGCGAACATGCGACCGCGGCAACGCTCGATCTCCTGTCGCTCGATGAACCCCCGACGGCGATCTTCGCCGCCCAGAACCTGGTGACGATCGGGGTCGTGCGTGGCCTCCGTTCAGCCGGGAAACATCACGACATCGCCCTCGTCGGGTTCGACGATGTGCCGATGAGCGACCTCCTCGACCCGGCCATCACCGTGCTCGCCCAGGATCCGGCGGCGATCGGGCGCCAGGCGGCGACGACGTTGTTCGCTCGACTCGACGGCGATCGCTCGTCAACGCAGACCTACATCGTGCCGACCACGATGATCACCCGCGGTTCCGGCGAGATTCAACCTCCCCGCTGACCCCCCGCTCATGCTTCAGGTGGAGGGCGGGGCGGAGGGCGCCGGTGAGCCGGTCGCGGGCGATGGGGCCGGGACGGGGGGACCGACGGGCGGAGTCGGGGGAACCAGGTGCGTGGCGGCGCCGGGAACCGCGGGAATCGTGGCCAGGGTGAAGCCCACGGTGCTGCCACCCCCGTCGCGCGGCTCGGCGAACACGGTTCCACCGTGCGACTCGACGATGTCGCGCACGATCGCCAGGCCGAGACCCGATCCGGGCAGGCTGCGCGAGGCGACCGAACGGTAGAAACGATCGAAGATGTGGGTGAGGTCATCATCGGGGATGCCCGGGCCTCGATCGCTGATCGCCACCCGACCGTCGTGCACGGCGACCTCGATCACCCCGTCGACGCTGAACTTGGCGGCGTTGTCGATCAGGTTGATGACCGCCCGGTCGATCGCGGCTGGGCGGCACGACACCAGCGAGTCGTCGCCGGTCACCGTGATCTCGCGGCCGGTCCGGCGGCGAACGCGCGCTGCGGCCTGCTCGCACAGTACGTGCAGATCGCAGTCGTGCTCGGGCTCGTCGTCGCGCCGGTCGGTTGCCAGCTCGACCAGCTCGTTGACCAGCGCAGTCAGCTCCTTGGTCTCACTGTCGAGATCGTCGACGAGTTGCCGGCGGGCCTCGGGGGCCAGGTTGTCCATCCGGCGCAGCACGGCGACGTTGGTACGCAGGCTCGTCAACGGCGTGCGCAATTCATGACCGGCGTCTTGCACCAGCTGCTGCTGTTGCTCGCGGCTGCGCGCCAAGGCGCCGAGCATCCCGTTCATCGCCTTGCCCAGACGACCCGTTTCATCGGACCCGCTGACCGGCACCTCGACATCGAGCCGACCGGTCTCGGCAACGTCATCGGCCGCCTCGGTGAGGCGGACCAGGCGGCGGGTGACCTGCCGGCCGATCAGCCAACCGACGAACGCCGCGCCGATGATGACCAGAGCGACAGAGAGCAGCGTCCGTTCGCGGATGACGGCGAGGGCGCGCTGGGTCTCGAGAGCCGATCGGGCGATCTGCACCGCGCCGCCGTCGACCGGGATCGTCAGCATTCGGAACGCCTCACCCTCGATGGTGACGTCTCGGGGCGAGGTGATACCCGTGGTCGTTCCGCTGGCCACCGCACGATCCGAATCGTCGACGGGCAGCTCACCGGATTGTGGGGACCGCAGGATCCTGCCATCCGCACCGATGATCTGGGCCAGCACCGCATCAAAGACCCGCGGCGGGGCCGCGGCGGGTAGGCCGTCGCCGTCGGTGTCGGGGTCGAAGCCTCCCCGACCGGCCCCGCCGAATCCGGGGCCGCTCCCGAAGAACCGCAACAACAGTTGCCCCTGGTTGGCCGCGGCGTCTTGCAGCGATCGGTCGACGACCTCGTTCAACTCGTGCCGGGTGGAGACGTACGACGACACGCCGACGGCCGCGGTGGCGCACGCCGCCAACAACACAAGCGCGGCGACGATCTTGAGTCGCAGGCTCACATCGACCGCGCCGAATAGCCGACACCGCGGACGGTGTGGATGAGCTTGCTCTCGCCAGGCAACTCGAGCTTGCGGCGAAGGTACGAGATGTACACGGCGAGGTTCTTGCTGTCGGGCCCGAAGTCGTAGCCCCAGATGCGGTCGTAGATCGTCGAGTGGTCGAGCACGATTCCCTGGTTACGCAGCAGCAACTCCAACAGGTCGAACTCGGTCTTCGACAGTTCGACCTCGCGCTCGCCGCGCCACACCCGACGCGAGGTCGGGTCGAGCCGCAGATCGGCGAGTTGCACGGCATCGCCGTCGGGATCGTCGTTGGATCGTGTCCGTCGCAACAACGCTCGCAGCCGGGCCAGCAACTCGTCGAGGTCGAACGGCTTGGCGAGGTAGTCGTCGGCGCCAGCGTCGAGACCGGCGACACGATCGGGTGTCTCGGTGCGAGCGGTGAGCATCAGCACCGGTAGCCGGTTGCGTTCGGCACGCAGCACACGGCACACCGTCAGCCCGTCGATGTTGGGCATCATCACATCGAGGATGGCCACGTCGGGCTGGGTCGACTCGATCACCGACAGCGCCGTGTTGCCGTCGCTCGCGTGCACGACGTCGTACCCCTCGAGCCCCAGCGCCCGGGTCAGGGCGTCGCGGATGGCCCGATCATCGTCGGCGATCAAGACACGGGCGCTCATACGGAGACATTCTGACCGGCCGGGATGACGAGGGAGGAAGTCATCCCGGCCGAGCCAAGAAATTCAGCCGGCGACGGTGGCGGTCGTCGCGGTGGAATCAGTCGGTGCCGTCGGGGCAGCGGGGGCATCATCGTCGGCATCGTTGCCGTCACGGTGATGGCCGGGGCCACCGAAACCGGGTCCACCGACTGGGGGCGTGCTGTTGACGAACTCCGTGGCATGGGTGGTGATATCGGCCAAACGGGCGTCGGCCTCAGCCTGCGTCAGCTTGCCAGAGGTGACCGCGGTGTTGAGCTTGGTGGTCGCTTCGGCGACGATGGCATCGATCACGTCTTGGGCGGTCTTGCCCTTGCTGACGGCCAG
Source organism: Ilumatobacteraceae bacterium (assembly GCA_039931555.1). Classification (GTDB taxonomy): domain Bacteria; phylum Actinomycetota; class Acidimicrobiia; order Acidimicrobiales; family Ilumatobacteraceae; genus JAENVT01. The sequence continues at coordinate 23,822 of JBDTRP010000109.1, read as the reverse complement.
ATCGGCCAGCGACTGGCCACCTTCGAGTGCAGTGCGCACTTCGTCGGCGGTGATGCCGAGCGTGGTGGCGACCACGTCGAGTCCAAGGCCGATGCGACCACCGGGGCCACCGCGGCCGCCGAAGCCGCGATGACCGCCACCCATGTCAGGTCCACCGACTGGGCGGGCGGCGACGATGGCCGCGATCACCTTGTCGGCCTGATCCTGCGTGATGGTGCCGTCGACGACGAGCGGCTTCAACACCTCGGCGAGCCGGGTCGAGGGATCCGGTCGAACGGGGTCGCCTGGAGCGGGGGCGGTCGTGTCAGCGGTGGCGTCGGTCGACGAGTTGCCGACGACGACTGCGGTGGGGTTCCCCGCGGCTGCGCCGACGTTGCCGGACAGTTCGAGGATCAAACCAGCGCCTGCGCCAGCGATCAAACCGATCGCCAGGCCCGTTCCTGCAAGCTTCTTGTTCATGCTCAGTCTCCAATTCGATGGGTACAACGGCAGTCATCATCAACGTTGCAGGTGAGGGGTCTACCGACATCGAGTTAAAGGCGGGTGAGAAAAGAATCAAGCCCGGTCGAAGGCATCGATCAGCTCGAGAAGGGCTTGCTCGACCACCTCCGACAGCGCCGGATGAATCCACACCTGACCGATCGCCAACTCGTCGACGGTGTTGCCGAGGTGCATTCCCTGTACCAGCAACTGCACCAACAACGACGCCTGGTAGCCCATCACGTGGGCGCCGATGAGGGTGCGTGTCGCCGGGTCGCCGAGCAACTTGCAGAACCCGCTGGTGTCCTCCAACGCCCACCCGTACGCAGTACCGCCGTAGGCGTGGCTGATCACTGTGAACTCCCGGCCCGAAGCGTCGGCTTGCGCCTCGGTCAGGCCCACCGCACCGACTTGCGGGCTGGCGAACACGGCGTGGGGCGCAGGACGAGGGTCGAGCGGTTGCAGATCGTCGGGATGCAACAGGTTGTGGCGTACGACGGTTGCCTCCCCGTTGGCCATGTGCTTCAACTGGTGCCGGCCGTTCACGTCGCCGAGTGCCCAGATGCCCGGCGCGCTCGTCCGGCCGTAGGCGTCGACGACGACCTCTCCCATGTTGCCGATCTCGATACCTGCGCGGTCGGCGTCGATCTGGTCGCCGTTCGCCATGCGACCTGCGGCGACCAGCAACGTGTCGCCCTCCACCACCTGCTCGCCGGCGGCGGTCGTCACACGAGCCCCGACACCCTGGGCTGTCATGAAGACGCGTTCCACGCGCGCGCCCAGCACCAGTTCGAAGCGATCGGCGATCGACTGGGTGAATGCGTGGGAGATGTCGTGATCCTCCGCGCTCAGCAGGCGATGACCGCGGTTGATGATGGTCACACGCGAGCCCAGCGACCGGAACACGTGACTCAATTCGGCAGCGATGAACCCGCCACCGAGCACCACGAGATGCTTCGGCTGATGGGCAACGCGCAAGATGGTGTCACTGGTGTGGAACGGCACCTCGTCGATGCCGTGGATGGCCGGGATGAACGGCCGGGCTCCGGTGGCGATCACGATGCGATCGGCGGTGATCGTCGAGCCATCGACCTGCAGTGCGCGTTCGCCGACGAAGCGCGCATCGCCCTCGTATACCGTCACGTTGGGCAGGCTGAACCGGTACTCGCGACCTCCCTCGGCGATGGGGTCGATCCGCCCGAAGACGCGATGCACGATGGCGGGCCAGTCGGCGGATTCGAACCTGGTGGTCACCCCGTACTTCGGATCGTTGTCGTTGGCGGCCGACTCGGCGACGTCGGCGGCGTAGACCAGCATCTTGGAGGGGATGCAGCCGCGGTTCAGGCACGTTCCGCCGAACGTCCACCGTTCGATGATGGCGATCCGCCATCCATCCATCTCGCTGCTGACGACCGAGTTGCCGGAGCCAGTGCCGACGATGATCAGGTCGTAGTTTTCCGTCGGCACCGGTTCAGCCTTGCAGGTTCGATGGCAGAATTGTCGGGTGGCTACCATCGACCAGATCCAACCGACCGACTCTTGCCTGCGCGTCATCTGGGACGACGGGATCGAGAGTTGCTACCCGTGGCTGTGGCTGCGCGATCACGCCACCGACGACGCCACCATCCACCCCGTCACGCAGCAACGCCTGCTCGACACCGCCGCGTTGGCCCCAGATCTCCGTGCCGCATCGGCCTCCGCCGACCACCTGGTCGCCCGCATCACCTGGCTGGGTTCCGACGTGTCTGAGGTGCCGGTGGAGTTCCTGCACCGGTTCCGGTCACCGGATTCAGCGCGGATCGCGACTACCCCACCACCGGTGCCGTGGGACAACGCCACCATTGCGGAGGCCCCGATACGCGTTGATCACGATGCCGTGATGCGCAGCGACGAGGGGGTTCACCAGTGGCTGTCGACGGTGGCCACCTTCGGCTTCGCGATCGTCACCGGCACCCCGGCAACCACCGAGGCGACCGAGGCGCTGATCCGCCGCGTCGGATATGTGCGCGAGACCATCTTCGGCGGGTTCTGGGAGTTCACCGCCGACCTGAAGCAGGCTGATCTGGCCTACACCAACCACCATCTCTCCGCGCACACCGACGGCACGTACAGTCACGATGCCCCAGGCTTGCAGATGTTGCACTGCCTGTACTTCGACGGCACGGGTGGCGAGTCGACGTTGGTCGACGGCTTCAAGATCGCCGAGGTGTTGCGGGCCAAGGAGCCCGAGTTGTTCGACGTGTTGTCGACGGTTGCGATTCCGGGCCAGTACATCGGCGACGGCTCACACCTGATGGCGGCCCGGCCGGTGTTCCGCCACGACCACACCGGATCCCTCGTGCAGGTGTCGTACAACAACTCCGACCGCGCCCCGTTCCTGTTGCCACCCGACGAGATGACACAGCTCTACACCGCGCTGCGCGCCTTCGACCATCTGGCCAACAGCGAGTCGATGCAATGGAGCGAAGTCTTACGACCCGGTGACGCATTGCTGTTCGACAACTGGCGCGCCCTGCACGGTCGTCGGGCCTACACCGGCAAGCGGAGGTTGTGTGGCGCGTACCTCAACCACGAGGATTTCGAGAGCCGTTTGCGGATGGCCGGGTGAGCCATCCACCTCGCACGGGGGACTCGGGTAGCGAGGAGATCGTCGACGGCGATGTGACCTGGCGCTTCGATCGGGCGTTCCTGACCTCCAACTGGACGTGCATCTGGGGACGCGGCTGCAAGGGGATCCTCGACGAACCTGCCGAGCACCTGAACCAGGGCTGCTGTTCGATCGGCGCCGAAATGGCCGACCCGGAAGAAGCGATGACCGTCTCGGCGCTGGCCGCCACACTCGATGCCGATCTGTTCCAGCACCACCAGGCGATCGATGCAGACGACGTGTTCAGCGACGGTACTCGCACCAACACCAAGGTGGTCGACGGCGCGTGCATCTTCTTGAACCGCCCCGGGTTCGGCGGCGGCGAAGGGTGCGCTTTGCATCTCGCCGCACTGCGTGCCGGGGAATCCCCGACGGCCTGGAAGCCATCGGTGTGCTGGCAACTTCCGATCAAGATCGACTGGCAGCCCGTTCCCGACGGCACCGAGATCGCCACGGTGCGTGGATGGGAGCGGCGCGATTGGGGCGACGACGGCGACTCGATGCACTGGTGTTGCACCGAAGGGCCAGAGGCGTACATCGGCGAGCACACGGTGGTGGATTCCCTCGCCGACGAGTTGATCGCCGTGGTCGGTGAACCGGTCTACGTCGAGCTGCGGCGGCGCCTGCACTGACCGTGCGGTGAGGAAAGCGGCCGCGGCGTGAATGGTCCCTCTGGTGCTAGTACCAACGTCCAGTGGGACGCGTCGGCGATGTCGGCCACGCTGAGCATCTCGGCAAGCAGCCCGTCCAGCCGAGTGTTCACCTCCATCGATGTTTGGGACGAGAGAGGCACCTCACTGTGGCCACTACAGCGACCACAACTTTCGCGAATCGCCCCACACGTCGCCGCTCGACCCGAGTAGTTCGTCCGCTGTCGTCGGCCGGCCAGACGTCGCGCGGCGAGTCGCGCTGCACGGTGTCGCGCGGCGACAGCAGGGATCTCTTGGTGTGGACGGCGGCCACGAACGTGTCGTGGGAAAGGTGAAGTGCGTGTCCATGACAACCGCGAGTCCCCGGACAGCATTCGTTGCCGATCCAGTGATCCCCTCGCGGGATCTGCTGCTCGACGCCGAGACGGTCAGCGAGATCATCGGCCGCATCACCCACCATGAAGGGGCTTTGGAGTGGTGCAGCCTGCGGCGCGCCAAGTACCGCGTCGGAGAGAGCCTGCGCGTCGTCTACGACGTGATCGCCGACGGCCGCGAGTACGTGATGTCGGCTCGGACCTTCGCGAACAGCGCGATCGCGTTCCACGACGCCGAGGCCAAGGTCGAGCCGCTGTCCGGAATGCCGGGCGTGGCCCACGACCCGCGCACCGACACGGTGTGGTGGACCGTGCCCAACGACCGGAAGTTGCGCAACCTGGCCACCCTGCTCAACCCGCCTGTTCGCGTCCGCCGCACCAGCGGCGTCGCTTGGGATCAGTCGCGTCTCGTGGAGTATGCGCCGGAACGATCGGCGACAGCACGCCTGCTCGACGCTCGAGGTCAGACCTCCGGCTACGCCAAGGCGTATCGCGATCGCGACGTGCTCGACGTCGCCAACCAGTACGACCGCGTTGCTGCTTCGGTGGCGATGCTCGACGGCATCCGCACGCCGCGGGCACTCGGCTGGGCACGGCCTGACCGGATCGTGGTGCTCGAGCCAATGCGTGGTCGGCCCTGGGCCCAGCTGCCCGACGACCTACGGCCGTTGGCGATGGCCCGCTTCGGCTCTGCGCTCGCCAACATCCACAGCCTGCCGAGCGATTTCGGCCGCGGACCCTTCCAGCGATATCGCCTCGACCGCGTGCTCAACAGCGCCGACCTGGTCGCCCTCGCTCGACCAGACGTGGCCCCTGCAATGGGTCGACTTCGCGACAAGCTGGCCGATGGTCCCTCCGGCGCCGGGACCACGGTGTGCCTGCACGGCGACGTGCGCGCCAACAACGTGTTGTTCTACGGCGACGAGGTCCACATGATCGACTTCGATCAGGGTGGAAGCGGGGCAGCAGCGGCCGACATCGGCGGCATGCTCGCGTCGCTGCTGACCATTCGACTGACCACTCCCGCTATCTCGGTGGATGGCCTGGCAGAACAGTTCCTCGACGGCTACAGCGCCATCCTGCCGCTGCCGAGCGACACCGAACTGCGCTGGTACACCGCCGCGGCGTTCGTCGCCGAGCAGGCGATTCGGGCGGTCAACCGCGTGAACTACGCGACGTTGGCGGTGCTGCCCGAGCTACTCGAAATGGCCGACGCAGTGCTGACGAGGCGGCTCGATTTCAGTGCCTGAGCGTGTCGGCGCGGACGTGTCGACCTCGATCTACAACGCGTCGTGTGGAGTCGTCACGACGTGACCCTCCAGTAGCGCCACCCGCTCGCCGACCGACAATCCCTTGGATGACACGCGCGCGGTGACACCGGCGAGGTAGGCAACCGGGGCGTCGCCAAGGCCATGCACTGCCGCCAGCGATCGGATCACACCGCCGTGGGCTACCACCAACAGCGAGCCGCCGGGGCTCGCCGCGTGCATCGCCTCCAGTGCCTCGATCACACGGTCCAGGGCGATGTCGACATGTTCGAAGCCGTCGGGTCGGCGGCCGTCGTCCAGCCACCCCGGCCAGCCTTTGTCGATCTCCGCCTTGGTCAGCCCGGCCCACTCACCCACGTCGCGCTCGCGAAGGCGCTCGTCGACCACCACCGGCCCGACACCCAACTGCTGGGCGATGATCGCGGCGGTCTCGGCGGCGCGCAGCAGATCGCTCGACACGATGCCATCGAGGGCGCCGATCGACGCTGCGGCAACATACGCCTGTCGGCGACCGAGCTCCGTCAGCACGGGGTCGGCGTGGCCCTGCCACCTGCCGATGGCATTCCACTCCGACTGCCCGTGACGCACGACGAGCAGGTCGGTGGCATCCATCGGCGCGAGCCCTACCGTCGCCGTTCCCGCCGGCCGGGTTGCAGGTACTCGTACTCGCCCCTGACCGCGGTGTCGATCTTGGCTCGTGTCATCACGATGCCGAGCAGCGGGGCGCCGACACGGTCGAGGGTGGCCAGGCTCTCGCGCAGTTGCGGCAGCGAGACCCGCTTCGACTGGGCCACCAGCAGCACGCCATCGACGTGGCGCGACAGTGCGGCCGCGTCGCTGACAGCGAGCAGCGGCGCCGAGTCGATGATCACGTAGTCGAACCGCCGCGACAGCTCCTCTGCGAAGGCGTCCATCCGCCGCCCGCTCAGCAATTCGCTCGGGTTCGGCGGCACGGGCCCGCCGACGATCACCCAGAGTTGGTCGGTGATGCGCTGGATGGTCAGTTCCATCGGGTCGCCGGCCAGGTTGTTGGTCAACCCGTTGCTGCCGTCGATGGCGAACATCCGGTGCAGGTCGGGTTTGCGGAGGTCGGCATCGACCAGCACCACGTTCGCGCCGGTCTGCGACAACACGACCGCGAGGTTGGCGGCCGTGGTGGTCTTGCCCTCGCCGGGGCGAGTGCTGGTGACCTGGATCGAGCGCATCTTGCGCTCGATCCCGAGGAACTGCACGTTGGTTCGCAGGTTGCGGTATGCCTCGACGGCAGCGTTGTCGGGATCGGAGATCGCCAGCGGCCTGTTGTCGCGTCCGGCCACGTTGGGCACCGACGCCAGCAGCGGCACGTCGGCGCCGAGGCGGGCGAGATCGTCGGCATTGCGCACCGAGTCGTCGAGGTGATCGATCAAGAACGCCGCGCCAAGGCCCAGCAGCAACCCGACGACCGAGGCGAGCATCGCGGTACGCACCGGCGTCGGTCTGATCGGTTTGATCGGCGCCTCCGCGGGACGCACCAGCTCGGCGTTGCCGGCCGACAGGGCCGCGTCGACCTGGAGTTGGTCGATGCGTTGGCGGAACAACGCCTGCTGGTCGACCAGTGAGCGACGATCGGCCTCGGCGCCCGAGTCGTCGTCGGTGCTGCTCGCCGCGATCCGCGCGTCGAGCGTGTCGATCTGGGACTGCAGGTCGGTGATCTTGGTCTGCAACTCTGCACTGGCCGCGACCATGCCGTTGACTGCCTGCTCGCGCTTCACGTCGATGTATGCATCGACGTACGCGTTGGCCAAGGTGGCCGCCGTTTGCGGGTCGCCACTCTGGACGCTGACGGTGATGACATCGGCGTCGCTGAAACCACTGCCCGAGACCAAGGGCGGGTCGTCGTCGAGACCCAGGTTCTGCTTCAACCTGGCATATACCACGTCGCCTTCGAGCACCGAGATCTCGTTCTGCACCAGACGGTCGGGGTTGATCGTCTGCTGGCCGCTGCCGAAGACGGACTCACCGGGTGAGATGCGGATCAGCATGTCGGCATCGGCCTGGTAGATCGACGATTGTTGCAACGACAGAGCAATGGCCGGCGCGGCGGTGGCGATGATGGCGGCGATCACGATCCACGAGCGACGGATGATCACGCGCCAGTAGTCGCGCAAGGTCATCTCCGGACGCTCGCCAACGCTCATAGGAGTCGCCAGCCTACCCGTGGCCGCTGATCGCAGAGCTCAACGCGGGGCATCGGGCCCGAGTACGACGATGACGTCGCCACCGCCGTCGGAGTTCGTGATCGGCTGCGACGAGTTCGTGGGAAAGGCGACGATGATCGCGTCGGGAACGCCGATGTCGTTGGCCGCGATCGCGGCCTCGTCGTCGAAACCGGGCCGGTAGTAGAGGACGGTCGCATCGACGAGGTTCACGGTGTCGCCGAGGTCGATGATGTAGCCGAGCGAACGGATGCGATCGGCCGTCACGCTGGCGAGCTTGAACCGACCGTCGCCGTTGGCGAGCACCAGCCGAACCTTGTTGCGCGGCAGCGGGCCGGGGATGGTCGAGGTCGTGGGGGCGTCGCTGGTGGTCGGCACTGCGGTGGTCGGCACTGCCGCAGTGGTCGATGCGACCGACGTCGACGCTGACACGGTGGAGGTGGTCGTGGCCAAACTGGTGGTCGAGGTGGCCGGCTCGCCGATCGAGGTCGTGGCAGAGACCACCGAGGTCGACGTGGTCTCCAGCGGCACGGTGATGCTGGGGTCGAGCACGAAGGTGTCGCTCGGCACCGGACGCCCAGCAATGGCCAAGCCCGCAAAAGCACCGACGACGATCACGGCGAGAGCGAACGGCCACGACTTGCGCATGAGGTCAGTCAAGTTACCAGTGCACTCCCGACGCTCGCCGCACCGCCTGTGAGTATCCTCGGCAGATGGTGACAGAGGGGCAGCGGCGCGATGTCCGCACCATCAACATGTGGGTCGCCGGCCTCTCCGTCGCGGCCGGTCTCGGGGTTGCCTTCGGCGGGCCCTCCCCAACCGGGTCGACGCTGATCGACATCGTGTTGCTGACGGTCGTCGTCGCGGCTTGCATCTCGTGCATTGCCCTCGCTCCGTGGACGTACCGCTGGTCTCAGACGTTGCGCCCTGTCATCACTGCGGGGGTGTTCGGCGTGGCCGTGCAGGTGCTGGCGCGGCTTGGCAACATCTGGCGGTTCGGCATCAGTGCGGCGATCGGCATCGTGCCGATGCTGGCGATCACCCTGATCGCCGTGCAGCGTCGCTCGGGCCAGCGCCGGCTGCAGTTGTGGTCGGCCTTCGGCGGACTACTCGCTGCCGGGATCCTTTCGTTGCTCGGGTTCGGCGTCGCCGCCGCGGCGGCGCGACCCAACCTCGACCGCGGCACCGACGAGGCCAAGCAGGCGCTGAAGTTGCTGAAGGACGGCGACTTCGGCGGGGCCCGCAAAGGGTTCGATCTGGCCGCCGGCTTGTTGGGCGGCGCCGGCGACGACCTCGATGCGCCGTGGGCCCAACCGGCGCGGCTGATCCCCGTGGTCGCCCAACATCGCCGCGCGGCGTCCGACCTCGCCAACACCGCGGCGACGGTGTCGACCACGATCTCGGATGTGTTGGGCGAGATCGACTTCGACCGGCTGCGCATCGTCAACGGCACGATCGACATCGCCGCGATCACCGAGCTGCAAGATCCGCTGGCACGGCTGAACGTCGCTCTCGGCGATCTCCATTCGGCCGTCGATTCCGTCGACAGCCCATGGTTGGTGCAACCGGTTCGATCCCGTTTGGCGGCGCTGCGCGATCGGATCGACGAGCAGGAGGGCGAGGGTGATCGCGCCTCGATCGCCGTGCAGCGAGCTCCGGCCATGCTGGGCGCCAACGGCAAGCGGGTGTACTTCATCGCCTTCACCACGCCGGTCGAGGCACGCGGCCTCGGCGGGTTCATGGGCAACTGGGCGGAGGTGACGATCGACCAGGGGCACATCTCGGTGACCGGTTTCGGGCGCACGGCCGACCTCGCCGTCAACGGCGACACCGAGCATTGGGTGCGCGTCACCACCTCGCCCCACTTCCCCGACGTCGCCAGCCTGATCGCCGATGGCTACCCGGCCTACAGCGGCCACCCCGTCGACGGCGTGTTCGCCATGGATGTGTACACCGTCGCTGCGCTGATGAAGCTGACAGGCCCCATCGATCTGACCACGATCACCCAGACGGTGTCGGCCGACAACGCGGCCAAGTTCTTGCTCAGCGACCAGTACTCCGCCGTGCAGGATCGCGCCGAACGCATCGATCTGCTGGAGGAAGTGGCCAGCACGACCATCTCGCGGTTGCTGTCGACCTCGCTGCCTGCCCCACCCGACCTGATCAAGTTGCTGAGCCCGTTCGCCGGGCAGGGTCGGTTGGTCGGCTGGTCACCGAATGCCGACGAAGAGAACCTGCTCGAGCGCATGCGCATGTCGGGCGAGCTCCCGCCACTCAATGGCGGCGATGGCCTTGGTGTCGTGATCGACAACGTCGGCAACAACAAGATCGACTACTACCTGACCGGCGAGGTTGCCTACAACGTGGGCACCGACCCGACCAGCGGCGATGTCGAGTCGATCCTCGACATCACGCTGCACAACGGTGCGCCGCCCGGTGCGACCGAACCGGCGATCGTTTTCGGCAACTCCGAGGGCGCGCCACCGGGCAGCAACGTGATGCAGTTACACATCTACTCGGCGCTGCCGGTCACGAGCGTGACGGTCGACGGCCTCAGTCATCCGATCGACGCCACATCGGAGGACCACGGCTACAAGGTGGCAACGCTCGATCTCGTGGTTGCCGGCCAATCCACGATGCAGATCACCGCCCAACTCGCCGGCACCCTGGACCTGACCAACGGCTACCACCTCGTGCTCCGCAACGCCGCCGCAGTGAGCCCGCTCGCCACCAAACTCGTGGTCGACGAAGCCATCGTCGAAGACCTCGGCGCCCAAGCCGGCGTTCAAGTGATCGGGAAGTAGGCGATGGCTGATTCGCCGGAAGAGGTAAGGACGCCCGATCTGTCGGGATGAAGGTGCTGTTTGTGCGCTTCTACTGTCCGCTGGAGTTCAGCGGCATCGCACGGTGCGCTGTGGCACTTCGCAAACTAGAATTGTCGACGCGGGATGACAGGCACGAGGAGATCCATGGACAAGCAGGCACGAGTCTACGTTGCTGGCCATGCGGGGTTGGTGGGCTCGGCGGTAGTGCGCCGGCTGGAGGCCGAGGGGTTTACGAACATCCTCACGGCCAAGCGTCAGCAACTCGACTTGCGCGATCAGGCCGAGGTGTCTCACTGGTTCAAGGCCAACCGACCGGAGTATGTGTTCCTCGTCGCCGGCACCGTCGGCGGCATCATGGCCAACAGCACTCGACCGGCCGAGTTCATCTACGACAACATGATGATCCACGGCACGGTCGTGCACGCCTCACATCTTTACGACGTACAGAAGCTGCTGTACCTCGGCTCGTCGTGCATCTATCCCCGCCAGGCGACGCAGCCGATCACCGAGGAACAACTGCTCACCGGGCCGCTCGAGCCGACCAACGAGTGGTACGCCATCGCCAAGATCGCCGGCATCAAGCTCTGCCAGGCCTACCGTCAGCAATACGGCAGCGACTTCATCTCGGCGATGCCGACCAACCTCTACGGCCCGCACGACAACTTCGATCTCACCAGTGGTCATGTGTTGCCGTCGCTGATCCGCAAGTTCCACGACGCAAAGGCCACGGGCGCAACGTCGGTCGAGATCTGGGGTACGGGCTCACCGATGCGCGAGTTCCTGCACGTCGACGACCTGGCCGATGCGTGCCTGCACTTGATGCAGCACTACAGCGACCTGAGCCACATCAACGTGGGCACCGGCATCGACCTGTCGATCCGTGATCTCGCAGAGAAGATCCGCGACCTGGTGTACCCCGAGGCCGAGTTGCAGTTCGACACCTCGAAGCCCGACGGGACGCCTCGCAAGGTGCTCGACGTCAGCCGCCTCGCAGCGACGGGATGGACACCCAAGATCGATCTCGACACCGGCGTACGCGAGACCTATCAGTGGTTCCTCGACCAAGAAGCCGCCAGCATCGACATGCGCGGCATCGACAGCCTCGCCGCCACCGGAGCCTGACTCCCTTCCGACTGACCACGGCTCCCCCGCTAACGTTCCGTCCTCATGTCCGAGGTCGAAGAACACTTGGCGGCCACGGCGGCTGCGTTCGACAGTGTTGCTCCGACCTACGACGGGCCGCAGGGGAACAACGAACTGATCCACCGGATGCGTCAGATCGTGTGGGACCGCGTCGAACTGTTTCTCGATGGTCCGTCGGTCTTGCTCGACATCGGCTGTGGCACGGGGATCGACGCACAACACTTCGCCGAGCTCGGGCATCAGGTGCTCGCCACCGACAACTCGCCGGCAATGGTCGAGCGCGCCGGCGAGCGCAAGGTCGGCGGCACCGGCAGCATCAGCGCGTCGCTGGTCGGTGGGCAGGAGTTGCATCGGCTGCGCGTCGACGAAGGCTCGATCGATCTCTCGTACTCGAACTTCGGGCCGCTCAACTGCGTGCCCGATCTCGGTGAGACCGCTCGTGCACTCGCCGTCCACACGCGGCCCGGCGGGTATGCGGTGTTCACGGTGATCGGGCGGTACTGCCCCTGGGAAGTCGCCCACTACGCACGGCGGCGAAAGTGGGCGCGGATGAAGGTGCGATTCAGCCGCGGGGTGACACCCGTGGGGATGAACGGGCACACCATCTGGACCCGCTACTTCACACCTCGCGAGTTCGTGCGCGAGTGGATCGGTACAGACGGCGACTGGGCGCTCGACCACTACGAGGCGCTATCGCTGTTCGTGCCACCGCCCTACATGGACACGATGGCCGAGCATCACCCCAAGCTGTTCCGCCGACTGGTCTCGTTAGACCGGCGCACAGCCGAGTGGCCCGTGATGCGATCGATGGGCGATCACTTCCTGGTGGTCCTGCACCGCCGCTGAGACCACGCACGGCGGTCCGTTCGTCGCCTCGCGGACGGCACTAGCCTTTCGCAATGGCCGCCTCGGTACACCTGGGGTATTCGATAGTCGCGCTGAGCGGCAACGAGCTGGGATTCATCGGCTCGATCATCGGCGGCATTTCCACGATCGTGGCCGCAGTGATGGCGAATGCGGCCGCGGCCCGCCGACAACAGCGCGAACTCCGCTACCAGCGCAAGGGTTCGGGAATGACCGGCTTCCTCCTCGCACTGTTGTTGATCTCGATCGCCGCCGGCGTGTACTTCGCCAATCGCCCTGCGCAAGTCAAGACGGCGCAGGCCAGTGACCCACCCCCCGCCGCAGCACCGATCACGCTCGAAGAGGCGTCGGCGATCGTCTCGACCTATCTCGAGAACGTCGACGCCGATGAGACAGTCAATCAGGCCTGGGACATGTTCACCGATGTGTATCAGTCAAAGAAGGCCGCGACGGAAAGTGGGAAGGACGGTTTCAGAAGCTTCTGGAGGAGCGTCGATACGGTCCGCGCGACGGGTGAACTGTCGGTGATCGAAGGACCGACAGCCACACGCGTCGTGGTCCAGGTACCGGTGAAGTTCAACATGATCCCAGCACTGATCTCGCCCGGAAAGTCACCCTGCAGCACGGAGAATGACGACTTCACGATCGTGCGCATCAACGGTGTTCTGCAGATCGACAGGGCCCGAATCTCGCCAGGATCGTTCGGAACCTGCTGAGCAACCACGCCGCACCGAGTGGCCCGAGTAGTCAGCGCTGGGCGCGGGATGCGTATACGGCCCAATTCGGTGCCAGCGCTCGGCGAGCCGACCCGCCGCGCACCACCTCGGTCTATCAGCGTCACGGGGTCGTCGCGGCGGGCGCCTCGGCGACGACGGGCGCCGGAGCGGCTCCCGTGGACGTGCTCGTGCTGTTGTACAGCGTCTCGGAACAGGCTCGGACCGCGGCCGGCGGGGGATCGGCGACGACACCGCTGACCACGCCATTGTCGATCGTGAGGGCCGGCAGGCAGGCCTCGTTGATCTGGTCGACCGATTGGCCGTCGAGGACGCGCTCCAGCGATGTGCGGCTCACCGGGCCGTAGATGAAGAGCCCGAGCGGGGAATCGAACAGACTCGCCCCATCGACCACATCGTGCAGGCTGGTTGTGGCCGACGCCAGGACGGTGCCGAGCGGCGACACGTACCACTTGCCACCTGATTGCACGACCGAGATCGATGGCAGGTTCTCGAACCCGCTGGAGAGCATGAGCAGGCTGAGACCACCGAGCGCTCCGGCATCGCTGCACAGTTGGTAGCCACCATCGACGGCCTCGCCGATCGAGCTGACGGAGAACAGCGCCTCGGCGCCGCTGCCCCGGTAGGTGGTGCACCCGTCGGCGCGTTCGATCGTGAAGGGCTGCGGTCCGCCGGTCGGCTCCGCGGGGAACTCCAACGGCGTGATGTTGCCGTTCGGGTCTGCGCTGGTGAAGTTGTAGGCACCCCCATCGGACGCCGGGAAGGTGTTGGTGAAATGCAGCGCATCGATGGTTGCCGGCATCTCGCCGGGGGGAAGGAGTGCGTATCCCGAGCCGTCGAATGCCGTGACAACAGTTGGCAGCGACGGGTCGGCGCTTGCGGAGGAATTCTGGTTGAAGCCGGCTGGCACGCTGCCTTCAACCTTGAACGTCAACGGACGCAGTGTGAGGTGGTCGCCGTCACCGATCGTCTCGTAGGTCAACCCGGAGAGGGTCACCGACCAGCCGTTGGCCCGAGCGCGCTCGATGCCTGCCTGGGCGTTGTCGACCCACGACTGGGCCAGCCATGCCATCGCATCTTCGCCCGGTGCGAAGGTCTCGAGCGCTGCCGCCAGATCGAGCCCGCTCAGCCGGGCGAACAGCGCGTCGACCGCCTGCTGTGGCGAATCGAAACCGACCGGTGTGCGGGCCACTGGGCCCGGTTCGTCGAGGTGTGCGGCACGGCGCACGTACTCGGCCACGGTGTACTCGATGCTGACGTACCAGCGTCCGTCGCGTTCGACGGTCATCAGCAGTTGCGCCGTGTCGCTGGTGCCCAGGTCTGCCTCAACCTGGCCCGGCGATGGGCTACCGAGCAGCGCTCGCAGCTTGTCTCCAAACGGGAATGCCGTCGGGTCGAACGAGGCGCTGAGGCGACCACCGGTCACCGACACCTCCGCCAGCCCACCCTCGAGGAAGTTGGTGTCGAGCGTGAGATCATCCACCGAGATGTCGATGCCCTTCACGCCGCTGGCGTTGAAGTCGGTGGAGACCAGACCGATGCGCTTGGCGTCGGACGAAGCCGTGTCGACAGCGGCGCGCAGCACGCCGACCTCCTCGGGCAAGGTCACGTCGATCATGCCCAACAGATCCTCGTGCTCCAGTGCGGAGACGAACGTCGTCACCGCCTCTTGCGGGGTCGCCGCGCCACCGTCGTTGCTGGCCCCGAGGAACGAATAGGTGGTGAAGCCACCGGCACCGACCAGCGCAGTGACCGCGGCGATCACGCCGATGCGGCGACGACGACGGGGCGAACGGGCAGTGGCGACCACTGTCACCTCGCCGGGGATGTGCACTGTCGTGGGTGCATGGTTGGCGAGTTGGGCAAGTCGCTGCCGCAGCAGCGTTTCGGTCTGCGCGAATTCTTGGTCGGACATCGATGTCATCGGATCACCTCTCGAAGTTCGGCGAGACCGCGTCGCACCAAGGTGCGCACGGTGGACCGGCGGCATTTCAGGATTCCTGCAATCTCCTCTTCGGGAAGATCGCAGAGGTAACGCAGCACGATCGCTGAACGCTGACGGATAGGGAGGGCGATCAACGCGTCACGCAGCTCGATCACGCCGACGTCCATCACCGCATCGGTCGGTTGATCGGGCGTCGGCG
The DNA here is from genome assembly GCA_039931555.1 of Ilumatobacteraceae bacterium. Lineage (GTDB taxonomy): Bacteria > Actinomycetota > Acidimicrobiia > Acidimicrobiales > Ilumatobacteraceae > JAENVT01. The sequence continues at coordinate 8,498 of JBDTRP010000109.1, read as the reverse complement.
CTGCGGCCGTGTGGCGATGCAGGGAGCGGCAGCGGTTGACCACCGCGACGCGCAGGTACGGCACCGGCTCGGCCAGGGTGTCGATGCGCGGCCCGACCTTGGCAAACACGTCGTGGACAACGTCTTCGGCGGTCGGCGCGGAACCCGTCAGCACGAACGCGACGCGCAGGAGATCGCGGTAGGCCGCCGCATACACGGCTTCCGTGCCCTGCCAGGCCGTCGATTCCGCAATGGGAATTCGAGCGGACTCCGGGAACGCTTCGCTCATAGCGAGATTCATACTGTGTCTCACGCACGAACCGGGCAATCCGTTTCAAGATTTCGTCAGACGAGCACGGTCGTCAGGCTACGGGGTCGACCACACCATCGAGCCGTCGACGAACGTCGCCGCGACCAGCGGCACCCCCGGGCGATAGACGAAGTCGATCGGGTTGGCGGTGGCGAGGACGACGATGTCGGCGCGGGACCCCGCAGCGATCGTGCCGACGTCGTCGCGGCGCAACGCCGCTGCGCCACCCGCCGTCGCAGCCCAGATGGCTTCGTCGATGGTCATCCGCATGTCGCGCACCGCGAGCGCGATGCAGAATCCCATCGACGTGGTGTAGCTCGAGCCGGGATTGCAGTTGGAGGCGATGGCAGCGACTCCACCGGCGTCGAGCAACCGCCGCGCGTCGGGGTATGGCTGGCGGGTCGAGAAATCGGTGGCCGGCAAGAAGGTGGCGATCGTGTCGCCACCGGCGAGGGCGGCGATGTCGTCGTCGGAGAGATACGTGCAGTGGTCGGCCGAGGCACAGCCGAGCTCGACAGCCAGTTGCACACCCGGGCCGTGACCAAGTTGGTTGGCGTGCAAACGCATCCCCAACCCCGCCGCCTTGCCGGCGTGCAGCACCGAGCGCGACTGGTCGGCATCGAACGCGCCGCGCTCGCAGAACGCATCGATCCAACGCGCGTACGGGGCACACGCGGACAGCATGTCGCCGCAGACGAGGTCCACGTAGTCGTCGACCCGACCGTCGAACTCCGCCGGCACCACGTGGGCGCCGAGGAACGTGGTCTCGTCGGTGAGTTGCCGGGCGACGCGCAACGTGCGCGCTTCGTCGATGGCGGTCAACCCGTAGCCCGACTTGATCTCGATCGTCGTCGTGCCGGCGCACCTGGCCTCGGCCAGCAACAGCGAGGCGCAATCGAGCAACTCGTCGTCGGTTGCGCCTCGGGTCGCATCGACCGTCGTGCGAATGCCACCCGCCTCGTACGGCCGACCGGCCATGCGTGCCGCGAACTCTGCAGAACGATCGCCGGCGAACACGAGGTGGCTGTGGCTGTCGACGAAGCCCGGGAGCACGCAACGCCCACCCGCATCGATCCGCTCATCGGCGGGTGGCGCGACGCCGGTGCCGACCTCGATGATCAGTGCGTCGACCATCACGAACCACGCGTCGCTCAACTCACCGGTCATCCCGGTCTCGTGACGGGCATCGTTGGTGATCAGCCGCCCGATGTTGTCGACGACGACTGATCGCCCGGTCACGCCCACGCCTGCCTGATCGAATCGTCGAGCGCCTCGGTCACATCGATCGTCTGGTGCATGCCGCCGGCAACGACGACACGCCCACCGACCACGACGTGGTGAACATCACTCGCTGCCGCGGCGAAGACCACCGCCGCCGCGGCGTGATCGAAGTCGGTCCCGGCGAGGCGGGGTGTGGTCAGGTCGACCGACGTCAGGTCGGCCAGCGCGCCGACTGCAATGCGCCCGCCGTCGTGCCAGCCGAGGCTGCGGTAGCCCGACACGGTTGCTGCTGCCAGCAGCTCGCCGGGGCGGTGGCTCCCCCGCCTCAACGACACCAGGCGCTCGTCGAGCTCGATCGCCCGGGCCTCCTCGAACGGATCGATCACCGCATGCGAGTCGCTGCCGATCGCCATCGCGATGCCGGCTGAGCGAAACCGACCAGTGGGACCAATGCCATCGGCCAGGTCGCGCTCGGTCGTCGGGCACATGCAGCAGGTCGAACGGCTCGACCGCAACAGGCCGATGTCGTCGGCTGTCAGATGCGTGGCATGCACCGCGGTGAAGCGTTCGCCGAGCACGCTGTGGCGGTCGAGCAGTTCGGTCGGCGTGCAACCGTGAACGGCGACGCACTGCTCGTTCTCCGCGGGCTGCTCGCTGACGTGGGCATGCAGCGGTGCCCGATGTACCTCGGACCATTCGGCAACCGTCGACATCGCCTCCGGTGGCACGCTGCGAACGGAGTGGATGGCCGCGCCGATCTTGGCGATGCTCGTGCTCATCAATCCGTCGGCGCGAGCCGCCCACGAGTCTGCACCGCCATCGTCGAAACGTCGCTGGGTGTCGTTCAACACAGCGTCGTCGGTCATCCCGGCCTGCAGGTAACAGGCGTCGAGCAGCGTGATGCGAATGCCTGCCGCAGCGGCGGCCTGCAGCAGGACGTGACCCATCTCGTTCGGCACCGCGTACCGCACGCCGCCGCGATCGTGGTGGAGGTAGTGGAACTCGCCGACGCACGTGAAGCCGGCCAGCACCATCTCGGCGAAGGTCGCCGTTGCCAGGTCGCGATACGTCTCGGGATCGAGCCGATCGGCAAGCGCATACACCTTGTCGCGCCACGTCCAGAACGAGCCGGACTCGCCGTGTGTGCGTCCGCGCAAGGCGCGGTGGAAGGCATGGCTGTGGGCGTTGGCCATACCGGGCAGGGTGAGACCACCCAGGCGCTGGGCGCCGCGCATCGGCAACCCACCGACGCTGACCGCCGTGATCAGATCGTGCTCGACCGTGATGTTGACGCCGCGCTCGACCTTGCCACCGAGGTCGCCGAGCCACGCCAGTTCGCACCAGTAGGTGGTCACAGTCGAGCCCTCACGACCCGACTCGGGCGACGAACTCGGTGATCCGTTCGATGAAGGCGGCCCGATGGAAGCGCTCGAACTGTTCCCACGTCGTGAACGTGCGGGGGTCGACGACGCGGTCGAGGAACAGCACCCCGTCGAGGTGATCGCATTCGTGCTGGAAGGTGCCCGCGGTCAGACCCCGCCGGATCTCGTCGACAGCGAAACCGTGGCGATCGAGGTAGCGAACACGCACGTTGACGTGTCGCATCACAGATCCGCGCAGGTTCGGCACCGACAGGCACCCTTCGTTGATCTCGACCAACTCGTCGTCGACGGGCTCGATGACCGGGTTGACCACAACGGTCAACGGGATGCGCGGCTTGTACGGATAGCGCGGGTTGTCGCCCACCTCGATCGCTGCGATCCTCAGCGGCACGCCGACCTGATTGGCGGCCAGCCCAGCGCCGTTGGCGTGCCGCATCGTCTCGATGAGGTCGTCGATGAACTGTTGCGTGTCGGCCGTCGCCAACTCCTCCACCGTCACGTCACGGGCGCGCTCGCGCAGCACCGGGTGCCCGACGGTGACGATGTCGCGAACGCTCATGGGGCCTCCGACATCGGGATGCGCACACCTCGTTCGGCGGCGACATCGATCGCCCGCTCGTACCCGGCGTCGGCGTGGCGGATCACACCCGTCCCCGGGTCGGTGACCAGCACCCGACCCAGTTTCTGGGCGGCGAGGTCGGTGCCGTCGGCAACCACCACCATGCCGGCATGGATCGAGCGGCCGATGCCCACCCCGCCACCGTGGTGGATGCTGACCCACGTAGCGCCGCTGGAGGTGTTGACCAGCGCGTTCAACAGCGGCCAGTCGGCGATCGCATCGGAACCGTCCATCATCGCTTCAGTCTCGCGGTACGGAGACGCCACCGAGCCCGAGTCGAGATGGTCGCGCCCGATCACGATCGGTGCCGACACCGCACCCGTGCGGACCATCTCGTTGAAGCGCAGACCCAGGCGATGCCGTTCGCCGTACCCGAGCCAGCAGATCCGCGCCGGCAGACCCTGGAACGCCACCTTCTCGCGGGCCAGCTGGATCCACCGGTGCAGACCCTCGTCGTCGGGGAACTCGTCGAGCACCGCCAGGTCGGTGGCGGCTATGTCGGCCGGGTCACCCGACAACGCAACCCACCGGAACGGGCCCTTGCCCTCGCAGAACAGCGGGCGGATGTAGGCGGGCAGGAAGCCGGGATAGTCGAAGGCGCGGTCGAAGCCACCCAGCTTCGCCTCGGTGCGCAAGCTGTTGCCGTAGTCGAAGACCTCCCGACCGCGATCGAGGAACCCGACCATCGCCCTGCAGTGCGTCGCCATGCTCTCGCGGGCCCGGCGGATGAGCTCTTGTGGATCGGTGCGACCCAGTTCGGCCGTGGCCTCCGGTGTGAGGTCGGCAGGCACGTAGCTGAGGGGATCGTGAGCGCTGGTCTGGTCGGTCACGATGTCGGCGGGGAAGTCCATCTCCAACAACTTCGGCAGCACGATCGCGGCGTTGCCGACCAGCCCCACCGACAGCGGGCGCTTCTCGTCACGGGCACGTATGCAGCGGTCGACGGCATCCTCCAACGAGTCGGCCACCTCGTCGAGGTACCGGGTCTCGACGCGCCGACCGACGCGCCAGGCATCGACGTCGATGCACAGCGCCACGCCGCCGTTCATGGTCACGGCCAGGGGCTGCGCGCCACCCATCCCGCCGAGGCCTGCCGTCAATGTGATCGTGCCTGCCAACGTGCCGCCGAACTTGCGGCGCCCGATCTCGGCGAAGCACTCGTACGTGCCCTGCAGGATCCCCTGCGTTCCGATGTAGATCCACGACCCGGCCGTCATCTGGCCATACATGGTCAGGCCGAGCGCTTCGAGGCGGCGGAACTCCTCCCAGTTGCCCCACTCGGGGACCAAGTTGGAGTTGGCGATCAACACGCGCGGTGCCCACTCGTGGGTGCGGAAGACCCCGACCGGCTTGCCCGACTGCACGAGCATCGTCTCGTCGTCGGCGAGGGTGGTCAGCGTGCGGATCATCGCGTCGAAGGCATCCCACGAACGCGCTGCTCGGCCGGTGCCGCCGTAGACGACGAGGTCGTCTGGCCGCTCGGCAACCTCTGGATCGAGGTTGTTCATCAGCATGCGCATCGCCGCTTCTTGTTGCCAGCCGCGACACGTCAGCGTCGAGCCTCGTGGTGCCCGTACGGGCCGTGGTCCTGACATCGTCGTTCCCCTCTCGTCGTTCGCTCAGCCGATCAGTCGAGCGGGCCGGTGACCCGTTCGACCGCTGCCAAGATCTCGCCACTCATCACCATCGCCTCGGCGCGTCCCAGCTCCGGCGACAACCACCGGTCGGGCCCCGGCCCGGCCACACCGGCCTCGCGCAAGGCCGCCACCGCGGCCGCCGTCGGTGCAGCGGGTTGCACTGGGTTGCGCAGATCGATGCCGCGCGCCGCGCACACCAACTCACACGCGATGATCCTGCCGAGGTTGGCCACCGAGGCGCGCAACTTGCGCGCCGCACCCCATCCCATCGACACGTGGTCCTCTTGCATCGCCGAGGTCGGCAACGAGTCGACGCTGGCCGGTGACGCCAGGCGCCGGTTCTCGGCCACCATCGCCGCCTGCGTGTAGTGGGCGATCATCAGCCCGGAGTTGACGCCGGCATCCTCGGCGAGGAACGGCGGTAGGCCATGCGAGCGGGTGCGATCGAGCATGCGGTCGGTGCGCCGTTCGGCGATGGCGCCGACCTCCGCTGCGGCGATCGCCAGGAAGTCGCATGCGAGCCCCACTGGGGCGCCGTGGAAGTGCCCGCACGACTCGACGCGTCCGTCGGGCAGCACGCTGGGGTTGTCGATCGCCGAACGCAACTCGGTGGTGGCGACCGACCGGGCGAACGTGATGGTGTCGCGCGCCGCGCCGTGCACCTGCGGGGTGCAGCGCAGCGAGTACGCGTCCTGCACCCGAGGGTCATCGGTGCGATGGCTCGCCACGATCGGGCTGTCGACCAGCAGACGACGGAGGTTGTCGGCCGACATCGTCTGGCCGTGATGCGGGCGCAGCGCCATCAGATCGGCGGCAAACGCCCGGTCGGTGGCCATCAACGCTTCCACGCTCATCGCCGCGGCGATGTCGGCAGTGCGCACCAACATGTCGAGGTCGGCAAGAGCCAACACCAACATGCCGAGCATGCCGTCGGTGCCGTTGATCAGCGCCAGTCCCTCTTTGGCCCGCAACGTGACAGGGGCGATGCCGGCCGCCGCCATCGCCGCGGCGCATTCGCCTTCGCCGATCAGGGCCAGGGCGACGTGGGCCAACGGCGCCAGGTCGCCACTGGCGCCCAGCGAGCCGTGCTCATGAACCGCCGGGATGATGTCGGCGTTGAGCAGGGCGAGGATCGTGTCGACCACCACCTGGCGCACACCGGAGAACCCCATCGCCAGCGTTCGCGCTCGCAGCAGCATCATCGCCCGTACTACCTCGGTCTCGACGAGCGGCCCCATTCCGGCCGCATGCGAGCGGATGAGGGCGCGCTGCAACTCCTCACGTCGCTCGGGAGGGATCACCGTCGTCGCCAGCGAGCCGAACCCCGTGGAGATGCCGTACACCGCGTCGTCGCCCGCTGCCAGACCTTCGACGATCGCAGCACTCCGAGCGATCGCGGCGCGGGCCGGTTCCGACACGCTGACCCTGGCCCCGCGGCGGGCGACGGCGACGACGTCGGCGGCCCCGACGCCGCTCGGACCAAGGAAGATTTCGCTTGCCGTGATTTCCATCAGACGGTAACTTATACCACGTGTCGGAAACCGCGCAAGACCCTCTGCGAGACGGAGCGGAGCGCGACGACTCGACGATCAGGTCGGTCGAGCGAGCGCTGCGACTGCTCGTGGTCGCCGCCGAATCCGACGAGGGAATCGGCCTCGTCGACGCCTCGCGGGCGGTCAAGCTGGCACCCTCGACGGTCACCCGCATGCTGCGCACGCTGGAGTCCTCCGGCTTCGTGCAGCGACGCGACGACGGCAACTACGTCGCCGGCGCCGAGCTGATCCGGCTCGGGGCGCTGCACAGCGCCGAGTCACCGATGCATCGCCTCGCCCAATCCCACCTCGATCAGTTGGCCACCATCACCGGCGAATCGTGTTACCTCGCCGTCCCCCTCGATCACGACTGGGCGACCTACGTTCGCATGTCGCCGAGCAGCCAGGCAGTGCGTCATGTCAGCTGGCTCGGCCGACGCATCCCACGTGCCGGGTCGGCGGTCGGTGCAGCGCTCGACGGTCGGCTCGGTAGCAACGGTGTGGCGATCGTGCACGCCGGCGTCGAGGCCGACACAACTGCCATCGCAGCGCCGATCTGTTCGAACGGCAGCATCGCTGCGGCGATCAACGTCGTCGGCCCGAGCTACCGGATGAACCGGGCGATGCAGAACACCATCGCCATCGCCGCCGTCGAGGTGGCGGCCGCGCTGCAACTCGTCACCCAGGTCCGTTGAGCGATTTTGAGCTGTGGTACGCCGAGCGCCACAACCGCATGCGCTGGGCCAACGGAGGCGGGTGGACCACCGAGATCCTGGCCGAGCCATCGGGCACCAGATGGGAGTGGCGGTTGAGTGTGGCTGACGTCGAGGCGGCGGGACCGTTCTCGGTGTTTCCCGGCGTCGATCGCACCATCGCCCTGATCAGCGGTGCCGGCTTCGCGGTGACGATCGACGGCCATGCCGAACAGGTCATCGACGTGCCGTTCCAGCCGTTCGACTTCGCCGGCGATTCGACGACGTCGTGTCGCTTGATCGACGGGCCTGTCCAGGACATCAACCTCATGACGTCGCGCAGCTCCGTTGCTCGTCGACTCGGATTCGTTCACGTTCCGCCGGACACGGTGATCGAGATCTCGCACATCGAGGTGGCGGTCGTCGTCGCTGGACGCCTCCGAATCGAGCAGGAAGATCTCGGCTACCTCGACGCGATTCGATGCGCGTCGCAGTCATCGCCCATCGAGTTGCGTTCGGGGCCTGACGGTGTTGTCATCGCTACGGCGAACGCCCGAGTCCACGGATAGCGTGCGGCCCATGGCAGGTTCGATACTTGGTACACGTGTGCTGCGCACCGAAGATCCCGAGTTGCTGTTCGGTACGGGCGAGTACGTCGGCGACCTCGATCTGGCCGACCGGCTCCATGTCGTGTTCGTGCGTTCGGAGATGGCTCATGCCCTCATCACGGGCATCGATACGCAGGCTGCCAAGTCGGCGCCCGGTGTCGTCGCCGTGTGGACGGCCGACGATCTCGGTCTCGCACCCTTCCAGGGCATGGTGACCGTACACACCGACTTCGGTCGTCCGCCGCTGGCAACCGATCGCGTGCGCTTCGTCGGCGAGGCGATCGTCGCCGTGTTCGCCGAGACGGTCACCCAGGCCAAGGACGCGGCCGACACGGTCGTGGTCGACTATGAACCGTTGCCCGCAGTCGTGAACGCCGAGGATGCGCTGGCCATCGGTGCGCCAGTGTTGTTCGAGGCGCACGGCGACAACATCGCACTCACCACGACCGATCCGGTGAACCCAGATCTGTTCGGCGATGCCGACGTGATCGTGCGCGGCCGATACGTCAACCAGCGGA
>JBDTRP010000108.1:0-51881 GCA_039931555.1 Ilumatobacteraceae bacterium | reverse complement strand
CGTCGAGGCAGAGTCTGCCGAGGACGCCAACGCCGTCCACAAGGAAGCGCACGGGTTGTGCGCCGAGAGCATCTTCCTCGTGAGTGAGCACACGTGATGAGGGCGAAACTGATCGTCCTCATCACGGCTGGCTTGCTGGTCGGCACGTTCTCCATCGCTCAGGCCCGTGGTAACGATGCCGACGAGCACGGCAACGGACGCGGACACGGACACCAGCTCGCCCAGCTGCGCAAGGCCACCGCGCCGTACCAGCGGGTCTCGAACGCGCTCGCCGACGGCTACACCGCGTTCGCCATTCCGCCTTCGGTCGGCGGCACCCCGACCGCCGGACTCGGCCTGCCGGGCGACCCGACATGCTTCGACAGCCCTGCTGGCGGCATGGGGGTGCACTACGTGAAGGGCATCGACGGCATCGTCGATCCGACCCATCCGGAAGCGCTGGTCTACAGCGTGGGCGAGCACGGCCGCCTCGACCTCGTGGCCGTCGAGTACATCGTGCCCGACAACCTCGTGGACCCCACCAACATGCCGATGCTGTACGGCCAGATGTTCCATCACCACCCGTACCTACCAGTCTTCATCCTGCACGTATGGGCGTGGAAGCACAATCCGACTGGCATGTTCGCCGACTGGAACCCCCGAGTCGGCGCCTGCCCTGCGCCCATGCCGTGAGGCGCTGAAGAACGCGATGGAGCTCGTCACGCGGCAGGCATTCGGAGCGGCTCACTCGAACCTTTGTCGCTCCCAGGTCGCTCAGCGACCTGGGAGCGACAAAGTTCAGGCGAAGGCGGATCTCGTGATAGAGCGGAGAATTGCGGATGAGCATGAGGCACGCTCGACTCCCCAGGTGTACTCGGCTGAAACCATCTGGTGCCCCCCCGGGGTCTCGAACCCCGAACCAACGGATTAAAAGTCGCCTGGAACCCGTGTTGCCGGGTGCTGTCGTGTGTTGTTTGACCTGCTCAGTGCAGGTCTGGTTGTCCACATCGTACATCTAGTCACGGCCCGTGCTGTCGAGTTTCGCGGCAGAATTCGCGGCAGAACCGGTGGATGCCTACGGACCGTGCACGACGATCGCGACCCGACTGAGTTCGACGAGGCCGCTGGTGTCGCACGCGGCAACGATTCGATCCATGTTCGCCACGAACAGACCAATGAGCTCGTCATTCGAAATGTTGCCTGTCGAAACCAGCAGCAGCGATCGTGGCCGAGCCGACAGGATGTGCGAATCAAGAAAGTCTCGATCCTTGGTCACGACCACCCGAGCATCGCTGTCAGCCGCCCGTACGATCTCGGTGTCGGGTGTTCTGTTTCCGAGCGGCAGTTGACTCGTGTGAACCACGTCGTGGCCAAGATCGGCGAGCACCGACGCCAACCTGACTGGCAACTGTGCGTCGACGAGCAACCGCATTCAGGCGGCCGAGATCGGACTCACCGATCGCGTCCGGGTGACGTTGGCCGCGAACTCAAGCGCGGCAAGAACGTCGTCCAACTCGAGGTCCGGGTAGTCCTCCAACACTTCCTGCGACGTCATCCCGCTGGCGAGCAAATCGACGATGAGCTCAACCGGGTAGCGCATCCCGCGAATGCACGGTCTGCCATGGCATACAGCCGAGTCCACCGTGATTCGATCAAGACGGGTCATTCCGACAACTTATCCGACCGCCGAGTCCGGTTGACCACGGGATATCCACCGCTCCACGGTGTTCGGACCCGAACCGGGATCACCCTTGCTGTGTGCTCGCGTCCACCATCGGCCCCGGTGACGTAGACGTAGTACGTGTAGGTCGAGCCGCGCTTCTTCACGTTTGGCTTGCTGTTACCGCGCTTCCGGTTCGTGGCGGTGTCAGTCATCGGATGCCGCCTTCGCCATGCTGTCGCGTATCGCCGCCGCCTTGGCAGCGTTCTGCCACGATCGGAGCTGCCTCGCTAACCCCGTCAGTGCCTCGTGCCACTCGTCGAACCGGGCCAATTCCTTCATCACGACTGCGTTGAGCGCGTCCTCGGCGCGCCAGGTCAGCTGATCTTGTGCGTCGGTGAGGTCGGTCATGCCAATCTCGCTGAGGAAGCTCCTGAGTCGAGTCGACATCACATCGCTCTCGCCAGGTTTCCCGAAGATGGCATCCACGAGTTCGGCCAGCGTGATCCCGCCCCACGGGTTCTCCCCGGACTTGAGGCGTAGTGGTATCTCGGATTGGCTCGGGCGCGGTGGCATGAAGAAGTAGCCAACGGGTACGCGGAAGCATCGCGAGAAGGCAACGATCTCATCGGCGGTGAATTGTCGGACTCGGTGTCCGTCGACTGAGCGCTCGGCGGCGGAGAACGTCGCTTTGGACCAGCGGGCACCGACGAAGGGCTCGAGTTCGACCGCCGCCTTCTCCTGGGTCCAGCCGCGCAGGGTGCGAGCTTCTGCAAGGTTGAACGCGACCACCTGGTTCGGCGAGATCTGGACGAGGTTGTCGACCTCCAGTTGCTTCTTGCGACTCATCGGTATTCCTTCCCGAGCCCAACTATAGACCAGTCAGCAAGACTGTTGACCTCTGAACGACATCAGTGTAGTTTGTTCCTCCCCAGACCAGTCAACACCACGGTGGACCGTGCAGGAGGTGCCCCGGATGAATCAGCAATCACTTGACGAACTGCCCGACGTGCTTACGATTCCCGAAGCCGCCAAGTTCATGCGAGTGAGTCCAGGCGTGGCTTACGGAATGGCCCGTCGGTACCGATCGACGAAGGGCCGGGAGGGCTTGCCGGTCTTCATGGCCGGCGAGCGGATGATGCGGGTCGCGAAGCTCGACCTCGTTCGCTACATGACTGGCGAGACGTCGCGTGTCCTCGCTGACAGCAACTGATTACCGGCCGCTGCTCACGCTTGGATCTGCCGCGCCCGATGTCCGTCGGGCTGTCGGCCCGACCGCCTGGGCCGTGCTCGAATGCCTCGCCGGGAGTTGCGTCGACCGCGCCGGCGAGACCGTGTCCTACGAATCAGTACGTGGCATCGCTTACTCCCTCGATCTTGCGAAGGACACCGTCGCCCGAGCGCTCCGACGACTCATCGCCCAAGAGCTCGTGACGTACGTCGCGAGTCGCGCCGACGACGGCCGTTTCGGCTGCAGTCACTATCGGCTCACGTTGCCGCGCGACCTCTTCGCCGAATCGATTCATGAATCGACACCAACACCACCAAGGCCGAACATTCATGCAAGACGTCAGTCCACCCGACCGCGTCCCTCCCAACTGTCCTTGATCGACGCACTCGCGATTGACCCCTGACAGCACTTCCACGAACGATGAGCGAACTACCCGATTTCAAGTCACGAATTTGCACCATGGTGCCGGCGGTGTCTCGGGGCGCGTTCGCGCGGGGCATACGGCCGTGTTGAGTGTGTGGAAGCTCGCTCATGGGCAGGAGGGGTACTACCTCGATGCTGTCGCTCAGGGTGTCGAGGACTATTACGTCGGCGGCGAGGCGCCGGGGCGGTGGATTGCTAGTAGCGATCGCCTGCTCGGTCTCAGTGGTCAGGTCACACCGGAGGCGTTGCGGGCGGTGCTGTCCGGCCATGACCCAGCGAGTGCGACACGGTTGGGTCAACCGCATCGGGTGCCTGGTTTCGACCTGACGTTCCGGGCGCCGAAATCCGTGTCCGTGTTGTTCGGACTCGGTGATCCGGACACGGCCCGTGCGGTACGCGATGCGCACGATCACGCCGTCGACGCTGCGCTCGAGTTTGCCGAGCGGCGCGCGGTGTGGTCTCGCCGTGGCCATGGGGGTGTCGAGCAGATTCGCGGCGAGGGTTTGATCGCCGCAGCGTTTCGGCATCGAACGAGCCGCAATGCTGACCCGCACTTGCACACTCACGTGTTGGTGCCAAACATGGTGCTCGGTGCCGATGGAAGGTGGGCAACGCTCGACGCTCGCTGGTTGTACACATCTGCCAAGACCATCGGCTACCTGTACGAGGCGCAGCTGCGCCACAACCTCACCGTTGCCCTTGGGGTCAAGTGGGGGCCGGTGACCAACGGGATCGCCGACATCGCCGGTGTGCCCGCTGCAGTGTTGAAGGCGTTCTCCACTCGCCGCGCTGAGATCGAAGAGCGCATGGACATCCGTGGACAACACTCGCCTCGCGCTGCGATGGTCGCCGCGCTCGACACCCGGCGTGCCAAGGACCACAACGCTGCCCCCACCGATCTGCGGGCGTTGTGGCTCGATCGAGCGCGAGCGATCGGCTTCGATCCCGAACAGCTCGCCTCCGTGATCGCGCGAGTCGATACCGCTGTGCTGTCCGATTCCGAGCGTGGTGCCATCGAGGATCGGCTACTCGGGGCGGATGGGTTGACCGCGCACGTGTCGGCGTTCGATCGCAACGACGTGCTGCGGGGGTGGTGCGACGCGCTACCGGCGGGTGGTTCGATCGAGGAGCTCGAGAAACTGGCGGAGCACTTCCTCGACAGGTTGGCCGTCGCCCCGCTCACTGGGCTCCCCCGACGGGGACCGGTGATCAAAGATGCCGCTGGGCGGATCTTGTCGGTATTGCCAGCAGGGGAGCGGTGGTCAACCTTTGAGCTGCTCGACATCGAACGCCGCGCCCTCGACCGCGCCCGCGGCATGCTCGACACCGACCGAGCGGTCTGCCAAGAACACGACGTGCTGGCCGCGCTTCGCGCGGCGCCGTCGCTGTCCGACGAGCAAGCTCGGGCGGTGGTGCAGCTCACTACGTCGGGCAACGCGCTCGACATCGTCACCGCCCCGGCCGGCGCGGGTAAGACCTTCGCGTTCGCTGCGGCGCGTGAGGCGTGGGAACGCTGCGGGTTCCATGTGATTGGCGCTGCCCACACCGGCGTCGCTGCCGACGAGCTCTCCAACGCCGCAGGGATCCCGTCGACCACGATAGCTCGCCTGCTGATCGCCATCGACCGCCGGGAGCCCGGCGGCCTCGACCCGTCATCGGTACTCGTTGTCGATGAGGCCGGTACCGCCGGCACACGAGACCTCGCCCGCCTGCTGGCCGAGGTGGACCGTACTGGTGCCAAGTTGGTGTTGGTCGGCGACCCGAGACAGCTCCCTGAGATCGCCGCCGGCGGCCTGTTCGCCGCGCTGGTTGCCCGCCAGCCAATCATCGAGTTGCGAGACAACCGTCGCCAGCGCGAGGAATGGGAACGTGCCGCGCTGCGCGATCTGCGTGATGGTGACACCAATCGGGCGCTGGCGTTGTACAACGACCATGGTCGGATCACCATCGGTGACGATGCCGACAGCACGAAGCGTCTGCTCGTCGCTGACTGGTGGGCCTCCCAGGTTCAAGGCGAGGACGCGGTGATGCTGGCCGGGCGACGCTCCGAGGTCGCCGAGTTGAACGTTCGCGGCCGGATCCGCGCGCTCGACGCTGGATGGTTGCACGGACCGACACTCGATGTCGACGGTGTCGCCTTCCAAGCCGGCGACGCGGTGATGATGTTGCGCAACAACCGAAAACTGGGCGTTCGCAACGGCAACCGCGGGACCGTCATTGACGTCGACCCGAACGAACAAACCATACGTGTCAGCCTGGCCAAAGGAGATGTGACGGTGCCGCCGGCGTATCTACAGGCTGGCAACGTCGGGCACGCCTACGCGATGACGATCAACAAGGCCCACGGGATGACATGCGATCGCACCATGACCCTCGGCAACGACCAGCTCTACCGAGAACTCACCTACGAAGCACTCAGCCGCGGCCGGCTGTCGAACCAGCTGTACGTACCGCGCTCGTGCATCCTCGACATCGAAGACGGCCCACACGCCCGCACCACAGAACCTGCTGATCCAATGGAGTCACTGGCACACAGCGTCCAACAGCGCCGAGCCAAACACCTCGCCCTCGACGAGATGGCCACAATCCCGCTCACCGGATGGTCGACCAGCGACCTGCTCGTCGAGCGCCAACGACTCCGCGCCGTGCTCGACGAGGCCCCGCCGGATCGTTCTGCTGACCTCGCCGCGCTCATAGAGGCGCGACGAGCGACGCAGTCGCAGCTATGTGACTCGCGGATCAACGCCGCAACGTTGGAGTGTCGCCGTCGCCCATTTCGTGATCGTCGCAATCCCGACGTCGATCTGCTCAACGCCCGCCACAACCTCGGCTACTTCACCCAACAAGCCGACAAGCTCCACGCCGAGATCATCCGCCTCGAGACCAGCCAACACCGACGTCACAGCCACCTCGCCGCGCACGACGCCGAGCAACACAAGATCGATGCGATCGACGGCGTGCTGCACGAGCGCGTCCGCCAGAACGTTCTACGAGTCGTTGCCGATCCGCCGAGCTACGTCACCCGCCCCCTCGGACCTCGACCCGGCAGAGGCGCGACGGACAGGGCGTGGGTCAGCGCGGTCGTCGCCGTAGAGAAGTATCGCGTGGAGCACGACATCACAGACCGTCGCACCGCGATCGGGCCGGAGCCCAGCGGCTATCAAGCGTCGTACGACTGGTGCGGGGTGCACGAGAATATTTCCGCCGCACAGGAACTGATCGCACCACCAGTACGAACCGTCCAACACCGATCAATCGAGCCACCGTCGCTCGGCATCGATCTCGGATTGTAGATCTTGGAGAAATCCACTCTGGTCCTTCGCAACCAACCAAGCGCCATGGCGAATGTCGTCAAAGGGATCAGGGCTTGCACGCAGATGACATCGAACGGCGCCCCGACGAATTAGCGAGATATCTGATCGGAGGCCGTGCGCGGTGGCGCCATCTTCATGCAGGAACTCCAAAGCGCGCGGCTCGATCTCAGGAGGTCGGCGCCGGAAGGGTGCCAGGGACGACTGGCGGCTCCGAAGCCAACACCGCAGTTACTGCATCCGTTCCGACATCGACGACTAGGCGCTGTTCGCCAGCCTGCATCGCGTACTTGCCGGGAAGCCGAAGCGTGAACGTTGACCCCACAGTTGTGCGTTTGATCCCGACGACAAAGGTCTTGGGCTCGAGGAGCGACGGGCAGACCGTTTGAGTTTCAGGTTCGACGAAAACTGGCGTGAACTCGTGACGACGTTGCTCATCGAATCCTGTCAAGGTTGGTGAGCAGGCGTCGTCGGCAATGGTCATTGCGACGATGACTAGACGGCTGAAATCAACTGTGGGCAGCGGCTGAGACATAGCATATTGCTTCCAGATCTCCGAGAGCTGCTGAGCGTTGCCGGCTGCGGCGAGTATCCCAGGAATGTGCAAATTGGCATCGAATCCGATCATGTCGAACTCCCCGTCCGGGACCGACGGAACATCGTGCAGGCTTGCCGCCGTCGAAGCGGGGTCTGCGGGATGATTGTTTGCTACCACCGCCAGCGCACCGCCGACCAGAGCCACTGTTACGATCCCAGCCCGTAAGACCAGTCGACGTCGACCATCGCGAGATCGAACTCGGTGCTTCGCCGCGCGGTCTGCCTTCAGATCGGAGTCGGTTGGATCGGCGGGCAACTTCAGCATTTGTCGAGCGTTCAATTGCAGGGATTCGGCACAGTACAGATATGGATCGAGGAAAACCCCGGCATCGGAATCCAGCCGATCCACGTTGACCAGGTGTTCGCGATACCCGGGATGCCACCGTGAGTTATTGCGGCGAGGTAGAACTGGTTGTCCCAGTACACGTAGATCGGTCCTCCGCTGTCACCCGGGAGCGCATGGTTGGTGGTTTTGAAATAGACCGCCCCGGTCTCGCTCAGGCAATCCCCTCCGGGAGCGCTGCCAGGGGACTCCCACCCTACAGCCACCCCCCAGTTCGAGCCGTACACATCGTTGTACCACAGCCCGACCTTATAGGTCTGCTGCCCTTCGTAGAATCCGCCCGCAATACCCGCGATCGAAATGTCGACACCGTAGGGGTTGTAGGTCTTGATGACGCCCAGCTCCGACTGATCATCTGGGACTGCGAACTTGATCAACTGATAGTCCAACGTGGATGAGGATGGACATGATTCGGCAACAACCTGGCTGGCACCGACAGCGGAGTAAACACCCTCGAGCGAACTTGTATTCGGATCGGGGCAGTGACCAGCCGTCGCGTAGCCACTAATGCCGAAGCCGCCCCACATGAATCCAGCCGTGCACGAGGCCACCCATCCTTCGGCAGAGCCATACCAGTAGTAGATGTCCGCTCCAGTCCTCGGGCCCATCATGGGAGTGACTACAGGAGCGCTTTCTGCAAGGTGTCGGATCGGAGCCGGCACCTTGGCGTTGGCTGGAAGCGCATGCGAGCCCGCGTACAGGTCAAGCGTTCCTTCGGCAGAGTTCACGAATCCCGCAACCCCAAGTCCCTTTCTAAGTTCTTCGACGGTTGCCTCCAAATCGGCGTGACTCGCGCCTCCGCGCCGAACGTCAACCGGCCCACCCACATCGGCTGCGAGCTGATCGACTGCTGGAAGCAGCCGATCCGAAAGGAGTCGGACGTGACGTTGGTACCCACCGTCGTAGGTTACCCAGACGGCTCCGAATCCTGGATCGTCCTTCCATTTCGCGATGAAATCGAGCAGTGGCCCGTTGTCGGCAAACGCCTTGTGAGCATCGTCGACCGATATTCCTTGCGATTCGGCGAACTGCCGCTCGAAGACAGCCACCGTCGCCTGATCGACAATGCCTTCGGACTCATTCGGCAATACCGCTGTCGAGGAGTCGTTCGGCGATGCCGCTCCGGCCGTCGAACTCAGCGCCAACGCGACCGCGGCCGCAAGAAATGTGAACGCATTTCTGCTCCGTGTCACGATGATCCTCCACCAATAGTCACTCATGATCGTGTTCCGATGTCGACCGGTATCAACGGGTCGAAAGACCCGCTTGACCAGGCACCATGGCACGGCTCGAGATCCGGCATCGATCGAATCGGCCGCCCTTCGAGCCACACTCCTCCGCCTGGCTGACTCCCACTGCCCGACTCGGTTCCGCCGCTCGCCATTCCACCCCCTGTTCCAGTGGGAGCTCGCTGACGGTCCGGCGGCTCAGAATGGTCAGGTTGCTGAGACGACTGCAGTGTGTCGTAGCACCCAATGCGACTCATTCGGTCGTAGCGCTTGAGGATTGAGAACAGAAGGGCGGGCGAGCAGACCATGCGTGCAACTTGCGCCGGCTCTCCGGCAGGCATATGTCATCCTCAGCAAATTTGTCAGCCCCGCGTTTGCGAACGAGCGAGATCGGGACCGCACCGGTCACATCTGATAGCGACGGAGGACGATGAACAATTAGGTACTGCGCTCAAAGCAGGGCAAACATGATTCGACATACACAGCGAGACGGGCCACGGTCGGGACTTCCAGTGCTCCGCCTCCACCAACGCTGTTAGGCCTTCTCGGCTTCGACGTCATCAAGGAGCTTGCCGACCACTTCAGCGGCGAGTTCGTCGGCGCGGCGCGTGCGGTGCGCGTAGATCTTCATGGTTGTCGTGCCGTCAGTGTGCCCAAGTCGCGCAGCGACGGTCGGCACCGGCACTCCGGCATCCAACAACTGCGTCGCCTGGAAGTGTCGCAAGTCGTGCAGCCGAACCGAGGGGAGACCCGCGGCGTTCCGGGCTCGCACCCAACGGGCGTTCGCCGTGTCGGGGCGCCACGCCGACTCGCCGGTCGGATCCGTGGAAAAGATGTAGCCGGCACGTCTCAGCTCGACGTTCATCCCACACTGCTGGGCAAGCGCACGCGTCGCCGCCCATGCGTTCTCTAGCTCGCCGAGCGTGACGGGGTCGAGCGCGACGGTGCGGACGGACCGGCTCTTTGTCGGTCGGTCGCCGCGCACACCTGGTACGAGCGTGTAGCTCCGCTGCACGGTCAGCGTGGCGGTCGCCGGGTCGACGTCGGACCACCGCAGGCCGCACACCTCGGCGCGTCTCGCTCCCGTCGCGATCATGACGCGGATGTAGAGACCGAACACCGGGTCGACATCCCTCGCAGCGGCGAGGAGTGCGAGAACATCGGCCACATCAGGTGGGTGCTGCTCGCGCTGCGGCTGTGACGGTGCAGAGGCGAGCTTGGCGACGTTTCGCTGCACGAGCCCCCATCGCTCCGCCTGGTTCAGCGAGGCGCGCAGGATCGCATGAACTTGGCGGATCGTTGCAGGCGCCAACCCCCGCTTGCGCAGTTTCGTGTACAACCGGTCGATGTCGAGGGCCTTCAACGTCGACAAGCGGATCGCTCCGAGTACCGGAGCGATCTCCCGGTCGATGTACTGCCGATAGTGGTACAGCGTCGTGTCGGCTCGTCCGAGCCCGGCGATGTGCTCCATCCAACGCTCGAGCAACTCAGCCAACGTCATGTCTTCGAATGAGACCTTGCCGGCAGCCACGGCCGCTTCGAGTTCGGCCAGTGCGGCCTTCACCTCGCGCTTCGAGCTGGCCTTGATCGTGCGGATCACCCGCCGATAGCGACCCGTCGCCGGATCGAGGCCCGCAGACACGACCAGCTCCCACGCGCCGGGCGTTCGTTCTCGCATCGTGCCCATTCGAACCATCCTTTCGCGGCAGATTCGCGGCAACAGGCTAGTTCAATCCAAAGACTCTGCTCAGAAATATGCTCTGAGCTGGGTTAATACGGTGCCCCCCCGGGGTCTCGAACCCCGAACCAACGGATTAAAAGTCCGCTGCTCTACCGTTGAGCTAGAGGGGCCGGGCGCGCAAGAAACTAGCCCGACTACGCGCCAGACTATTGGCCGATTGGCCCAGTCGGCTCCCACTGCCCCATTGTGGGTTGTGGTGTCGGCCCCCGACCTCGACGAGGAAGGTGTTGCGTTGCGACCGCGAGGCATCCGGTCGGGGTCGGGTAGAGCGCAGCGCACGTGAATGAGATCTCATTCGTCGCGTGCGTCACCGGGTTGGGACAGAGGTGGGTTCCCCCCATCAGCATGCCCAAGCCGACGGGCATACGATCACGACATGACAACGCCGCCGCTGCACCCGAACGTCGAGCCGCTCGGATTCCTGCTCGGTACATGGACGGGGCGGGGCCGCGGGGTGTACCCGACGATCGAATCGTTCGACTACGACGAGACGATCACCTTCGGTCACGCCGGAAAGCCGTTCCTCGCCTACAACCAGCGCACGTCGGCGGTCGACGACGGCCGCCCTCTGCACGCCGAGTCGGGCTATTGGCGCATGCCGCAGCCGGGGATCGTCGAGCTCGTGCTCGCCCACCCGACCGGCATCGTCGAGGTCGAAGAGGGAACGTTCGACACCGGTGGGACCGAACGATCGATTCGCCTGCGCTCGACGACGATTTCGCGCACCGCGACGGCGAAAGAGGTCGTCGAAATCGAGCGCGATGTCACGGTCGACGGCAACGTGCTGCGCTACGAGGTGCGGATGGCCGCAGTCGGACAACCGCTCCAGCACCACCTCTCGGCCATCCTCAACCGCGCCTGATCAACGTGGCGGTCGACAAGGTCGCCGGGTACGCGTAATCTCGACGGCATGCCGACGAGCCGACCATCGCCCGAAGAGGTCCGAGTGACGACGGCCGAGATGGCCCGATCGATGACACCGCAAAGTGTGCCGGTCAACGCCTACCAGACGCCTGGCGCGTTCGTCATCGTCGCCCTCTTCCCCGCCGTCACGGAGAACGATGTCACCGTGGAGCTCACGGCCGACGGCGTGCGCTTCTGTGCCGAGCTGCGCAGTGCCGGCCCGCGTGAGTACACGATCCACGAATGGGAGTACGGCGGCTACGAGCGGTTCGTCGAGACGCCGGCCGGGTTCGGCTCGGGCGTCGAGGCGTCACTGGCCAACGGCCAACTCGTGGTGCGGGTGTTGACTGGCGAGTTCACGGCGAAGATGTCGATCCATCCCAGTCGTCCCGAGCACGACTGACAAACAGCATCACGTTCGCAGGAGGCATGCATGGTCATCGTTGGAGGCACGTTCGAGGTGGAGCCGAACGATCGCGAGCGATTCCTCACCAGCCGACTCGACATGATGCGAGCGTCGCGTGCCGAGGCCGGCTGCCTCGAATACACCTTCGGTGCGGATCCGATCGATCCGAGCCGCATCGTTCTGTTCGAGCGTTGGGAGAGCCAAGAGGCACTCGACGCGCACATCGCCGCAATGCGAGCAGGGCCGCGGTCGACGGACGTCGCGGTGCCGACGATCACGTCGTCGATCATCATCTACGACGTCAGTGGCGAGCGACCGCTCGGCGGCTGAGTCACCGCCTTGGTGAAATCCTCGCTGGTCGACACGGGCTCGGCGAGGGGTCCGGTCTGCAGGTTCTTGCGTTGGTTCAGC
Source organism: Ilumatobacteraceae bacterium (assembly GCA_039931555.1). GTDB lineage: Bacteria > Actinomycetota > Acidimicrobiia > Acidimicrobiales > Ilumatobacteraceae > JAENVT01. The sequence goes on along the minus strand of JBDTRP010000108.1, from coordinate 39,647 downwards.
AGCACGAAGCCGAGTAGGCCGGCGAGCACCAGCGCCATCCCGATCACCTGCCAGCCGTGCAACGTCTCGCCCAGCAACAGGAACGACCACGATGCGGCGAGCGCCGGTTGGGCGATCTGGGCGATGCCGATCGATCCGATGGGGATCGTGCTCTGGGCGAACACCATCAGGCCGTGGGCGAGCACGCCGGTCATCAACGTGAGCATCACCGTGTAGCGCCAACCGTGCGCGGTCATCGAGAGCAGGTCGCCGTGCAGCAACGCCATCGGCAGCACGGCGATCGTTGCCACCGGAGTCATCGCGGCCATGTAGCTGGCAACGTCCATCTTGCCGCGGGCCCGTCGCGTCCCGGAGATGTACCCCGCCCAGCAGGCAAGCGCGACCACGCCGAAGATGCTGCCGCGGACCGAGGCGTCGCCGTTGGCCGGCGCGGCGAACAACACCATCGCTACACCGCCGAGTGCGAAGACCGCGAAGACGAGCGCCCGCGAGTTCAGCCGCTCGCCGAAGAACCTGGCGCCGAGCGGCACCACGATGAACGGCGTCATCGCACTGATCATCTCGGCGTTGGCGACGCTGTTGTGGGTGGCCCCGAGATAGAAGAACGCGATGTCGAGGCCGAAGAACACGCCGGGCAACGCGGCCAGGCGGATGTTGCGCCAGTTGGGGCGATGACCTGACGACAGGGCGATCGCGTTCCACACGATGGCGGTGATCACCATCCGCCAGAAGGCGACCAGGACTGCGGGCGTGTCGGCGCGCTTGACCAGCGTCGAGGCGAACGAAAACACCACGATCGTGATCGCCACGGCGACCGCACCGAGGGCTTTGTTGCCCGTTGTCTCCGATCGAATCGCTCTCACGCCCCGTTCACCACGCACATCATCGCAGGTCAGATGGGTCGTAGCACCAATGGGCGACGCGACTTTGACGTCCCTTGGATGCTGGCTGGACGTCCGTTGGAGAGGGTGCTCGTACCGTGCCGACTACATACATGAAGGAGAACATCATGAAGAAGTCACTCATCTGGACAACCGCCGGCATCGCCGCCGTCGGGTTCGGTGTCCCCGCATTCGCCGCTCAGGGCGATTCACCCCGCCCGACCGCCCCGGCGCAAGTCGTGATCGTGCCCACCCCGGAAGTCAGGGCTGCTGCAGTCATGGTTCCCGTCGCCGTGGCACCCATCACCCCCACCAGCGTCGAGGACAAGGGCGAGGCAACGGAGAACCCGGTTTCGACCGAGGTCGAGTCGGACGACGCCACAGAGAACAGCACCGACGACGCCACGGAGAACAGCACCGAAGACGTCAGCGGGAACTGCGACGAGGCCGAGCACGCCAACGATCCGGCATGCACCACCACTGGTGCCTCGAGCACCGACGACAGCGGCACCAACGACAACTCGGGCCGCGGCGGCAATGGCGGCAGCGATGACGGTTCCGGCCACCACGGTGGCGGCGACGACAACTAATTGCCAGTCGACAGACGAATCCCTCCGAACGGAGCGGGTGGCGCGCAGGCGTCGCCCGCTCCGTTTCGCGTGGCCACCGACAACGCTCACGCTTTGAAGCCCGCCGTGGTCCGCAGACCATAATGACCGGATGGGTCACGGGCAGGGTGCGGCGGCAGTGCTCGGTCGTCGCACGGAACTCGAGCTGTTGGGCGGTGCGCTGCACAACCTCGACCGGGGCTCCGGCGTCACGATCCGCCTGCGTGGTGAGGCCGGTATGGGCAAGACCACATTGCTCGATTGGGTTGCGGACGCGACCGATGGGGCCGTCATCCGCCTGACGGGGTCAGAGTCCGATGCCGAGCTTGCGTACTCCGGGCTGGCGTCACTGCTCAAGGGCATTCGTGCCCTGCAAGTCAAGATCCCCATCCCCCACGCCCAGGTGTTGGCGGACGCGATCGGTTCCGGGACGACCCACGGTCAACTGGCAGTCGCCGGCGCCACACTCGCGGCGATTGCCGCGGCGGGTGAGCAGGCCCCGCTGGTGGTGTTGATCGACGATGGGCAGTGGCTCGACCTGGCATCGTGCTCGGCGCTGGCGTTCGCACTCCGCCGGTTGCCCGACGAGCCGGTGGTGGCCATCATCACCGAGCGCACGGGAGTGCCATCCCGGTTCGACAATGCCGGCTTCGAGACGATCGAGATCAAGGGGCTCACGGTCGACGACGCGCTGGCCATGTTGGGCCCGGGAACCGATCGCGACGTTGCGCAACGGTGCGTCGACGCCGCCGACGGCAGTCCACTGGCACTGACCGAACTGGCCCGCTGGCTCGACGGCGATCAACTGGCAGGGCGCGCTCCATTGCCGCAGGATCTGCCGGTCGGCAACCGGTTGGTCGGCTCGTTCGTCGATCGGATCACCGCCCTCGCCGACGGCGCCAAGCTGGCCGCGGCCGTCGTCGCCGCGGCGCTCGACACCACCGCCGACGAGATCCACGATGCGGTCGATCGGGTGTCGGCCGGCGACTCGGACCTCGCGACGTGCGAAGCCGCCGGCATCATCCGCATCTCCGACGAATCGATCGAGCTGATCCACCCGCTGATGCGCACCGCCATCCGCGACGCGCTCGACGCCGATGTGCTGCGCCAGGCACACCGCGCGCTGGCCGACGTGGTCGTCGACGCAGACAAGCGAGCATGGCACCTGGCGGCGGCGACCACCGGACCGGACGACGCGGTCGCCGCGCTGCTCGATGACGTGGCGTCGGTCGCCGACCAACGTGGTGCATGGGGTGCAGCTGCATCGACGTGGGAACGCGCCGCGGTGTTGTCGACGACCGTTCCCGAGCGCCATCGCCGGTTGTTGGCTGCCGGGACTTCTCGCTGGAACGGGTCGGACCCGTACGGCGCGATCGCCGTGCTCGACGAGGTTGCGGCGACCTGCGAGGACCCGCTGGTTCGCTGCGATGCCATCGGCATCCGCTCCGAAGGAATCGCCTGGATGATCGACGAGGACCGCGGCGTCGGCGAGTTGGCCGAGGAGGCCAACCGCATCTCGGCCATCGATCCGTCGCGTTCGATCGGCCTCTACATCCGCGCCGCGTTGCACAGTGGCCTTGCCGGTCGGCCACTCGACTGCCAACGACACGCGCAATCTGCAGTCGACGTTGCGACGCCCCTCGGCGTCCCCATGGTCATCGCCGCCAAAGCGGTGCGAGCGATGTCGCTGCAACGGCTCGGCGATCGCGAGGCCGCGGAGGCCGATTTCAACGAGGCCAGCATCCTGGCGTCGCTCCCGGTCGAGATGCTCGACGCCACACTGCTGCCGATCCTCCAAGCAATCGCACTCGCCCGGTTGACGCAGGAGCGCTGGGCCGAGACCAATGAGATGCTCGACCTGTCGATGATCGCCGCCCGTCATCACGGGCTGGCCTCGGTGCTCGGTTTCAGCGGTGCGCTGCAAGGCGAGCTCTTCATCCGCCGCGGCCGCCTGGCCGATGCGGTGCTGTCGTCGGTGCTCGACGTCGACCTGAACGACACGCCCGACCTGCCGACGGCATCATTCGGTCAAGCTGTGCTCGCCCGGGTCGAGGCGATGCTGGGTCGGGCCTACTCGGCGCGCATCAACGCCGAAGCCGCAATCGCCCGGGCCCGAAGGGTCGGCATGACGGTGCTGGAGATCTGGGGCCTGTCGGCGCTTGGTCATGTCGCTCTCACCGCCGGCAGCTACCCCGAGGCCACCGAGCATCTGCGCCGCTTGCATCGCCTACACGCCGACGTGCTCGACGCCGGCGACCTCTGGTACCAAGGCGACCTGCTCGAGGCACTGTTTGCCATCGGCGCCGTCGATGAGGCTTCCGAGGTGATCGAAGACGTCACCCGCAAAGCAGAGCACAGCAGGTCGAGATGGGGTGCCGCCGTGGCCCGCCGCGGACGGGGCATGCTGCTGGGACAACCTGATGATCTGCGCGAGTCCGCCGAGGACCTGGCCGCCCTGGGCGCACCGTTCGAGCAGGCCCGCAGCTTGCTGCTGCTCGGCGAACGTCATGGAGACCACGAGGCGTCGCGCACCGCATTGCGGATGTTCGAACGCATCGGCGCCGAGCCGTGGGCGGCGCAAGCCCGCCGAATCGCCGGGCCAGTCGCGCCGACCAGTTCGTCGTTGGCATCGCGTTTGACCAACGACGAGCTGCGCGTGGCCGTGTCGATCGCCCGCGGTCGCACCAACCGCCAGGTCGCCGACGAGCTGTACCTCAGCCCCAAGACCGTCGACGCTCACTTCGAGGCGATCATGCCCAAGCTCGGTGTGCGCGATCGAGGAGAGCTCACCGCATTCATCAACAGCGACATCGAGCAATCCCCGATTTGAGCTTCGCGCCCGGCCGGGCTACTGCGAGAGCAACGAAGCGAGGTGTGCGAGGCCGTCGAAGACGTCGGTGAAGCGGGTGGTCAGTGGTGAGCAACCGATCCGCACGATGTCGGGTTCGCGATAGTCGGTGAGCACCTTCCGCGTGACCAACGCGGTGACGATCGCACGTGCATCGGGGTGCTGCACGGCGACGTGACCGCCGCGGAGCTGCGGGTCGCGGGGCGTCGACGACACCATGCCGAGCTGGTCGCACAGCTCCAGCGCGAACCCCGTGATGGCGCGCGCCTTGGCGGCGATCATCTCGATGCCGGCCTCGACGGTGACGGCGATACCCTCGTCCGCAGCCGTGAGGGCAAGGACCGACGGCGTGCCCAGCAACAGCCGGCGGATATCGGGTTGCGGCGTGAAGGTCGGGCCCATCTCGAACTGCTCGGCCTGGGCGAACCAACCCCAGATCGGCTGCGGCAACATCGGTTGCAGCTCAGCGGCAACGAAGCTGAACGCCGGCGAGCCCGGCCCACCGTTGAGGTACTTGTACGTGCAACCGACGGCCAGCTGCACGCCTGTTGCGCGGAGGTCGGATGGCAGCACGCCGACGGAGTGCGAGAGGTCCCACAGCGCGATCGCGCCCGCAGCCGTCGCCCGCGCCGTCTCGCCGGCGACGTCGGTGACCGCGGCGGTGCGGTAGTCGACAACCGAGCGAACCATCACGGCGACGTCGTCGAGGCGGTCGAAGCCGTCGCGCACCTGCAGGCCGCGGGCACGGGCAATTCCATCGACCACGTACCGGTCAGTCGGAAACTCGGCCGAGCTGATCGCAATGACACGGCGATCCGGTCGCAGGGCACACGCCGCGTCGACGAGTTGGTAGAGGTTGACCGTCGTCGAGTCGTGCACGCACACTTCTCCGGGCCCGGCGCCGATCAACGGCGCCAAGCGATCCCCCACCCGTTGCGGAAGGTCGACCCAATGTTCCCAGGAGCGGATCAGGCCTGTCGCCCATTCATCGTGGAGCACCGCCGCGATCCGCGCCGCAGTTCGCCGTGGCATCATCCCCAACGAATTGCCATCGAGGTAGGCCAGCGTGGGGTCGGCGATCACGAACTCGTCGCGCCACCGCGCCAGCGGATCGGCGTCGTCGAGCGCCAGAGCGGTATCGCGTGTCAACATGTCGGCTCCTCGATCAGCCCGGTGAAACTGGAATGGCGCACGTAGCCCTCGTTGGTGAACTCGGCGATCTCAACGGTCGCGCGCAACGCCGGCTGCACCCAGATCGCTTCACGGGAGTATTCACGCGGCGGCAGCGACAGGAACGGGCAGGTGTCGGTACGCAGGCTTGCCAGGCGCTTCGACAACTCGCCGAGCGTGCGTTGGTCGAAGCCCGTGCCCACCCCGCCGGCAAACCGCAGGCCGTTGCCTTCGGGCACGCCGACCAGGAGCGCGCCGAACGTGCTACCGCGGTTGCCGGAACCCAACTTGTACCCCCCGATCACGACCTCGACCGTGTGCCGGTTCTTCACCTTGCGCCAATTCGGCGAACGCTTGCCGGGGATGTAGGTGCTGCCCAGTCGCTTGGCCATCACGCCTTCGAGCCTGCGTTCGACCGTGGCCGCCACGAGACCCGCACCATCACCCACGCGGTGCGCCGGCACCATCCAGTTGGGGCCGGCTTCCACCAGGCCAGCGACAAGTTCGCGCCGCTGCTCGTACACCAATCCGATCGTGTCGTGGCCGTCGACCGACAGCACGTCGAAGACGTAGTAGGCCACCTGCGTGGCGTGCTGTTGCATCATCTCGAAGCTCGGTCGGCCCTCTCCGTCGAGAACCACCAACTCGCCATCGATGATCGCCGAGGTGGAGTTGACGGATCCGGCGAGCTCGGCGAGCTCGGGATACTTGGCCGTCACGTCGAGCAGGTTGCTGCTCTGCAGGCGGGTCGAGCCGGCGTCGACGAACGCGACGGTGCGGTAGCCATCCCATTTGATCTCGTAGGCCCAGTTCTCGTCGTCGGGCGGCAGCGCGCCGATGGCGGCCTTCATCGGCGGGACCGGATAGCGCAGGGTCATCGGCGTGGCAACCTACTGGAGAGCACGCCGTCGGCCTCCAGTCGGTCGAGCTCCGCATCGTCGAGCTCCAACAGCTCGGCAAGCACCGTCCGATTGTCTTCACCGCGATAGCGAGGCTCGCCGCGCAGCCCGACGTCGCCGCTGGCGAAACGCCACGGCGTGTTGGGCAGCCGCAGGGTTCCGCCGCCACGGTCGCTCACCTCGACCACGGCGCCGCGCTCGGTTGCCCATTCGGTCTCGCACACCTCGCGGAGAGACCGCAACGTGCCGGTTGCCAGACCGAACTCGCCCATCACCGACTCGATCACCTGCGGGGTCGCCATGGTCGACGCCCACGCGCCAAGGACATCGAGGAGGTCGGTGTACTGGGCCAGACGCGATGGCACGTCGGCGAAGCGCGGGTCGTCGATCAATTCGGGACGCTCGATGGCGGTCATGTACCGCTCGAAGGTGCCGCGTTCGGCCGGATGGCCGCTGATCACCAGCGACTCACCGTTTGCGGCAGTCAGCACCGGATACGCGCCGGGCCCGAAGCTGCGGATCCACTCCGGCGGCACATCGCCATCCCACAGCTGATCGTGGGCGTGCTCGTTGACGTAGAGCATCGTCTCGGCCATGGAGACCTCGATCCGGTCACCGCGGCCAGTGCGCTCGCGGTTGAACAAGGCGGCGAGAATCGCCGACGCCGCTTCGAGCGCGGTGTACACGTCGGCGTGACTGAAGGGATCGTTGGCGTAATGGCCGCCGCGCACATCGCCTTGCTCTTTGGTGATGCCCGTCTCGGCACCGACCACCGGTGCGTAGGCCCGCCGCCCGGCCCACGGCCCGGTCGAGCCGTACCCACTGATGGAGGCGTAGACGATGCCCGGGTTGAGCGCCGACAGCGCCTCGTATCCGAGACCCATGCGATCGAGTACACCGGGGCGGAAGTTCTCGATGACCACGTCGCAGAACGCGGCGAGGCGCAACAGCAGTTCGACGGACTCCGGCTTGCGCGTGTCGAGGCTGATGTTGCGCTTGCCGGCGTTCTGCTGCACGAAGTAGGTGGCGAGCCCGTTGACACGTGGGTTGACCGTGCGGGTGATGTCGCCTTCCGGCGGCTCGACCTTGATCACGTCGGCGCCGAGATCGCACAACATCCGCGTCGCGTGTGGCCCGCTGAGCACGCGAGTGAAGTCGAGCACACGTACCCCGTCGAGTGGCCGCTTCGTCATGCGGTCAGGGTAATTGCCGCGCTCACTAGCCTCGCATCGTGCACAACGATCTGAAGCTCGTCGAAGGTCGGCTGCGGCGCGAGTTGCACGAGCGGGTGCTGCCGGCGGTGTACCGCGATGCGATCGCCTTGGATGTTGCCGCGTGGGACGTGCCCGGCGAGCCGGTGTCGTTCGACGAAGCGACGGCCGGCGACTACCGGCAGTTCGCGATCGGCGACCACTGGAGCCGACCGTGGGGCACGACATGGTTCCGTTTCTCGGTCGACGTGCCCGCGGCGTTGGCCGGCCCGCAGCTCGAGGCGGTGATCGATCTCGGGTTCCATCCCGATGCTGCCGGCTTCCAGTCCGAGGGCCTGGTGTGGATCGACGGGAGGCCGGTGCAGGGCATCCACCCTCGCCGGACCGGCCTGCCGCTGCCGCAAGTCGGTCCTGGTCCACTCACGTTCTTCGTCGAGGCAGCATCGAACCCGGCGTTCCCCGGCTACCGACCGTCGACACTCGGCTCGCTGGCAACAGCGGGGCAGCGGCCGCTCTACCGATTGCGGCAGGCCTCGTTGGGCCGGCGCGACGACGCCGTCTTCCATTTGCTGCTCGACGTCGAAGTGCTCCTGGGGCTGGCGACAGCGCTCCCACCTGACGACGCCCGGCGCATCCGGGTCATGCGTCAGCTGGAAGCAGCCTTCAACGTGCTCGACCTCGATCATGTCGGCACCACCGCTGCATCGGCCCGCCGGTTGCTGCTCCCGGCACTCGATCTCGGCGCTCGCGCCGGCGCACATCACGTCGTCGCGGTGGGTCATGCCCACATCGATTCCGCCTGGCTGTGGCCGATCCGCGAGACGCAACGCAAGTGCGCCCGCACCTTTGCCTCGGCGTTGCGACTGATGGACGACTACCCCGACTACCACTTCACGTGCTCGCAGGCAGCCCAGTACGAGTGGATCGAACAGCAACATCCGGTGCTGTTCCAGGGAATTCGCGAGAAGACCGCGGGCGGGCAGTGGCATCCGGTCGGCGGCATGTGGGTCGAGCCCGACATGAACCTGCCGAGCGGCGAGAGCATCGCGCGGCAACTGATCTTCGGTCAGCGGTACTTCGAGTCGAAGTTCGGGATGCGCAGTTCGGTGATCTGGATCCCCGACGTGTTCGGCTACCCGGCAACGCTTCCGCAGATCTTTCGGCAGGGCGGGTGCACGCGCTTCGTGACCCAGAAGCTGAGCTGGAACAAGCAGAACGTGTTCCCGCACTCGACGTTCTGGTGGGAGGGCCTCGACGGCTCGCAGGTGCTGACGCACTTCCCGCCGATCGACACGTACAACGCCGAGATCACCGCCGGCGAGGTGCGCTACGCAGAGGGCAACTTCAAGGAGCACGGCTGGAGCAACTGGTCGCTGATGCCGTTTGGTCACGGCAACGGCGGTGGTGGTCCCACACGGGAGATGATGGAGCGGGCGCGGCGGATGGCCGACCTCGACGGCGTCTCACCGATCGCCGTGGGCACGCCCGAGCAGTTCTTCGAGCACGTCGAGGCCGAGGTCGCCTCGGGTGCCCCGGTGCCGGTCTGGGTCGGCGAGTTGTACTTCGAGATGCACCGCGGCACCCTCACCTCACAGGCGGCGACGAAGGTGGGCAACCGCCGTTGCGAGCGGCTGTTGCGTGAGGCCGAGCTGTGGTGGGTGGCAGCCGGCGGTGCACCCGCTGACGTGAGGTCCGAAATCGAACGGTTGTGGAAGGACGTGCTGTTGCAGCAGTTCCACGACATCATCCCCGGCTCGTCGATCGCCTGGGTCGCCGACGATGCGGAGGCCACGCACGGGCGGGTCGCCGATCGGCTGGAGGGAATCATCACCGACGCGTTCGCGATCATTGCACCCGCCGATCGCTGTGTTGCGAACGCGGCGACACATGGACGGCGCGAGGTGATCATGGTCGACCGTGAGCCGACCATGGTCGATGTGCCGGGCTCAGCAATCGTCGCCCTGGCCTCGAGCGCTGCGGACGACCATCGCGTCGTGGTGACCGAGCACTCGATGAACAATGGGCTGATCTCGGTCTGCTGGAACCTCGATGGCGAGATCATCTCGATCATCGATCTCGTGCACGCCCGGCAAGTGCTGCCGGCCGGCAAGCGGATCACGCTCGAGCTGGCGCCGGATCACCCGGTCGAGTACGACGCGTGGGATGTCGAATCGTGGACCCGTTCACTGGGTACCGCGATCACCTCGGCGCGGTTGCTCGAGCCGACGACGAAGCAGTCGCTGCTCGCCGAACTCGTGGTGCGCCGCGTGTTCGGCAGGTCGTCGCTGACCCAGACCTACACGATGCGAGCTGGGTCTGCACGGCTCGACATCACCTTCGACATCGACTGGCGCGAGGACGAGAAACTTCTGTCGTTGATGGTGCCGATCGACGTGCGCGCCCACGAGGCAGCGTGCGACATCCAGTTCGGGCACGTGAAGCGCCCGACCCACGCCAGCAGCTCGTGGGACGCCGCCAAGTTCGAGGTGTGCGCCCACCGCTACGTCGATCTCAGCGAGCCGTCGTTCGGTGTCGCCGTGCTCAACGACGGCCGCTACGGGCACGGGGTGCAAGACGGCGGGGTGCGCGTCTCGTTGCTCCGCGCTGCCAAGTATCCCGACCCCGACGCCGACCACGGTCGCCACGCGGTGACCATCAGCGTGCTGCCCCACGGGCCCGGTCTGCACGACGTCTTGCACGAAGCCGAGGCGTTGAACATGCCGTTGCGCCTGGTCAGCGGCCAAGCAGCCATCCTGCCGTCGCCCGTCGTCACACTCGATCACCGTGGTGTGCAGATCAGCAGCGTGAAGCATGCCGACGACGGGTCGGGTCACGTCATCGTGCGCCTGTACGAGGCGTGCGGCGATCGCACGACGGTGACCCTGCGCACCGCCCACCCGATTCGTGGGGCGCTGCGGTGCAACCTGCTGGAGGAACCGACCGCCGGGATCGAGTGCAGCGATGGCATCGTGTCGCTCACGCTGCACCCATTCGAGCTCGTCACGATCCGCCTGGCGCACTGAGCGTCTGACGGCTGGCGCCCCGCTCGGGGCCGGCGTCGTCAAACGCTGAGGTGGTTGAGGGCCATTGCGGCGTACATCGCCGTGCCGGTGACCATCGCCTCCTCGTCGAACACGACCCGGTTGGAGTGGTTCGACGGGGCGGTCGCCAGGTTGCGATCGGTGTGGGTGCCGCCGAGGAACACCATCGCCCCGGGGACCTGCTGCAGCACGTAGCTGAAGTCCTCGGCGCCCATGATCGGGTTGGGCATGCGCACCGTCTTGTCAGCGCCGGCGAGGTCGCCGGCCAGCCCGAGCACGACGTCGGCCTGCGACCGGTCGTTGACGGTCACCGGGTACCCGTCGACGATCTCGACCATCACCTCGGCGTCGTGGGCCGAGGCAATCCCCTCCGCAACGCGCCGAATGCCGTCGTGCACCAGGCGTCGGGTGGTCTCGCTGACGGCGCGGATCGTGCCCTCGATCTCGGCGGTCTCGGGAATGATGTTGTTGACCGTGCCCGCCACGATCTTGCCGACCGTCACGACGGCGGGATCGAACACATCGATCCGCCGGGTGATCATGGTCTGCAACGCCTGCACGATCTCGCAGGCGATCGGAATCGGGTCGAGTGCTCGATGGGGTTGACTGGCGTGGCCGCCGCGCCCCTTCACGGTGATGAAGAGCGTGTCGGCTGCGGCCAGGATCGGCCCGCCGCGGCATCCGAGCCAGCCGGTGGGCAGCGCCGAGGTGATGTGCAGCGCGAACGCGCCGGTGATCGGCGATTCCGAACCATCGGAGCGCGTGGGGAGGTCGAGCAGGCCTTCCTCGAGCATGAACCTGGCACCATGATTGCCCTCCTCGCCGGGTTGGAACATGAACAGCACCCGCCCGGCGATGTCGGCACGCTGCGCACTCAGCAACTTGGCCGCGCCGACCAACATCGACGTGTGCGTGTCGTGACCACAGGCGTGCATGGCACCATCGCTGCGCGACGTGAAATCGAGACCGGTCTCCTCGGTCAGAGGCAGGGCATCCATGTCGCCGCGCAGCAGCACCGTCGGACCCGGCTTGCCGCCCTCGAGCAGCGCGGCGATGCCGCTGGTGGTCTCGTGCAGCGTCACGTTCAACGGCAGGCCGTCCAGCGCTTCGAGCACCTTCTCGCGGGTGATCGGCAGGTCGTTGCCGATCTCCGGCCACTCGTGCAGAGCTCGTCGCAAACCAACCACGTCGGACAGCAGATCGTGCGCTCCGTCGCGCAGTGTGTCGAGTTCCATGGGCGAATGGTAGACCTGCGCCGATGACCGAGGAACTGGTCGACATCGTTGATGACGACGACAACGTGATCGCCACCGTGACCCGCGCCGAGATGCGCGCTCGACGGTTGCAGCACCGTTCGGTCGGGATCGCGGTGCTCTCCACCGACGGCCGACTGTCGATCCACCGGCGAAGCGACCACAAGGACATCTGGCCCGGCTGGTGGGACATCGCCGCGGGTGGTGTGGTCGCGGCCGGCGAGACGTACGACCGATGATCGCGTCGCACTGAGCTTTCCGCTTCCCCTTCCGCTTCTGGCGTCTCGGCATGCCTCTTTGTCGTGAGCAACCTGCTCCACAGGAGGACACGATCATGAGCATGTACGGGGCCAATCCAGAGCAGTTGAACGGTCTCGGCCGCTCGATGAAGCAACAGAGGGCTGCAATCGACGGGGTGATCAGCGCGGTCAGTTCGGCCCTGGCCGGCACGGCGTGGGAAGGCCCGGCCCGACAGCAGTTCGAGAGCGAGTGGAACACGACCTTCCGCGGTGCACTGAATCGACTCACCGAGGCGTTCGAGGTGGCGGGCACCGACTGCATCAATCGCAGCTCGGAACTGCTGAGAGTGATGGGCGCCCGCTGACGATCACAGCGTCGCCGGCCCGGCCTCCCTACCTGTCCCCGGGCCGGCGCCGCTGCATGTTCGCTACAGTTCACACGCGTGCTGCTGCTGGAGTTCACCATCGAACCGTTCGTCGAGGGCCAACCCGGCCCCCACGTGATTTCAGCGATCAAGGCCGCCCAGGAGCTCGGCTTCGAGATCAACGTCGGTCCGTTCGGTTCGAGTTGCAGCGTGCCGGCGACCCAGGCCGGGCACGTGGCCAGGGCCGTGCTCGATGCGGCGTTCGCCAATGGCGCCACCCACGTCAGCCTGCACACCGAACGCCTGCCGGAGACTTCGTGAGTGGCCTGCCACGCCACCCGTTCGTGTTGGCGGTGAAACCTGTGGTCGAGGCCCTCGGCGCGACGCTGGTTCCTGTCGACGAGCGCGAGCCCGGCGATATGCCACTGCGATGGGAGGGTTCGATCATCGCCGCGGTGCGCATGGCCCCGTTGCACGGCGCCCTCGATCGTCTGATCGACGCCGTCGAGCGCGAGTTCGGCGCACCGTTGCCGTCGCTGGCGCGCGAAGACAAGCAACGGGCGATCCGCCTGCTCGACGAGCGCGGCGCGTTCACGTTGCGACGCGCGGTCGAAGATGTCGCCGATGCGATGGGCGTCAGCCGCATCACGGTGTACAACTACCTCAACGCCCTGCACCGATGACCACTGGGATCCTCGTGGTCGACGACGGCCCACACTGGCCGTGGTCCGTCGCGATCATCCACCACACGTTGCAGGCAGCATGAGCGCATTCGACGTGATCGGGTTCGACGCCGACGACACCTTGTGGCACAGCGAGGACGGATTCCGCGCCAACGAGGAGCGGTTCGTCGAGCTGATCGCGCCGTTCGCCCCGGAGGGCATCGACGTGAAGGCCGCGCTCACCGCGACCGAACGCAAGAACCTCGCCACATTCGGGTACGGCGTGAAGTCGTTCGGCCTGTCGATGGTCGAGGCCGCCGTGACGATCAGCGGTGGGCGGGTTCCGTCGCCGGTCGTCGCCGAGATGATCGAGATGGTTCGGGGCCAGTTGGAAGACCCGGTGCGGTTGCTCGACCACGTTCCCGAGGTGCTGGCCGAGGTCGGTGCCGCGCGACGACTGATCCTGATCACCAAGGGCGACCTCATCCACCAGACCCACAAGGTCACCACCAGCGGTCTGGCCCACCACTTCGAACACATCGAGATCGTGCTCGAGAAGGATCCCGAGACCTACGCCGGCGTGTTGAGCAAGCTCGGCGTCGACCCGACGAGGTTCTGCATGGTGGGCAACAGCGTGCGCAGCGACATCCTCCCCGTGCTGGCTCTCGGCGGGCATGGTGTGCACGTTCCCTACCCGATCTTGTGGGACCTCGAGCAGGTCGACCACGACCAGCACTTCGTGGAGCTGGCGTCGCTCACCGACCTCCCCGCCTGGCTCACCGGCCGCTGAACGGCAGCACGAGGAGATTTGGGGCACGCGCCGCGGCGCCATGTTGCACAGGTGTCGCCAGTTGCGTCGCCGCGCCAGAACAGGCATTCCGTGCGGCTCGGTCCGAACTTTGTCGCTCCCAGGTCGCTCAGCGACCTCCCAGCGACAAAGTTCCGGCGAAGACGACGCCCTCGACAGCTAGAGCCGGCGGAGGGAGACCTCCGTGACGCGGTGATCGGGGCCTTTCCGCAAGAGGAGGGCGGCGCGCGACTTGGTGGGGGCGATGTTCTCGCGCAGGTTCTTGCCGTTGATCTCGTGCCAGATGAACCGGGCGGTGTCGACGGCCTCGTCGTGGGTCAGATCGGCGTAGTGCCGGAAGAAGCTGTTCGGGTCCTGGAACACCGTGTCGCGGAGCTTCATGAACCGCTGCACGTACCACTCCTCGATGTGCGCCTCGGCGGCGTCGATGTAGATGCTGAAGTCGAAGTAGTCGCTGACGAACTCCGTCGCCGCATCGCTCGATCCGCCGACCTGCAACACGTTGAGGCCCTCGATGATGGCGATGTCGGGCTGGCTGACATCGACCGTCTCACCTTCCACGATGTCGTACACCACGTGGCTGTACACCGGGGCGTGGGCCGTGGCCTCACCGCTCTTCAGCTCCCGGAGGAACTGCAGCAGGCGCCGAGTGTCGTAGCTCTCGGGGAAGCCTTTGCGGTTCATGATGCCGCGCTCGTCGAGGATCTTGTTGGGGTACAGGAAGCCGTCGGTGGTCACCAGATCGACCTTGGGGTGATCCGGCCAGCGAGCGAGCAGGGCTTGCAGGATGCGGGCGAACGTGCTCTTGCCCACTGCCACGCTGCCCGCCACACCGATGATGTAGGGCACCTTCGGTGACGAGGTGCCCAGGAAGTCGCCTGACACCTTGTGCAGCTTCTGCGTTGCCGACACGTACAGGTTCAACAACCGTGTCAGGGGCAGGTAGATGGCAGCCACCTCGTCGAGCTCGATGCTCTCGTTGATGCCGCGCAACGAGTCGAGGTCGTCGGCGTTCAACGTCAACGGGGTCGCGGCGCGCAGATCCGCCCACTCGTCGCGCCCGAAGGTGAGATAGCGGCCTGCCGCGTCGGTCACGGGGTGGGACCCTACGCTCGGGCGATGCCGGTGTCACAACGAAAGCTGCTGGGCGCCTGGTACACACCCCCGGCGCTGGTCGACGCGGTCGTTGCCGAGGTACGGCGGGGATTCAACCCGCGGACCGTCCTCGACCCAGCTTGTGGGGATGGCCGATTCCTGGCGCCGTTCGCCGAGACCGCAGCCGTGACCGGCATCGACATCGATCCCTCGACCTCGTGGACCTGCGGTGACGCTTTGGCGATCGACTGGGCGGATCTGCAGTTCGACGCGGTCGTCGGAAACCCGCCGTTCCTGAACCAACTGGCTGCGTCGACGTCTCGGGGTGGACGCTCGAAGTTCGGGGGCGGTCCGTACGCCGACAGCGCGGCCGAGTTCCTGGCCCTGGCGATCCGCCTCACCCGGCCAGGCGGTCGGGTGGGGCTGGTGTTGCCGCTGTCGATGTTGTCGACGCGCGATGTGGCCGCGATCCGAGACGACGTGTCGCAGCGGGCCGCGCTGCGGTGGATGTGGTGGTCGACGACGCAGATGTTCGATGCCAATGTGCGCGTGTGGGCCGGGGTCTGGGAGGTCGGTGGCGACCAAGGTGAGGTGCAGCGCTCGTACGGCCCGCAATTCGAGGCCCGCCCTGCAGTCGCCATGCCGACACAGTGGGCCGGATTGATCGCCGACACCGATGCGGGGACACCGGATCGCGACGGACCAGTGCTCGGCGACATCGCCAACTTCACCGCCGACTTTCGTGATCAGTACTACGGCCTGGTCGGCGCGGTCAGTGATTCGGCCGACGGGCCACCGCTGATCACCAGCGGGTTGATCGAGCCGAACGAGTGCTGGTGGGGCCGGCGATCCGTGCGCTTCGCCAAGCAGCGGTACGCGGCTCCACGCGTCGACGTGTCGGCGCTCTCGCCCGCTCTGCAGCGCTGGGCTGCGCAGCGGTTGGTCCCCAAGATCCTGATCGCCAACCAGACCCGCCGCATCGAGGCCGTCGTCGACCGCAGCGGCGAATGGCTGCCCAGCGTGCCCGTGATCACCTGCACGACCGATCGGCTCGACGACGTCGTCGACTACCTGCACTCCGACGCGGCGACCAACTACGTGCGGTACCACGCGGCCGGCAGCGGGCTCAGTGCGACGGCCGTTCGGCTCACCGCACGATTGCTGGCCTCGATCCCGTTGCCCGCAGCCATGGTCGAGACTCCCACCGCCGCCAGTTGACAATGGCGCGCAGCGTCATCCACGAGAGTTGGGCACCCCACAGCCCAGCCAGCCCGAGCCGCGGGGCGAGCAACGTGGCAATCGCCAGCGGTGCGAAGCCGACGAGGTTGATCACTGCTTGGCGGGCCAGCCAGCGTTCGTCGTGTGCGCCGATCAACGCCCCATCGAAGGCAAACGCGATCGCCCCGGGGAACTGCATGACGGCCAGGATCAACAGCCCCGCGGTCAGCCGGGAGTGCACCGCGGGATCGGCGCTGAACACGTGTGGCAGTAGAGGACTCAGCCCGGCGAGGACCGCTGCGAGCAGCACCGCGCACCACAGCGAGAGGCGGTTGCTGGTGCGCCCGACGAGCAGCGCCTGATTGGTGTCATCGGCGCCGAGTGCACCGGCCACCAACGACTGGGCGGGTATGGCCAGCGCGTCGAGCATCAACGCGAGGAACATGAACAGTTGGGTCAGCACCTGGTGTGCAGCAAGCGTCGGAGTGTCGACGTGCGCGGCGACAGCGGTCGCCGTGTTCCACACTGCGAACATCGCGATCGAACGCACTGCGAAGTGCAGGCCACTGCGCAACAAATGCTTCATGCGCTCCGGCGTCGGTCGGGACCCGCCACGATGCGGACGCAGCACGCGCAGGAACATCAATGCTGCGCCCATCTGCACGATCACGGTGCTCCAGGCCGAACCAGCCACGCCGAGGTCGAGCCAATAGACGGCAACGATCTCCAACACGAGGTTGACAACGTTGGCGATCAGCACGATCCGCAACGGTTTGCGCAGATCGTTGACCCCGCGCATCACGCCGTGCCCGACGTAGGTGACCAGCACGAACGGCAAGCCGACGCAACTGATCCGCAGGTACAGGACGGCATATCCCAACACGTCGCCCCGACCACCGAGCGCCCAGACGAGCGGATGCGCGGCCGCGGCGACCACCGCGCCCATCGGCACACCGATCATCACGGCGAGGCGCAGTGCGGCGGTCGCCACGTCGCGCGCCTCGGCCGACCGCCCGGCGCCGTGAGCGAACGCCACATCGGGTGTGACGCCGTATTCGAGCGACGCCGTCATCGAGATCACGGTCAACAAGATCGTGGTGGCGATGGCCAGTCCGCCGAGCTGCGGCGTGCCCAGGCGACCGACGATCGCCGTGTCGACCAGCACGTACAAGGGCTCGATCGCCAATGTTCCGAGTGCCGGAATCGCCAGCGCGATGATGCGCCGGTCCAGTTGGCGACGCGTGGTGAGCGGCGTCAGCGATTCCACGGTGCCGACGGCGACACCGCGCCCGGAGCGGTCAGCACGTCGAAGCCGTCGTCGGTGACGAGGATGGTGTGCTCGTACTGCGCGGTACGCCTGCCATCGGCGGTGATCGCAGTCCAGCTGTCGTCGAAGACCATCTTGTGCTGCCACGATCCCATCGTGATCATCGGCTCGATGGTGAACGTCATGCCCGGCCGCATGATCGTGTTGGCCCGCTCGTCGTAGTAGTGCAGCACCTGGATATCGGTGTGGAACTGCTCGCCGATGCCGTGGCCGATGAACGCCTTGACCACGCCGTAGCGGTACTTCTTGGCGTGTGACTCGATGGCCCTGCCGATGTCGCTGATCGGTCGGCCCGATCGCACCGCCTCGATTCCGTGCCACATGCATTCCTCGGTCACGTGCACCAGCTGTTGGCTGGCCGGGTCGACGTTGCCGACGAAGAACGTGGCATTGGTGTCGCCGTGCACGCCACCGATGTAGGTGGTGACATCGATGTTGACGATGTCGCCGTCCTGCAACGCCCTGGAGTCGGGGATGCCGTGGCAGATCACTTCGTTGACGCTGGTGCAGACGCTCTTCGGGAAGTGGTTGTAGTTGAGCGGGCTCGGGTACGAGAGGCGTTCGATGCAGAGGTCGTGCACGTACACGTCGATCTCGTCGGTGGTGACGCCCACGGCAACCTTCTCGCCGGCCAGGCGCAGCACCTCGGCGGCCACGATGCCGGCATGCCGCATGCGCTCGATGATGTCGGGCGACTTCACGCGCGGTTCGATCCAGCGGACCGGCACGCCGGTCTCGGCATACGGCGGTCGAACGATGTGATCGGGAACCGAGCGACGGGCGCTGACCGTGCCCTGCAGCACTCGCCCTTCGAAGGGCTTGTGACAGCGCTTGTACTTGCGACCGCTTCCACACCAGCACGGATCGTTGGCCTGCGGCAACGTGGTCGGCGGTTGAGCTTTCTGCAACATCGCACACCAGTCTAACTGCTCGTCAATCCGCGCTGACTGTGGCATAGCGTGGCGACACTATGGGATCGATCCAGGTCAGCCACGTCGGTTGGCGGCGCCCGGGTGGCGCCGAGCTGCTGCGAGACGTCAACTTCGCCGTCGGGAGTGGCGACCGGGTGGCACTGGTCGGTGCGAACGGCGTCGGCAAGAGCACGCTGCTGCGGTTGATCGCCGGTGAGACCACGGCGACCAGCGGCACGATCTCGATCGACGGCCGGCTGGGTGTCATGCGCCAGCTGGTGGCCGAAAGCGACCAGACCGTGCGCGAACTGATGGTCTCGCTGGCACCACAACGGTTGCAGGATGCCGCAGCTCGGCTGGCCCTCGCCGAGCAGACCGCGGCCGACGAGCCGATGCGGTATGCGACCGCGCTGGCGGAGTGGGGTGATGCCCACGGCTACGAGGCAGAGGTCTTCTGGGATGCGTGCTGCACCAAGGCGGTCGGCGAACCGTTTACCGCGTTGGAACGCCGCCCGCTGCGCACGTTCAGCGGTGGCGAGCAGAAGCGGCTGGCGCTCGAGGCATTGCTGCGCAGCGACTACGACGTGTTGCTGCTCGACGAGCCCGACAACTTCCTCGACGTGCCGGGGAAGCGGTGGCTCGAAGCCGAGCTGTGTGCCAGCCGCAAGACGATGTTGTACGTCAGTCACGACCGCGAACTGTTGGCCGCGACGGCGACAAAGATCGTGACCGTCGAGGCCAGTGGCGCGTGGACGCACGGCAGCGGGTTCGCCGGGTATCACGAGGCCCGACAGGCTCGTCTGCAGAACCGTGAACATCAGTTGGCGCTCTACGAGGAGCAGCGCAAGAAGCTGGAGGACCTCGTCATCGAGATGCGCCGGCGGGCCAGTTTCAGCGAGACCTTCGCGCCACGGCTGAAGGCTGCAGAGAGCCGATTGCGCCAATTCCTCGAGAAGAGCGAGGCACCCGAACTGGTTCGTGAACAGCGCATCGACATGCGCCTCGGTGGCGCTCGTACCGGCAAGCGGGCGTTGGCCGTGCGCCAACTGGAGCTGCACGGATTGACCGATCCGTTCGGACTGGAGCTGTGGTACGGCGAGCGAGTCGCGGTGCTGGGAGGCAACGGCGCCGGCAAGAGCCACTTCCTTCGGATACTCGGCGGCGACAACTCCGTCAAACACAACGGCGAAGTGCGGCTTGGCGCCGGCGTCGTTCCGGGCTTGTTCAACCAGACGCACGAGCACCCGGGCTGGGCGGGGCGCACGCTCCTGCAGATCCTCCATGACAACGACGTCGTGCGTGGTCCGGCGATGGGCATGCTGCGTCGTTACGAGATGCAGGGATGCGCCGACCAGCTCTTCGAGACGCTGAGTGGAGGGCAGCAGGCGCGCTTCCAGATCCTGCTGCTCGAGCTCAGCGGTGCCACGTTGTTGCTGCTCGACGAACCCACCGACAACCTCGATCTGGTCTCCGCCGAGGCCCTCGAGGCCGGGCTCGCCGAGTTCCAGGGCACCGTGATCGCGGTCACCCACGACCGCTGGTTCCTACGCGGCTTCGATCGATTCGTGGTGTTCAACGACGACTGCTCGGTCACCGATCATCTCGATCGCCCGGCGGAGTGGCGATAGATCATCAGTTGCCGAAATCGACATCGGCGGTGCCGACAACGCTGGCCGTGCGCCCCGGGCCCGCCTGCCGGTTCCAGTACATGTTCGTGTGGGCGATCACCTTGTCGGCCTTTGACAAGCCGTACTCGGAGAAGTCCTCGGTGGTGTGGGCGTCGGTCTGCGCGCGGG
This sequence comes from Ilumatobacteraceae bacterium, assembly GCA_039931555.1. Lineage (GTDB taxonomy): Bacteria > Actinomycetota > Acidimicrobiia > Acidimicrobiales > Ilumatobacteraceae > JAENVT01. The sequence goes on along the minus strand of JBDTRP010000108.1, from coordinate 19,315 downwards.
TGACATGCCGGTCTCCTCGTTGTCTCAAGCGTCGCCGAAGCCGAGGTCGCCGGCCCACGGCGGGGCGCAGGCGTACGGCGGGGTCCACGGTCCTCGACCACAGTAGACCCACAGGTCGCTGGCGGCGTCGGCGCAGTTCTGCATCGATTCCTTCACGTTCACCACGGTCCAGCCTCGGCGACCCAGCTCGCCGTGGGGTTCGAACATCCCCGCCAGGGCATTGAGCTGGAACGTGCAGTGCGAGTCGTCGCGAGTCGCCGGGTTGACGTTGACCGTCGCCGCGTTGCAACCGCCCTCACGCGATGCGATGTAGGTGGCCCACTGCTGAGTGGCGTCGTCGCCGCCGTCCTTGGCGAACTCGTTGGCGATGATGTTGGCATTGTCCTTCGTGCATGCCACGTGGTTGCCGTAGTACGGGATGCCGTCGCGGGTCAGGTTCCAGTTCGGGAAGGCTTCGCGCGCGGCGGGGAACGGGCCACCAGGGGCGTGGGCAACGACCGGGCCGCCTTGGACGGTGGTCTTGCCGCTCCAGATGCCCATGGCCGCCAGCGTCGACGGCCCGGCGACACCGTCGGTGGGAAGTGGTGGCGTGGCGAACTGGAATCCACGCACCGCGTCGGCCGTGGTCTTGTCGAACACCCCGGTCGACTTGGCGCTCATGTACCCGTCTTGGCTCAGCTTGTCCTGCAGGCACTTCACCGACGCGCCACTCGACCCGGTGCCGAGACGGGCGTCGGCCAGGCACAGCGGCGGAGGCTCGGCGTCGACACCGGAGTAGATCCCCATCTCGGTCAGCACGAGCGGGGTGGCCACGCCGTCGACGCGCAGCGGTGGGTTGTTCGACTGGAAGATGGCCATTGCCTCGGCTGTCAGCTTGTCGTACTTCTGGGTCAACGTGGCGTGGTAGATGCCGAGAGCCGCCAGGGTGAACTGCAGGCAGGCGACGCTGGACCCCGTGGAACCGATGGCCATCCCGGCGTCGCTGGTGCACCATTCGATCTCTGGTACGTCGGCGTGCACCACCGCCGGAGCGGACTCCGGCACGGCTGCCGTCGCCACATTGAGCAGCAGCGTCGTCGCCGTCATCAGCGTCAAGGCCCGTCGCCGCAACTTCACCCACGTATTCTGCCGTAGATGGGTCACGACAACTCCGCGCTCCCGAACATCTTGCTGATCACGCTCGATCAGTTCCGCGCCGACTCACTGTCGTGCGCCGGGCACCCGGTCGTGCGCACGCCGGCGCTCGACGACCTCGCCGGCCAGGGGGTTCGCTTCACCAAGCACTACTCACAGGCGGCGCCGTGCTCGCCGGGGCGGGCCGCGTTGTACACGGGGACCTACCAGATGAACAACCGCGTCGTTGCCAACGGCACGCCGCTGGACGCCCGCTTCGACAACATCGCTCACGCAGCGCGGCGCGCCGGCTATTCGCCGGCGCTGTTCGGCTACACCGACCAGGGTGTCGACCCGCGTCTGGTCGACGACCCGCAGGATCCCCGGTTGTCGACCTACGAGGGCGTGCTGCCCGGCTTCGATGCCGTGCTCGACATGAGCGGCTGGCAACTGCCCTGGCTCGAATGGTTGAACGGGCACGGCTATGACTTTCCCGACCCGATCGCCGCGTTGGAACGAGAGAACGAGCGGCCGGCAGAGCTCTCCACATCGACGTTCCTGACCAACGGCTTCCTCGACTGGCTCGGCGACCAACGCCAACCGTGGTTCGCTCACTTGTCGTATCTACGACCGCACCCGCCGTACAGCGCGGCAGGCGAGTACTCGGCGATGTACGACCCCGCATCGTGTCCGGCGCCGTTGCCGGTCCCCACCAACCGGCACCGCTTGCACGACGCGCTGCTGCAGTCGCCCGTCGCGGCACCGACCGACCCGACCGAGGTCGCGCACATGCAGGCCCAGTACTTCGGGATGATCAGCGAAGTCGACGCGCAGCTGGCGCGCATCTGGGCCGCGCTCGCCCAGCGTCAGGAGTGGGACAACACGGTCATCGTCGTGACGGCCGATCACGGCGAGCAGCTCGGCGATCAGGGCCTGGTCCAAAAGGCCGGGTTCTACGAGTCGAGCTACGCGGTGCTCGGGATCATTCGCGATCCACGGTGCGATCACGTCGGCGTCGTCGACGAGTTCACCGAGAACGTCGACATCATGCCGACGCTCTGCGAGGCGATGGGTGCGCCGGTGCCGGCACAATGCGACGGATTCCCGTTGACGCCGTTCCTGCATGGTGAACGGCCGGCATCGTGGCGCGACGCCGCGTACTACGAGTGGGATTGGCGAGACGTGTTCATTCCTCACGGTGATCATGAATGGCCATGGGATCGCCGCCTCGAGCGTCAGAACCTCGCCGTGCGACGCAGTCGCGACCGCGCCTACGTGCACTTCGGTGATGGCTCGTGGCGATGTTTCGACCTCGCCGCCGACCCGACTTGGCAGGCCGAAGTCACGGATCCGGCAGTCGTACTGACCGAGGCGTCCGCAATGTTGAGTTGGCGCTCACGCCACCTCGATCGCACCATGACCGGGATGTTGCTGCAGGACGGTGGAATCGGCCGCCGACCCGCGCCGATCAGTTGAGGATCGGCCCGCCGGCGAATGCCGCGCGCGTGTCCTTGCCATGCAGGCTCATGAACAGACCATGCGCGGCCATTGCGAACACACCAGACACGATGTGCAGAAGATCCACGCTGGTCGGGATGCGGTTGTCGAAGGCCGACACCCGTGATGTGTCGGCTCGATCGTCGCGTTCAGCGAGTCCATGTAGAGCCGTCCGATTCACAATCGCACACTCCGTGGGGAGTGCGCGAGATCGACGCAGTTCGGGGCGCGCCCGGTCATCGAGGAAGTGCGTACTTTCGGCGCGCACTGTCTGCTCTGAAAGTACGCACTTCCACTGACAACCCCACCTTCGTACGTTTGGGTCCCATCCCGCCAGCGCAACGTCGTCAGAGTGCGCTGATGTAGGAAGCGAAGCGATCGAGGCTGCTGTTGAACCCGGCCTGCGCTTCCGGGCTGCGCGTCGTAGGTGCGGGTGATGATCAGTTCGCCAGTGTTGGTGGTGGTCGAGTCGTTCATGGTCGGCAGTCCTTCTCTGCTTGCTGGATGGTGCGGAGGTGTTGTTCGAGCCTGTCGAAACGGCCCTGCCAGATCTTCCGGTGTAGTTCGATCCAGCGGACTGCTGCATCGAGCGGTTCGGCCTCGAGGGTGCATGGCCGGAACTGAGCGTCGCGGCCGCGACTGATCACACTCGATGCCGTCACGTCTTCCACCTATTCAACGGAGTCGTTGTTTAACAACTTCGTTGAGTATGTCGCCGCAAGGGCCGGCTATCAAGTGCCCGGCGCGGATCCCTCCCGAATCGTCAGTGACGATACGGGCCCTGGCGCAAAGCCGCCCAGGCTTGAAACGTCACGGACGTTTCACGAGGACGCCGCGTCAGGCGTGGTGGGTCACGGTGCCATCGTCGGCGATGTGGTCGATCGGCGGCACGCGCACGGCGCGGGCCGATGTCGACCGACCCTCGAGCAGCGCGGCAACGTCGTCGGGGAACTCGCGCAGGATGCTCGACACCACGACCTGCTCCTCGGAGCCGAGGAAACACCGGTTGGCATCGGTCACGGCACGAAGGCGGGTGGCCAGTTGCCCGAGGACTGCATCAGTGGCACCACCGTCGCAGATCGAGGCAAGGTCGGCAGTGATCGCCAACGAGCCCTGCTTGCACGGCGGGCACTGGCCGCACGACTCGGCGGCGAGGAACCGGGACAGCTCGTATGCGATGAGGGTCATGTTGACCGAGTCGTCGTAGACGACGAAACCGGCGGCGCCGAGGCCGGAGCCTCGCGCCGCGAAGTGTTCGTAGGTCAGAGGCGTCTCGAAGGCATCAGCGGGCAGCACCGCGTTCGACACGCCCGAGAATGCCGCCTTGTAGCGTCGGCCCGGAAGCGGGCCGCCGCACATCGCCAGCAACTCGGAGAAGGGCGTACCCATCTCGACCTCGTGAACACCCGGGCGCACGACGTCGCCGACGACCGTGGCAATGATGGTGCCCGGCGAGTCATGCGTGCCCATCGCCCGGAACCACTCGACGCCGTTGGCCAAGATGTGTGCGGCCGAGGCGAGTGTCTCGACGTTGTTGACGACGGTCGGGTTGGCCTCGGCGCGACCCGACACCGGGCGATTGCCCGACTCCCAGCCGATCGCCAGGTCGGTGGCAAACAGGCCGAGCTCGTACGGGGGCAGCAGGCCTGGCAACATCCGGTCCTTGAACGTGGCGGGCTCGCCCTCGGCTCCGTTGGCCACCACAAAGCGCGTGCCGGCGCCACCGTCGCGCACCGAAGCCCACTTGCGGCCGACCGAGAACCCCGCACCGCCCCGGCCGCGCAAACCAGCAGCGGTGACCAGATCGATCGTCGCTGTCTTGCCGATCTGGAGCGCCCGTTCGAGCCCGCGACCACCACCCGCTGACAAGAAGTCGTCGATCCGCTCGATCGGCGACGGTGGCAGCAGGTACGTCTGCGTCACACCAATCCGGCCGATCCGCTACCCGAGCGGCGGACGCTTGTCCTTCTTCTCGCGCTTCGCTTCGCGCTTCTCCTTGAGGGTCTTTCCGGCCTTCTTGGCGGACGGCTTCTGTGGCGACTTGCTGGGCATGGAGCCCTCCTCAGTACTGACTCAGAACGGTGACCTTATCAGCGCCTCAGGCCACACCGGGTGGTACGAGACCGGCCTCGCACCCTGCTCGGTCCGGCCATCGTGATCGCCCTGATCGGCATCACCAACACCTTGGCCCTGTCGATCTTCGAGCGGACCCGGGGCCATCGGGTCCCAGATCACCTCGGAAGTCGACCCATCCGGGTGCAGTAACACCAGCCGCATCGGGTCACCACCGTAGAAGTGCCAGACCTCGTCGAAGTCGAGCCGGTGGAACAACGACCGACTGGGAGGGTCGGCGCTGTACAAACCGATCATCGCCGTGCCGACCGGGCCGGCGGCCGCGGTGTCGGCGACGCTGCGGTACGTGCTGACGAAGTACGTCGCCTCGACCGGTAGTGGCGTCATGGCGAAGCGCTCGACCAGTTGCTGCACGCTTGCGTCCATCATCGGTCCAACGTCGCTTCGTACGCGCGCGCCAGGCGCAGCAGGGCGACGTCGCCACGCGGGCGACCGATCAGCTGCATGCCCATCGGCAGCCCACGATCGTCGAAGCCGACGGGCACGCTGATCGCCGGCAGGCCGGCGAACGTGGCGTACGACGTGACCTCCATCCAGCGGTGGTAGGTGTCCATCTCTCGATCACCGATCCGGCGCGGCCATCGCTCGCTCGCGTCGAACGGCCATACTTGTGCGGTGGGCAGCACGAGTGCATCGAAGCGATCGAACAGCGCCGTGATGCTGCGGTAGAAGGCGGTGCGCTCGATCGAGGCCAGGGTCATCTGCGGACCGGTGACCTCCATGCCGTGGTCGATCTCCCACAGCGCCTCTGGCTTCATCACGTCGCGGCGCGACGGATTGGTGATCAGCGGCGACAGGTTGGCCGAGACCAGGACGTAGCGCCACACCAGCCAGACCTCCCACACCCGCTCGGGCGACATCGCGAATGCGGTCGGCTCAACCGCGCAGCCGATGGATTCAAGACGGCGCAGGCCGTCTTCGCACCGGTCGATGATTCCCGGCTCGATCGCCAGATGGCCGTCGAGATCACCCAGCCAACCGATACAGACTGCGCCCTGCTCGGAATCGAGTGTGCTCCGCGCCGAGGCCACGGTCGCGAACTCGTCGAGGCGACCCGATAGACACAGTGGCGAGCCGGCGTCGTATCCGGCCTGTGTGCCGAGCAGCAAGGCGACATCGAGCACGGTGCGGCCCATCGGGCCCTCCGTGCCGAGTTGGGCGAGGTAGCCGTCGCGCTCGGGTCCTCCCGGCACGCGGCCCTGGCTCGGCCGGAACCCGAACACGTCGTTCCACGCCGCGGGATTGCGGAGTGATCCCATGTAGTCACTGCCGTCGGCGACGGGCAGCATGTGCGTCGCCAGCGCCACTGCGGCGCCACCGCTGCTTCCGCCTGCGGTGCGGGTGAGGTCGAATGGGTTGCGGGTCGTGCCGAACAGGTCGTTGAAGGTGTGCGAGCCCAACCCGAACTCGGGCACGTTGGTCTTGCCGATCACGATGCAACCGGCGGCCTTCATGCGGGCCACCATCAAGCTGTCGGCGTCGGGGACCCAGTGCTCGAGCAGCCGCGAACCCAGCGTCGTGCGGATCCCTTTCGTCGCCGACAGATCCTTGATCGCCTGCGGGATTCCGTGCATCCATCCGCGCGAGCCGTCACGCACCAGTTCATCGTCACGCCCGGCTGCCTCGGCCAACAAGGCGTCACGCTGTCGGATGCTGACGATCGCGTTCACCGCCGGGTTGCGCTCGTCGATGCGGTCGAGGATGGCCGCCATCACCTCCCGGCACGACACGTCTCTCCGGTGGATCGATTCCGAGAGCTGTGCCGCAGAACGATCGGTGATGTCCACCCCGAAAGGTTGCCACGCCGTCCGCGGCAGCGTCACCGTTGGAAGACGCGGGTGCCGTGGAGCCACGATTCGTCGACCATCACCCCCGGCACTTGGTGGCCGGCGATCGCCGTGATGTCGCTGTCGAGCACGGCAACATCGGCCCGAGCACCGACCGTCAACGATCCGGAATCGTCGTCGAACGCTTGGTAGGCGCTGCCGGCGGAGTATGCGTGGATCGCCTGCAGGATGGGAAGCCGCTCGTCGGGCAGCCAGCCGTCGAGCGGTTCACCACGTTCGTTGCGGCGGGTGACGGCAACGGCGAGCCCGTCGAGCGGTCGGTGTGACGACACCGCCAATCCGACCCGAAGCTGACGGTCGCGCCAAGCCGGGCGAGTGTCGCGATCGGATACCGCAGTGCGCTGCGCTCCGGCCCGAGGCGGGGAAACGTCAACTCGGTCTGCGAGGCATCGAGGCAGGCCCAGAGTCGTTCGAAGTTGGCGATCACACCGAGTGCGCCGAAGCGGGCGCGATCGTCAGGGTGCACGAGTTGGGTGTGGGCGATCACGGGCCGACGATCGCGCGGCCCATTGAGGCGTGCGGCGTGCTCGATCGCGTCGAGGGCGATCCGCACGCCGGCGTCGCCGATGGCGTGGACGTGGATCTGGAAGCCGTCGGCGTCGAACGTGCACACCGCTTCCTTCAGGCCCTCCGCCGACCAGTTCGGCAACCCACACGTGTGCGGAGACCCGCACGACTTCGTCGAACATGACGATGGGCCCACCAGTGAACAGCACGCGTGACATGTCGCGAGTACAGCACTGGACGGTTGTGGAGTTTGGCCTCGGCCACACGCGGGTATTCCGGCTGCCTGGAAATCGCCCATGTAACGGAGGCAGCACATGTCCGACATCACCGCCAGCGCATCGATTGTCATCGACCGGCCGCGATCAGAGGTCTGGAACGCATTGACCGACCCTGACCTGGTCAAGCAGTACTTCATGGGCGCGACGGTGAAGAGCGATTGGCAGGTCGGTCACCCGATCACGTTCTCCGGCACATGGAACGACAAGCCCTACGAGGACAAGGGCGAGATCCTCTCGTTCGAGCCCGAGCAGGAGATGAGCTACTCGCACTGGAGCCCGTTGAGCGGCACCGACGATGAGCCGAGCAACTACCACGTCGTGCACATCGCTCTGGAGGACGGCACGGTCGGCACCAAGGTCACCCTTGAACAGTCGAACCTCGAGGGTGGCGCGACCGAAGCCGACCGCGCCAGCCGGGATGACTACGAGAAGAACTGGGCCACGGTGCTACAAGGTTTGAAGAAGGTCGCCGAGCACTGACGCGGCTCGGCGATCCGATCGGGAACACCCGAACTTTGTCACTGGGAGGTCGCTGAGCGACCTGGGAGCGACAAAGTTCGGGTGAGGCGCCCGCAACGATCACGCCGACGGGCGGATGAGGAACTTCTGGCCGGTGGCTTGACGTGCATACCTCTTGATGGCGTCGAGATGCAACGCACCAGCGAGCGAGACCTCGTCGGTGTAGTGACTGGCGAAGGTGGTGGTCAGTTCGGCCACCACCCGGTCGCGCAGCCGCATCATGCCGTCCAGGCCGAGCTTGCCGAGGAACGGCGTCAGCAGCCAACCGCCGATGCCCCACGCCATGCCGAAGTTACGGGAGAACTCGGTCGGGCCGCGATCGAGCATGCCGTAGAGGTAGACCTGCTTGTGCGTCGTCGACCCGTACCGGTTGTACGTCGTGGCGTTGGCGTTGGCCGCGACCTCCATGCACGCCAGGATCTGGCCGACCAGCTTGCCGCCACCGATTGCGTCGAACGCCAGGGTTGCGCCGGTGTCGATGAGCGCCTTGGTGAGATCGTCGGTGAACGTCGGCTGCGACGAGTCGCACACGTGGGTGGCCCCGAGGTCGCGAAGGATCGCCTCCTGCTCGGGCTTGCGAACGATGTTGACCAGCGGCACCCCATCGGCGAGGCAGATGCGCACCAGCATCTGGCCGAGGTTCGAGGCCGCCGCGGTGTGCACCAGCGCGGTGTGGCCCTCCATCTTCATGTTCTCGACCATGCTGAGCGCAGTGAGCGGGTTGACGAAGCACGACGCACCCTGCGCCGGGTCGGTGCCGTCGGGCAGGGTGAGGCTCAGTGACGTGTCGACGCAGCGAAACTCCGCATAGGTCGCGCCGCCGATGATGGCGACAGTGCGACCGAGCAGTGCCCGCGCCGCGTCGGACGACCCGGTGGCGACGACGACTCCGGCGCCCTCGTTGCCGACGGGCATCGATTGGCCACTGCGTGAGGCGAGGCCGCGCATCGTCTGCGGAGGGATCGTCGCCGTGACGACCGGGTTCTCGGCGGTGCCGGACTCCGTCGCCGTGTCGAGGTCGGCGGTCGACAACAGCAACCCGAGGTCTGACGGGTTGATCGGCGCAGCCTCGATCCGGACGAGCACTTCGTTCACTTCGGGCTCGGGAACCTCGACCGAGGCGATGGACAGCTCCAACTGCCCGTCGGGTGTGATCAGCGACCGGATCTGTCGCATCGTTCGGGGCAGTTCGTTCGGCATGTGCAGCTCCAGCGAGGTCGGCGGATGTCGGTACCCTACCGACGGTTCATTGGTCGCTCGAGCGCTTCCACAGATTGATGCCGGCATCGGTCGCATACCGGTCGATCTCGGTGAGTTCTTCGGTGCTCAGCGACACGTTGGCCAGCGCGCCGACGTTGTCATCGAGTTGCTTCACGCTGCTGGCACCGATGACGAGTGACGTCATCCGCTCGTCGCGCAGCGCCCACACCAGCGCCAACTGGGCCAGCGACTGACCGCGTCGCGCCGCAATGTCGCCGAGGGCGCGCACCTGGGCGAGCCGGTCCTCGGTGATCGACTCGGCGCGCAGCGCGCCACCGGTGGCGGCGCGCGAATCGGATGGGATCCCTTCGAGGTAGCGATCGGTCAGCAGTCCTTGCGCCAAGGGCGAGAACGCGATGCATCCGGCGCCGACATCGGCCAGCGTGTCGAGCAGCCGGTCGTCTTCGGTCCAGCGGTTGAACATCGAGTACGACGGCTGGTGGATCAGCATTGGCACGTGCTGCTCGGCCAGCAACTGCGCGGCCTGCCGCGTGCGCTCCGAGGAATACGACGAGATGCCGACGTACAACGCCTTGCCTGCATGGACTGCCGAGACCAACGCGCCGACCGTCTCCTCCAACGGTGTATCGGGGTCCACACGGTGCGAGTAGAAGATGTCGACGTAGTCGAGTCCCATCCGCTGCAGCGACTGATCGAGCGAGGCCAGCAGGTACTTGCGCGACCCCCGGTCGCCGTACGGCCCCGGCCACATGTCGTAGCCGGCCTTCGTCGAGATCATCAGTTCGTCGCGGTACCGGGTAAAGTCGGTCGCCAGGATGCGACCGAAGTTGGCCTCGGCCGCGCCGTACGGCGGCCCGTAGTTGTTGGCCAGATCGAAATGGGTGATCCCGAGGTCGAACGCCCGGCGGCAGATGTCTCGCTGCGTGTCCCAAGGCCGGTCGTCGCCGAAGTTGTGCCACAGACCCAGTGAGATGGCCGGCAGCAGCACGCCACTGCGCCCACAACGGCGATAGCTCATCGAGTCGTAGCGGGCGGGGTCGGCGACATGTGACATGGCCTCGACATTAGGTCGCGCCGCTGCGGGGCCGATGCGTCGACGGACTCCAGGCGCAGTGTCGCATCGACCTGCAACCTGTGGAGTCTTTCGAGGTACCCGTATGGGCCTCAAAGACTCCACAGGGCAACGACCGGTCAGGTGCCGACGATGCTCAGGTCGAGCTCGGCGAGCTGAGCGTTCAGCTGGGCGAGCTCGCCGTCGACCAGCGCCGCCAACGCCGAAAGCTGAGCGTCGGCCTCGGCGGCATGCTTGTCGAACACGGCATACGACTGGGTGGTGGGCCGAGTATCGGCACTGCCCACGACGGCGGGCAGCGAGCTCAGCTTCTCGAACACCTTCTCGCGGTAGTTCAGCGTGTCGCCGTCGGATGTGAACTCGACCTGCACGAGCTCATGTTCGACGGCCGTCAGCCGATCGATGAGTGCCTTGGTCGCGGTGATTGCATCCGACGCGGCGACCTCGCTGACGGACAACCGCTTGGCCCACGCGTGGAGCTGACCCTGCAGTGACCTGATCGTGTTCACGCCGGTGACGATCTCGGACAACTTGTCGCGGATCTGGATCTGCAGATCGAACTGTTCGGCCAGGTCGGCGTCGCTGGTGGCGATCCGCGGATCCTTCAGCAGCTCGAACGACTGGGTCATCGACCAGTCGCCGACCGTCAGCGTTGCCGAGTACACCCCGGGCTTTGCGAGCGGCCCGTCCGGTCGTTTGTGGAACTCGGTGTCGACCATCTTGGCTCCACGCGGATACGTCATCGGCCACTGGAAGCTGTTCATGCCTGCCGCGGCGGTGATGTACAACCCGTCCCGATCCTTCTTCTCGACGGGAATCAGGCTCGAGAACGTCTCGATCTTCTCGCCGTCGGCGTCGGCGATGGTCAGGCGTGCTTCGCCGACCGCGGCCTCGTCGAGGAAGTACGTGATGCGAACTCCTCGCTCGAGATCGGTACCGGCATCGAGCACCCGCTTGCGGGTGTGACCGGTCTCGAGCTCGTCGAGGTAGAACGTGGCGTTCTGGCCCGTGGTCACGTGATAGTTCTTGCCACCCGGCGTACCGCCCCATGCCGCGGCGATGTGGGGAGGGACGCGGACCGCGTCGCGTGGCTTCAGCAGGTACCTGCTGGCGGTCAGCAACTCATCGTGCATCTGATGCAGGGGTGTGAGGTCGTCGAGGATCCAGAACGAACGCCCATGTGTCGCGACAACGAGATCGGTGTCCTTCACGACGAAGTCGTAGATCGGTGTGACCGGGAGGTTGCACTGCAGCGACTGCCAGCTGGCGCCGTCATCGAACGACACGTGGATGCCCAGCTCGGTACCCACGTAGAGCAGGCCTTGGCGGTTCGGGTCCTCGCGGATGACGCGGCAGAACTCGTGCTGAGGCAACCCCGCGTCGATCCGCTCCCACGTGGTGCCGAGGTTGCCGGTGCGGTAGACGTACGGCGCGTAGTCGCCCATCTTGTGACGAGCCACAGTCATGTAGACGGTGCCCGGCGTGTGTGGCGACTCGGCAATCATCGTCACCTGCGAGAACTTCGGCAGGTCAGGGGGCGTGACGTTGGCCCAGTCGCCACCGTCGTTCGTCGACACGTGCACCAACCCGTCGTCGGACCCCGTCATCAACACGTCGTGCTGGTGTGCCGACACCATCAAGGAGAAGATCGTGGCGTACATCTCGGCGCCGGCGGTGTCCATCGTGAGGGGTCCGGAGACGCCCATGGTCTCGGGGTCGGCGTAGGTCAGATCGGGGCTGATGGTCTGCCAGCTGTGCCCCTCGTCGGTCGTGCGGAACACCTTGTTGCCCGCCGTGTACAGCACAGTGGTGTCGTGCGGTGAGAACACGATCGGGTAGGTCCACTGGAACCGGACCTCGGCCGTGTTGCCGTCGTGGTAGGCCTCTGGCCACACGTTGACGAGCTGGATCTGCTTGGTGGTGTGGTCGTAGCGCTGCAGCGATTCCCCACCGCCCGGCGAACTGCCGATCGCACCGACGAAGACGATGTTCGGATCGCCGGGCTTGGGCGCGACATACCCGCTCTCGGCGGTACCCGGTGCGTAGCAATCGGCCCAGTTGATCGCGCCCCGACCGTCCTGACTGGGCACGGCGATGCTCGAGTTGTCCTGCTGCGATCCGTACACCATGTACGGAAATTGGTCGTCGGTGGCCACGTGGTAGAACTGCGCGGTCAGCTGGTTGTAGATCGTGGACCACGACGCGCCGGCGTTGAACGACACCCACGCGCCGCCGTCGTCGCAGCCGATCATGCGGTCGGGGTTTGCCGGGTCGATCCACAAGGCGTGGTTGTCGCCATGGGGCGTGTGGAACTCGACGAACGTCTTGCCACCGTCGATCGACCGCCACGCCTTCATGTTCATCACGAACACCTCGTCGGCGGCGGTGGGGTGGGCGATGACGTGCTGGTAGTACCACGGCCGCCAGCCGAGGTCGGGGTTCGACGACACCTTCTCCCACGTCTCGCCGAAGTCATCCGAGCGGTAGAGGCCACGCCGGCGGCCTTCGGCTTCGACCATTGCGAACACTCGGCCCGAGCGCGCCGGCGACACCGAGACGCCGATCTTGCCAAGAGTGCCCTCGGGCATGCCGGGGTGATGGCTGATGTTCTCCCACGTGTCGCCACCATCTCGCGAACGCCACAGACCGCTGTCCGGGCCTCCGCTGTTGATCGACCAGAAGTTGCGGCGGGTCTGCCACATGGTGGCAAAGATGATCCGGGGGTTGTTCGGGTCGAGAGACACATCGACGGCGCCGGCGCGATCACTGACGTGCAGCACGAGCTCCCAGTGCTCCCCTCCGTCACGCGACCGGTAGAGGCCACGCTCGGGATTGTCTTTCGAGGCGTGCCCGAGTGCCGCGACGTAGACGACATCGGCATTGTCAGGGTGCACCCGGATCTCGCCGATGTGACGCGACTCGGGGAGGCCGATGTGACGCCAGGTGACACCGGCGTCGGTCGACTTGTACATGCCGTCGCCATGAGTGACGTCGATGCGGATCGTTGTCTCGCCAGTACCGGCGTAGATCACATTGCCGTCGGAGGGTGCGACCGCCAGCGCGCCGATCGAACTGGTGGTGAGGAAGCCGTCGGTCACGTTCTCCCAGTACTGACCGGCGTCGTCGCTCTTCCACACGCCGCCCGCAACCGCGCCGAAGTAGAACACCGCCGGACGCTTCGGATCGGCGGCCACGGCCACGACCCGACCGCCACGGGTCGGGCCGATGCAGCGATAGCGAATCTGACTCAGAAATTTCGGATCGACAGTCGGCATGGCCGAATCCTTTCACTCGACAGGCTCGTCGTCATAAGCTGGACCGATGAAACACCTCCCCGCCCGATTCTGGTTCGAAGCGACGACTGCCGTGATCGGCCTGTCCTTGTTCGTGGTCACGCTGTTCAGCCGAGAGTGGATCGAGGCGCTCACGGGTTGGGATCCCGATGGCGGCAGTGGCGCCCTGGAGCTGGTGATCGCGCTCTCGCTGTTGGCTGTCTCGGCCGTCTCGGTGCTGGCGGCCCGCCGCGTGTACCGGGGCGCGGTCGCTTCGATCTAATTCTCACACCCAGTGGTCGTGTTGGGACCAACGGCGGTCAAACGCGGCCCAACGACTCCGGACCGGCCCACCGAATGAGCGCATCCTGATCTCACACCCCTTCGTCGGGGCGGCTGCCGGTAGAAGAGGAGGCGGCGCAAGTGAGAGTTCGGTGCACTGTTTCGCCTCGATTGCCGGGCGTGACTGCCCACTCACACCGCCGAACCGCTGTTGTCGCCGCCGCAGCCTTCCTTGTGGCCGGCTTGGCCGGCTCTGCGGCGACCGCGCAGGCACGCGCACCGATCGACACAGCCGATGCCGGCCACCGATTCGTCGCCGTCGCTGAACCCGGCAACTCCGATCCACAGCTGCCCGGGCCAACACCGCGCTACATCGTTCGCCTCCGCACCAGGCAGTCGTTGCAGGCCGCGGTGGTCACCGAGGGGGCACACGGCGACAGCGTCGACACCGTCTGGAACCATGCGCTCAACGGCTTCACCGCCACGCTGTCGGGGGACGACGTGCGCCGGCTGCGACGGGACCCGAACGTGACGTCAATCGAGCCGGACTCCATCGTGACCCTGACGAGCGAGCAGAGCGGCGCGCCGTGGGGTCTCGACCGCGTCGACCAGCGCGCCCTGCCGCTGAGCACCACCTACTCGTACGAGACGAACGGCAGCGGAGTGAACGCCTACCTCGTGGATTCAGGGATCCGCAGCAGCCATCGTGAGTTCGCCGGCAGGATCGTGCGAGGGATGTACGTCGACTTCGGCGATGCGACCGGCATCGAGGATTGCAACGGTCACGGCACACATGTCGCCGGCACCATCGGCGGCACCACGTTCGGGATTGCCAAGGGTGTCTCGCTGATCCCGGTGAAGGTCTTCGCGTGCAGCGGCAGCACGACCACCTCGGCGGTGATCGCCGGGCTCGACTGGATCATCTCCGACCACGCCGCCGGCGTGCCCGCTGTCGCCAACATGAGCCTCGGCGGCCAGCCCTCCGACGCACTGGATGCTGCCGTGAACGCCGTCATCGCCGACGGCGTGACCGTCGTGGTTGCCGCCGGCAACGCGTCATCCGACTCGTGCACGTTCAGCCCGTCTCGAGTCGCAGCCGCGATCACGGTCGGTGCGTCGCAGATCGACGATGGTGTCGCCGCGTACTCCAACTACGGACCGTGCAACGACCTGTTCGCGCCAGGTTCCAGCATCTTGTCGGCGTGGAACACCACTGACTCCGCATCCATGGTGCTCAGCGGCACATCGATGGCAACGCCACACGTCGCCGGGGCGGTGGTCCGGTTGCTGCAGGGATCCCACCTGGCATCGCCCGCCCAGGTGTGGGCAGCCCTCGATGCGGCGGCGACACCCAACGCCTTGACGGCAACCTACGGCGGGGACCCGAACAAACTGCTCTACCTCACGGGGCCACGTGCCACCTCGGCGCCGAACGCACCGTGGGCGCTCGCCGGTACCGTCGGCGATGAACTCGTCGCGTTGACGTGGCAGGCGCCGTGGTCCGACGACTCGCTGCCGATCACCGACTACGCCGTGCAGGTGAGGGCGGCCGGCGATCCGTGGTCGACGTTCGCCGACGGGACGTCGCCGGCGACGAGCGCGACGGTCACGAACCTGATCAACGGCACCACGTACGACTTCCGTATGGCAGCAATCAACGCGACCGGCATCGGCGCGCTCAGCGCTCAGGTCTCGCTGACACCGTCGAAGAACAGCGCGTCGCTCGCCCCGCCGGCCGCATTCAGGGCCCTGTCGCCGCAACGTGTCTTCGACACCCGCCCCGGCGAGGCGCAAGGTGCCGTTCGGGTTCGCCAACTGCGGTACGGGGGAGCAAACGTGCTGACGCTCCGGGTCACCGGAGTCGCCGGAGTACCCGTCAGTGGTGTCGGAGCCGTCTCGATGAACGTCACCATCGTCGACCCCATCGAGGCCGGCTTCGTCACTGTCTACCCGTGCGGCCAACGCCCGCTGACGTCGAACCTCAACTACACCGCCGGGCAGACCGTCCCCAACGCCGTCATCACCCCGGTCTCGGCCGACGGCAACATCTGCCTTTACTCCTCCGCCGATGCCTACCTCCTCGCCGACATCAACGGCTGGTTCCCGACGGGCGCCGGCCTCACGCCGATCACACCCGCGCGCCTCTTCGACACCCGGCCGGGCGAGACACAAGGTGTCGTACCGGTCGACCAACAGCCGTACGGCGACATCCAGGTACACATCATCGGTGTCGCCGGCGTTCCGCCGTCGGGTGTCGGGGGTGTCTCGCTGAACGTCACCGTCGTCGACCCCATCGAGGCCGGCTTCGTCACTGTCTACCCGTGCGGCCAACGCCCGCTGACGTCGAACCTCAACTACACCGCCGGGCAGACCGTCCCCAACGCCGTCATCACCCCGGTCTCGGCCGACGGCAACATCTGCCTCCACTCGTCGGCAACCGCCTACCTCCTCGCCGACATCAACGGCTGGTTCGCCACCGGCACCGGCCTCATGCCGGTCGCACCCGCGCGCCTCTTCGATACGCGGCCCGAGCAAACACAGGGTGCGATGACGGTCAACCAGCAGCCGTACGGCGACCTCCAGGTTCACATCACCGGCGACGCCGGCGTTCCGGTGTCGGGTGTCGCTGCGGTGTCGCTGAACGTCACGGTGGTCGGCCCGAGCGAGGCCGGCTTCGTCACTGTCTACCCGTGCGGCCAACGCCCGCTGACGTCGAACCTCAACTACACCGCCGGGCAGACCGTCCCCAACGCCGTCATCACCCCGGTCTCGGCCGACGGCAACATCTGCCTCCACTCGTCGGCAACCGCCTACCTCCTCGCCGACATCAACGGCTGGTTCGCGACAGGCCCGGTGTCATAGCCGGAGCCCGAGGCGCATCAGGCGTCGAGGAGCCGCAGCAGCTTGCGATCGCTGACCGTTGCCGACGAACGCTGCAACACGGCCTCGGCCAACTGCACGGCGCGGGGGCTCATGTCGCAGAACCCACCGATGATCAACGGGTACGAGAACAGGAACAGAACTCCGACGTCGTAGTCGTCGTAGCACTGCTCGAGGCTGTAGTCGGTGACGCCGTTGCGCAGGAGCGCATCGTGGTAGTACTCGACCAACTCCGCCTCGTGGGCCCGCCGCACGTCGACGTCGAGACTCTGCGACAGCATGTACGACAGGTCATGAGCCGGGTTCGACACCATCACCGCCTGCCAGTCGACGAGCATGACCGGGTGCTGGTCGCCAGTGCCGAACATCACGTTGTCCAGTCGCACGTCGCCGTGCACGAACGTCTGGGTACGTTGGCCCATCAGCTTCATCACGCCGCGTAAGCCGTCGACGTACCGGCTCACTTCTGGCAGCACGTCGGCGGCGATCGCGTGCGGGAACAGCTTCACACAGTTCTCCCATGTCATGTCCAAGCTCGGGGGGAATGCCTCGACGTAGGAGGTGTCGATGCGCATCGCGTCATCGAGCAACGGTTGATCAGTGCGTCCCCAGAACGCAGCGTGCAGCGGCGCGATGGCGTCGATGATCAGCTTGGCCTCGTCGGCCCCGACGCCGTCGACCTGGTCGCCACATCGATACGCCTTCAGGTCTTCGAGGGCGACGATGTTCTCGCCGGTGGTGGTGTCGACCGCGGCGTAGTAGCAGACCGGCATCGGCACGTCGACCGACGGCGCCACATCGTTGAAGAACGTGACCTCGCGTTCGTACATGCGGGTGTTCATCGCCACCGCTCGATTGGCCTCGACCGGCGTGGCGAACTTGACCACGATCGACTCGGGGCCAGGTGCAGGCCCATCGCCGTCGTAGCTGATGCTCACTCGCACCACGAGCCCGAGCAGGCCGATGCCGGCGCCGACGTTGGTCACCGCGAAGTCGGTCACCGAACGCCCCGCGATGAGTGCCCCCGACTCGGTGAGCGCGGTGGTCAACCACTCGTTGGTCAGTTGTTCGGGCTGCACCGGATATGACTTCGTCATCACGTCCCCCTCGACTCGGATCCCGCCCGATCATGGCACGCGGGCCACCATCCGGCACGGGCTGAGAACACGGTGATGGTCTTACAACCGGGTCACCGATTGTTGAATTGAGCACCACTCGGTGTGGTGTATCCTCCCGCACATCACGATCATGGATCACCGACATGTGGATGGAGCAGCCAGGCCGTTCGACGCGTCGCTCGCGAGGGCCGACATCGGGCGGTCGGCTCTCGGGATCAGACTGCAGCAGAAGTTCGAGGCCAAGCTCGGTCGCTGCACGCGGTGCATGACCATCAGCGCGGTGTCGTTCATCGTGGCGTGGGCGTTGGTCGTCGCCCTGGCCCAACTACGCCCGACACCGGTTGTTCTGCTCGCCGCGGCGACGGTGATAGCCGTCCTCTTCAGCGGCGTGGCGTTGGCGCACACGCTCGCGTACGCGATGCACCGGCGCGGGGGCGTTGGGACAGCCAGGGTATTGCCCGCCGCTGGCACGACGCCGCAGCGACGCGGGTGCGGATGCGGGAGCAACACGGCGTAGTCAGCAGTCGGGCATACGGGGAAGGGCAGCTCATGAGCGTCACAATCACCAGCGTCACCGGGATCGGTGGCAATCCACCTACGAGCATCCAGATCGAGGGGTTCTCAACCGGATGCGAAAAGGTCTACGTGACGGTCAGTTGCTGCAACGACCCGGTCGTGCCGATCAACATGCCGGGCGGCGTGAACCAACCCTGGTCGATCACCTACAAGAACAATGCGGGGTGCAACTGCGGGGGCACGGTTACCGTCAGTGCGTCCTGTGTACTCGGGTTCCCGGCGTCGGACACCCAAACCATCACGCTGCCGCTGACCTGCGACACGCCGTGCTGCGACGAGGTGGCGCTCTCGATCGACACTCACCCGCTGCCGTGCGCTGCCGTCGGTGGCTCGGTTTCGGTGCAGTTCTCGACCGCGCTGTTGCCATCGGGGTGTCCGGCGGGTGTGTTCGAGTGGAAGGTCACGAACATGACGACCGGCGTCGTGCTCCACCCGTTCACCGCCGGCACCCCGACCTTCTCGTTCGCCTTCCCAGATGCTGCGACGTACAAGGTCAACGTCAGAGTTCTGCAGTCGATCGACTGCGACGACCCCACACTGACCGACAGCGTGACCTTTGTGATCGACCCGTGCACGCCGTGCACCGTCGTCGTCTCGGGGCCGGCGTCGACGCTGTGCACCGACGGTGCCCCGACGGCCGTCGCGACGTACACAGCGACGACGTCACCGGCATTCGCCGGCCCATACACGTGGGAGGTGCGCAACACGGCTGCACCGGCGAACTCGCCACCCCTGGCGCCGACCCCGTTGACGGGCGGCAACACATTCAGTCTCGCATTCCCCGGGCCGGGAACCTACAAGGTCACCGCCAGCCTCCAGACGAACGGCTGCATGAACCCGACGGCCGCCGATAGTCAGATCGTCGTCGTTCCTCCCTGCACCGTGACGCCGCCCCCAACCACGCCCACCACACCGACAAACCCGCCGACCACACCGCCGACCACACCGCCGACCACACCACCGACCACTCCACCGACCACACCGCCGACCACGCCACCGA
>JBDTRP010000107.1:0-3226 GCA_039931555.1 Ilumatobacteraceae bacterium | reverse complement strand
CAAAGCCATTGATACCGACACGGACGGTCATGCGCGGTGGGTCCTTTCACATACAGCGGGAAGGACCGAGGATAGTGCTCAGCGGGCGATGTCGCGATGCCCGGTGGTGACGGCGATGGCCCGGGCGCGAAGCCGAGCCGCCAACTCCTCGGCGACGGCGACGCTGCGATGGCGCCCGCCGGTGCAGCCCATGGCAATCGTCAGATAGCTCTTGCCCTCGGCTTCGTATGCCGGAACCAACGTCACCATCATCGACTCGAACTCGTCGAGGAACTGCGACGCATGAGAGCGCTCCAACACGAAATCACGCACCGCCGGATCGTGGCCGGTCAACGGTCGCAAGCCATCCTCCCAATGCGGATTGGGCAGGAAGCGGACGTCCATGATGATGTCGGCGTCGAGCGGCAGACCGTACTTGTAGCCGAAGCTCTCGATGGCGATCTGCAGGCGTTGGCCGTCGCCCGTCTGGTCGAACGCGCCGATCAACTTGGCCTTCAGTTGGTGGATGTTGAGATCAGTCGTGTCGATCACCAGATCGGCGGCGTTCTTGACCGGGTCGAGAAGCGAGCGTTCCAGCTCGATCGCCTCGACGAGACCCTCGGCCTCGGCGTCAAGGGGATGCTTGCGGCGCGACGAGTCGTAGCGCTTGACGAGCTCCGCTGTCTTCGCATCGAGAAACACGATGCGCACCCGATGACCCTCACCACGGAGCGCCGCGACCTTCGGTAACACATCGACGTGTTGCCGGCCCGACACCAGCGCCAGTCGCTCGATATCGCTGCCCGGCTTGCTGGCCAGCTCGACGATGGTATCGACCAGCGAGGTCGGCAGATTGTCGATCACGTACCAGCCGAGGTCTTCCAGCACGGCAGCGGCGCCGGAACGCCCGGCGCCAGACAACCCGGTGATCAGCACGATGTCGGCCACTACGCAACCATCGTATTGCCTAGCTAGAGCTTGCGGGTTCGCAGATACAGCAACCGCGGAATGGTCGCGGCGTCGCGGTATTCATGAGCCAGCTCGAGGAAGCCGTCGGGCGGTGCCGGCTCCAGCATGCGCTCGATCAGCAATCCGTGCTCGGCGAGCGTGTTGACGTACCGGCTGAGCGGTCGGTGGATGAAGGGGATGAACACGCCCTTCTCCACCTCTTCGTCGCTCTCGTGCTCGACCAGGTACGCGCCGATTCGCCAGTATTGCTCGGGCGGGTCGAGCACATGATCGTCGATCCACCCGCTGTTGGGTGTCTGCAGCAACGGGTGATTGAGGAAGAAGCAGAACCGACCGCCGGGCTGCAACACCCGGGCAACCTCGGCGATCGCGGCGTCGACCTCACGAATGTGCTCGAACACCAGGCAGGCCACCACTGCGTCGAAGCTGGCATCGGCAAAGGGCAAGGCGGCGGCCTCGCTGCGGGCGAACGATGCTCCCCCACGTGCTGCGGCCACGATGACGCAGTTCCACGTCGGGTCGATCCCGATGACCTCAGCGCCCAGCCGACCGGCGAGACGGCTGATCTGACCATCACCGCAGCCGACATCGAGCACCCGCGTTGCATGGCCCAGCTCGGCGGCCGCCAGAGGGAGGATCTGCTCCTCGTACTCCGGGTCGGCCCCTTCGGTGAACCCTTCGATCCACCATGCCGCGTGGGTCTCCCACAAGCTCTCGTCCGGCACACGATGATCGTACGGGGACCGTTGCGGTCTCCTCGCTCCCTCGCCGAGTCGGACCCCCGCGTCTCCCCGGGACTAGGAGGCGATTTCCGCAGGCGACAGGTCACCCTGTCACTGCGGGAGGCGAGCCTGTCGTCGCCGAAAATTCACTACTACTCCCCCGACCGCTCGGTCGCCCTGGCTCGGCGCGAGGGTACGACTGGGGCCGGATCGGTCGCCTTCCTGGCGATCACTCGACAGTCAGCGGGCGAGCGGTTCAAGTCCGCCCCACCGAGGCTTCCGCCGCACGTCGTCGCCCGCAATCGCTACCTCGCTGAACAGCGTCGAACTGAGCGGCTGTTGCAACAGATCCAGGCGGGCGCCTACCGCTCGGCCGATGATGTCGATGGCACCGACGACGAGACCGTGGCCTGGTGAAACTTGGCGTACACGGCTTCGGCAACCGCATCGGGGAGAAACGACTGCGCCTTCAGCTCGTCGAGCGATGCCTTCTTCACCGAGTTCACGCCGCCCATCACCTGCACCAGCTTCTTCTTGCGAGCTTCGCCGAGTCCCGGTATTCCGTCGAGCGAGCTGGCAGTCATGCGCTTGCCGCGCAGCTCCCGGTGGAAGGTGTTGGCGAATCGGTGCGCTTCGTCGCGGATGCGTTGCAGCATGAACAATGCCTCGCTGCCACGCGGCACCTCGACGGGCTCGCTGCGGCCAGGGGTGTACACCTCCTCGAAGCGTTTGGCCAGCGAGGCGATGGGGATCTCGTCGTAGAGCCCGAGCGAGCGCACGACCCGCTCGGCGACGGCGAGCTGCCCCTTGCCGCCATCGACGAGCAGCAGCTGAGGCGGATACGAGAACTTCCCGGGACGTTGACCCAACTCGTTCACCGGGCGATCGCGCTCGTCGAGATAGGCGGTCAGCCGTCGGGTCAACACCTCCTCCATTGCCGCGTAGTCGTCGTTGCCGGGCACGTCTTTGACCTTGAAACGCCGGTACTCGCGCTTGTTGGGCAGCCCATCCTCGAGCACCACCATCGAGCCGACGTAGTCGCTGCCCTGCAGGTGCGCCATGTCGTAGCACTCGATGCGCAGCGGCGCCTCGGGAAGCGCCAGCAGGTCCTGCAGCTCGGTGAGCGCCCGGCTCCGCGCATTGTGGTCACCGGCGCGGCGCAGCCGGTGGCGCATGAACTCTTCTTTGGCATTGCGCGTGACGGTCTCGTGCAGATCACGTTTGTCGCCACGCATCGGCACGCGGATCTGCACTCGTGAGCCGCGCACGTGGGTCAGCCACTCCTCGTACGTCGCCAGGTCCTCCGGCTCCGCGGGGACCAGCACTTGCTTGGGCACGCCAAGGGGCGGTTCGTCGCCGTAGAGCTGCTCGAGGATGCGATCGACCAACCCGCCGGGGCTCAACTCCTCGACCTTGTCGACCACGAAGCCCTTGCGGCCGACGACCCGGCCCTTGCGAACGTAGAAGATCTGCACGGCCGCTTCCAAGTCATCGTCGGCCAGCCCGATCACATCGATGTCTTCGCTCCGCTCGGCCACCATCTGCTGCTTCTCGAT
>JBDTRP010000106.1:0-5357 GCA_039931555.1 Ilumatobacteraceae bacterium | reverse complement strand
GTATGTGAAAGGACCCACCGCGCATGACCGTCCGTGTCGGTATCAATGGCTTTGGCCGAATTGGCCGTAACTTCTTCCGCGCTGCCAAGTTGCGAGGTGCCGACATCGACTTCGTCGCTGTCAACGACCTTGGTGCGCTGGACGAAATGGCACACCTGCTGAAGTACGACTCGGTGCTGGGCGTCCTACCGAACACCGTCAAGGCCCACAAGGACGGCATCTCGGTCGACGATGACGTGCTCAAGGTCTTCTCGGAACGTGACCCGAAGAACCTGCCATGGGGCGAGGTCGGCGTCGACATCGTCATCGAGTCGACGGGTCACTTCAACAAGCGTGAGGCCGCGGCCGGTCACCTCGCCGGTGGCGCGCCGCTCGTGATCGTCTCGGCCCCGTGCGACGGCGCTGACGCCACGATCGTGTACGGCGTCAACCACAAGGACTTCGATTTCAAGACGCAGAAGGTGATCTCCAACGCCAGCTGCACGACCAACTGCTTCGTCCCGATGGTGAAGGTGCTCGACGATGCCTTCGGCGTCGAGCAGGGTCTGATGCAGACGATCCATGCGTACACGGGCGATCAGAACCTGGTCGATGGCCCGCACCGCGATTTTCGCCGAGCACGCGGCGCGGCGATCAACATCATCCCGACCTCGACCGGCGCGGCTCGAGCCACGAGCCTGGTGCTGACGGCGATGAAGGGCAAGCTCGACGGAACGTCGTTGCGTGTACCCGTGCCGACCGGCTCGATCGTCGACTTCACCGCCAACCTGTCGAAGACTGCGTCGGTCGGCCAGATCAATGCGGCGTTCAAGAAGGCCGCCACCAGCGGGCCGTTGAAGGGGATCCTGCGATATACCGAGGACCCGATCGTCTCCAGCGACATCGTCACCGACCCGCACAGCTGCACCTTCGATGCCGGCCTGACAATGAGCATGGGCACGATGGTGAAGGTGTTGGCGTGGTACGACAACGAGTGGGGCTACTCCAACCGACTGATCGACACCACGCTGTATGCCCACAGCAAGATGCCGAAGAAGAGAAAATGAGCCGCATCCCCACGCTGTCCGACCTCGGCGACGTGCGGGGCAAGCGGGTTCTGGTTCGTACCGACTTCAACGTGCCGATGGACGATGGTGTCATCACCGACGACTTCCGCATCCGCGCCGCCCTACCCACGATCGAGTGGCTGACGAGCCGCGGCGCGCACGTGGTGTGTGCGTCGCACCTCGGCCGTCCGAAGGGCAAGCCGAACCCGAAGTACTCGATGGATGCGGTACGAGCCCGCCTCGGCGAGTTGGCGCCCGGGGTCGAGCTGCTCGAGAACCTGCGCTACGACCCGGGTGAGGAGGGCAACGACCCACAGTTCGTCGCGTCCTTGATCGTGGGAATCGACGCCTATGTCGACGACGCCTTCGGTGCGTGCCACCGTGCACATGCCTCGATCGTCGGCCCGCCGCGGACCCTGCCGTCGGCGATGGGGCTGCTGATGCAGAAAGAGGTTGATGTCCTGCTCGGCATTCGCAGCGATCCCAAGCGCCCATTCGTCGCGGTGCTCGGCGGTGCGAAGATCAGCGACAAGTTGGGCGTAGTCGAAGCACTGTTGAAGGTCGTCGACGAGCTGGTGCTCGGCGGAGCGATGTGCTTCACCTTCCTCGCCGCACAGGGCAATCAGATCGGCGATTCGCTTTGGGAGCCGGATCAGCTCGACACATGCCGGCGCCTGCTGGCAGAGTCGGCCGCCGGCGGCAAGACGATCCACCTGCCCGAAGACATCGTCGGGCTCGACGCGGCCGGCAACCTCTCGACGTTCGGTCGCAGCCTGCCTGACGGTGCAAAGGGGCTCGACATCGGGCCAGGCACTGCAGCGGCGTTCAGCGACGTGATCATCGAAGCGCGAACCGTCTTCTGGAACGGGCCGATGGGAATGTTCGAGGACCCGCGCTTCGAGGCCGGCACGCGCACGATTGCGCAGGCCATGGCCGACACGAAGGCGTTCACGGTGGTCGGAGGCGGCGACAGCGCCGCGGCCCTGGCACAGTTCCGACTCGACGACGAAGTCGACCACGTGTCGACCGGAGGTGGAGCGTCGCTGGAGCTCCTCGAGTTCGGCGACCTGCCGGGCCTGGAAGCACTGCGTGGTGCGCCCAATGCGTAGGCCGTTGATCTCGGCGAACTGGAAGATGAACCACAACCACTTCGAAGCGATCCAGTGTGTGCAGAAGCTGGCGTACTTGGTGACCAAGGACGACCTCGAGAACGTTGACGTCAGCATCCATCCGCCGTTCACCGACATACGCAGCGTGCAGACCGTGATCGACGCCGACAAGCTCATGTTCGCGGTTGGCGCCCAGCACTGTCACTGGGAGGACAAGGGCGCCTTCACCGGCGAGGTGTCGCCGCTGTTCCTCGCCAAGCTGAACGTGCAGTACGTGATCGTCGGGCACAGCGAGCGCCGCCAACTCTTCGGTGAGACCGACGAACAGGTCGCCAAGAAGTTGGTGTCCATCCAACGCAACTCGATGACGCCGATCGTCTGCGTCGGTGAGACGCTGGAGGACCGCGAGGCCGGAGAAACCGAGACCAAGGTGATCGGGCAGATCAGCGCAGCTTTCGATGGCCTCAAGGCCGACAAGATCGCATCACTGGTCGTCGCCTATGAACCGATCTGGGCGATCGGAACCGGCCGCACGGCAACGTCGGACGACGCCCAGCAGGTCTGCGCCGCGATCCGCGGTTGCATCGGCGCCCTCGCCGGCAAGGACGCCGCCGAGGGCGTGCGCATCCAGTACGGAGGAAGCGTCAAGTCGTCGAACATCGCCGAGCTGATCAGCCAGCCCGACATCGATGGCGCATTGGTCGGCGGCGCCAGCCTCGACCCCGACGAGTTCGCCCGCATCTGCAAGCTCGGGACATAGATCCCACTCGACGCGGCCGGAATTTTCCGTCCGGCTTTTTGGCCAATCGGAATGTCTGGGCTACCGGTCGGTAAACAACGGTGCTATGTTGGCGGCGCTCACTCCGATCGGGGAGGACGGTGTGAGAGTGTGGTTGAGCTTCCCGACGAGCGTTTTGCTCGACTCGTAGTTTCGACCGAGACCCACCTCCCTCCGTTCACATAGGAGGAACACCCACGTGAGGATCACGAAACGCAGCACTCGATTCGCTGCACTGGCTGTCGGCATGGCCTTCATCGCCGCAGCTTGCGGTAGCGATTCGACCAGTTCGAACGCCACCACCGGTGCAACTGAAGGCACCACGGCGGCAGCGTCCGAGACGACCGCAGCACCCGAGACGACCGCTGGTGGCGCTGAGACCACTGCCGCTTCCGGCGGCGGAGCAGCGATGACGTTGACGATGAACATCAACCCCAAAGCTGTTTGGGATGACGGTTCAAAGATCACGTTCGCCGACTTCAAGTGCACCGTTGATGCAACGCTGAAAACCCCTGGCTCATTGAGCACCACGGGCTACGACAAGATCACATCCATCGAGCAGGGCACCGATGATCACCAGGTCGTGGTGAAGTTCTCGGAGGTGTACGCGCCGTACAAGACGCTGTTCATCAACCTGCTCAAGGCTGACGCGGTCAAGGACTGCAACGACGTCTCGGCCGAGTTCGCCGACAACATCCCGTTCTCGGGCCAGCCGTACAAGATCGATTCGTGGAGCCTCGATCAGCTCGTGCTGGTGAAGAACCCGAACTACTACGGAACCGACGCTGGCCAGGTCGACAAGATCGTCATGGTCCCCAAGGCCGACAGCGACACCGAGATCGCCTCGCTCGTCTCCGGTGAAAGTGACTTCATCTTCCCGCAGGCGTACGCCGGTATCAAGGACGCACTGAACGATCCGAACATCAAGTCGACTCCTGGCTACGGCACCAACTACGAAGGCTTGTACTTCCAGGAAGACGCCAACTGCACGCCTGACGAGACTCGTTCGTGCGCCTTCAAGGACGCCGACTTCCGTCATGCCTTCGCCAAGTCGATCGACCGCAACCTGATCCTCGCCAACATCTACGACCCGATCTTCCCCGGCGGGCCATTGCTGAACTGTGGCCTGTGGGTTCCGACCATCGGCCCGTGGTGCGATGACACGATCTTCGGCAAGGCAGACGGCACCGACGGCTACTTCGACAGCGCCGCCGCAGACAAGATCCTGACCGATGCTGGTTGGGCCAAGGATGGCAGTGGCATGTGGGCGAAGGACGGCGTTGCGCCGGAGATCCACTGGATCATCAACTCGGGTAACACCCGTCGCGAGTCGACCCAGGCCCTCATGATTCCTGAGCTGCAGAAGGCCGGCTTCAACATCAAGGCCGACAACTGCGACGCAGCCTGCTACTTCCAGCAGCGCCTCCCAGCACTCAAGTACGACATGGCCATGTACATCAACACGGCGAGCCCCGACCCCACGGTCACGGGCATCATGGCGTGCTCGCAGGTTCCCGGCCCCGACAACAACAACCAGGGCCAGAACTCCGCTGGTTGGTGCGACGAAGCCGCATCCAAGTTGATGACCCAGTCCGACCAGACGGTCGACGAGACCAAGCGTGCTGACCTGATCCACCAGATCGGCAAGGCACTTGCCGACGACGCAGTCATGCTGCCGCTGTACCAGTTCCCCAACATCGCCGCATGGCGTACCGATCAGGTCGGTGGCCCGGTCGACAAGGACGCCGCCAACTACCAGGCGTTCCAGAACATCAACGAGTGGACCGACGCCAATGGCGATGGCCAGATCGTCATCGGTGCCGAGCAGTGGCCAGAGTGTCTCAACCCGATCACCGAGTGCGCCAACTCGTCGTGGTACGAGTGGACCACGGGCTTCAAGTTGCTCCCGTCGGTGTGGGCAACCACGTCGAAGGGCACCTACGAGGCAACACAGCTCGTCACTGGCGAGCCTGACATTGCGCTTGGCTGACAAGCAGCCAACGCTGAAGAAATGACCTAGTGTGAGCGGGGCCGGCAACCAGCCGGCCCCGCTCTGCAATACCCAGTTCGCGTCGACAACTCGGAGGTGCGCCCACGATGATCAGATTCGTCGCACGAAGGCTCATGTGGACCATTCCCACGTTGTTTATCATCACGTTTCTCGTCTTCGTGGCGATCCGCATCGGCACTGATCCGGTGCAGAGCTACTTGCGGCTCAACCCGAGGGCGACTCCGGCGAAGATCCTGCAGTACAAACAGACCAATGGCCTCACCGGCAACATCGTGTCGCAGTACTTCAGCTGGCTGCATCACTTCGTCACGTTCAACTGGGGTCGCTCCATCAAAGGCAGTCGCCCCGTGTGGCCCGAGCTGAAGGCCGCGATGGCCAACACCCTCGTGCTCGGCACGCTCGCCACCGGGGTC
>JBDTRP010000105.1:0-14758 GCA_039931555.1 Ilumatobacteraceae bacterium | reverse complement strand
TCAGCGACGCCCACGCCAACTGCTCGACCTTGTCGGGCAGGTCGGGCACCAGCGATTTGTCGGCCTTGGTGCGCCGCAGCAGGAACGGCGAGGTGAGTTGTCGCAACGCGGCCGCAGCGGCGACGTCGTGATCTCGTTCGATGGGCGCGGCGAACCGGTGACGGAACTGGTTGAGGTTGCCGAGCAGCCCGGGCGTGACCATCGACATGATCGACCACAGCTCACTGAGGCGGTTCTCGACCGGCGTGCCGGTGAGGGCGATGTGCTGTTGCGCCGGCAGTGTGCGCAATGCCTTGGCGGATCGCGTCTCCGGGTTCTTCACGGCCTGCGCCTCGTCGAGCACCACCACTGCCCAATCGATGGCGGTGAGGGTGTCGATGTCGCGCGCCGCGACGTGGTAGGTGGTGATGATCATGTCGTGCTGGGCCACGACGTTGGCGAACGTGGTGGCACCGCTGCGGCCGGTGCCGTGGTGCACCGCAACGCGAAGCAACGGTGTGAATTTTGCGGCTTCGGCCTCCCAGTTGCGCACGACCGACAGCGGGCAGATCACCAGGTGCGGCCCTGGTAGGGCGGCGAGATGTGCGAGCGTGGTGGGCGTCTTGCCGAGGCCCATGTCGTCGGCAAGGCAGCCACCGAGGCCGAGCTGATACAGGAACTGCAACCAGCCGAGACCACGCCGCTGATACGGGCGCAGTGTGGCCATGAACCCGGCCGGCTCGACCCCTTCGGCGAGTGCCGCGTCGGGCAGGCCTTGCAACAGGTCGCCGAGCCAGCCACCGGCGGCGATTGCCGGCCTGTTGCCGTCGAACTCGTCCGACGGCTTCGACGCCGCTGCAGCCTCTTCTTCGGCCGCCATCTCGGCGGCGAGGCGCAGCAGTTCGAGTGTCGACAGCTCGGCGTGGTCGCGCCGGTGCTCGGCAAGGTTGGCGAGGGCGCGCTTGGCCTCGGTGCGGTCGAGCCGGACCCATCGGCCGTTGACGTTGATCAGCCCGGCACCCGAGGCTGCGGCACGCTCGAGCACTGCCTCGTCGACCGGGGTGTCGTCGACCACGACCGTCCAGTTGACGATGGCTGACGCGCTGAATCGGCCGCTGCCGGCTGCATCCTTGGGCTGGGCGACTCCCTTGGTGGTTGCCGATCGACGTGTGAGACGCTCGGGAGTCAGCAGTTCGATGTCGACGGCAGACAGCGCGTCGACCGCCTCGAGCGTGGCCGCCGCCGTATCGAGGTCGATCCCGGCCGGTGGGTCGGCAAGCCAACCAGTGAGCCACGGAGCGAGCAACTCGATGTCGACGCGCGCGGTGGCCAGGCAGTCGCCGAGCATCGCCATGAACCGCGCGTCGCCGGCGAGGCTGATCGCCGAAGGCCGGCCGGCGACGACATCGTCTGCGGTACACCAGCGGCTGCGGTCGTCGGGGTCGACCAGCTCCAGCGACAACGGCCAATCTCCCTGCGGATCGTCGGGCAACGCCAGGCGGAGCCGGGCCTGCACCACGGGCTCGCCCTCGGCGCGCCGGATGGCCTGGTCGAACATCGTGGCCAGATCGTCGAGCGATTCGGCCAGTTCGGGATCGACCCGGAACTCGCCGGCAGGCGCGCTGAGCGCACGCGCCGCTGCCCGTGCGGCCCGCGCCGTCGCCCGGCGGGTGTCGGTGATCGGCGCATGCCATCCCGCGCCGGCCAGCAACAGCCGCGCCGTCTGATCGACGAACGACTCGATGATCACGACGGTGAGCTCCTCGGGTGTGAAACCAGGGCTGGCCACGCCAACGACCGGCGGTTGGGTCGCCGCCAACCAGGCCACCGGCCCGGCGAGATCCGCACGCAGGGGCTTCCACCTGGCGACCCACCATCCGAGACCGGTGTCGGTGAGGTGGGGCAGCACGCGCCCGGCGGTGACCAGCCGGATGGCGACCGAGTACGTCTCGCCCAGCCAGCCCACCGATGCACCGAGGTCGTTTCCGAGGGCGTCGAGTTGGCCGAGTGCCGCCAGCGACGCGACCGTGAGGCGCTGGCACATCACCTGCTGCTCGCCGCCCGGCAGCGCCATGCGCACCACCCGCATCGACCCGTGATGAGGCGAGAGCGGTCGCCGGAACGTGGAACTGACGACCGCCTGCAGGTTGCCACCGTACACGCCGCGGCCCGGCTGCCAGGCCACGACTTCGCCATCGAGCCAGGTCAGCTGCAAGCCGGGCGTCGGCGCGACGTTGGGACGGGTGGGCACATGTCGAGTGTAGGAGTGGGGTGTGCGCCGGTTTCGGCGTTGTCGTGCGTAAGACTGTGCCGAACATGTCGCATCTGTGGGATCCTCCCGATCCGGACCACGAGCGCCGATATCGCGCTGGTCGTTCCAATCGCAGCGTCGGCATCGTGCTCCTCGTGGTGACCGCGCTCGTCGCCGGTGGTGTCGTCTCCTATGTACTGTCGCAGTGGCAGGACGCCCGATCCGGCGTCGCCGCGCTCCCGACCGCGGTGCCGACCGTCGCGACGACGTCGACGACGTCGACAACCACGTCGACCACGCTCGCGCCCACCACGACCAGCACGACCACGACCGTGCCGATCATCGCCGGCGCCCCCGTGGTCGGTGATCACATGGTCTTCGCCGACGGGTACCCCCTCGGTCATGTGTCGCCCAGCGGGTTCGCCGCCTACCAAGGTGATGCCGTGTCGCAGTTGCGCCTCGGCCCTGCGCAGATGTCGTCGGTCGTCAACTTCATCGGCGCGCAGTTCAGCGTGCAGGTTCGGGCGCTGGACCCGTCGGAGGTCTCGCCGACCTGCCCGATCGCTGTCCAACCCCGCGCCTCCGACAACGCCATCCCGTTGGGCCTCTGGGTCGAAGCGCCGAACTGGCAGTTGCAGCCGAAGGCCGCCACGCCGGTGCCGTTGACAGACCCGTCGGTCACGGCGGTCATCCAACTGATCACGGCCAACAACGGTGTGTCACCGGCGCCACCTCCTCAGCGCGGCAGCGCCGTGCTGGTCGACCTGATCGGCGATGGCGTACCGGATCTGGTGGTGTCGGCGACCTACAGCGACGATTCGATCTACTACCGCCTCGTGGCCATCGCACCCGACGACAACCCCGACGGCGCCAGCACGGTGATGATCGAGTTCGGCGGCTCGTTCCACGACGACGGGACGCGTGACCCGCAGTCACGGGGCGAGCTGCGCGTCGACGGTGTCGTCGAACTGACCGGTGCCCCGCCGTTCGAGCTGTACATCCGGCGCACGACGTCGAACACCAAAGGTGTGTCGATCCGTGACCTCACCGGCGCCGAACTGGCGACGTGGTCCTGCCCTCGCTGACCCCGGTTCGCCGTGAGCTCGACACCAAGGTGCTGGCGGTTTTGCGCGGTGTCGCCTGAACTTTGTCGCTGCGAGGTCGCCCAGCGACGTGGGAGCGACAAAGTTCGAGAGACGCTGCCCGGCGCGGAACGGCGGTTCGTGCGCCGGTTGCCTGGCTGCCGCACTCCAACACACAGAAACGGTGCCTGGCCACCGACTCAGTTCGCCGCGAGCAGAGCCTCGATCACGATCGCCACGCCGTCGTCGTCGTTCGACTCGGTCACCTCGGTGGCTGCAGCGCGAACGCGAGGGGCGGCGTTGGCGACGGCGACCGAACGTCTGGCGAAGTCGAACATCGCCAAGTCGTTGATCTCATCGCCGAACACCAGCACGTCGGCGGCATCGACGGTCAGGTGGGTGCACAGCCAGCGCAGCCCGGCACCTTTGTCGGCGCCGGCGGGCCCGAGCTCGACCGCCTCGGTGCCCATGTGACTGACCACCAGGTCGGTACCGACGATCGGTGGGATGATGTCGAGCAGTTCGAGTGCGGAGTGATGGTGATGGAAGGCCAACAGCTTGATGGCCTCGGTGGCTCCGTCGTGCCCATCGAGCACGTCGTCGACGGTGTCCCGGCGATGGTGAACCGGCATGCGCTCGGCAAAGCCGACTTCTTCGGTGAAGCCGCGGTCGGTGGCCAGGGCGAACCCGAACAGCGGGTCGTGGGCCCGCAACCGCCCGATGGCGGCGACAGCCAGGGCACTGGGAAAGCCGATCGTGAACAGTGGTTCACCGTCGGGGAGCGAACAGATCATCGAGCCGTTGGCCATCACGCCATATGCCACTGCGGTGCCGACGGCCGACACTTCGCGGGCGGCCACCAGCGGCGGCCGCCCGGTGGCGAAGACCACGATCACCCCGGCAGCGTGCGCCGCACGCAGGGCCTCGATGGTGCGCGGCGACAGCGCGCCGTGGCTGTTCAACAAGGTACCGTCGAGGTCGGTGGCGATCAGACGAGGAAGCAAGGCACGATTCTGCAACCTGGCGAACCAGGTTGACGCATCGGGCAATGTTGATAGGCTTTGACTCAAGATTTCTGCTGACAGGTAACTGAGAAGTACGCGAGGAAGGCATCGCCGTGGCGTTCGATCCCAAGAAATGGACCCTGAAGACGAACGAGGCGTTCGCTGCCGCCATCGACCAGGCCAAAGCGCTCAGCAACCCCGAACTGACCCCCGACCACCTGATGGCCGCGATGATGCGCCAAGACGACACGATCGTGCCGGCCGTGCTGGCCAAGTTGGGACTGGCTCCGTTGATGGTGCGCAACAAGGCCGACGAGGCTGTGCAGAAGTTGCCGAAGGCCTACGGCGGCGCCGAGCCGCACGTCAACCGCGAGCTCAACAACATCGTGCAGAACGCCGAGCAGTACCAGAAGGACCTGAAGGACGACTTCTTGTCGGCCGAGCACCTTCTGCTGGCGATGAACCAACGGCTGGGCATCGGCAGCGAAGAGTTGCTGCAGGCTCTGAAGGAGGTGCGCGGCAGCCATCGTGTCACCAGTCAGAATCCGGAGGAGAACTTCGCCGCCCTCGAGAAGTACGGCCAAGACCTGACGCAGCGGGCCCGAGACGGCAAGATCGACCCGGTCATCGGGCGCGATGACGAGATCCGCCGAGTGATCCAGGTGCTCAGCCGGCGCACCAAGAACAACCCGGTGCTGATCGGCGAACCGGGTGTCGGCAAGACCGCCATCGTCGACGGCCTTGCCCAGCGCATCGCCGACGGCGACGTGCCGGAGGGGTTGAAGAGCAAGCGGCTGATCTCGCTCGACATCGGCTCGATGCTGGCGGGCGCCAAGTACCGCGGCGAGTTCGAGGAGCGCTTGAAGGCAGTGCTGAAGGAGATCATCGACGCGGCCGGCGAGGTGATCACGTTCGTCGACGAGCTGCACACCATCGTCGGGGCCGGTGCGGCAGAGGGCGCGATGGATGCCGGCAACATGATCAAGCCGATGCTCGCCCGAGGCGAGTTGAAGATGATCGGCGCGACCACCCTCGACGAGTACCGCAAGCACATCGAGAAAGATCCAGCCCTCGAGCGCCGCTTCCAGCAGGTCTATGTCGGCGAGCCCAGCGTGGAAGACACCATCGGGATCCTGCGCGGCTTGAAGGAGCGCTACGAGGTGCACCACGGTGTGCGCATCCAAGACTCGGCGCTCGTCAGCGCGGCGGTGTTGTCGAACCGCTACCTCACCAACCGCTTCCTGCCCGACAAGGCCATCGACCTGATCGACGAGGCGGCCAGCAAGCTGCGCATCGAGATCGACTCGCTGCCGACAGAGATCGACATCGTCCAGCGCCGGATCCTGCAACTCGAGATCGAGCAGGTCGCGCTGAGCAACGAGACCGACGCGGCCTCGAAGGAGCGGCTCGACGCACTCGTCGACGAGCTCGCCACGCTCAATGCTCAGGTCCACGAGATGAAGCAGCACTGGGAAGGCGAGAAGCAGGCGATCGATGCCATCCGGTCGCTGAAGGAAGAGCTCGGCCAACTCGGCCAGCAGCTCGAGCGCGAGACCGACCTTGCCGTCGCCGCCGAGATCCGCTACGGCCGCATGCCCGAGCTCGAGCGGCGCATCACCGAGGCAACAGCTCATCTCGACGACCTGCAGACCGGCAACCGCATGCTCAAAGAGGAGGTCGATGCCGAAGACATCGCCGAGGTCATCAGCAAGTGGACGGGCGTGCCCGTCAGCCGGTTGATGGAAGGCGAGATGAGCAAGCTCGTCAAGCTGGAGGAGCTACTGCACCAGCGGGTGATCGGCCAGGACGACGCTGTCACTGCTGTTGCAAATGCAATCAGGCGCTCGCGTGCGGGACTCAGCGATCCGAATCGGCCGATCGGGTCGTTCATGTTCCTCGGGCCGACCGGTGTCGGCAAGACCGAGTTGGCCCGTGCCGTGGCGGAGTACCTGTTCGACGACGATCACGCCATGGTGCGCATCGACATGGGCGAGTACATGGAGAAGTTCTCGGTCAGCCGCCTGATCGGTGCGCCTCCCGGCTATGTCGGCTACGACGAGGGTGGCCAGCTCACCGAGGCGGTGCGCCGCCGCCCGTACAGCGTGGTGCTGCTCGACGAGATCGAAAAGGCCCATCCCGACGTGTTCAACGTGTTGCTGCAAGTGCTCGACGATGGCCGCCTCACCGATGGCCAGGGTCGCACCGTCAACTTCACCAACGTCGTGCTGGTGATGACCAGCAACCTGGCGGGTGATCCTTCGTCGTTCTTCAAGCCAGAGTTCATCAACCGCGTCGACGACATCATCCGCTTCCGGTCGTTGACCGAGGAAGACCTCACGCACATCGTCACGATCCAACTGGCGCACTTGCGCAAGCGGATGGCCGAGCGGAGGTTGACACTCAACGTCACCGAGGCGGCAATGGCTCAATTGGCCCACGACGGCTACGACCCGTCGTTCGGCGCCCGGCCGCTGAAGCGCGTGATCCAGCGCGAGATCAGTGATCCGGCGGCGCTGCTGATCCTTGAAGGCAAAGCGGTCGAGGGCGACACCGTCACCGTCGATTCCGTCGACGGCCACATCACCATCAGCGCCTAGGAGTTCACCTCTCGCACCACCGGTCGTCGGGTTGGGGAGTGCGGCGCGGAGGTCGGATCGGCTAGAGAGGGGGCGATGATCACCCCGGATGGGCGACGCCTGATCGCCACGCGCAGCTTGCGCGGGTATGCCGACGGGTTGGTCGCCGCCTCGCTGGCGGGGTACCTCGGCGATCAACTCGGCTACAGCGCGACCCGCATCGGCGTGATCGTGACCGGCATGCTGCTGGGCTCGGCGGTCCTGACCATGTTCACGGGGACGTGGGGATGGCGCTTCCAACGCCGCGTGCTACTGCGAGCGGGCGCATTGTTGATGGTGACGACGGGCCTGGTCTTCGCCACGTCGTCGACGTTCTTCGTGCTGCTGGCCTTCGGGGTGATCGGCACGATGAACCCCAGCGGTAGCGACGTCAGCGTGGTGCAACCGATCGAGCAGTCGCTGCTACCACTGACCACGACCGAGGAGAACCGTTCGCACGTCTTTGCGCGCTACACGTTCTTCGGAGGGTCGTTGGCGGCGCTGGGGGCATTGTCGGCTGGCATGCCGGCCCGGTTGCACTGGCCGGCAAAGTCGGTCTTCGTCGTCTACGCAGTGGCGGGCGTGGCGATGCTCGGCGTGTACGCGACGATGTCGGCACAGGTCGAAGCCGCAGCTCAGGTGACGACGCCGACCCCGCTCGGCCCATCGAAGCGCATCGTGTACCGACTTGCAGCGCTGTTCAGTCTCGACTCCTTCGGCGGGGGCTTCGCCGTGCAGTCACTGCTGGTGCTGTGGCTCCTGCGTCGCCACCACTTCTCGGTCGGCAAGGCCGGAGTGGTGTTGGGTGTCATGCAAATCCTTTCGGCAGCGTCCGGCTTCATCGCCGTGCGGATCGAACGCCGGCTCGGCCCGTTGCGGACGATGGCCTTCACCCACCTGCCCGGCCAGATCCTGCTGATCTCCGCGGCGCTGATGCCCACCGCGTCGTTGGCAGTGGCCTGTCTGATCGGGCGCAGCCTGCTCTCGAGCATGGACGTGCCGGTGCGCAACGCCTACGTGATGTCGGTCGTCACCCCCGCCGAGCGGGCCGCAGCCGCCAGCGTGACCAATGTGCCCCGCAGCCTCGCCTCGGCCCTGCCACCGATAGCCGCGGGGTGGATGCTCGATCATTCGAACTTCGGGTGGCCGCTGATCATCGGCGGATCCTTGAAGATCGTCTACGACCTCTTGCTGTTGCGCATGGCCAACAACACGGCGCGCGAGCCGGCTGGTCTCGCCCGCGAACGCCCCGGCTCGGTATCGGCGCCACGTGATCGCCTGCATGACGGCGAGGACGAGGGCGATGCCGGCGACAGCAGCTGAGCAGGCCAGCGCCGACCCCGCCAGCAGCCACCCGGCGATCGCGGCAAGCGCGGCAAGCGTTCCGGCGCGAGTTGGTGGATCACCCGGTCCCGTCCGTCATCTCGGCCGACGTTATCGGTGGGCGCGCAACCACATCAGCAACGCCGCAGCCCACAGTTGTTCATATGGGACGTCGCGACCGATCTCGTCGGAGAGGTCGAGTCGCAATTCGCCGAACGCGGCGTCGAGATCGCCGGCGATGGTGGCCTGCACGAGACGCGGGCCCGAGGTTGCCTGCTCGGCCATGCGGCGCACATCGGTCAGCTGTCGGGCGACTTCGTCGCGCTGGGACAGCAGCAGTTCGACGGCCTCCGTGGCGACGTCGTCCCACGTGACGCGGCGACCGCGGCGCGCCTGCTGCGACAACTTCAGCCGGCGCGCGTCGGAATGCAACGCGTGTGGCACGAGGTGGCCACGCAGGCGACCGCCGTTCGACGCTCGACCGGGGCGTTCGCCGCGGCCTTGTGAAGGGTGACCGGGAGACGCGCGCCCCGCCGTTGCTGCGACCGGTTCGAGTCGCGTCGGTTCCGGCTCGGTCAGCGCGCGTCCGCGCGGTTGCGCACCGTCGAGCCGGTCGGCGAGCCGTTTGGCGAGGTCGGCGCCCTTCGACGCAGCCATTACAACAGCTCCGGCACGTGGAAGCGCCACCCGCGCCGCTGGATCAGCTCATAGGCGACATGCCGGTAGGCGGTCGCCGATCGGGCGGTGTAGTGGTACGCACCGACAGGTAGGCCGACGAGATGGGCCTCGCCGAACTTGGCATCTTCGGGGATCTTGTTGCGGAACAGCGGGACCGCGAACCGATCGGCGATCGCCCGGATCTGCTCTTCGGCGACGCGCCGGTACACGCTGGTCCCCCAGATGCGCATCTTGATGATGCCGTAGACCTCGAGACGATCGTTGGTGCCGGCAATCGAGTCGATGGTGTTGAGGATCGTCGGCAGCTCGGTCACCGGGCCCGCCTCGGGCACCATCGGCACGATGACTCCTGAGGATCCGCTGAGCGCCGCGGCGACGACGCTCGACTGATGCCCGGGCGTGTCGACCAGCACGATGTCCCATCGGTCGCGTGTCATGTCGAGTAGGTCGATCAATCGGCTGCGCACCCATGGATCGGTGAGCTGCCGGCCGGCGTGGCCCATCGATACCTCGTCGGCCGGGAGCACGTCGAGGTTGGGATACACCTGGCCGACCAAGGCGTCGTCGATGTTGGCATGACCGAGTAGCACTGCACCCACATCGGCGATGTCGCCGGCTTCGGTCAAGCGGCGCAGCGCGGCCTCACCGAGGAACACCGACTGCCCGGTCTGCTGATCGAGGTCGACGACGAGGACGCGTGCGCCGCATGTCGACAGGGCATAGGCAAGGTTGAACGTCAGTGATGTCTTGCCCGCCCCGCCCTTGGTGTGGGCCACGGTGATGACCTCACCCAATGGCGCGACCTCAACCGGGCGGGGCAGTTCGCTCATCGAGCACCCCGCGTCACACACTGCGTCCACAAACCCATGAGCAGGAGCGTAGCAAACGACTGCATATATGCATATATGCAAATAGATCATCAATCGCAGGATTGTCAAGGTTGCGGCAAGTTTGCCGATGGAATCCCTGGTGGGAACGGAGATTCATGTCAGGGCGCGGTGCCGGGTTCGGCAACAGGACGGACGAGTCGATCGACGCGCGCGGCGTGCCGCCGATGTCGCCGGGAGTGAGTGCGGCTCACTATATTTCTCCCTGCGGGCGGGCCGGTTCACAGATGCCTGACAACAGATCCTCCCATCCTCACGCCCGACGCTGGTCGGGTCTGCGTCGCAGCGCACTCGCGACGACGCTCATCGGTGCATCCGTTCTCGTCGGCGGCGGCCTGTTCGTCGCGACCGCCGCCGCCGCAGCATTGTGTGCCTCACCGCCGTTGACCGGCTCGACCGCGGCGACCGGTCTGATCAACACCTACTACCCGGGTCAGACGTCGATCGTTGCCGGCACGGCCAGCACGACAGCGACCGTTGGCACGAGCCGCGGTTCGGCCACGCCGATCGCCGTCGGTGACCTCGTGCTGGTGATCCAGATGCAAGGCGCGCAGATCGACTCGACCAACACCAACACCTATGGCGATGGTGTCTCGTCGGCAACAGCGTCGGGCTACCTCACGAACACATCGTTCATCGCCGGGCAGTACGAGTACGCGACGGTGACCTCGATAGCCGGCTCGGTCGTCGGCCTCGCTGGCGCAGGAACCAACGGCGGACTGGTCAACGGCTACGCCAACGCGGCCGAGACAGCGACGCAGGGTCAACAGCGCTACCAGATCGTGCGCGTGCCGCAGTACTCATCGGCGAGCCTGAGCGCGGCGACGCCACCGGCGGCAGCCGCATGGGATGGCTCGAGCGGCGGCATCGTCGTGCTCGACGTCGCCAGCAACCTCAACCTCAACGGTGCAACGATCGATGTGACCGGGCAAGGGTTCCGCGCCGGTCTGCAACGCAATCGAAGTGGCGCCACTGGACTGGTCAACACGGACTACCGCTCGACGACCGCAAAGACTGCCAATGGCCAGAAGGGTGAAGGCATCGCCGGCACCACGAAGTGGACGACCGGCGCATCCGACGGCGTCGGCGACGGGTACCCGAACGGCGACTTCGCTCGTGGTGCACCCGGCAACGCCGGTGGCGGCGGTACCGACGGTGACCCGGCGAGCAACGGTGAGAACTCGGGCGGTGGCGGTGGCGGCAACGGCGGCGCCGGCGGCGTGGGCGGCAACACGTGGTCGTCGAACCTGGCCCGCGGCGGCCATGGCGGTGTGGTGGTACCCGGCACAGCGAGTCGCGTGTTCCTGGGCGGCGGTGGCGGCGCGGGCAGCGACAACAACGCCGTCCTGTCATCGGCGGGTGGCCCCGGCGGTGGGGTCGTGTTGGTGCGCGCTGGAAGTCTGTCGGGCACGGGCACGATCAACGCCGATGGCTCGCCCGGCAACATCAGCGGTCAGGACGGCAGCGGCGGCGGCGGCGCCGGCGGCTCGGTCGTGGTGTTGACATCGCTGACAGGCGCAGCCAGTGGCATCGCCGGCCTCACCGTCCGTGCCCGTGGCGGCGCCGGTGGCAACGAGACTCACGCCGATCAGCATGGTCCTGGCGGCGGAGGCGGCGGCGGACGAGTGATCACCTCGGCCGCCACTGCGTCGACCACGGTCACCGGTGGTGTCAACGGCATTCACGTGGCGACGAGCTCTGCCTATGGCGCTACCGCCGGTGCTGCCGGTGCGTCGTCGGCGACGGCCGTGATCACCGATCCGACAGGAACCAACACCGGGTCGCAGTGCATCGATGTGAGCGTGACCAAGTCGGTCGGTTCCAGCCCGGTGATCCCCGGCCAGACCGTGACCTACACCGTCGTCGCCACCAACAACGGTCCGTACCCGCGAACCGGTGCGGCGCCGGTTGTCGTGACCGACACGTTGCCGGCCGCGCTCACGGCGGCGACGTGGACGTGCACCGCCTCGGCGGGCTCCAGCTGTACCGCCAGTGGCAGCGGGTCGTTGAGCACCACGGCCAACCTCGCGGTCGGCGACTCGGCCACCTACACCATCACTGCGACCTTGGCGTCGACATTCACCGGCACGCTCTCGAACACGGCGACCGTCGCAGGCCCCGGCACGATCCCTGAGCTCACCGCGGCCAACAACACGGCCACATCAGCGGCGCCGGCCGAGCCGCGCGTCAACCTTGGTGTGACCAAGACCGACGGGTCCGCATCAGCGGTGCCGGGCACCAACGTGACCTACACGATCGTGGCGTCGAACTCGGGGCCGTCCACCGCGACGGCCGCACCGATCACCGACGCCTTGCCGAGCGGCGCGACCTCGGGCACTTGGACGTGTGCCGCCGGCAGCGGTGGCACGTGCGGCGCGGCCAGCGGCACGCTGCCGATGTCGACGACTGCGACGCTGTCGCCGACCGGTTCGGTGACCTACACCGTGATCGTGGCCGTGTCGTCGACCGCCACCGGCTCGTTGGCCAACACCGTCAACATCGCCGCGCCCGCCGGCGTCGTCGAGACCAACTCGGCCAACAACTCGGCGACCGACACCGACTCGCTGACCCCGACCGCTGACCTGTCGATCTCCAAGACCGACGGCTTGACGACGATCAACGCCGGCACCGCACTGACCTACACCGTCGCCGCCTCGAACGCCGGCCCGTCGGCGATCACCGGCGCCACCGTGACCGACACGATGCCGGCAACGCTCTCCGGCGTCACTTGGACCTGCGCTGCCTCGGCGGGGTCGAGCTGCCCGGCATCGGGATCCGGCAGCATCTCCGCTTCGATCAACGTCCTCGCCGCCGGCTCGGTCACGTTCACCGTCAACGCCACCGTCGTGTCGACCGCGACCGGCACGCTCTCGAACACGGCGTCGGTCGCTCTGCCCGGCGGCTCGACCGACCCGACCCCTGGGAACAACTCGGCCACCGACACCACGACCATCAACCGTCGCGCCGACGTATCGGTGACCAAGACCGACGGCAGCGCGACCGCCGTGCCGGGTTCGACCGTGACCTACACGATCGTCGCTTCGAACGCGGGACCTTCCGCAGCCCTGGCGACCACCGTGACCGATACGTTGCCCGCCGCGTTGTCGGGCGCAACGTGGACGTGCACCGCCTCGGCCGGTTCGACATGCCCGGCATCGGGCAGCGGCAACATCAGCACGACGGTCGATCTCCTGCCCAGCGGTACGGCGACGTTCACCCTGACCGCGACGATCGCCTCGACCGCGACGGGCACGCTGGCCAACACGGCAACGGTGGCAGTCGCTGCCGGGATCACCGATCCCACGGCCGCCAACAACACCGCCACCGACACCGACACCTTGGTGCCGACCGCAGACCTGTCGATCTCCAAGACCGACGGCTCGGCGGTCGAGGTGCCCGGTACATCCGTGACCTACACGATCGTTGCCTCGAACGCGGGACCGTCGTCGGTCACCGGCGCCAACGTGGCCGACACGTTGCCGGCCACGATCAGCGGTGCAACCTGGACGTGCACGGCGACATCCGGCTCGAGCTGCCCGGCCTCCGGAAGCGGCAACATCAGCGCCAGCGTCAACCTGGCGCCCGGTGGCACAGCGACCTTCACGCTCACCGGCACGATCTCGGCCAACGCCACGGGAACCGTTGCCAACACCGCGACCATCGCGGCGCCGGCATCGGTGACCGACCCGACGCCCGGCAACAACGCGGCCACCGACACCGACACGTTGACACCGACCGGTGACCTGTCGATCACCAAGACCGACGGTGTTGCCTCGACGATTCCCGGCCAAGGCTTGATCTACACGATCGTCGCGTCGAACGCCGGGCCGTCGGTGATCGTCGGCGCCATCGTGGCGGACACCTTCCCGGCCACCTTCGGCGGCGTTGCGTGGACGTGTGCGGCGAGCGGCGGCTCGAGCTGCCCAGCGTCGGGCAGCGGCAACATCAACGCCAGCGTCAACCTCCTGGTCTCCGGGACCGCGACCTTCACCATCAGCGGCTCGGTCTCGGCTGCTGCGACCGGGTCGCTCTCCAACACGGCGACAGTTGCGGCGCCGGCCGGCAGCAGCGACACCAATGGCGCCAACAACACAGCGACCGATACCGACTCGTTGACTCCGCGGGCCGATCTTTCGATCACCAAGACCGACGGCTCGCTCACGCAGGTACCGGGCACACCGGTGACCTACACCGTCGTCGTCTCGAACGCCGGCCCGTCGGCTGCGCCTGGCTCGAACGTGACCGACACCTTCCCCGCCACCCTGACGGGTGCGACGTGGACGTGCGCGACCACCGGTGGGGCTGCGTGCCCGGCGTCGGGCAGCGGCAGCATCAACGCCAGCGTCGACCTGCCGGTCGGCGCTTCCGCGACCTTCACCGTCAGCGCGACGGTTGCGGCCGGCGCAACCGGTTCGCTGACGAACACGGCGACGGCTTCGGTCGGCGCCGGCGTGACCGACCCGGCTTCAGGCAACAACACTGCGACCGACACCGACACGCTGAACCCGACGGCGGATCTGGTGATCACCAAGACCGACGGGGCGACGACGGCGGTTCCCGGCGCATCGGTGACCTACACGATCATCGCCTCGAACGCCGGCCCGTCGACGATCACCGGCGCCACCGTGGCCGACACGATGCCTGCGGCGCTCAGCGGTGTGACGTGGACCTGCAGTGCGTCGGCGGGGTCGTCGTGCCCGGCGTCGGGCTCGGGCTCGATCGCCGCCTTGGTCACGTTGCTGCCCAGCGGGACTGCGACGTTCACGGTGACGGGCACGATCTCTTCGAGCGCCACCGGGTCGCTGTCCAACACAGCGACGATCGCGTTGCCGGGTGGCGTGACGGATCCGACGCCGGGGAACAACTCGGCGACTGATTCCGACACGTTGAACCCGACGGCTGATCTGTCGATCACGAAGACGGATGGTTCGTTGACGGA
>JBDTRP010000104.1:0-131537 GCA_039931555.1 Ilumatobacteraceae bacterium | reverse complement strand
GCCTCACACACCGGAACGGCCGTGCGAGGCGAGTAGCAACACTATCTAGCAGGGACGGAAGCGTCAACCTTCCGTCAAAGATTTTCCGACGACGAACTCGCGCTTTCCCTTGCGGAGCAACAGGAATTGCCCTCTGAGCAGGTCCGATACACGGAGAAGACCGTCCGCCGCCAAGACTCGATTTCCGGCACGGACGGCGCCCTGACCGAGCAGGCGGGTGACCTCGCTGTTCGACTTGGCGACGCCGGCCTGGACGAGCATTTCGTGCACACGGACCCCTTCGAGGTCGTTGGGCAGCGCAACGAGCGGAACCTCGGCCGCTA
This sequence comes from Ilumatobacteraceae bacterium, assembly GCA_039931555.1. Lineage (GTDB taxonomy): Bacteria > Actinomycetota > Acidimicrobiia > Acidimicrobiales > Ilumatobacteraceae > JAENVT01. The sequence goes on along the minus strand of JBDTRP010000104.1, from coordinate 131,214 downwards.
CGGTCTCCAGTGCGGCGTGTGATGCGCCGGACGGATCTGCACCGAACAGCACCTCGGCGGCGTCGCGGGCGGCGGCTGCGGCCTCGTGGCCGTGCACCAGCGAGGTCATCTCGTCGGCGAGTGCCCGCTGGGCGACGCGCTTGTCGGGCGCGGCTCGCTGCTGGGTGAGCAGCTCGTCGATCTCCGCAAGGGTCCGCATCGACAGCATCTTGAGGTAGGTGCCGACCATCTCGTCGTCACACTGCACCCAGAACTGGCGAAACTGGTAGGGAGAGGTCCGCGCCGGGTCGAGCCAGACGGCACCTCCGACAGACTTGCCGAACTTGGTGCCATCGCCCTTGGTCATCAACGGATGCGTCATCGCGTGGGCAGGCGCGCCGAGCTTGCGTCGGATCAGCTCGACCCCGGCGACGATGTTGCCCCATTGATCCGATGCGCCGGCCTGCAGTTCGACGTCGTGGTGTTCGTACAGATGCCGGAAGTCGTTGGCCTGCAGCAGCATGTAGCTGAATTCGGTGTAGGAGATCCCGTGCTCGCTCTCGATGCGGGACCGCACCGAGTCCTTGGCCATCATCTGATTGACGGTGAAGTGCTTGCCAACGTCGCGCAGGAACTCGAGCATGGTGATCGGGTGCGTCCAGTCGGCGTTGTTGACCAGGGTGGCCTGGTACGGGCCGGGCTCGAAATCGAGCAGCTTGGTCAGCTGCGCCTTGATGCGCTCCACGTTGAATCGCAGCGTGTCGTTGTCGAGCAGGTTGCGTTCCTCACTGCGTCCGCCAGGATCGCCGACCATGCCCGTCGCGCCACCCGCCAAGGGAAAGGGCCGGTGCCCGGCCAGCTGGAAGCGGCGCATGAACAGTTGGCCCACAAGGTGGCCGGCGTGCAACGAATCGGCCGTCGGATCGAACCCGATGTACACCCCGATGTTGCCCTGCCCCAGGCGCACGGCGAGCGCGTCGCGATCGGTGGTGTCGTGAACGAGCCCGCGGGCGTCGAGTTCGGCAAGCAGATCCATACGCCGACCATGTTGCCAGCTCACCGGGGCGAAACCGCACATGGATTCCGCGGATGGCCCAGCTACGTCGTGCCGAAGGCCGTGCGGACCATTCGACCTGTGGCGTCGGCCCTCGTGCGGAAGTCGTCGAGCGAGATGCCGTCGACTGCGCCCGAACGAAGTTCGGCCATGGAATCCAACAGCGCCTGGCGAGATGACGCAGCGAGCCACGGTGCGTCATCCATGGTGCGCTGCAGCCGGGTTCGCAGCTCGTCGAGCGGTGCCACGACGCCGGCTGTCACCGTGTCGGTACCGCTGGCCGCCAGCGCCTGCTCGTACTCGATGTCGAGGCGTTCGACACCGGTGGCGATCTCGCCGGCCGCAGCCTGCACCGACGACACGCGGTCGCTGATCGAAGGTATCTGTTGGCGCCCGAGCAACAGGCCGACCACAAAGGTCAGCAGACCAACTCCGACCGCCCAGGCGATCGTGCGCCGTTGTCGTCGAGCCGCCGAGATGTACAGGGTCATGACCGCTGCCTTCCTACCAGATATGTCACATCGTCGCGTCCGGCGTAGGCCGCCATGTTCGCACCGGCCGCGGACAACTCGATCAACCTGCTGCCGTCGATGATCCACACCGTCGGCCGCAGCGTGACCGGCCCGCGGTATCGGGTGAGCCGATCGATCGTCTCGACGAGCGATCCGGCCAGGGCGCGTTCCCCATCGAGCGCGATCACGTCTTCGCCATAGCGATCGCGCACGATGATGGCCTTCTCGGCGTCGACGACGAAATACGCGCCGATCGCCTCCACGCGAGCACCAGCAGCATCTGCGGTCATCGCGTCGAGTGAGAGCTCGTGGCGGCCCGGCAAGGCGCCGGCTGAGAGGCCGACGGCTCCGGTCGCGATCGCGCGCACCGTCGAGCGCTCGGCGACCTCTTCGACTCGCACCTCGATGCTCGCTGGGCTGGCGCCTGCGGCGATCACTTCTGCTTCGACCTCGGCCATCATCGCGTTCAGCGTGGTGGCATCGAGATGTGGAACGGTGCGCTCGCGTTCGGCGCGGATCAACGACAGGGCGTCGCCGATCGACGAGATCACTTCAGCGTGCTCCGGAATGACGATCGGCCATCCCAGCCGGGCAGCGACGTGGCGCGTGAGAGCTCCCGCCCCACCACCGACGCCCACGATCGACGGGTCGGTCAGCTTCGATGACTTGGCGACCGTCAGGCTCAACTCGCACACCGCGTCGCTGGCGGCGGCGAGCATCTGGCGGGCGATCACCTGCCCATCGACCCCGAATCGCCGCCCAACCGTTGCAAAGGCCGCCACCGCTGCTGCGGCGGGTGCAAAGCAGTAGTCGCCCGATTGCGTCCATTCGAGAGCGTTCGCCGCACACGTCGTGGTCAACGCCGCACTGACCCCGGAGGAGGTCCGCAGCACCACGTAGTCGTCGGGATCGCCGGGCAGCGCCGGACGGATCTCAACCTCGGCCCCGGCCAACAGTTCAGGATCGAGGTAGCAGGAATACTCGAGACCGGCGATGTGGGCCGAACGCGGCCCGATGCCGTACACCCGGTTGCGACGGGCCCGCAGCATCGAGCCTCCGGCGACGCCGACGACTCGAACGTCCACGCTGCGCAGGGCAGTGGCGTGCGACGCGACGCGCACGTAGGAGAGCGCCGGATGGCCGTTGTGGATCGCAGCGACGTTGGTCGAAGTACCCCCGACCTCGATCACGATCGCGTCCTTCACACCCGTGTACCGCAGGGCGCCCGCCACCGATGCTGCCGGGCCGGAATACAGGGTGCGAACCGGTGCGGCGCTGAAGCCCTCGAGATCCGTCGCGCCACCGTCGCTGCGCATCACCATCACCGGGGCAGCGATTCCGGCAGCCCGGACCCCAGTATCGACATAGGACGCGGTACTGACGGCGATCGGCAGGATCGAGGCGTTGAGCGCCGCAGTGACCGTGCGAAGTTCCAAGCCGTACAGGCCGCTGAGATCGGTCGAGGCGCACACGGGTAGACCGGCGTCGCGCGCCAGAGCAGACACCGCCGACTCGTTGGTGGTGTCGTCTGGCGAAAAGGCCTCGGCGACGCATACTGCCGAAACGCCGACGGAGCGGAACTCCTCGAGCGCCTCACGAATCGCGTCGCTCGGCAAGCCGTCGGTGACATCGAAGAAGCGGTAGCGGACTCGTAAGCGCTTGCCGGCAGACAGTTCGACGTTGTTCAGCCGAGTTCGCTTCTCGACCCGGGCCAGATCCGGACGACGCCCCATCCCGATCACGCCGACGAGGCCGGCATCGCCTTCGAGCAGGGCGTTCACCGCTTGGGTGGTCGAGTGGGTGACGAGCTGGATGCGATCGGCGCCGACCTCCGCCGCAATCTGCGCCACGGCTTGCACGACACCGGCTGCGACTCCTCCCTGTTCCCCATGTGTCGTCGAGACCACCGACGACGCGACGATCTCCAAGGTGGCCAGGTCGACGGCGACGGCCTTGGTGAACGTCCCGCCCACGTCGACCCCGACTCTCAGCACCGAAGCCACGTTCAGACGGTGGCAGTGCGCATTGATCGGGAGATTCTTCGCGCGAGCAACGGCTTCACGACGAAAACGAACGCCGCGCCCCCGAGGTAGACAAGTGTGAGCGCGGCCTGGCCGAGGAGTGACGGCACTGTCGGCCAGACACCGGTTGCCTCCGACAAGAAGATCGGAAGCCGGGGAAACGTGGTGCGGCGGTATGTCAGCACGTCGGCGGATTGAAGGGTGTTGAGCGCATTCCCGAGGAAGGCAACTGAGGTCGCCATCACCAGCGCCACCGCGGTGTTCATGAACTTGCGCACCGGAAGCTTGCGCCCAAGGGCAAAGACCACGTGCGCCACGACGGCGAGCGCAGCGACGGCCAATACGATGCCCAGCAGCACGTACCGCCCGAGTCCTTCGCCGAACGTCAGCAGCGATTGGTAGAAGAGGGCGGTCTCGAACCCCTCGCGGTACACCGCGGTGAAGCCGACGGCGACCAGCGATGCGGTTGAACCGACGCTGATCGCGCTCCACAGTCGAGCCCGAACGAACTCCATCCATCGCTTCTGCTCGAGCCTGGCGATCAGCCAGAACGAGACGTAGAACAGCACGGCAACGGCCAAGAGGGCCACCACCGCCTCCAAGACCTCCCTGCTGACAGGCAGCAGGCGAAACAGCATTGGCATCAGCAACACCGTGATGACCGTGGCGACAGCGGCAAGCGCAACCCCGCCGAGAATCGGCTTGATGTACTGCGGGCTGCGCGCAGCCTCGAGATATCCGACAAGCACGGCGAGGAGCAACACGACCTCGAAGCCCTCACGAAACAGAATCAGGAACGATTGACCAGTCACCAGTGCGGGCGCGCCGATGCCGGCTTCAGTCAATTTGCGCTCGGCATCGTCGAGCATTCCTCGCAGCACCACGACTTGATCGCGGATCTCGCTGACGGGTTTGCCATCGGAGATGGCCGTGCGAATGGTCGCGAACTGATTCTCGGCCGCGATGGTGAGGTCATTGTCAGCGATGCGCAACGGAATCTCGACTTGCTCGAAGTGCGCAAGATATCCGGAGCGAGCCTCAGCGAGGGCGCGTACGCCATCGCCGGACTCGATCAGCGCGAGCGTCTCGTCGACGGAAGCGCGGGTTTGGTCGAGCAGCTTGATCGCATCGTCTCGTGAGCCGCCGGCGGCGGATGCCGCGGATGGCGCGACCATCCAGCACGCCAGACCCACTGCGACGAGAGCGAGCAACCGACGCATGACTCAGCCCGGAAACGCCGCGAGGTAGGTGGCTGCTGCGCTCTGGAAATCGGCTGCGGCCTTGATGAGCGCCGCCGAATCGCCGGCCTTCGCTGCCGTCTCGGATGCCGCGAGGGCGTCTTCCATCGCCAGGTAGCTGTCGGGCCGGTTCTGTTTGATCGTGCCCTCGTAGGTCGCCCACGTCGTGTGCGCCTTGTCCCAATCGGCCTCGGCCGTATCGGGGGTCGTTGCTGCCGCCTTGAGGATCTCTCCGGTCTTCGTCAGCCCCGCAGTCACCGTTGCATCGTCGACGATCGGGTGGGACTCCTCTGTCGAGGCGACGCCGACGGTGTCGGCGGATTGCTTGTCAGCGCCGCACGACACGCCGAGCAGGCTGAATCCGGCGAGCACCGCGACGGCGAATCGGAAGGCAGTGGTACGAGTCATGTGGTAGACGTTATCGGGGAATGTTAGGCATGCCTAATCAATTGTGAGAGCCGGGGTTGTCTGCACGATCGTAGCGGGCCGCGATCAGCAAACCAGCCAGCGCCGCGGCCATTCCACCGCCTTGGTGATCCCGATCCTCGGTGTGACGACCGCTGTCGTTGGCGGGCCGACTCCGTCGTCGACCACCTGCGCCGGCGAACCATTCATGGCCATGTCGATACCGAGTTGGCGGCAGAGCTTGGCCGGCCCGTTGGTGAGCCGACGATCGATCCCGTCGCAGATCACCGCGCGTAACAGCACGGCCTGGGCGTCACCTTCGTGACCGGTCACGATGTTGACGCAATAGTGCATGCCGTAGACGAAGTACACGTACAGATGTCCCGGTCGGCCGAACATGACCTCGTTGCGTTTGGTGCGACCGCGGAAGCTGTGACTCGCCGGATCATCGTGGGTGTACGCCTCGACCTCGATGATTCGTGCGGCAACGTCGCCGACGAGCAACAGCTTGTTGAGCAGGTCAGGAGCGACCTCCATGGCGTCACGCGCGAGGAAGGCCGGTGTGACCCGCTTCACGCAGTTGCAGTACGAAGTCGATCGACGTACGCCGCGAATCGCTCGATCTGCGCGGCGACGGCGGCTGGTCCCGATCCACCCGGCGTTACGCGTCGTCTGATGGAGACACCGGCAGCGACCAGCTCGGCGGCGTCGGGGCCGAGCAATGGGTCGGCGGCGACCAAGGTTCGCAGTGACGCTTCGCCCTGCAGCGATCGACGGACGAGGGCTCCGATCACGGCGTGTGCTTCGCGGAACGGCGTGCCCCGTTGCACGAGCCACTCGGCCAGATCGGTGGCGGCCATGGCTTCGGCGTCGGCAGCAGCCTGCATCCGCGCGGGAACCCACGTTGCCGTAGCGATCATGCCGGTGACCGCTCCGAGACCGAGGCGAACCTGGTCGACGGAGTCGAACAGTGGCTCCTTGTCCTCCTGGTAATCCCGGTTGTAGCTCAGCGGCAGGCCCTTCATCGTCGCCAGGAACCCGGTGAGGTTGCCGATCAACCGGCCGCCCTTGCCCCGCGCCAGTTCAGCAATGTCGGGGTTCTTCTTCTGCGGCAGCATCGACGAGCCCGTTGCATACGCATCGTCGAGGCGGGCGAACCCGAACTCCTCGGTGGTCCACAGCACGAACTCCTCGCCGATGCGCGACAAGTTGATGGCCACCAGTGTCAACGCGAACAGTGATTCGGCCACGTGGTCGCGCGAACCCACTGCGTCGAGTGAGTTCTCGAATCGAGCAGCGAATCCGAGGCGCTCGGCCGTGAAGTCTGGATCGAGTGGCAGCGAGGAGCCCGCCAACGCCCCAGCACCGAGGGGCGACACGTCGATGCGCGCCAAGGCGTCGAGAATCCGGTCGATGTCGCGACCGAGGGCCCACCCGTGAGCGAGGAGGTGGTGGGCGAGGAGCACCGGTTGCGCGCGTTGCAGGTGCGTATACCCGGGCAGGTAGACGTCGCCGGCCGCACGCGCCCTGTGGAGCAGGACCGATTGCAGGTCCACGATCTGTTGAGCGATGGTGCCGAGCTCGCGCTTCATCCACAGACGCACGTCGGTCGCCGACTGGTCGTTGCGACTGCGACCGGTGTGCAACTTCGCACCGGTCGGCCCGGCGAGCTCGGTGACTCGCCGTTCGACGGCCGTGTGGATGTCTTCGTCGCTCTCCGCGAACACGAAGGATCCAGCACTCATCTCGGCCGCGACCTGGTCGAGCGCGGCGATGATCGAGTCGGCTTCGGCTGTGGTGATGATCTCGGAATGGGCGAGGCCGAGCACATGCGCAACAGACCCAGCGATGTCGTCGGGCCACAGCCGCACGTCGAACGACAGGCTCTCGGTGAACGCCATCAGCTCTGCTGCCGGCCCGCCCTCGAATCGGCCGTGCCACAACGACTGCCCGGTCGGAGGCTCCCCGTCGGGATTCACGACAACCCGGCGAGTTCTCGAAGGTGGGCTGCCAACGCCTTGCCGCCCATCGACTCGTCGGCGACGCACATCAATGTGTCGTCGCCTGCCACGGTGCCGATCAGTCCGCTCATGCCCGAACGATCGATGGCGGAGGCAACGACGTGTGCGCAGCCGGGTGGCGTTCTCAGCACGACGAGGTTTGCCGACACCTTGACCTCGGCGACCCACTCCCCCATCACGCGGCGCAATTGATCCTCGGGAGCGATTCGGGCGGGCTCGTACTCGGGGATCGCGTAGACCGTCTCGCCGCCGGGGACTCGCACCTTGACTGCGCCGAGGTCTTCGAGGTCGCGCGACACCGTGGCCTGCGTCGCGGCGATCCCTTCGTCGGCGAGCAGATCCACCAGTTGTGGCTGGTTCGTCACGGCATGCTTGCCGATCAACTTGCCGATGAGTTGCTGCCGTTGGACTTTGCTCGCCATCAGCGCACACCCATCAGGAACGCCAGCGCGCCGCGGGCGGCGTGCATTCGATTGTGGGCCTGGCGAAACACGTGGCTGGTGGGGCCGTCGATCACCTCTGCCGCGACCTCGACGCCGCGGTATGCAGGCAGGCAGTGGTAGAAGCCGGCGCCCGGTGCGGCGCGAGACATCATCTGCTCGGTCACCGTGTAGCCCTCGAAGGTCTGCTTGCGCTCGTCCTTCTCGGACTCCTGGCCCATCGATGTCCAGGTGTCGGTGTGAACGGCGATGGCTCCCCCGACCGCATCGTCGGCGCGATGGGCCTGTCGGACCTGGCCCGCGCCGAGCAGATTCAATCGTTCGAGCTCGACATCGGGAGCGTCGTAGCCGAGCGGACAGCCGAGTGAGACGTCGGCGCCGAGCAGCACGCACGCCTCCGCCAGCGAGCGAGCGACGTTGTTGTAGTCGCCCACGTAGGCGACGGTGTGTCCGGCCAACGCGCCGTGCACCTGTTGCATCGTCAAGACGTCGGCGAGGCCCTGCAATGGGTGCGAGTGATCGCTGAGCATGTTCACGATCGGTACGGTGCCGACAGCGGCCATGCGTTCGACCACACCGTGTTCAAACACTCTCGCAGCCAGCATGCCGTGATAGCCGGCCATCACTCGCGTCACGTCCTCGACCGATTCGCGTGCGTCAAAGCCAACCTCCTCGCCTCGTGTGTAGACGGGGTGACCACCCAGCTGCACCACCGCCATCTCCATCGATTGACGAGTGCGGTTCGACGGCTTCTCGAAGATCAGGGCGACGCCCATGCCGGCGAGCACCGGGCGGAGGTCGGTGCGTTCGGCGAGGTGCAACACCTGCACCAGCTCCTCGGCCGAGAAGTCGGTGATGTTCAGGAGGTGTCTCATCGCAACACGTCCGCCACGATGGCCACGGCCTCGTCGAGCTCGTGCTCGGTCACGGTCAAGGGCGGCGCGAATCGCAGCGAGGTCGGTGTGACGGCGTTGGTGACCAGGCCGCGGTCGAGCAGTTCGGTGTAAGCGGCCTTCGCGTCGCGACCGTCTGCGAGCTCGGCGGCGAGCAACAGCCCCCGACCGCGGACAGAGCTGACGCCGGGCAGCCCGCTCAATCGAGCGGTGAGGTACTCCCCCTGCTTCGCAGCCAGACCGGGCGCATCGATCCTGCGCATCTCGTCGATCACTGCGCTGACGACGGCGGTCGCCAGCGCCGTGCCGCTGTACGTGCTGCCGTGATCTCCTGGTTGGAACACTGCGGCGACCTCGAGCTTGGCCCACGTGGCCCCGACGGGAAATCCGTTCCCCATCGCCTTCGCCATCGTGACCACATCGGGCACGATGCCGGCGTGCTGGAAGCCGAACCATTCACCGGTTCGGCCGAAGCCGGTCTGAATCTCGTCGAGCATCATCAACAACCCACGTTCATCGCAGAGCGCCCGAACGTCGCGGAGATATTGATCATCGGCCGGGACCACGCCGCCCTCGCCCTGCACCGGCTCGAGCAACACCGCCGCAACAGTCGTGTCGATTGCCGCCTCCAACGCATCGATGTCGTTGTATGCAACATGACGGAACCCGTCGGGCATCGGGAAGAACGGTTCGTGCTTGGCGGGTTGTCCGGTAGCGGCCAGCGCAGCCAGTGTGCGGCCGTGGAAGCTGCCGAACGCGCTGACCACGGCGTGGCGGCCGCGGCCGCCGAACTTGCGGGCCAGCTTCAACGCGGTTTCGTTCGCCTCAGCACCGCTGTTGCAGAAGAACACCTGGCCAACCGAGCCGGTGGCCTCCGCCAGCAACGCGTCGATCTTGATCGCCGCTTCAGTTGCTTTGTCGGTCGCGAAGAGGTTGCTGACGTGCATCAGCGTGCCTGCTTGTGCCGAGATCACTTCGGTGATGCGGGGATTCGAATGGCCGAGTGCGATCACCGCCAGCCCGCCGAGAAAGTCGAGATAGCGCTTGCCGTTGTTGTCCCACAGTTCGGTGCCGCTGCCACGGACGAACATCACCTGCGGCGCGCCGAACACCGGCATGAACGGGCAGACAGTCGGCGCCGCCGATGTATCGAATGCGTGTGAGCTCATTGGACCATCGTTCCTATTCCCTCGTCAGTGAAGATCTCCAACAGAAGTACGTGGGCGATCCGGCCATCGAGGATGTGGGCTCGGCGAACCCCGCTGCGCACCGCATGAACACAGCTCTCGACCTTGGGGATCATCCCGCCGGCGATCGTGCCGTCGGCCATCAGCGAATCGAGCTCATCCGGCGTGGTCTGACGGATCAACGAGGCAGAGTCATCGATGACTCGGCGGAGGCCTTCGATGTCGGTCAGGTACACCAGCTTCTCGGCGCCGAGCGCTTCGGCAATCGCGCCGGCAACGGTATCAGCGTTGATGTTGAACGCTTGGCCACCAAGGTCGGTGCCGATGGTCGCGACCACCGGGATGAACTCGTCGTCGAGGAGCGCGTTCAGGATCGTCGGGTTGATCGACTCGACATCACCTACAAACCCGAGGTCTGGGTTGCGAGCCGCGGCCCGGATCAGCCCGGCGTCCTCGCCGGACACGCCGACGGCCAGCGGGCCGTGCACGTTGATCGCCGCAACGAGTTGTGGGTTGACCTGGCCGATCAACACCATCCTGACGATGTCGATGGTCTCGCCGTCGGTGACTCGCAGCCCGTTGCGGAACTCACTCTGCTTGCCGAGCCGAGCCATGAGATCGCTGATCTGCGGGCCACCGCCGTGCACGACGACAGGTCGCATGCCGACCTGACGCATCAGCACGATGTCCTGTGCGAACAGCGCCAGGGCGTCGTCCGCGGAGGCGCCCGCCAATGCGTTGCCGCCATACTTCACGACCACCACCTGGTCGGCGAATCGACGGATGTACGGGAGCGCCTCGACCAGTGTCGCGGCACGGTCGGCCGCAGCAGTGATCGTCATGGGTACAGGCCCACCATCGTCAAGCCCGAGGTCTCGGACAGGCCGACGGCGACATTGGCGGCCTGAATGGCCCCACCGGATGCGCCCTTGGCGAGGTTGTCGATCGCACAGATCGAAATGACAGTGTTGGTGCGCTCGTCGAACCGGGCCGTGATGTGGGCGACGTTGCTGCCCAAGGTGGCCTTCGTCGACGGCGAGGCTGGACGCACGACGACGAACGGCTCACCGCGGTACCGCCCGGCAAGTGTTGCCAAGAGCGACGCCGTGGTGACCTTGCCGCTCGGCTTGGCGTAGCAGGTCGCCAGCAGGCCCCGACTCAGTGGAGCCAAGTGCGGGGTGAACAGCACCTGGGCGCCGGTCTCCTGCTCGATCTCAGGCGTATGGCGATGGTCGAGCAGCCCATAGGCGCTCACGTCTTCGTCGACCGTGCAGAACATCGATGCGTGCTTCAGCGCCCGGCCCGCACCACTGACCCCGGTGATCGAGCTGACGATCACGCCGTTCGGATCGATCGCCCCGGCCTCCACCAGTGGCGCAAGCGCCAACGTTGCTGCGGTCACGTGACAGCCCGGTGTCGCCACCAACGTTGCCTCCTTCAGATCCTCCCGATGCAACTCCGGCAGCCCGAACACGGCGGTGGCAAGCAACTCCGGTTGATCATGCGTGAACCCGTACCACGTCGGGTACAGCGATGCGTCCTTCAGGCGGAACGCCGCCGACAGGTCGACGAGGCAGCCGACCGTGCCGTGCAGTTGCGGTGCCAGCGCCATCGACGCCTCATGCGGCAACCCGAGGAACACGACGTCGAGCCCTTCGGCCTTGGAGGGGTCGAACTCGTCGAACACGAGGTTGGGGTATCGCGCAGCGAGGCTCGGGTACAAGCTGCTGGCCAACGTGCCGGCCTGGCTGTCGCCGGTGGCGTACACCACGTCGAACTCTGGATGTTGGGCACACAGCCGCAGCAGTTCTGCTCCGGTGTACCCCGATGCGCCGATGATGCCGACTCGCTTCACAGCGTATGATCATACGCTGTAGCGCATGATCATGCAACTTAGGGTTCCGGCTAGACCGAGGCGCTCGACACCTGGAAGCGAACGTCGATCTGCTCGAAGCCCATCGCTTTGAGCATGCCGGTGAGCACGAATGTGGTGTGTTCCTGCGCCCGCTGCAGGAGGTCGGTCTGGCTGGCGGCGTCGGCCATCTTGTTCATCGCCGCCTTGTACAGCGCATCCTCGCTGGTCGGGTTGTCGTTGAACAGCCCCCCGATGCGGTTGAGCAGGCCTCGGTCGCGGTTCATCACGTGGCTCACTTGATGATCAAGCACCGGAGCGTTGGCGTACGCACTCGGCAACGTGACGATCACCGACTTCGTATCTTCACTGATCTTCACGGCGCCGGCGCCGAGCGTGCTGAAGTCGACCACTGCATCAACAGTGCCGACTCCGAGGAACTGCACGCGCTCCCCCGCGATCGCACTCGGCACCCATCTCACATCCTTCTCAAGGTCCAACGTCACTTCGAACTGAGCCTGAGCAGCGTGGAAATCGGACAAATCGCGCAGTTCGGTGAGGACCGGAGGCGGTGAGTGATCCTTCGTCACGGTGGAGAACGGTGAATCGAGCAGCTGGAAGCCGATCACACCGGCCACGACCAGACCGCCGAAAATGGCGACGGCACCGAGGAACTTCTTGAACATGAGGGGAATTTCTCTCCTTGCGATCCCGAGGGAAGCGATCACCGTGTCTCAACGCCAGAATGGATGCGTGAATTCCATCTACGCGACCACGAAGGGCATGTTGTTGCTGGCAACGCCGCCCCTCGATGATCCGAATTTCGACCGATCTGTGGTCTACATGATGGAACACAGCGCAGAAGGCGCTGTAGGAGTAGTGCTCAATCATCCGACGGATGAAACATCGATCGACGGCCTCGATCTGTGGATCGACCTGTCGGCGCCCCCCGCTGTGGTCTTCAACGGGGGCCCTGTGCAGTACGACGCGTTGATCGCGATCGCCGAGCTGCGCGGTGCTCGCGATGATGCCTGGAGCGCGATCCTTCCCGACCTCGGCAGTGTCGACCTGGCCCGCGATCCGATCGACGTCGCCGATGAGGTGGGGCGGGTGCGCATGTTCCGTGGTTACGCAGGCTGGGCCTCCGGCCAACTGGACAGCGAGCTCGCGGCCGGCGCCTGGATGGTGTTCGACGCCCACCGCGACGACGTCTTCCATGACGAGCCAGAAGACCTGTGGCGCCACGTCCTGCGCCGCCAGGACGGGCGAGTCGCCTGGATCGCCAACGCACCGGACGACCTGTCGACGAACTAGCCGATGCCTGAACTTTGTCGCTGCGAGGTCGCTGAGCGACCTGGGACCGACAAAGGTTCGAGAGACCCACCGGCGAACTGAGGCCGTCAGTCCTCCTGCCAACGCCACGTCAGCATGTCAGCAGCCCACCCTTGTTCGGGATCGGGTGCGTCCGCTTGGGCGACGTGTAAATGGGTTCGGGCGTCGTCGAATCGCTTGTTGTGGTACGCCATCGACCCGAGGTAGAAGTGTGCCCGGCCCTTGTCGGCCGGACCGGCATCGGCGGAATCCACGACCGACTGCAACTCGGTCATCGCCACCAACGTGTCACCCTTCTCGAACGCGGCGATGCCGGCGAGCAGCAGCTCCGAATCGTCGGTTTGATAGGGGTTGCCTCCGTCATCGACCTGCACGCCGATCTGCAGCAGTGCCTCGTGTGCCATCGTCAGACGCTGCTCGCTGTTGCTGTTGGCCAACACGTACTCCAACGCCGGACGAGCCTCGTCGTTGCGACCGAGGTGGACCAAGGCCACCCCGAGGTACGACTGGGCCACAGCGTGACGACCAATGCCGACGTCGACGGGCGTGTCCTGGTAGGCGCGACTCAGGGCCTCCACGCTCGTCCAGTCTCTCCGGTCGAAGGCACTGTCGATGCTCTCCAAGTACCGCTCACAGGCCTCGAAGGTCTGCGGCGGATTGGACGGGTCGACCACCTGGTCCGGCATCTCCGCACGCAATGCGATCTCGAGATCGTGCTTGCCGGGTTCATGGGTGACCTCGAGGAACTCGAGGGCACCGTTGATATCGCCGATGGTCTGCAGGTAGAGCGCCAGCCGGTAGGACGCAAGGCTGGATTCCGGGCTGCCCGATACACCGCTCATCACCGATCGGTACAGCACGTGGGCCTCGTCAGTGCGGGTGTCGTTCCACAGGCGATCGGCCTCGTGCATGTACTCGGTGAGCTGGTCCGGGGTTTGCGGGATCGCTGTCGGGTCATCGATGGCCATTTCGGCAGTATCAACAAACCGGGCGCGATGTCAATCCCCGACGGCCAACTGTGTCTGTACGTGCAAACGCGCCAACCCGATGAGGCGGCTCAGCGCCCGTACACCGACACGTGGAGGCCACTTTTCGAAGTGAACGGCTCGCGGTTCCATCCACCCCACCGATCCTTCAAGCGCAGTCCGGCGATTCGAGCCATCAGGTCCAGCTCTGCCGGCCATGCATATCGGCAGACGATCGGACTCACCGTCACGCCGCGCTCGGACAGTGAGACGTGGCTCTCGTCGAGCGTCTGCCGCACGGAATCGTGGCGACCCACGTCGAGGCGGACTTCGTCGACACCGATCGCCTCGGCATCGACGTACTGATCGTTGCGCAACCGGTACAGAAACGTCGGCACGAATGCCTCGATCACGAACGAGCCGTCGTCAGTGAGGTGTGCAGCCACGTTTTCGAAGCAGCGCACCTGAGCGTCTTGCGTCAGCAGGTTGAAGAGGGTGTTGAAGACCACGTAGACCAGTCGGTACAGGCCAGGAACCGGAACCTCGGCAAAGTCACCGATGGTGACAGCGAGAGCATCGCCTCCCGGCTTGGCTCGCAATCGGGCGACCATGGCGGGCGAGATGTCGATGCCGTCGACAGGTACGCCTCGAGCTGCGAGTGGCAGCGCGACCCGGCCCGTGCCGATGGCCAACTCGAGGGCTTGGCCATCACCGGCCAATGCGGCGAGGAACGAAACCGCGTCGACCTCGTCGCCGCGGGGCTCGTCGTCGTAGCTCTCAGCGACGGCTTCACCGAAGCTGTTCGCTGAGTCGAAGTCCTTCACGGACCAGATACGACCGCATTCGCACCGCAGGCGCAACCGAATTACTACCGAAGCGTTACGCCGAGCTTGCCGGCGCCCGCCACCACCTTGTTGCGAACCTCGGTCAGCTCGGTGTCGCTGAGCGTGTGATCGAGCGCCTGCAGCCGCAGGCGGTACGCCAGGCTGCGGGTGTCGGCCGGCAGACCCGGACCCCGATACACATCGAACAGGGCGACGTCGACCAAGAGCGCGCCGGCGGCCTGCTTGATCGCCTTCTCGACCTTCTCGGCGATCACCGAATGCGGTGTGGCGAATGCCAGATCGAGATCGCTGGACGGGAAGCGGCTGGTCGGCTTCCACGCCGCCACCTTGGCGTCGTTCGCCAGCAACACCGACAGGTTCAACTCGAGGAGCGCGACGCGCTCGTCGACGCCGTATGCGTCGAGCACGTCGGGGTGCACCTCCCCCACCACACCGATCACATCGCGACCGACCGACAGGGTCGCCGAGCGCGTGGGATGCATGCCAGCCGGTGGATTCGACTGATCGACCCGCGCCCCGAACCCCATCGCCGCTGCGATCTCGCGCCAGACCGCCATCGCCGCCATTGCGTCGCGACCGGCCAGGACGATCGCCAATTCTTCGTACTCGGCGGGCAGCTCCCCCTCGCCGGGCGGGTAGGCGTGCCCGATCTCGAAGAGACTGGCGTCGGGCCGGCGATGCGACTCGTTGAACGCGACGCCCTTCAACAACCCTGGGCGCAACGATGTGCGCAGCACGCTCTCCTCCGCCACGAGCGAGTTCACGATCCGCACGGCGGGCCCGGCGAGCCCGGCGCGGACCAGATCGTCGTCGGCCAAGAACGGATTGGGCATCGCCTCGTCGATCCCCAGACCCAGGAGCATGTCGCGCAATCGACGCCGGCGGGCTTGCACTGGCGACAGCCGCCCGTGCATGGCCGACTTCGGCACGGTCTTTCCGACGTTGCCGTAACCGTACTGGCGGGCGACCTCTTCGATGATGTCGACCTCTGCAGTGCAATCCGGCCGCCAAGATGGAACGACGACCGTCAGCGTCTCTGCGCCGTCGGCCCGAAAGCCCAACCCACTGATCAGCTGGCAGATCTGCCCACTCGACAGTGAGGTGCCGAGCAGTGCGTTCACCTTGGCGATGCGCACATCGATCACCGGCGCAACAGGTAGGTGCGCCGACTGTGCGTCGACCATTCCCGCATGCACCAAGAGGTCGGGACACGTCTGTCGAAGCAGTTCGACGAACCGGGCGATGGCGACCGGCATCCCCATGGGATCGACACCACGATCGAATCGAACCGACGCCTCGCTCCGCAGGCCCAGTCGGCCGGCACTCTTGGCCAGGCCGATCGGCTCGAACCAGGCGATCTCGAGGGCGATGGTGGTGGTGGTATCGCTGATCTCACTGTCGAGGCCGCCCATGATCCCCCCGACACCGATCGGTGCGTCAGTTGCATCGCAGATCAGGAGATCCTGAGTGGTGAACGTTCGCTCGACGCCGTCGAGCGTGACCATCGCTTCACCATCACGGGCACAGCGCACGCGAAAGCCGCCCCCGCCGAGTGTTTCGAGGTCGTATGCGTGGTTCGGCTGGTTGAGCTCGAGCATCACGTAGTTGCTGACGTCGACGACGTTGTTGATCGACCGCATGCCGGCTGCAGCCAGTCGCTGTGCCATCCAGTTCGGTGAGGAGGTGACGTGCAGCCCGCTGATGACCGTGCTCGTGAATCGGGCGCAGCGATCGCCGTCGATCAACTCGACCGTCGCCTGTCGCGTCGGCGCCCCGCTCGTCGACGCGACTGTCGACGTGGGGGCCTCGAGCGGTAGTCCGAGGCGAGCAGCGACTTGGCGAGCGACACCCAGGTGACCCCAACAATCCGGCAGGTTGCGCGTCACGTCGATGTCGTACACGGTTTCCGGAGCAAGACCGAGTGCCTGACCGTACGAAACGCCGAGCGCCGTGCCCACTGGGAGGATGACGATGCCGGCGTGATCGTCGCCGAGACCCAGCTCGCGCGCCGAGCACAGCATGCCGTCGCTCTGAATGCCGAGGATCCGCTTCGGCTCGATCACCCGCCCGTCGGGCATCGCCGTGCCGGGCGTGGCAAGCGGAACGATGTCGTCGGCCTGCATGTTGAACGCACCACACCACACGTGGCGTTCGCGCCCGTCTCCGGTCTCGACGAACACGCGGTGGACCTTGGCGGCATCGGGATGACGCTCGGTGCGCACGACGCGCGCTGTGATGACGCCCTCGACCGTCGCGCCGACCTGGATGATCTCCTCCACCGCCAAGCCGAGGTCCGTCATCGTCGCCGCAATCATGTCGATCTCGTCACCGACGGGGGCGAGCTCCTGGAGCCACGAGTGAACGATCTTCATCAGAACTGCTCCACGAAACGAAGGTCGTTGCTGTACATCTCACGCACGTCGCCGATGCCATGGCGTTCCTTGGCCATGCGATCGATCCCGAAGCCGAAGGCGAACCCGCTCCACTCCTCCGGGTCGAGGCCACCGGCACGCAGGACGTTGGGATGAACCATCCCGCTGCCCCCGAGCTCGAGCCACTCACCTGACGGCGTCTGGATGTCGAATTCAGCCGACGGCTCGGTGAACGGGAAGTAGCTCGGCCGAAGGCGCGAGCCGAAATCGGCGCCGAAGAACGCCTTGGTGAACGCGTCGATCGTGCCGGCCAGATCGGCAAGCGTGATACCCCGATCGATCACCAATCCCTCGAGTTGGTGGAAGACCGCGAGGTGAGTTGCGTCGGTCGTCTCGTTTCGGAAGACGCGACCGGGCATGATCATGTAGATCGGCGGCGGCAGCGTCTGCATCACACGGATCTGCACGGGTGATGTGTGCGTCCGCAAGACCGTGGGGCCGCCATTGCCGTGCTCGACGTAGAACGTGTCGTGCATGCTGCGCGCCGGGTGATCGACGGGCATGTTGAGCGCTTCGAAGTTGTACCAGTCGGTCTCGACATGTGGGCCTTCGGCGACCTGGAAGCCGAGCCCGATGAACACGTCCTCCAAGCGATCCCACGCCTGCGTGACCACGTGCGCGTGACCACGCTGGGGATGCGACATCACCTCGGTGAGATCGAGCCGCTCGGCTGCCAGATGCACGACGCGTTCCGCCGCGGCCAACTCGCGACGCCGCCGGTTGAGACCGTCGGCGACAACCGATGTCGCTTCGTTGACCGCCTGACCGGCCGCCTTCTTCTCGTCGACCGTGGCCAGCGCACCGAGGCCAGTCTTGAACGTGGCGAACGGGCCGCGCTTGCCCAGCAACTCCGCCTCCAGGGCGCGTACTTCGGCGGCGGTGGCCGCCTGGCTGATTCGCGCAAGCGCAGCCTCACCCGCCCGTTTCACCTCTTCGATCATCCCAACACACTCCTCACGACATCACACGACATTGGGCGCAAACCCCCGAGCGATGAGGCGGCGAGACGTCAGCGAGTCAGCGCGCAACCCCGAGCAACGCCCGGGGGCACCGAAATCGCCGATCGACCATCGGCTCATCCTAGACAGTGCTCCGTTGCCGGGCCACTTCGAATACCAGCACCGTTGCGGCCATCGCCACGTTGAGGCTCTCCGCAGGGCCGGCGTGCGGGATCGTGATCCATTGGTCGATGGCCGCGTCCGCATCGAGGCCATGCGCTTCGTTCCCGACGACGACCGCAACTCGGCCGTGGTACACCGGATCGGTGTAGACATCGCCTCGATGGGACGAGGTGCCGAGACGGCGAAATCCCGACAACGAGTCAAGAGTTGCCTCGACGACCGGGATGCGAAACAGCGATCCGGCGCTGGCCCTGACCACCTTGGGGTTGTACGGATCAACCGAGCCAGGCGTCAGCACGACCGCGTCGGCGCCGGCCGCCTCCGCCGAGCGAATGATCGTGCCGGCGTTGCCAGGATCGCCGAGTCGATCGGCAACGAGCACAAAGGACGCATCGACAGGCAGCGCTGCGGTACGCATTCCGACCACCGCCAAGACGGGCTGCGGTGACTCCGTCGAGGCGACGCGCTCGATCACGTTCGGCGCCAGCGCATGCTGCGCCACGTCGAGATCGACCGTCGTACCGGGCGCGACGTAACAGCCCTCGACAACCCAGCCGGCATCCACCGCCTGGCGGATCAAACCCAGCCCCTCGACCACGAAGACACTCTCGGCGTAACGAGAACTGCGGCGCCCCAAGAGGCGCCGCAGTCGTTGAACCCGAGGGTTCGAAAAAGTGAGTTGTTCGCTCAGAGAGCAGCCTTGGCCGCGTCGGTCAGCGCCGTGAATGCCACTGCGTCGGTGACAGCCAGATCGGCCATGACCTTGCGGTCCACCTCGATGCCGGCAGCGTTCAATCCGGCGATGAACCGGCTGTAGCTGATGTCGTTCAAGCGGCATGCAGCGTTGATTCGCTGAATCCACAGACGACGGAACTCGCCCTTCTTTGCACGTCGGTCGCGGAAGGCGTACTGCCCACTCTTCATGACCTGTTCGTTGGCCGCCCGCACCGAGCGACTCTTGTTGCCGTAGTAGCCCTTGGCTCGCTCCAGCACCTGTTTGCGGTGCTTCTTCGAACCAACGGCGCGCTTTACACGAGCCATTTCATTCTCTCCTTATCGTTCTTTGATTCAGCGTTCGCCGAGCAGGCGCTTGATCTTCTTCGCATCGCCAGGATGCACGGCCACCATCCCGTCGAGGCGACGGGTACGTGTCGACGGCTTCTTCTCGAAGAGGTGCTGCCGGTTTTGCTGCAGGCGCCGGAGCTTGCCGGTGCCGGTCTTGCTGAACCGCTTGGCCGCGGTCTTGCTGGTCTTCATCTTGGGCATCGTGTGATTCCTTGTTGGGTGATCGTGGTGATCAGGCCGGGTCGACCGTTTCCACGACCGCTTCCGCTACCGGTTCAGCCGGTGCCTGTACTTCTGGTGCTTCTTGTACCGCTGCTGCTTCTTCTGAAGGCTGCGCCGCTGCCGGGGCATCGTCTGCGGCCTTGCTGTCTTCGTGCTTGTCCTCGTGAACCCGTGGTTCGTGCGGCTTCTTGACGACGGCTTTCTTCTCAGGTGCCAGCACCATGGTCATGTTGCGACCTTCCAACCGAGCCATGGTCTCCACTTTGCCGTGGGTACCGACTTGCTCGATCACCGCATCGAGGATCCGCGAGCCGAGTTCGGGATGGGCCATCTCTCGACCCCTGAACTGCAGGGTGACCTTCACCTTGTGGCCGTCTGCGAGGAAGTCCTGCATGTGGCGCACCTTGGTGTCGAAATCGCCTTTACCGATCTTCGGACGGAACTTCACTTCCTTGATCGAAACCTGAATGGTTTTCTTACGCGATTCCTTGGCCTTTTGGCTTTCCTCGTACCGAAACTTCCCGTAGTCCATGATCCGGCACACCGGTGGACTCGCCATGGGTGCCACCTCGACGAGATCGAGGTCTTGCTGGCGGGCGAGGGCGAGAGCATCTGGCAGATTCTTGATTCCAAGTTGGCTGCCGTCTGCGCCGATGAGGCGAACCTCGCGGGCGCGGATGCGATCGTTGTACCGGTGCTCCGGTTGCTGCGGCGGTGCTATGGCTGATCAATCCTGTGCAATGGGTGGATCCCTTCCGATGGTTTGGCTGCGAAGCCACCAACACGAGAAGAGAACCGCCACCAGGGACGGCCATTCGAGTGCTCGTGACCCGGACGCACGGTAGCTGACGCATGTGTGGCCGGGTGGGAGTGTGCTGCAGGCAGCTACCCCACTTCGCGATGAGTTGTCGGCGGATACGCTACCTCAGGTGAGCAGCGAAGACACCGATTCGATGGTGGAAGACGCCCAGAACGCGTTGAACGACGCCCGTGCCCGCCTGGCCGATGTCCCTGCCGAGACCGTCGTGGTCAACCACGTGATGGGATTGTACGAACTGGCTGCCATTCATCTGGGTGCCGATCCACCTCGCCTCGCGGAGGCGTCGCTGGCAATCGACGCTGTCGCCTGCCTCGTCGAAGGCCTCGGTGAGCGCCTCGGGCCGGACTCGTCCACGCTGGTGGTTGCCCTGTCGAACATCCGCCTCGCCTTCGTCCAGATCAAGGCAGCGCTGACTTCAGAGAACTGAACCGGCCCAGCGCTGCCGAACTGGGCAGGCCCAGAACGCTACGTCGCCAATCGGGGATTCCCGATTCAGGAGAACCGGCCGTATTTGGCCCAGCGGACTCGGCCTTTCGTGACCTTCACTCCTTCGGCGCGAAGCTGCGCCGACTGTTCGCGTTCGTGGCCGGGCACCAACCTGCCGACCGAGTTGACGACTCGCCACCATGGGACATCTTCCTCTGTGGTCGCAAGGATTCGCCCGACCAGTCGGGACATCTTCGGATAGCCGGCGTCCTCGGCGATGCCGCCGTAGGTGACCACCTCACCCTCACGCAACGAGCGAATCACGTCGAGGATGCGCCGATCGCGCTCGTTCATATCGAGACGACGTGCGCCGCTTCGTACCGGCCGAGCTTGCATATCAGATCGAATTCGACGTCGACACCAACCGGGATGTCGCGACTGCCATCGGCAATGACGATGCAGTGGAACGGCACGATCCATCCGTCGTCGCGGAGGATCTCGCCGAGGCCGACCTCGCGGTCGAAGGCGGTGACCGTGCCTCGCACGCTCAGGCGACGATCTTGCTGATCGGCAACTCCAATATGTCGGAGGCACCGGCGTCTTTGAGCTCGGGGATCAGTGTGTTGATCGTTCGCTTCTCGACCACCGACTCGATGGCATAACCGCCGCCTGCCAGTTCGCTGATGGTCGGCGACTTCGCCGACGGCAGCACGGCAAGCACCGCCTTGAAGTGATCCGCGTCGACGTTGAGCTTGACGAGCACCTTGCTGCGCGCGTCAAGCGTGCCGAGCAGCAGCGTCATCAACTGATTCATCGCATGCAACTTCGCTGGATCGTCGAACGACGCCTTGTTGACCACCATCTCCGTGTAGCTGACCAGCACCGTGTCGATGATCCGCAGACCGGCGGCGCGCAGCGCCCTGCCGGTCTCGGTGATCTCGACGACGCAGTCGGCGATGTCGGGGATCTTGGCCTCGGTCGCCCCGTACGACAGCCGCACGTCGGCGGAGATGCCCTTCGACGTGAAGTACCGCTCGGTCAACTTCGGATACTCACTCGTGACGCGCACACCCTGCGGGAGATCCTCGACGCGCTGCGCCGGGGAATCCGCGGCGACCGCGGCGACCACCTGAACAGGATTCGACGTGGCCTTGCTGTAGCGCAACTCGCCGAGGCTGACGACGTCGCTGCCGGTCTCCTCCACCCAGTCGCGTCCGGTGATGCCGAAGTCGAACAACCCCTCTGCGACGTAGATCGGGATCTCCTGCGGTCGCAGGATTCGCACGTCGGCGATGCGGGGATCGTCGATCGTGGCCCTGTAGTCCACTGCCGACGAACGGATCACCGGGAGATCGGCCGCGGCGAACAGCTCGAGCGTGGCCTTCTCCAACGACCCCTTGGGCAGCACCAGCCTCAACACCGGCAGCAGGCTATCGGTCCCAGATCGCGGCGGCGCGGCTCAGTGCTGAGTGGGTGATTCCTCGAGCAGGCGCACCGCGTGAGGAACGATGTCGAGGATCGCAGCGAGCTGCTCGACACATCCTTTCGGCGATCCCGGCGTGTTGCAGATGATCGCCTGCCCACAGACGCCGGCGATCCCACGCGACAGGCGACCGAGAGGGTTCACCAGACGCATGGCCTCGGCGAGCCCCGGCGCCTCGCGCTCGAGCACCAGTCGGGTGCCTTCCGGTGTCTGATCTCGGGGAGCGAAACCCGTGCCCCCGGTCGACACGACCAGGCCGGCAAAGCCGCCGCACATCTCGCGCAGGTTGTTGGCGACGTTGTCGACGCCGTCGGCGGTGACCCGATGCTCGACGACGGTCCATCCGGCCGAGATGAGCTGTTCGACCAACGCGGCACCGCTGAGGTCCTCGCGGGTGCCGTGGATCACCCCGTCGCTGACGGTCAGGACCTTCGCGAATAGTGCCTGTTCGCTCATGACGTGCGACGGTATCGAATCAGGACCATGCCGTCGGTGTCATGGTCGTGAGGCAGCACGCGCCAACCGTGCCCGTAATCACGCCACATCGACGACGGTGCCTCGGTGATCGGCTCGAAGCCGGCGGGCACCGGGTGATCGATGGACTCCTCGGCAGTCAGCGTGCACACGCTGTACACCAACCAACCTGCCGGGCGAACGAGTGGCGCGGCCGCAGCGATCATGCGGGCCTGTAGCGCGGCGAGCTCGCTGACATCGGCCTCGGTGATCCGCCACCGAGCATCGGCGCGACGCCGGAGCGCGCCCAGACCGCTGCACGGTGCGTCGATCAGCACCCGGTCGAAGCCCGCACCGCGGAACGGCGGCTCGGCCGCGTCGCCGACGACGACCGGCACGCCCTTGATCAATCGAGCTCGGTGCATCTGGAGGTCGGCGGCAACCACGTACGCGCCATTCGACGCCATCGCCGTGGCCTTGCCGCCGGGCGCCGCGCACAGATCGAGGACCCGCTCCCCCGTTGCCGCCTCGACTGCTGCGGCAACCCATTGCGACGCGAGATCCTGTCGGTAACCGTCATCGCGTACCGAGACCGGCGCCGGCTCGTTCATCCTCGACATCGCCGCCTCGGCGTCGTCGCCCAACTCGGCGCGCAACCGCTCGACGATCCAGTCCGGATAACTCAACCGCACGGCATCGTTCGGCCAGTCCATCGGTGTGTCACCGACACGCCTCAGGATCGCATTGACGAACCCTCTCGCCGCCTTGGGCGCCAACTCGACGGTCTCACCGACGGCGGCGTGCGCGGCAACCCCGGCGAAGTGGAGTTGGTACGCACCGAGCCGCAAGAGGGTGCGCAACGCCGGCTGCGGTTCCTTGACCAGGAACCGATCGATCAGCGCGTCGCAGGCTCGCCTCATGCGCGTCGTGCCGTATACGAGTTCGGTGACGAAGCCGCGGTCGCGCTCGCTCAACCTCGATCGGCCGAGCTCGCTCTGCAACAACAGGTTGGCGTAGGCCCCATCATGATCGATGCGCTGCAAGCAGCGATAGGCCACCTGTCGAGCATTGGTCATCAATCGCCGACGATATCTCCAGGTTCGATGACTTGCGGGTTGTACCGGGGATCGCTAGCGGCGCTCGGCGGAAGCAACGGATCGACCGGCGGGGTGCAACCGAAGCCGGGGGCCAGCGATATGTCCTCGCAGATCGTCTGACGGGTGAAGATCCACACACCATCGGCACCCAGGCGGGCGATGCCATATCGATCGTAGAAGTTGGTGATGGGTGTCAAGACGTCGTAGCGGAACCACGCTTCGGTCGGGCTGGTGAACACCAACTCGGCGATGTCGGCTGTCGACGCCTTCGCCGCGTCGGCATAGTCGCCGTTCTGCAGCGCGGTCCACGCATCGACGACGCCGGTGTCATCGTCGATGTACGACCGACGCGACTGCGCATTACCGGCGAAGTCGTGCACGATCGCCCAGTTGGCACGAACCGCGGCTTCGACTGCGCTCGGATCGCGTGGTTGTTCGCCCGCCTCGGGTAGCGCCGGCGGCGGCGGATCGCACGCGGTGTGGTACTCCGCTGTGGCATATGGCGTCGTCAACTCTCCAACTGGCGTAGTGGTCGAGCTCCCATTCGCCTTGGTGACCGTGAACGTGAGGTCTTGCTCGATACCGCCGGCAACCTCCAACAGCGCAAGGCCGTCGATCGGCGCGGTGGAATCCATGAGGCCCGAGGCGGTGCTCATCGTCACCAGCGTGCCATCGGGGTCGACCTGGGCAAGAGCGCCGAAGATCGGGGAGCCCTCGGGGTATCCGGAGGCGAAGGCCGTCACTGACAGGCCGCCCTTCAAGGTCTCGTACCACGCCGCGTAGGCGAGGTGATCGAGTCGGGAGCAATGATGCTGACCCGCAGGTCGCCTTGTGGGTAGCACCACGCGGCCGGCCGCCAACCCGGCGGACCGCCCGAGGTGTACGGGTTGTCCTGATACCGGTTGAGGTGCACGCGGATGACGACGCCGCTGGGGGTCGTTCTCGTCGCGATCAGTTTCATCTGCGGTTCCTCGTACGCGCCGGGGATGTACATGCCGCCGGCCACGCCTGCGGTCTTGGCTGAACCCGATGGCGCCGCGCTGGCACCGCCGGGAGGGGCGAGCAGCGTGGTCGTGGGCAGCGTCTCGGTCGTTCCAACGGGCGATGTCGTCGCCGATGAGACACCGGGCGCAGCCTCCGTCGTCGGAACCGAGCCGGCAACCAGTGCTGCGGCGGTGGCCATGACGACTGCCCGTCTTCCGTGCCGCTGTGAACGCACATCTGGCGACTCGATCTCGATCATCGTCGAACCTCCCTTGGTGTCACGTGAGACGTCACCTTGCGACCGACGGTTCCCCCAGTTCTTCAATTTCTGCCAGGCGAGCACCACGTGCAAACGCCTCGAATGGCATCGCCGCCTTACCCTCAGGTTGCACCGTGAGCAGGCGGAGACCACCGATGCGATCGGCCCGCAGCGCATTGGAGCCAGGGCTCGCAGCGTCGACCAGGTCGGCCGCGACGATCCTCAGACGCTTGCCGTGCAGCGTCGTCCACGCTCCCCCGAGCCGCACGAGGCGGTCGAGCTCGGCGGGCGACCTGGTCCAGTCGATTCGCAGTTCGTCGGGTTGGATCTTCGCCGCGTAGGTGGGGACTCCCACTTGAGGTTGGGGCTCATCCAGACCGGCTTGCAGTTCGGTCACGAGCATCTTCGTGCCGGTGGCGACCAGATCCGCACGCAACTCGGCCGCGGTCGTCGATTTCCCAATCGGCACGACCTCGCCGCGGTAGAGGGGGCCGGTGTCGAGTCCTTCTTCGAGTTGCATCAGACAGACGCCGGTCTGGTCGTCGCCCGCCAAGAGCGCTCGCTCCACCGGCGCGGCTCCGCGCCACCGTGGCAGGAGCGAGAAGTGGAGGTTGACCATCGGCACCTCGGCGAGTACGTGCGACTTGATCAGTTGGCCGAATGCCACGACGATGCCCAGTTCAGCATGCACACCGAGCACATCGTCGACGGAGTGCGACACAGCTAGGCCCGACTCGATCGCTGCGGCCTTCACCGGGCTCGGCATCAGCTGCGATCCGCGGCCCCGGCGCTTGTCGACACGGGTGACGACCAACGCAATTTCGAAGCCGGCAGCTGCCAAGGCTCGCAACGGCGACACAGCGATCTCCGGTGTGCCGAGGTACACCAACCTGTGCGGCGGCGCGTCGCGCGTCACTGCAGTCGCAGGCGACGCTTCGAGGCCTCGGCCGCCGGCTGCTCTTGCACGCGGCGGTACTCGATCATCGCTTCCTTGCGCTGCTCGGGCGTCATGCGATCGAACATCAGCACCCCGTGCAGATGGTCGATCTCGTGCTGGAACAGCCGGCCCATCAACTCACTGGCCTCGAGCTCGATCTCGTCACCGTCGACCGTCAGGCCACGCATCAGTACATGGTTCGGGCGCAGCATCTCGACGTACAAGCCGGGGATGCTGAGACACCCCTCGTCGTAGAGCCATTCGCCGCTCGACTCGATGATCTGCGGATTGATGATCGCCATCTGTTCGTCGTCAACGTCCCAGACGAAGATCTGCTTCTGCACACCGATCTGGGGGGCTGCAAGCGCGATCCCCGAGTCGCTCTCGTAGAGCGTGTCGAACATGTCGTCGACGAGCCGGGCGATCTTGCCGTCGACATCGGCGACTTCGGCTGCCTTGGTCTTCAAGACCGGGTCGCCGTAGGTGCGGATCTGGTACGCCATAGCTGCAAGGCTACCGATCGAGATGGGTCACTACTTCGACGAGCAACCCGACGCACCGTCGATGCCACGCACTGTCGAGCTGTGGCTCCCCGACATGTCAGTGACCCTCACCACCGATCGCGGAGTGTTCGGCTACGACCAGATCGACGCCGGAAGCAAGCTGCTGCTGTTGAAGGCGCCTGCGCCCCCACAGACGGGCACCCTCCTCGACCTCGGCTGCGGTGTCGGCACGATCGCCGTGCCACTGGCGCGTCGCGCACCCGCTGCGGCGGTGTGGGCGGTCGACGTCAACGAGCGTGCTCGTACCCTGTGCGAGGCCAACGCCGAGGCGAATGCGGTGTCGAACATCCGAGTTGCTGCGCCCGACGGCGTGCCGCCCGAGGTCGAGTTCGACTGCATCTGGAGCAACCCGCCCATCCGGATTGGCAAGCCTGCACTCCACGAGCTCCTGCTCACCTGGCTCGGCCGTCTGTCGCCCGCCGGCTACGCCGTCCTGGTGGTGCACAAGCACCTCGGCGCCGATTCGTTGCAGCGCTGGCTGACCGACCAGGGACATCCCGCCGAGCGGCTCGCCTCGTCGAGCGGCTACCGAATCCTGCAGACAACACGACCAGGCGCCTTTCGTCGGCTGTGAGCCCGATGTCAGCTTGAGCGCGACACCCGACTCACATCGCTCCGCTCGCCGGCCGGTTGTGAGTCCACTATCGACTCCTGCGCGACATCGGGCTCACATCACCTCTGGCAGGATGCCGGAGCCTTCGGCGCGCGTCGTCGCCACCGTGTCCAGCACTGCCGAGCGTCTTCAGCGGGCCGGGTCGACCTCGATTCGCAAGCGCGAACCTTTCGGTCGGGGCGTTGCCGCAATCGCCGCACCGAGCTCGTCCCAACTCGGCGCCCGCAACAGCACAACGTCGCCCGACGCCGACGACTCCAGCCCGGTCGAGTCAGCAAACTCGCCTGCGCCCGTACCAGAGACTGCAGCGAGCGCGGCGAATGGTGGGAGGCCGAGCAACTCCCGTCGACTCAGTTCAACTTTGGCAGCCCTCGACGGGTCCGCATGCAGTACCGCTTGCAACACCTCGTGCCGCGGCAGGAACGTCTGCACCAAGAGTCGTCCACCCCCACCGCGTCCTCCCACCAATCGCGCGGCACGAGCCAGCAACGCCATGGCCTGTTCGCCGGCCCGATACCTCGGTGCCAACAACTCTGCATCGAGGTCGAGGAATGCGACGACGTCGGCTCGGCCGGCGCGGTGCAGCACCGCCTCGGTGCCGATCAACACGTCGCAAGCGGGTAGGGATTCGGTGTCGCCGGTGACCATGCCCACCGGCCGACCGGCGGCTGCCTCGATCTCTTCCCGGAGACGGCTCACTCCCGGCCTCAGCAGCGACAGTGCTCCGGACCCGCAGTGCTGACACACCACCGGACGTGTCGTGCCGCAGCGTTGGCACACCAGCGATCCGGTGTCGTCTTGCATGACTGCTGCCTGACATTTCTCGCACCGTTGCAGCGACTTGCACGTGCGGCAAGCCAGTAGCCGTGCCCGCCCCTTGGTGTTGTGCACGCAGATGACGCGCTGGTCGAGGTTGCGTAGATGTTGGATCAGCGGCGACGTCAGCAGCGAGCGCTTCCACGGCTCGTCCCGCGAACGATCGATCAGCTCGAGGATCGGCCATCCGTCGCGCTCCTCGGCAACCGAGGTACGCCGGAAGGAGTCCGCCGCCCAACTCAGCGCCGCGGCCGACGGGCATGGTGAAACCAGAACGCATGGCACCCCGGCTCGTCGCGCTCTCTCGATCGCGACGTCACGAGCATGCCATGTCGGCGACCGTTCCTCCTGCAACGCCTCGTCGTGCTCGTCGAGCACGACGATCGAGCGCATGCCGGCGCACGGAGCCCAGACGGCGCTGCGGCCGCCGATCACGACGTCGGCACCCCCGGCTCCGCGGGCCCACTGCTCGGGATGGACCGCGACGGAGTAGCCGGATTGGCGAAGCCTGGCACCGAGGCGACGAGCCTCGTCGACGGCAGGGTGGATCACGAGAGCCGGACCACGAGACAACGCCTCGACGAGCACCGACAGGTGATCGCCGGACGGCGGCAGGCGGATCAGTCGCGGCAGCGGGTTGTCGGCGGTTGCTCGTGCGCGACCGGGGTGCGCGGATGGCAACATGCCCACCAATCCGGGCGGGCTGGCCGCCACCATGAACGGACGCAGCCGCCCTGCGCCCCATCGCACCGACGCCCAGCGGGCGAGGTCGATGAGGTCCGCCCCGGGCCCGACCCCCGACCATTTCGCCAACGCGATGAGCCGGGTGACAGCCACCGATCCATCCGGATCGCCGAGCGACACGATCCAGCCGCCGACGCGGCGCCCGTGCAACGACACGCGCACCATCGAGCCCACGGCAACGCGGTCGCGCATGGCGTCGGGGACGAGATAGTCGAACTGTTTGTCGAGCCCGGTCACGTCGGGCACGACGCGGGCGACCAGCGGCGACGACGGGTCCATTGCCCGGCGACGCTAGAGGATTACAGGCCGACAGCGCTCTTGTAGTCGGCGAGCTTGCTGACTGCTTCCCAGGTGAACTCGGGCAGCGCCCGGCCGAAGTGACCGTAGGCGGCGGTCTTGCGGTAGATCGGCCGCTTCAGGTCGAGGTCGCGCACGATTGCCGCTGGGCGGAGGTCGAAGACCTCTTTGACCGCGGCGACGATCTTGTCGTTGTCGACGGTGTTGGTGCCGAAGGTCTCGACCAGGATGCTCATCGGATGAGCCATGCCGATCGCATAGGCCACCTGCACCTCGCAGCGTGACGCCGCGCCCGAGGCGACCACATGCTTGGCCACCCAGCGCGCCGCGTACGCAGCCGAACGGTCGACCTTCGACGGGTCCTTGCCGCTGAACGCGCCGCCACCGTGGCGACCCATGCCGCCGTAGGTGTCGACGATGATCTTGCGGCCGGTCAGGCCGGTGTCGCCATGGGGCCCACCGATCACGAACTTGCCGGTGGGGTTGATGTAGACGTTGTAATCGTCGTCGGCGAACTGGGCCGGCACGACCGGACGGATGACTTGCTCGATGAGGTCCGGTCGGATCACGGTGTCGCGATCGACGCCATCTTGATGCTGCGTCGAGATGAGCGCAGTGATCAGACGGATGGGCTTGCCGGTGCTGTCGTACTCGAACGTGACCTGGGTCTTGCCGTCTGGCCGCAGGTATGGCACGGCCCCTGCCTTGCGGACATCGGTGAGCTTCTCGGCCATGCGGTGGGCCAGCCAGATCGGAAGCGGCATGAGATCCGGGGTGTCGGTGCACGCGTAGCCGAACATCATCCCCTGGTCGCCGGCGCCCTGGGCGTTGATGATGTCCTCACCGCTGCGGCCGGCGCGCGTTTCCTCGCTGAGATCGACGCCTTGGGCGATGTCGCCACTCTGCTCGTCGATCGACACGATCACGCCACACGTGTTGCCATCGAACCCGTACAGCGCGTTGTCGTAGCCGATGCCATTGATGACCTCGCGGGCGAGCTTGGGGATGTCGACGTACGCGTTGGTCGTGATCTCGCCGGCGACCACGCACAGCCCGGTCGTGAGCAACGTCTCACAGGCCACGCGGCCGTTCGGGTCCTCGGTGAGGATGGCGTCGAGGACCGCGTCGCTGACCTGATCGGCCATCTTGTCGGGGTGTCCCTCGGTGACGCTTTCCGATGTGAACGTGTAGTTGCTCACTGAGCTGCTCCTGAATCGCTTGGGGTTGAGATGGTGGTTCGAGTTGGGTCGCTTCTACTTACACCAGATCGAAGTTCAGCGACACAATCCAGTATCGCCCTGGCAACCGAACGCTTGTCCGTGAGGGCGACCGTGGCGCTGACCCCGTCGTGACGCAGCAGCGTCACGGCGTTCGTGTCGTGCTGAAAGCCTACGTTCGCGGCGCTGACGTCGTTGGCGACGATGAGATCGAGGTTCTTGCGGCGCAGCTTGCCCTGCGCGTTGGCGACCAGATCGCTGGTCTCGGCTGCGAAGCCGACGAGGATCTGGCCCGGGCGCTTGCGAGCCCCGAGCCCGGCGAGGATGTCGGGTGTCGGTTCGAGCACGATCTCGGGGACGGCGCCATCTTTCTTGATCTTGCCTGCCTCGGCGACCTTCGGCCGGAAATCGGCAACTGCCGCAGCCATCACGACCACGTCGGCGGTCGATGCCAACGCTTCTACAGCGGCCTGCATCTCGGCGGCGGTCTCGACGGCCTGGAGCTCCGCGCCGATCGGTGTCGGCAGGTCGACGGTCGACACCAGCGTGACCCGGGCGCCGAGCGCGAGCGCCTCGGTCGCAACCGCGTAGCCCTGCTTGCCGCTGCTGCGATTGGCGATGACTCGCACAGCGTCGATCGGCTCGCGCGTTCCGCCAGCCGTCACCACGACGTGCACCCCGGCCAGCGCGCCGCCACCGAGCACACGTTCCACCTCGGCCATGATCCGTTCCGGCGCAGCCAGACGACCTGTGCCCGAATCGCCGCCCGCCAGGCGGCCTTCGTCGGGCTCGACGATGTGCACGCCACGCCGGCGCAAGGTGGCGATGTTGTCAGCGACTGCTGGGTGTTCCCACATCTCGGTGTGCATCGCCGGGCACACGATGACCGGTGCGCGTGTGGCCAGCAGCACGTTGGTGAGCAGGTCTGTCGATATGCCACTGACGTATGAGCCGATCAGTCGCGCCGTTGCTGGTACAACGAGGACCAGATCCGCCGTCTGACCGAGCGAGGTGTGTGGAATCGGAGTGGCTTCGTCCCACAGGCTCCGCTGCACGGGTTCGCTGGCCAAGGCTGACAGCGTGGTGATTCCCAGAAAGTGCTCAGCCCCCTCGGTCATCACCGGGATGACGTGTGCGCCGGCATCGACGAGTCGGCGGCAGACCTCGACAGCCTTGTAGGCAGCGATGCCCCCGGTCACACCGAGAACGACACGCTTGCCTGCCAACATCGAGACGGAGCCGATGTTTGATCAGGCGACGGTATCGGCGGCTGCGTCGTCGCCCGTGGACTCTGCTTCAGGATCCGGCAATTCGACACGCACGATCTTGTGAGCGGCGATCTCTTCGAACCCGATGCTCAGCGGCTTTCTGGCGATCGAGCTGACCTGGGGCGGAACCATGTGGCCGAGGCCGTCACCGAGCTGGTTGAAGTAGGAGTTGATCTGTCGCGCCCGTCGGGCGGCGAGGGTGACCAAGCTGAACTTGGAGTCGACCGTATCGAGCAGATCCTCGATCGGCGGGTTCATCATCGTGTCGTGGGCGCGAGCCATAGTTCAGCCTCCTGAAGCGGTTTGCCAGTGTACCGCGGCGGGACCGCAACCTGGCGGTTAACGCTCGTTGCGGTGTTTGTCGATGATCGTCAGCATCTCGTCGACCGTGCGCTCGAGGTTGTCGTTGACCACGACGTGGTCGGCCATTGCCAAGCCGACCGGCTCCTCGTCGAGTGCCTTGCGCAACCGCTGGTCGACCAGATCCTCTGGGTCACCGCGCCCACGCAGACGGCGTTGCTGTTCGTCTCGAGATGGCGGCAACACGAAGATCAGGATCGCCTCGTCGTGGAGGCGTTTCACCTGACTGGCGCCATCGACCTCGATCTCGAGCACCACATCACGACCAACGGACAGATCGGGCGTCGGAGTGCCGTAGTAGTTGTCGAGGAACTTGGTCCACTCCAAGAACCCACCATCGGCGATGCGCCGTTCAAAACCCGCATGGTCGGTGAACACGTAGGCAGTGTCGGGTTCGCC
Organism: Ilumatobacteraceae bacterium; assembly: GCA_039931555.1. GTDB lineage: Bacteria > Actinomycetota > Acidimicrobiia > Acidimicrobiales > Ilumatobacteraceae > JAENVT01. The sequence goes on along the minus strand of JBDTRP010000104.1, from coordinate 98,894 downwards.
CCGGCGCTGCTGTCTCGTCGTCCACGACCTGCTGAGCCAGAGGTTCGGGTCGCGCTCGACGAGGGCGTTGACGATCGTTCCCTTGCCTACCCCACCGGGGCCGGAGATGACGATGATGAGTGGGTCGGCGGTGCCGTCGCTGGCCGCCATGGCCTCACTTGCCGAGTTGATCGAGCAATGACTGCTTCTGGACGGCGCCAAGCCCTTGTACGCGGCGGTTGTCGGCGATGCCGATGTCTTCCATGATCTTGCGAGCCTTCACCTTGCCGACGCCCGGCAGCGACTCGAGCATTGAAACCACTTTGAGTTTGCCGACGGTCACGCTGGTCGAAGCGAGTGCCTCACGGATCGAGACAGAACCATTCTTCAGTTGATTCTTCAGTTCGGCTCGAGCAGCGCGGGCCTCGGCAGCCTTGGCCAGAGCAGCCGTACGTTGTTCGGGCGTGAGTTGAGGAGGTGTTGCCATAACGAAAACCCTAGTCCTGACCACGCATTCATGCGCGGCATTCTGTCAATGAGCCGCTCCGACGAGTTCCGCCACCGCTCCGACGCCGTGCTGCTCGCACCACTGGCCAAGCCCGGCAAGCACCCGAATCGGGGTGCGCGGGTCGGCGAAATTGGCCGTTCCGACCTGTACCGCGCTCGCTCCGGCGAGCATCAACTCGACGGCATCCCACCCACTGGAGACTCCTCCGACTCCGATGATGGCCAGCTCAGGAAGGGCGGTGAACACGTCGAAGACCGTTCGCACGGCGACCGGATGCACGGGATTGCCACTGTAGCCGCCTCCCCCCGCCCCCAGCGCAGGCCGCCGAGACGTTGGATCGATGACCATCCCGAGCAGGGTGTTGATCAACGTCACCGCCTCGGCCCCTGCGCGCTGGACTGCTGCGGCAACCTCCACGACGCGATCCGTGTTGGCGCTGAGCTTGGCCCAACGGGGTCGCCCGCACACCGCCGTTGCCTCGATCACGGTTGTCGACAGGTCGGGGTCGTGGGCAAAAATCCCCCGGCGCCCCTCCAAATTGGGGCACGAAAGGTTGACCTCGACCGCCACGACGTTGTCCGGCGCCTCGGCAAGCAGTTCGGCGGCGCGGCGGTACTCGTCGAGGGTGCGCCCCCAGATGCTGGCAACGACTCGTGTGCCGGTCGCGGTCAGCGCCGGGAGCTCATCGGCCAGCCAGGCAATCACACCGGGTCCCTGCAGCCCCACTGCGTTGATCATGCCGACTCCGGCCGGATGCACCCGAGGCGGCGGGTTGCCCTCCCACTCGAACGCGGCGAGCGACTTGACGACGTGCGCGCCGAGCACGCCCAGGTCGAAGAACGAGTGGAACTCCGCGCCGTGCCCCGCAGTCCCCGAGGCCGTCATCACTGGGTTGGGCAGCGCCACCGATCCGACGCGAGTGCGAAGGTCGACGGTCACGCGTGATACTCCTGGAGGGATCGCACGGAGAGTGCACGACCGACGTGCTCCGCCATCCCCTGCACCGCTGCCAGCGCAGCCTCGACGGTGGTGACCGAACTGACCCGATGGGTGATCGCCGCCTTGCGGATCTTCTCGCCGTCACTTCGCGCTCCGCCGCCTTGACCCTGCGGGGTGTTGACGACGAAAGCGATGTCGCCACCGGCAATCAGATTCACCGCGTTGATGCCGTGACCGTCGGAGACCTTTCCGACGACCGCATCGACGCTGACCCCGAAGCTCGCCAAGTAGTCGGCAGTTCCAGTTGTCGCAGCGATACCGAGCCCGAGCTCACGTAGGCGACGGGCGACGACGATCCCCGCGGGCTTGTCGCCATCGGCGAGCGACAAGAAGACCGTGCCCTCGGTCGGCAACACCGTGCCGGCAGCGAGCTGCGCCTTGTAGAACGCGAGCCCGAACGTCGTATCGATCCCCATCACCTCACCGGTCGAGCGCATCTCCGGACCAAGGGCGGGATCGACTTCGGGGAACCGATTGAACGGCAGCACGGCCTCCTTGATCGAGACGTGCCCGTTGGTCGATGGAGGCAGCAGGAGACCTTCGATGCGCAGCTCGGCGAGGGTGGCGCCGAGCATCACCCGGCTGGCCACCTTGGCCAGCGGTACACCGGTCGCCTTGGCAACGAACGGCACGGTGCGGCTGGCCCGTGGGTTTGCTTCGATCACGTACACCGTCGTGCCGAGCACCGCGTACTGCACGTTGATCAGGCCGCGCACGTCGAGGGCCTTGGCGATCGAGGTCGTGTACGACTCGATGACTTCGACGACCCACGGCGGAAGTGTCTGCGGCGGGATGGCGCACGCCGAGTCGCCGCTGTGCACACCGGCTTCCTCGACGTGCTCCATGACGCCACCGATCAGCACCTCACCGGTGTGGTCGCGGATGGCGTCGACGTCGACTTCGGTCGCGTCCTCGAGGAACCGGTCGATCAACACCGGTCGTTCGGCAGACAGCCCACCTTCTCGCCCGAGCGAACCGAACCCGGCGAGCTCGGCCATCGCCCGGGCCAGGTGATCGGTGTCGTGCACGATCTGCATTGCCCGGCCACCGAGGACGTAGCTGGGACGGACGAGCACGGGAAAGCCGATCCGCTCGGCGATGCCGAGGGCCTGCTCGAGATCGGCCGCTGTACCGCCTGGTGGCTGCGGAATTCGCAGCTCGTGACACAGCGTGCTCCACTTCTGGCGATCCTCGGCGAGATCGATCGAAGACGGAGACGTCCCGGCGATCAGTTCCTGCGGCAGGACGCCGGACAGCTTCAGCGGCGTCTGGCCCCCGAGTGACACGATCACCCGCGGCGGGGTGCCACCACTGGCCACCGTCTCTGCGGCGATCACGTTCAGCACGTCCTCACGCGTCAGTGGCTCGAAGTAGAGACGATCGCTCGTGTCGTAGTCGGTGCTGACGGTCTCGGGGTTGCAGTTGATCATCACCGTCTCATACCCGGCTTCACGGAGTGCAAACGAAGCGTGCACGCAGCAGTAGTCGAACTCGATGCCCTGACCGATGCGATTGGGACCGCTGCCCAAGATCACGACGCGCGGCCGGTCGGACGAGCGCACCTCGTTCTCGTCCTCGTAGGTCGAGTAGTGGTACGGCGTCTCGGCAGCGAACTCGGCTGCGCACGTGTCGACCGTCTTGTAGGTCGGGATCACGCCCGCCGCCTCGCGCACCGCCCGCACGCTCAGCTCGTCGGTTCCCCACAGATGAGCGAGCTGGCCGTCGCTGAACCCCATCTGCTTGGCGCGGCGCCACTGCCGGGGCGACAACTCGGCGTGGTCGAGGCCTGCGAGCGCGTGGCGTTCCTCGACGATCTGCAGCATCTGGTCGAGGAACCATGCATCGATCCGACATGCGTCGTGGATGGTCTCGATCGCGACACCGCGACGCAGCAGCTCCCCGACCTGGAAGATCCGGTCCGGCGTCGGTGTGGCGATCATCGCCAGCAGTGCCTTGTCGCTGAGTTCGGCCAACTCGGCCTCGGCCGGGTCGCAACCGAGACCCAACCGACCCTGCTCCAGCGAGCGAAGTCCCTTTTGCAAGCTCTCCGTGAACGTTCGCCCGATGGCCATCACCTCTCCGACCGACTGCATCTGCGTGCCCAGGATTCCCGACGACCCGGGCAGCTTCTCGAACGCCCACCGCGGGATCTTCGTGACCACGTAGTCGATGCTCGGCTCGAAGCTGGCCGGCGTGGCCTTGGTGATGTCGTTGGAGATCTCGTCGAGCGTGTACCCAACCGCCAGCTTGGCCGCGATCTTGGCGATCGGGAATCCCGTCGCCTTTGACGCCAACGCCGACGAGCGAGACACCCGCGGGTTCATCTCGATCACCACCTGCTCGCCCGTCTCCGGGTTCACCGCGAACTGCACGTTGCTGCCGCCGGTCTCGACGCCGACCCGACGAATGCATGCAAACGCGGCATCGCGCATCTGCTGGTACTCGACGTCGCTCAGCGTCTGTACCGGAGCGACCGTGATCGAGTCGCCGGTGTGAACGCCCATCGGGTCGACGTTCTCGATCGAGCAGATGATCACGCAGTTGTCGGCGCGATCGCGCATCACCTCGAGCTCGAACTCCTTCCAACCGGCGATGCTCTTCTCGATCAGGATCTCGCTGATCGGGCTGGCAGCCAGGCCCTCTGCTGCGCGCACGTCGAACTCGGCAGCGGTCGACGCGATTCCCGTGCCGCGCCCGCCGAGGATGTACGCCGGACGGATGATGATCGGAAGCCCGATGCTCGCGACGACGTCTCGTGCCTCGTCGAGGGTGTGAGCGATGCCGCTGACGGGGACCGCCAGCCCGATCTCGATCATCGCCTGCTTGAACCGGTCACGATCCTCTGCCGTGGCGATCGCCTCCGCGTTGGCACCGATCATCTCGGGAGTGCCCGGCACGCCGATGATCCCGCGCTCGTAGAGTGCCATCGCCGTGTTGAGGCCGGTCTGGCCGCCGAGCGTCGGCAACACTGCGTCCGGTCGCTCGCGCTCGATGATCTTGGCGACGACGTCGGGTGTGATGGGCTCGATGTACGTCGCGTCCGCGAAGTCGGGATCGGTCATGATCGTCGCCGGATTCGAGTTGACGAGGATGACCCGGTAGCCCTCCTCGCGCAGCACGCGGCACGCCTGCGTGCCGGAATAGTCGAACTCGCAGGCCTGACCAATCACGATCGGACCGGAACCGATGATCAGGATCGAGTGGATGTCGGTGCGCTTGGGCATCAGGACCTCGCGTCCATCAGCTCGGCGAACATGTCGAACAGGTACCTCGAGTCGTGCGGCCCTGGCCCCGCCTCAGGGTGGTACTGCACGCTGAATGCCGGCGCTCCCAGCACGCGCATGCCCTCGTTGGTTTGATCGTTGAGGTTGAGATGCGTCACCTCGACCTTGCCGTCGAGGCTCGTCGTATCGACGCAGAAGTTGTGGTTCTGGCTGGTGATCTCGATGTGACCCGACGTTTCGTGACGCACGGGATGGTTGCCCCCATGGTGACCGAACGGCAGCTTGAACGTCTCGCCACCGAGCGCCCGACTGAGCAACTGGTGACCGAGGCAGATGCCGAAGATCGGAACCTCCCCGAGCAGTTCGGCGATCGTGTCGACCGCATATCCGACCATCGCCGGGTCGCCGGGACCGTTCGACAAGAACACGCCGTCGGGTTGTCGGGCCAGCACCTCCGCCGCGGTGGTAGACGCTGGGACGACATCGACGATGCCGAGCCCGGCGAGGTGGCGCACCATCGTCCGCTTGATGCCGAAGTCGAATGCGACGATCCGACGTCCACCATCGGCTGCAGTTCCCGCGCTGTACGGCGCGGCACAGGTCACGCCGGCGACGAGATCGATGCCGTCCGTGCCCGGCTCGACGGCTGCCGCGGCGTGGAGTGCAGAAAGATCCGCTGTGCCGAACGCCCCGGCCATCGCGCCCGTTTCGCGCAGGATCCGCGTCAACCGCCGCGTGTCGATGCCACCGATACCGCTGACGCCGTGAACCCGCAGCATGGCATCGAGCGATTCCTCAGCGCGGTGATTGCTGTGATGGCGAGCGATCTCGCGCACGACGACCCCGCGACAGAACGGGCGCTCGGATTCGAGGTCGGCCTGATTGGTGCCGTAGTTGCCGATGTGGGGAGACGTGAACGTGATGATCTGCCCGGCGTACGAGGGGTCGGTGATGACCTCCTGGTAGCCGCTCATCACCGTGTTGAAGACCACTTCGCCGCTGGCGATCCCGCCAGGCGGGTCGGCGCCGAACAACTCGCCTTCGAAGACACTGCCATCGGCAAGGACCAGGACCGCCTCCCGGATCACGGGCACACCGTCATCGACGAGAGTAACTGCATGTTCATGCAATCTAGTGCATGATTATTGGAGGATCCCCATTCGGTGACCGGATCTGGGCGCCACAGCCCGCTCACAGCACCAGGTCGGGCGCGCAGACTGGCACCCAGATCGATGAACCACACGATTTGCTCCTCCCGTATGGGCCTCACGGGACCCATTTCACGGCAGGGCGAGACTAGCAGGACGACAGCACGCGCCACCGTGAACCGGCCGCCGGACATCGGCTCCGGGGCGGTGATACCTTGCCCGGATGCCAGATCTTCGCGGCACCGTGGTGCTCGCGACCTACAACAGTGGCGCCTCGGTCGGTCCGGTGCTGGCAGAGCTCGAGGAAGCCGCGTCGGTCCTGCGGCGCTCGGGCATCGAGATCGACGTCTTGTTGGTCGACGACTCGAGTCCCGACAACACGGCCGCGATCGCCACCGACGAGGCCGCCAGACTCGGAATCAAGCTCGAGGTGCTCACCGGGGCGAATCTCGGCCTCGGCGGGTCGCAGCTGGCCGGTTTCGGATACCTCCTCCGCGAGGGTGGACGCGACTTCTTCGCCACCCTCGACCCTGACGGCCATCACGACGCACGCCAGATCGTCGACCTGGTGCGGGCGTTCGTGGCCCGGCGCAGTGGGGTCACGATCGGGTCACGGTGGGTACGAGGCGGCTCCTCCCCCGGTACGTCTGCATTGCGCTCGATTGTCAGTCGGACCGCAAACATCCTCGCTCGGCGGATCATCGGCTTGAAAGGTGTTCACGATGCGACGACGTCGTTTCGGATCATCCGTCCCGACGTCGCACAGTTGTGGATCGACCGCGAGGTGCCGCCCGACGGCTACGGCTACTTCGCTGCATCGGTCGCGGTCGCGCAAGCTGCCGGGTTCTCCGTCACGGAGTGCCCGATCACGTTCCGGCCCCGCTACGCCGGCGTTCGGTCGCTCTCGTTCTCCGACATCACGGCGTTCTGGCGCAGTCTGCACGCGACTCGTGTGATGATCGCCGAAGTCCGCAGCGAAGGCCGGCGCGACCAGGCCACGTGGGCGGCCCGATCAGCCCGCATGCAGGCCCAGCCAGCGTCGTCGAACTCGCAGTTCGGCGCGGCGGAGGAGCTCGAGAACCTGGCCCAGGCCAACCGGTTCTTCGGGTGGATCGCTGATGAGCTCGCGCCCCACCTTGGTCAACGCATCCTCGAAGTGGGCGCCGGCATCGGCACCATCGCAACCGAGCTCGCCGACCGCAAGCCAGCGAGCGAGATCACTGCGATCGAGCCGGCCGAGAACCTCTTCGAGGAACTGCGCGAGGCCGCTTCGCGAATGCGGAACGTGACCGCCCTGCAACTCACGTCGCAGGAACTGGCACGCACCCGGCCCCAACAGTTCGACTCGATCATCTACATCAACGTGCTCGAGCACATTCTCGACGATGCCGCGGAGATGCGAACGGCGTTCGATCTCGTCGCGCCCGGGGGGTCGCTCGGGGTGTTCGTTCCGGCGATGTCGCGGCTGTACGGCAGCCTCGACTTCAAATCCGGGCATCATCGCCGGTACGACAAGTCGCTGCTGCGCGAGGCGGTGGCCGGCGCAGGCTTCGAGATCGTCGACCTTCGGTATCTCGAGGTCGCCGGCATCGTGCCGTACTGGCTGATGTACCGACTGCTGAACCGGCAATCTCTCAGTGCTTCCTCGTCGGCAGTCTTCGACCGTGCTGTCGTGCCGGTCAGCAAGTTGATCCAGCGATTGGTGCCCAACCCGCCGTTCGGCAAGAACCTCTTGCTGATCGCCCGCAGGCGCTAGCCCGCCGACTTGCGTCTGGCGACCAGCACGTCGTCGGCATCGAACAAGACCTGGTAGGGACCATCAGGCGCGATCATGCTGGCGACCAGCGCTTGCTGTGCCGGGCCGACCTGGGTCCGATCGAGCACGATGTACTCGATGGTCGCCGGATCCGGTAGGCGGTAGCCGTCATCGTTGCCCCAGTACGACGGCACCCACGGGTTGGGCCAGTCGTAGATCTGGGCGCGATGGGACAGGTGCGGCAACAGGGTGTACGTGGCCGCGACGGACGCGTCGGCCGGCACCAGCTTCAAGGCCTCACGCATCGAATCGTGACGCGGGTTCGGCCGTGCCCACACGTTGTACGAGTCGCCGACCGGTGACGGTGACCAGGCGACGTTGGTCATGTACGCACATCCCAACAGCCAGATGGGCAACACGATGTGCATGATCTTGAAGCGCCACAACACCCGACCGCCTTCGATCGCCGCGATCATCAGTGGGGCGATCATCATCGCCGTGTACTGGTAGTGGATGCTTCTGGCGTAGGGGCTGAGGCCGATCACGCTGGCCAGCATCTGTGGGGCTGCCATCAGCAGCGCCAAGGGAGCCGCCAGTGGCAGTCCACCGAGCGGCAGGGCGAGATCGCGGTAGAACCGCAGTCGATCCGGCTGGGTGGCATCGCCGATCACACGGTTCGGGTGGCGCAGCATGGTCTCGATGATCGCCGGGACGTCCTTGCCGTAGTTGCTGTAGAAGTACTGGATGTAGAACGGTTGCTTGCCCTGATTGAAGTGTGGGATCACGAGCTTGGTGGCGATCACATACCACCCGAAGCCCAGGCCGAGTGTCCACAACGCCATCATCCGATCACGGTGGTCGCCCTTGCCGGGGCGGTACATGAACGCCAGGATCAGGCCGAGCATGATCACGACGAGCGCGGCGTCTTCGCGGATCGACAAGGCGAACAACAGCGCGATGAACATGCCACGCCACCGGCGATGGCTGGCGAACCACCACGCATACAGCAGCGGGGCGATCACCAACGCCTCCGGGTGGAAGTTGGCCCAGCTGATCCATTGGATCGGCGCGTACATCAGATAGACGGCCGCGAACAGCAGTCCCATCCACGGTTTGGCGAACCGATCCCGGGCGATCAGGTAAATCGGGAACGCGGCGACGGCCAGCCCGACGGCCTGTGCCACGTAGAGGAACGAGGGGCCAGCGCCCAGCCAGTAGAACGGGACGAAGACGACCACGATCAGGTTGAGGTGGTGTCCCCAGAACTCCATGCCACGAACGGTCATGAAGCTCTGTCCGCCGCGCGATACGAGCCAGAAGCCCTGGTCGTAGATGCCCATGTCGTACGACCACGTGCCGAAGTTGTCGTGGTGTTGCACGCCGAGCTTGCCGAACACGAGGGCGAACAGGGCCGCGCCCGCGGCAGTGAACCAGGCGGCTGGATGGATGGTCGAGAACCGCTCGATCCAGCGCTCGACTCGGCCCAGCGTGATCTCGGCCGTGGGATCGTCGACCAGCTCCACGCTGGAGGCGACTTCTTCCTCGACGATCACGTCGCGATGATAGGTGTCAGATCAGTGCGGATTTCAGGCACTCGGGCGCAGCACCGGTACCAGCGACGAGAGCACGCCGTTGACGAACCGACCCGAGTCGTCGGTGGAGAACCGCTTGGCCAGCTCGACCGCCTCGTTGAGCACCACGGCGACCGGCACGTCGCGGCGGCCGAGTAGCTCGAAACCGGCAATCCGCAGGACGGTCCTGTCGATCGTCGGCATGCGAGCCAATGTCCAGCCCTTGGCATACGTGGTGATCGCGTCGTCGAGCCGGCTCTGGTTCTCCTCGACGCCCTCGACCAGCAACGTGGTCAGTTCGTCCGCTTCCGAGATCTGCGCGGCCAACACCTCGCGTGCGGAGATGCCCTTCGAGTCCGCCTCGTACAGCAGCATCATCGCCCGCTCGCGCGAGTCCGAACGTTCGTCGTCGGCGGGACGAACCCTGCGTCGCGTCACCTCAAACCCGGGTGATGTAATCGCCGCTGCGAGTGTCGACCTTGACCCGGTCGCCCGGGTTGATGAACAGCGGAACCTGCAGCACCAGCCCGGTCTCGAGCGTGGCCGGCTTGCGAGCGCCCGACACGCGGTCGCCCTGCATGCCCGGCTCGGTATCGGTGATGACCAGCTCGACAGAAGCCGGGATCTCGACCGAGACGATCTCACCCTGGTAGAACGCGATGATTGCGACAGCCTGTTCGACCATGTAGTTCGCCGCATCGCCGAGGGCGACCGGCGCAACGTGGATCTGGTCGTAGTTGTCGTTGTCCATGAAGACGTACTCGTCGCCATCGCGGTACAGGAACTGCATGTCCTTCTTCTCGAGCAGCGCTTGCTCGACGCGCACCCCGGCGTTGAACGTGCGGTCGAACACGTTGCCGTTCTTGACGTTGCGCAACTTGGTGCGCACGAACGCACCACCCTTGCCTGGCTTGACGTGCTGGAACTCGACCACTTGGAAGAGCCCGTTGTCGAGCTCCAGGGTGATTCCGTTCTTCAGGTCGTTGGTGGTGATGGCGGGCACGGTGAATCCTTCGGCGATGCAGTCAGTACGCGGCATCCATTCTCGGTCACGACCACCAGGTCTTCGACTCGGATACCGCCGAAACCTTCACGATAGACCCCCGGCTCGACGGTCACTACGTCCCCGACCTGCAATTTCAGGTCACCGGTGCTGTTGATGAACGGGTCTTCGTGGATCACCAGACCGACTCCGTGACCGGTTCCGTGGCTGAACCACTCGGCGTAGCCGGACTCGGCGATCGAATCGCGACACACGGCATCGAGCTCCGCGGTGCTGAGCCCGGCTTCGACAGCGGCGACGCCTGCTCGTTGCGCGGTAATCACCACCTCGTACAAGTCCTGCTGCATCTTGGTGGCCTCGCCGATGAAGAACGTGCGCGTCATGTCGCTGTGATAACCGTCGTAGAGCGCGCCGACATCGATGATGACGGTGTGTCCCGGCTCGATCACGGTGTTCGACGGGCGATGATGCGGGCGGGCGGAGTTGATCGGACCGGTAGCCACGATCGTCTCGTAGCTCGGCCCGTCTGCTCCGAGCTCTCGCATGCGGATCTCCAGCTGGTTCCGCACGTCAGCCTCCGACCGTCCCCGCAGCTCACCGGATTGGTGCAACTCGGCCAGTGCGGCGTCCGCAATCCGGCATGCCTCGGCCATGCGTGCGATCTCGCCGGCATCCTTGTGCCTGCGCTCAGCCTCGACCACCCCACCGACAGGGACCAGTGCCGGCTCGAACAGACCTTGGTACCGCTGGAACTGTTCGTATGTCACGTGAGCCGCCTCGAAGCCCACCGAAGCGAACGAGCTGACTTCGGCGGCCAGGGCGTCGAGCAACGCGGCACCCGACAGCCCGACGATCACGCGACCGTCGACACCGGCCGCCGTCATCTGCGCGCCGGCCTGGTCGCCATACCGCCCATCCGTGACCAGCACGACCTCGTCGGGGGTGACCAGCACCCACCCGTTGGAGCCCGTGAAGCCGGTCAACCACCGGATGTTCGTCAGGCTGCTGACCAGCAGTGCGTCGGCCTGATCAACGCGGTCGCGCACGCGGGCGCAGCGACCGGTCACCTCGAGCGGCGCCATCACGACGCGCTCAGCTTGGCTGCGACGGCCTCGACCGCGAGTCGATAGCCGTGGATCCCGAACCCCATGATCGATCCGGTCGACACCGGAGCAATCACACTGGTGTGTCGCCACGGTTCGCGAGCATTCGGGTTGGAGATGTGCACCTCGACGATCGGCCCACTGAACGCAGCGAGGGCATCGTGGATGCTCCATGCATAGTGGGTGAAGGCGCCGGGGTTGATGATGATCGCCGCAGCACTCCCGCGCGCTGCGTGAATGGCATCGACCAGCTCACCCTCGTGGTTCGTCTGGAACGCTGACACCTCGTGCCCGAACTCACGCGCTACGTCCGTGGTGAACGTGACGTAATCGGCGAGTGTCGCGGTGCCGTAGATGTGCGGCTCGCGTTGGCCGAGCAGGTTGAGGTTGGGACCATGCAGAAGGGTGATCAGCGCCACGGCTCTATCGTGCCATGCTCTCGGTGAACTGCCGGCGATCGATTCGAAAGACGACGTGACGTCGCTCGACCCAATCGAGCACGAGCGGATGATCGAAATCGAGGTCGGGATCACGGACCATCCCAATCTTGTCCATCACGCGCTGCGACTTCAGGTTCCTCGTCGTCGTGAAGCTGAGGAACTGGTCGTCCGGAAGCTCGACGTGCTCGAAACCCCACGCCAGCGCGGCCCGCGCTGCCTCCGGCGCGAAGCCATTGCCCCAGTGCTGCTTGGCAAGGCGCCAACCAACCTCGACGCACGGTGTGAACGGCGCTTGCCATTCCGGCGCAGCGAGCCCGACGAACCCGATGAGCTCGCTCGAGTCGAGCCGCTCGACTGCCCACAGTCCGAAGCCTCGATCACGCCACCGGGCAGTCATCCGATCGATCATCTCGTCGCTTTGCTGGGCGGTCAGAGTCGACGGAAAGTGCCGCATCACGTCGGGGTCACCGTTCAATGCGGCGTAGGGAGCGCGATCACGGTCGCGCCATTCGCGCATCAGCAATCGGGCAGTCATCAGGCGCGGTGCCGTCACGATGCCGCCATTGAACGGAGCGCCTCGTCGGCCGCCTCGACCGAAACACCCGTCACCACTTCGACACCGTCCGGCCCATCCAGCACGAACGTCAGCCCGCCACCGAGGGCCTTCTTGTCGCGCCCCATCAACTCGATCAGATGTCGTGGGTCAACGTCCGGCGGCAGCGAAGTATCGAGCTCGTACTTGCCCGCCACGACCTCGTAGTGCTGTTCGACCCGACGGTCATCGACGCGACCGAGGCAGCGGGCGAGATGTGCGGCATAGATCAACCCGATGGCGACCGCCTCCCCATGGGCAAGCGCGTAGTCCGTCTCGATCTCCAGGGCGTGCGCCAGGGTGTGGCCGTAGTTCAACAGCGCCCGACGGCCCGACTCCCGCTCGTCGCCGGCCACGACCTGGGCTTTGATCTCGACACAGCGGGCGATGCGCTCGACCTCGTCCAACGCGAGCAGGTCGTCGCCGGTCAAGAAGTGGTACTTGGCCATCTCGCCGTGCCCGCAACGCACCTCGCGTGGGGGCAGCGTTGCCAGGGCGTCGAGGTCGCAGACAACGCCCGCCGGCTGCCAGTAGGCGCCGATCAGGTTCTTGCCGCCAACACCGTCGGCCCGGGCGAGGTTGACGCCGGACTTTCCACCGATCGCCGCGTCGACCATCCCGACCAGCGTGGTGGAAACGTGCACGACCGCCACCCCGCGATGCCACGACGCCGCTGCGAACCCGGCTACGTCGGTGACCATTCCGCCGCCGACACCGACCACGACGTCGTTGCGGGTCAGGCCGAACGTCGCGAAGCCTCTGCACAGCGCCTCGATGGTGGCGAGCGACTTGTGGGACTCGCCCTGACCGATCGTGAACACTTCGGTCGGCATGCCGGGATCAAGGTCGAGCGGTATACCCGGCTGGGTGACGATCGCGGCCCGCCGGGCGGTCGATGGAAGCAACCCCGCCAGTTCGCTGCGCGCGCCGTGCCCAACGAGCACGTCGTAGCTGCGTTCGCCGAGTGGAACGCGAATGGTGATCACCGCAGGACCGCCTCGGCGACATCTGCCGGAGTGCGATTGTCGACGAGCACGATGGCGTCGGCCACTTCGCGGTACAGCTTCTCGCGCCCGGCATGCATGCGCTGCAACGTACCCGCCGGGTCGTCGTCGAGCAGCGGCCGGTGGACGCCCGACGTCACCCGCTCGACGAGGAGCGCGGGCGATGCGCACAGCCATACGACCTTGGCGTTGGTCTGCTTCAGCGCAGCACGGTTCTCAGCACGGAGCACCACTCCTCCCGCAGCAGCAATCACCGCCGGCTCGGGATTGGCCAGCGCGTCGTGCAGTGCGGCCGATTCGAACTCGCGGAACGCATCCTCGCCGTCGGTCGCAAAGATCTCGCGTACGGTCCTGCCGGTCGCGGCCTCGATCACGGCGTCACTGTCGATCACTCGCCGCCCCAGGCGTTCGGCGGCAATGCGCGCGACGGTCGTCTTGCCAGAACCCATCAATCCGACCAGGACGAGATGTTGATCCGCAGCGATTCCCACAACGGCTAACCGAGCGAGCTGCGGAAGGATTCGGCGTTCCGCACGAACTCGCCCAACGAGTCGCCACCGAACTTGCGCTGCGCCTCGGCGGCGACGACGAGTGCGACCATCGTCTCAGCAACGACCCCCATCGCCGGAACAGCGGTGACATCGGTTCGCTCCTTGAAGCTGACCGTTGATTCCTTGGTGACGACGTCGACCGTCTTGAGCGTCGGTTGGTTGAGTGTGGCCAGCGGCTTCATCGCCGCGCGAACGACCAGCAGTTCGCCGGTGGTCATCCCGCCCTCGGTACCGCCCGCCAAGGTGGTCTCGCGCCGGTACTCGCCGGTGCCGCCGTCCCACACTATGGCGTCGTGAGCGGCGCTACCGCGTCGCCCCGCGCCCTCGAAACCGTCACCGATCTCGACCCCCTTGACCGCCTGGATGCTCATCACGGCTTGGGCCAGCGCGGCATCGATCTTGCGGTCCCAATGCACGTGGCTGCCGAGCCCGATCGGGATGCCGTATCCCAACACCTCGACCACGCCGCCCAGCGAATCGCCGTCTTTGGCCGCGGCCTTGACCTCGTCGATCATGGCAGCCTCGGCCGCGGAGTCGAAGCAGCGCACCGGCGACTCGTCGACCCGGGCAAGATCGGCGATCGTCGGCCGTTCGACCGCCTTCGAGCGCACCGCCCCCATCTGAATCACGTGAGACACGATCGAGACACCCAGTTCGGAGAGCAGCTTCTTCACCACGGCGCCGGCCGCGACGCGCGCCGCGGTTTCGCGGGCGCTGGCTCGCTCGAGCACATCGCGCGCATCGGTGAAGCCGTACTTCTGCATGCCAACCAGGTCGGCGTGACCGGGCCGCACCTGGGTGAGGGGGTTCTTCGTCGCGCCTGGCGCCGGCGACATCTCCTCGTGCCACTTGTCGCTGCGGAACCATTCACTGTTCTTGATCTCGATCGCGACAGGCGAGCCGAGCGTACGCCCGTGGCGCACTCCGCCCAGCAACGTCAACTCATCCTGCTCGAACTTCTGGCGCGGGCCGCGGCCGTAGCCGAGTCGGCGTCTGGCCATCTCCTCCTGGATCTCCTCGACGGTGATCGACAGCCCTGCGGGCAGACCCTCGACGATCACGACCAGGGCCTGGCCATGCGATTCGCCGGCAGTGAGGTATCGAAGCATCACATCAAGGCTACTGGCCCCGCGATGCCAACTCCCGCTCTGCCGCGGCCCACATCACGGCTGCATCGACGGGCGCGCCGGTCCACAATCGCTGCTGCACGAGGGCTTGATGAACCAGCATTCCGAGGCCTTCGACCGTGCGAGCGCCGGCCTGTTCGGCGACGACCAAGAACGCCGTGCGGCGCGGGTGGTAAACGATGTCGGCGACGATCTGACCCGAGTTCAACAGGCCGGCATCGCACGGAAGCTCGGTCGAACCCATGCCGACCGATGTCGCGTTGACCACGATGTCGCATTCGCGCAGCCGGCTCTCAATGCCTACCGAGCCGATCGAACCTGCCAGCGCGGCCGCAGCGATCGCCCGATCGGCAGACCTGTTGACGACGGTGACGCGCGCTGCTCCGGCGCGCGCCACGGCGTCGATGATCGCCCGAGCTGCACCGCCACCACCGATCACTCCGACGTGGCTTCCACTGATCTCGGCACCCTGCGCCCCCAACGAGGCCACGAAGCCGGCCCCGTCGGTGCTGTAGCCCTTGAGGCGTCCGTCGTCGAGCACGACGACCGTGTTGACGCTGCGCAGCGCGGCGGCGGCCGGGTCGAGCTCGTCGACGAGCTCGGCAACCGCCTCCTTGTGCGGCATGGTGACCGAAAGCCCACCCAATCCCAGCGCCCGCATCGCGGCGATCGCCGCATCGGCACCGCCTGGGGCGACCTCGAACGCGGTGTAGACCCAGTCGACCCCCGTCGCATCGAAGCCAGCGTTGTGCAGGGCCGGTGAGAGGCTGTGACGCACCGGGCTGCCGATCACGGCGGCGACGCGTGTTGTTGCCGAGATCACCCCAACAACCCGAGGTCGCGGGCGTGCTGCACGTTGGCGTTGTGTTGATCGAGCGTGGCCGCGAATGCGTGTCGACCGTCTTCGTCCGCAACCACGTAGTACAGGTAGTGGCAATCGGTCGGCACGGGGAGGTCTTTGCAGATCGGGTCACCTTGCGACGGGTCTGCAGCGGGATTGACCACCGCTTGGATCGATGCTCGGCCGGGATTTGCGATCGGCGTCGGTGGCAGACCGGTGTGCATGTACGTGTTGTACGGGGTGTCGACCTGGCTCAGTGCAGTGGGCGAGGCGTCGGCTGGCTGTCCGTACAACAACGTCGCGTCGATTTGCAGCGGCATGCCGAGCGCCAGGCGATTGAGGATGACACGGGCGATCTTCGGGCGGTCCTCGTCGACCTTGGCTTCCTTCTCGATCATCGAGGCGATGATCAGGACCCCGTACGCCGACAGCTGTTCGGGATACGCCTTGGCGACCACGTCTTCCTGACGGAGGACGAGGTCCATCAGGTCGGCCATGCGCTGGGCGACGTGGGCCGGTGTCTCATCGGCGGAGATCTGGTACGTGTCGGGGAACAGCAAACCCTCCATCGATGTCAGACCCTCCGGCTGCCCGGGAACGGGCGAACGAACCGAGCCATCGGTCACCGCGGTCATGAACGCCAAGGGATCAGTTCGAGGGAGTTTGGCCGACAGCCGCTCGCTCATCTTCTGCAGTGTGAAACCCTCGGGGAACGTGACCTTCGTGTAGGTCAGCGAGGGCGGGGTGCGAAGCACGCGCATCACGTTGCCGATGTGATCTCGCGGACGGAGCTCGTAGTCGCCGGGCGTCAACGTCAGCCCGCCGTTGTGGTCGACGTAGTAGCGGAAGACCCTGGCGTTGGTGACGAGTCCGTGGTCCTGCAAGCGCTCCGAGATCGTCTCGACCGTGTCGGTGGGCAAAACCCTGAACACTTCGACGGCGCCCGGATCACCCGACGGGTTGACCTGGCGGAGGTACCACAGCCCGACACAACCGGCAACGATCAGCGCCACGACGGTCACCATCCCGGCGAGGTACACGAGGTACTTGATCGACCGATGCGAGCGCCTGGGCCGCTCGATGACCAACGCGTCGGTCAGATCCGGGTCGTCCCATGGATCCAGCTGCCACTCGCGCTCGTCGAGCGATGACACCCGACGGCCGATCATTCGGGCCTGCCGGAGTCGAGCCAGTTCTGCAGCATGACTGCAGCGGCGACCTTGTCGACGATGCGCCGTCGCGCCTGGGCGCGCATGTTGGCCTCGATCATCGCCCGATCGGCGGTCACCGTGGTGCGTCGTTCGTCGAAGGTCACAACCGGCACGTGCACCACGGTAGCCAGCGTCGCCGCCTCGTCGATGGCAGCCCTCGCCGCAGGCCCTGCAGAGCCGTTCATGTTCAGCGGCAACCCGACCACCACGACATCGGCTTCTTCCTCCAGCACGAGCTTGGCAATCGCTGCGTGATCGCGACCTGTGCTGCCACTTCGGTGCAGCACCTGCAGCGGCGTGGCAATGGTTCCCGTGCGATCCCCGATGGCCACCCCGATGCGCTTGGAGCCCAGATCGAGGCCGAGGGCACGGATCGCCGGGCGGGTCACTGAGCAGTCGCCTCCACAGCGATCCGCAATGCCTCATCGAGACCCTCGGGGTTCTTTCCGCCCGCGGTGGCGATGTCGCCCTTACCACCTCCACCGCCCCCGACCGCTTTGGCGGCGTCCTTGATGAGGTCCCCGGCAACCTTCCCGGATTCCGGCGTGACGGCTGCGACCAGTGAGACGCCACCGGTGTCGGTCACGCCACCCAGCACCACGGTGTGCACCCCAGGCTGTTGACGCACTGCAACAGCCAGATCGCGCAGATCACCGGGGCTGATGCCATCGACCCGGGTGACCACGACACCGCCTGACCCTGCGGCCGCCAGCTCAGCCGCTCGGCCGCTTGCCATCTGGCCGCGCAACGCCTTGATCTCGTCGTGCAGCGACTTGATCTCGTCGAGCCGACGCTGCACCCCCGTGACCAGTTCTTCCGCGTTCGAGCCGACCAGGCGGGCCGCGTCACCGAGCAACTTCTCGTCTCGTTGCAACAGACGCACCGAGTTCTCCCCGGTGACCGCCTCGATACGGCGCAGGTTGGACCCGATCGACGACACACTGACGATCTTGATGAGACCGATGTCGCCCGCGGCGCGAACATGGGTACCGCCACACAACTCGATCGAATTGCCGACTTCGAGCACCCGGACGATCTCGCCGTACTTGTCACCGAAGAACGCAATGGCTCCCAGCGCGGTGGCCTCTTCCTTCGTGGTCTCGAACGCCCGCGCCGAGGAGTTGGCGAGGGTCTCAGCGTTGGCGATCCGCTCGATCTCAGCGATCTCGACATCGGTGACCGCGTCGTAGTGACTGAAGTCGAAGCGAAGTCGTTCGGGAGCGACCAGCGAGCCGGCCTGCTTCACGTGCTCACCCAACACCTTGCGCAGTGCGTAGTGCAGTACGTGGGTGCCGGTGTGGTTGCGCCGGATCGCGGCGCGGCGACCGACATCGATCGCCGCGTTCACCGTCGTACCCGCTTGCAGCGTGCCGACGACGATTCGCGCGGTGTGCCTGCGCAGGCCCGGCAACGCGAACGTCGTGTCGATCACATCCGCCCGACCACCATCGCTCGACGTGATGGAGCCGGTGTCGCCGACCTGGCCGCCACTCTCGGCATAGAACGGCGTGCGATCGAGGAAGAGCTCGACCGTGCCATCGGTGTTCGGCACGACAGCAAGCAGGCGAGACTCGGTGGTGTCATCGGTGTAGCCGAGGAACTCGGTGACACCGAACTGCTCGACGATCTCTCGGTACACGTCGAGCCGATCGTCGTCGGTCACGGTTCCTTTGCGGGCGGCCTTGGCACGCTGGCGCTGAGCCTTCATCTCCGTGTCGAATCCGACCGTGTCGACGGCGATGTTTCGCTCGCCGGCGATCTCTTCGGTGAGCTCGAGCGGGAAGCCATATGTGTCGTGCAGCAAGAAGGCGGTCGACCCGGGCAGCTCGGTGCGATCGCCGCGCAACTCGTCTTCGAGGATCGACAACCCGTTCTTCAACGTCTGGCGGAAGCGCTCCTCCTCACGAGTCAGCACGCCGACGATGAAGTCGCGGTTCTTGGAGACGTCGGGATAGGCGTTGCCCATGATGTCGACCGCGGTCTCGACCAGCGACGGCATGACGAGCTTCTCGGTCCCCAGGAGGTATGCGTACCGGACGGCACGGCGGATGATTCGGCGCAGCACATAGCCACGACCCTCGTTCGACGGGAACACGCCATCGCTGACCAACATCGTGCTGCTGCGGGCGTGCTCGGCCAGGACGCGCATCGCGAACGTATCGCGATCGTCGTAATCGCCGGCTGAATACGTCTTGCCGGTGAGGCTGCAGGCCTGATCGATCAGCGGCAGCATCAGATCGGTCTCCCACACCGAGTCCACGCCCTGCAAGAGGCACAACATCCGCTCCAACCCGAGACCGGTGTCGATCGACGGCTTCGGCAGCAGGGTGCGGCTGCCGTCGGGCGCCTGGTTGTACTGCATGAAGACCAGATTCCAGAACTCCATGAATCGGTCACCGTGCGGGTCGCCGAGCGGGCCACCTTCCGGACCGAACGCCGGGCCACGGTCGATGTGGATCTCGCTGCACGGCCCACACGGGCCCGTGTCGCCCATCTGCCAGAAGTTGTCCTTGTCACCGAGACGTTGGATGCGGTCCATCGGCACACCCACCTGCTCGTGCCAGATCGCTTCGGCCTCGTCGTCGCTGTCGTGCACGGTGATCCACAGCTTGTCGCCGTCGACGCCGAACGTCTCGGTCGTCAGCTGCCAGCTCCACGGGATGATCTCGCTCTTGAAGTAGTCGCCGAAGCTGAAGTTGCCGAGCATCTCGAAGAACACGAGGTGACGCTTGGTGCGCCCCACATCGTCGAGGTCGTTGTGCTTCCCGCCGGCCCGTGCACACTTCTGGCTGCTGACCGCACGCTTGTAGGCCGGCACCTCGTCACCGACGAAGTACGGCTTGAACGGCACCATCCCGGCGACCGTGAACAGGACCGTCGGGTCGTGCGGGATCAAACTCGCCGACGGCACCACCGTGTGGGCGCGCGCCGCGAAGAAATCGGTGAAGGCGTCGCGCAGCTGATCAGCGGTCTGTGGTGGTGTAGCCATGGAGTCGCCAGCCTACCGAGGTAGTTTCGGCGCGTGCCCAAGCATTCCGACGGCCCCGCCGACCCCCCACTCGACCGCCACGAATGGATCAGCTTCGAAGACGACCACGATCGGCGGACCTGGGTGTTCGACGCGACGTTCCTGCGCTCGAACTGGAGTTGCATCTACGGCGCCGGCTGCAAAGGCGTGCTCGACGAGGATGCGACGGCGTTGTCGCAAGGATGTTGCAGTCACGGTGCGCACTTCATCGACGATGACGACGTGCAGACGGTGCTCGACGCCTTGACGCGGCTCGAGCCCCGCCATTGGCAGAACTACAAGAAGGGCCACAACAAGGGCGTGCTCGAGACGGAGGATGGGGCGACCAAGACGCGTGTCGTCAAGGGCGCCTGCATCTTCCACAACGAGCCCGACTTCCCGGGTGGCGCCGGTTGTGCGCTCCACATCGCCGCGGTCGAGGCCGGCGAGCGCTACATCGACTGGAAGCCCGATGTGTGCTGGCAGTTGCCACTGCGGCTCGAGCATCACACCGACGACAACGGCTACGTCACTTCTACCCTTCGTGAGTGGAAGCGTCGCGACTGGGGCGATGGTGGCGCCGACTTCCACTGGTGGTGCACGGAGAGTTCCGATGCGTTCGTCGGTCGCATCCCCGCCTACCAATACCTGCGCGACGAGATCATCGAGATGGTCGGCCAGGTTGCCCACGACCAGATGGTGATCCAGCTGGAACGCCCGAACTGGACTCCCCTGCCGCACCCCGCCATCCGTCGCGGCCCCGGTTGATCAGCGCCGGCGCCGATTTGGGCGCATACGGCCCATATCGGTGCCAGCGCTCGAGACTCCTAGGCGCTGACCTTCTTGTTGGCCTTGCGACGCTCTTCGAGACCGAGGTGCCGTTTGCGGATGCGGATGGCCTTCGGCGTGACTTCCACCAACTCATCCTCGACGATCCACTCGATCGCTGTCTCGAGGGTGTGGATCTTCGGGCTCGGCAACTTCACGGCGTCGTCGTGGCTGTGGGTTCGGATGTTGTTCTTCTCCTTGGCACGCACGGCGTTGACCACCATCTCGTCGTCGCGGGCACACTCGCCGACGACCATGCCTTCGTAGACCTGTTCACCGGGGTTGACGAAGAACTGGCCACTGAGCTGCAGCTTGTCGAGCGCGTAGCCGGTGGTCTGGCCGACCCGGTCGGACACCATCGCCCCGCCACGCGAGTCAGGCATGTCGCCTGCCCAAGGCATCCAGCCCATGTGATGCTGGTGCAGCAGGGCCGTGCCACGCGTGGTGGTCATCAGCAGCGAGCGGAACCCGATCAGCCCGCGGCTCGGGCACTCGAACGTGACGATCGTGCGGCCGGCATCGCCGGTTCGCAGGTCGGTGATGCGTCCCTTGCGCGGCGCCAGTTCCTGAGTGACCGTGCCGACGTGCTCGTCGGGGACGTCGCAGACGCCGCGCTCTTGCGGCTCGAACCGCTTGCCGTTGACTTCCTTGGTGATGACCTCCGGCCGACTGACCTGCAGCTCGTAGCCCTCGCGTCGCATCGACTCGATCAGCACTGCCAACTGCAGTTCGCCACGACCGGCCACCTCGATGATGTCGGGTGAGCCCGTTTCGAACAACTTGATCGACACGTTGCCGAGGAGTTCCTTGTTGAGCCGATCAACCAGGTGACGGCTGGTGACGTACTTGCCGTCACGGCCTGCAAACGGCGACGTGTTGACGCCGAACGTCATGCGCAGCACCGGTTCGTCGACAACCAGTCGGGTCAACGCAATCGGAGTCTCCGCTGATGCGATGGTGTCGCCGATCTCGACCTCGGGGAAGCCGGCGACGACGAACAGGTCGCCGGCCGACAGTACGTCGACCTCGTTGCGGCTGACACCCTGAAAGGCCATCAGCTGCGTCAGGCGCCGCTTCAACGGGGCCTCACCCTCGTGGAACTCCGCTTCCAGCAGCGCCACGGTCTCGCCACGGCGCATCACGCCATTGACGACGCGGCCGATGGCCAAGCGACCGAGGTACTCGCTGGCGTCGAGCGTGGTGACCATCGCCTGCAGCGGTGCCGCCGGGTCGCCCGATGGCGCTGGGATTGCCTCGATGATCGTGTCGAGCAGCGGCGCCAGGTCGGCGTCGTCGCCGGGCATGCCGATCCCGCGGATCGCCTTGCCCTCACGGGCGACAGCGGAGATGATCTCGAAATCGATGTGGCGATCACCGGCGTCGAGGTCGATGAACAGCTGGTAGATCTCGTCGAGCACCTCGTCGGCGCGGGCATCGCCACGGTCGACCTTGTTGATGATGACGATCGCCGGCAGGTCGAGTGCCAACGCCTTCTGCAGCACGTACCGGGTCTGCGGGAGCGGACCCTCCGCGGCATCGACGAGCAGCAGCACGCCGTCGACCATCGTCAGGGCGCGTTCGACCTCGCCACCGAAATCGGCGTGGCCGGGGGTGTCGACGAGGTTGATCTTGACGCCCTTCCAGGTGACGGATGCCGCCTTGGCCAGAATGGTGATGCCACGCTCGCGTTCTTGGTCGTTGGAGTCCATGACGCGATCGACCACCGCCTGGTGGGCCGCGAAGGTCCCGGTAGCGCGCAGGAGCGCATCGACAAGGGTGGTTTTGCCATGGTCGACATGGGCAACCAGAGCAACGTTACGAAGAGAAGTAGACATGACCTATCAGGGGGGTGTTGAGGCGGACAATGCCAGCTGCCTGAGGTTCAGTCTTCGGACTCGTCTTCTTCATCGTCATCGAACGTAACGCCGTATTTCTCCGCAAGCGCGGCGTATTCGTCGTCTTGAGTTGGTTGACGATGATCGTTGCTTCCGAATCCCAGATCGAATGCACTGGGACCAGCTTGTTTCAGCTTTCGCGCTTCTTCGAAGCGGCGATGACGACCCTTCTTCACGGTAGGGCTCCCGAACCTAGAGAGTTGACATTGGACGCCACTCTACCTGCTTGTGGCCGCAACAGGCGGCATCCCCCCAGGTAGCGGGTGTCACCCGTCGTGCCGATTGTGGCACGATGGCCCGAATGGGTCGCATTGCAGCACTCCTGAACCAAAAAGGTGGCGTCGGCAAGACCACCGTCACCTTGGGCCTGGCCTCGGCGGCGGCCAGCGCCGGGCATCGCGTGCTGGTCGTCGACCTCGATCCCCAGGGCTCGAGCACCTGGGTGCTCGGCCACGATCCGCATGATGAGCAGGCCTCTGCAGCCGATGTCATCGCGGACGCGAGCGGTCACCTCACCGTGCTTGCCTCGCATTGGGGCCCGGAGGTCGATGTGGTCCCGTCGTCGCCGAGCCTGCAGGAGCACGAAACCGGGTCTCCCGAGCGGTTGCGCAGAGCACTGCACCGGTTGGCCGGCCACTACGACGCGGTGCTGATCGATTGCCCGCCCTCACTCGGCAACTTGACCATGAGTGGACTGATCGCCGCGGATCTCGCGGTGATCGTCGTCGAGCCGGCCGCACTGGGGCTTCGCGGCATCGGGGCGGTCGCCGATGCCATCGACGATGTCTGGAACGAGCACAACACCGATCTCGAACTGGCCGGGGTGATCGTCAACAAGGTCCCGCCGATCAGCGGCGAAGCAGATCGGCGCTACGACGAACTGGCCCGCATCGTCGGGCGCAAGACGATCTGGCAGCCGTCGGTGCCACAGCGGGTGATCGTCAACCAGGCGATCGGCGAACGCCGTGCGGTCCATTCGTTCGGCGCCCGATCCGCCGATGTCAGCGAGGCGTTCGACAAGCTGTGGGCCAAACTGCGCCGAGCCGCTCGCTCGTAGCGCCTACCGGTCGGGTCAGACCGCGTCGGCCACGTCGATCAAGCGCAAACCACCGCGACCGTCGAACGTCAGCCCGGCCTTGCCCTGAACGAGCCGTTGGATCCCGTCACCGACCAGTTCGGCGCGCCAACCCTGCAGCAGGCGGGCATCAGCGTCTCCGCGTAGCAGCGAGACGAGATCGGCCCGTGTGGCCAGCAAGGTCGTGTCGACACGCTGTTTGCGAGCCAGATCGGCCATCCACGCCGACACCAGCGCAACAGCCGGCCGAAGGTGCCGATCGAGCTCCTCCCCGTCGGGTACGGGGAGGTCGATGTCGTTGCGCTGGCCATCGGCGACAGCGTCGAGGATCTCCTTGCCGAGGTTGCCCTTGCTGTGGCGTTCTTCGACGCCGCGTGCCTGGACCAAGTCGTTGGTGGTCTTCGGTTGGCGCTGGGCGATGCCCAGGACAGCCAGGTCGGGAAGGATCTGGCGTACGGGTACGTCGACCGACATCGCTCGCCGTTCGCGCCACTCGCAGAGCGCCCTGGCGACGCCGCGTGCTCGCGGTTTGAGCATGCGCACGTCCTTGATCCGCAGCCACGCCTGGCTGGGATCTGTGCCCGACGCAGGCCGTCGTCGCAGCTCCTCGCACGCCTCGGCCACCCACAGCGACCGACCGAGCTCATCAATCTGACGATCGAGTTGGTCCTGCAGGGTCAGCAGATGATCGACGTCGGCCGCGGCGTACACGAGTTGCTCCTCGGTGAGCGGGCGACGGAGCCAGTCGGTCAGGCGATCGCCCTTGGCCGCAGAAACCTTGAGCTCGGCCATCAGCAGTGACACAAGTGACGGTGTGCTGTAGCCGAGGAAGCCCGAGGCCAACTGGGTGTCGTACATGCGACTCGGCACAGCCCCGCACGCGTGGGTCAAGACGTCGAGATCCTGCTGGGCCGCGTGCAGCACGGCAACGGTGTCGCCGGCGAACAGCCGGCGCAACGCGGACAGGTCGACCGCCAACGGATCGACGAGGGTCGTTTCGGACGGCGTGGCGAACTGCATGAGGGCCAGCTTCGGGAAGTATGTGCGCTCCCGATGGAACTCGGTGTCGAGGGCGTAGCGCGGCTCAGCGTTCAGGCGGTCGACGAGCGCCTCGAACTCCGGCTGAGAATCGACCCACCGATACGTCACGCAGGCTGATCCCCGGCAACGGTGCCGCGCCCGCTGATGATCCACGCCATCGTGCCACCCTCGACGTTGACCGCCTCGAGACCCTGCCCGACCAGGAACTCGCAGGCGCGATAGCTGCGCGCACCGCTCCTGCAGATCACGTAGTTGGTCGCGTCGGAGGAGAACTGGGCGAGCGCTGCCGGAACGCTGGCGAGCGGCACCAGGACCGCCCCGGGCACGTGGCCTGCGGCGTACTCGTCGTGCTCGCGAACATCGATCAATGTCGCACCAGACTGGAGCGCGGACTCGAGTTCCTCGATGGTCACTTCGGAGACATCCATGTGCCTGCAGACTAGAGGTTTCCCAGGTCGCCAGGCGTGTTGATGTTGCGCAGATCGGCCTCGGGGACCGCTATCCAGGCGATGTCGAGGTCGACGATGGCTCGATGCATGGCGCGCTCGCCCGCCAGGAAGCGCGCTCGGAGCAGCGCCACGCTGCGCTGCGACCAAATGGCGCACAGGGGTTCCGGCCTGTCGCTGCGGGCCATGGCCGCGTCGTGCTGTTCGAGACCGGCGATCAGGCTGGTCACCGTCGCCAGGCCGAGACGTGGCATGTCGCAGGCAACGACCACGGCTGGGGTTCCGACCGACAATGCCGTGAGCACACCGCCGAGCGGACCTTCGCCGGGAAACTCGTCGTCGACGTGGTCGAGACCGAGGCGGCGCAACGCAGCGGCTCGACCTCCGACGCTGACCACCGGCGAGCACCCGGCGGCAATCAGGACATCGGCAATCCGGCGGGCCATCGGCACGCCATCGACCGGCAGCGTTGCCTTGTCTGCGCCCATGCGCCGGCTGGCTCCCCCGCACAGCACCGCACCGATCGGGGCGCCAGGCACGCGGTACCTGTCGCCGGTCAACCGTCGGAGGGGATGCCGCTGGGGTCGAGTTGTTGCATGAACACCGCGATCCGTTCGGCTTCGTCGTGCTCGCCGATCGCCGCGGCCATCTCGCGAAGACCGCGCAAACACCGCAGGAAGCCTCGATTGGTCTCGTCGGCCCAGCGCACGTAGCCGGATCCGCGCCAGCCGTTGGCTCGCAACGCGTCGAGACCACGGTGGTAGCCGACTCGGAACGCTGCGTAGCGTTCGATCTCGTCGCGCCCCAGGCTGCCGAGCACAGCCCAGCCGTTCAGCGATCGGGGGTTGGCCGCGACGATCTGGGCGACCAGCGTGCGGCGGTCATCGAGCGACGCGCCGAGTGCCTGCCGCAAACCCTGATCGACCGGCGCCGACTCTGCAGGCAGGACCGTGCGCGGCGGACCGGACGGATGCATCGAAATCGAGTGCTCACTCACAGGCTCACCCTAGGGCCTATCGTTCGACCATGACCGCTCTGACCGTCGACTCGGCGAAGAACATCGGAATCGCTGTGGCGGTGGCGCTCGTCGCCCTCATGCTCCTGATGGCCGTCGTGATCAAGAACGTGACGACCAAGCTGATCACCATGCTGCTCGTCGGCGGCTTGGCCTTCGGCGTCTGGACGCAGCGGTCATCGCTGCAGAGCTGTGCCGACAAGGTCAAGGCCCGCGGCCTGCTCGGCGACACGACCGATGTGACCTGTTCGTTCCTCGGGTCCGACATCAAGGTGTCGGTACCGGGCGCTCCGTAGGCACCAGCCAGGGAGGCCCGACCCGCAACATCAGGGGGTCGATCACCTCCGTTCTGAACAGATCGGGATGGCTCAACGGAGCGTCGTGCCGGCAGCCGGCGAGCTCCACCACAGGGCATCCGAGAATCGCCGCGGCGTGTCGCATCCCCATGCGGTGGTGCGGCGCCCCATCGGCCCCGTAAGACGTCACGACCGGGACGTTGATGCGTGCTGCATCCCACGCCTGGTGCCGACGCAGGTCCGCCAGCTCCTCGACCATCGCGACTCCCTCGGCGCGCCTCGCGTGCTTGGTCCGCTCGGGCAACGCATCCCACCGTTCGTCGCCGAGCATTCGCCGAAGAAAGCGTTCCGCCGCCTCGTGCGGCCTCCCCGAGTCTGCGACGGCGATGGCTCCTGCCGTCGTACCCGGCCACCATGCTTCCCACGACAACGGGGTCTCGTAGACGGCGACCCCGGTCACCAGGTCAGGATGCTGCTCGGCGGCGGCCAGCGCGACATCGCCCCCATAGCTGTGACCGACGAGCACGGCTTTGCGCCCGGAGAGCAAGCCGACGAGATCGATCACCTGAGCATCCATCGTGAACGGCCCGTCGTGCGGAGAGGAGCGGCCGTAGCCGCGTCGGTCGTAGCGCAGGACCCGGTAGTCGCTGTCGAGGCGGCGGCTGATCTTCAACATCCCAGCGGACCGGTCCATCGACCCGTGGATGACGACGACGAGCGGGTCATCGCTGTCACCGGCCTCTTCGGCCCACAACTCGCTCACGCCACTCGCACGATGCGTAGCACGTCGGTCGAGGCGCCGCTCGGGCGGTCGGGAGCGCCGGCCAGCACCAGCACCGTCATCCCCAATTGCACCAACCCGTTGTGGACGGCCGACTCGACCGCGTGCCACACCAGTTCATCGGTGGTCGTGAATGTGTCGACCTGCAAGGAGGTGATGCCCCACGACAACGCGAGTGCTCGAACCGTGGTCAGGTCGGGCGACAACCCGATCAAACGCGCCGAGGGCCGGAACCTGGCCATGGCCAGCGCGGTGCGGCCGGATCGGGTGCAGCACAAGATGGCATCCGCCGCTGCATCGGTGGCCGCCAGACCAGCCGCGTGGGTGAGCGCCATCGTGATTCGATCTGGTCCGTTGGGAAAGTTCGCCCGTTGGAGGCGGCCGAGGTGGTCACCCCATTGTCTGTAGTCGGCATCTCGTTCTGCGCGCTCGGCGACCCTGGCCATGGTGCGCACGACATTGACGGGATCGGTTCCGATCGCTGTCTCACCGGACAACATCAGAGCATCGGTGCCGTCGAACACGGCGTTGGCGACATCGCTGACTTCGGCGCGCGTCGGCGACGGGGCCGTGATCATGCTCTCCATCATCTGCGTCGCGGTGATCACCGGCACGCCGGCACAGACGCAGGTCCGCACGATGCGCTTCTGCATGTGCGGCACGTCTTCGAGCGGGCACTCGATCCCCAGGTCTCCGCGGGCAACCATCACCGCATCGGAGACCGCGATGATGTCGTCGAGGTGGTCGATCGCCGACATCGTCTCGATCTTCGCCACCAGTCGTACGCGGCGTGGCGCGATCGCGGCGCGCACCTTGTCGAGATCGCCGGCGTCGCGGACGAACGACACCGCGAGAAAGTCGACGCCTTCCGCGGCCATGACATCGGCGAGCACGAGATCTTCCTGAGTCGGCGCCTGGAGGCGCAGCCGCTCGGACGACAGGTGCACGCCGGGACGCCCCTGGGTATGCCCACCACTGCGCACCTGACACTCGGCGCCGGCGGCCGTCACACGGTCGACCACCAGTGTGATCGCTCCATCACCGATGACGATCCAGTCACCGATGCGGAGGTCGCTCAACAACGTGTCGTAGTCGACGCCGATCACGGTGTCGGAGCTGGTCGCGGCATCGGTCACCATCGTGACCAATGACCCGGCGACCAACTCGACGCCCGTGGCGGGAAAAGGGGCCGCACGCAGTTTGGGACCAGGAAGGTCGGCGAGCACCGCGACGACGGTCCCGGTACGCGCGCCCGCCGCGCGGACGGCACGAACCCGAGCAATGTGCTCGTCGACATGGCCGTGGCTGAGATTGAGGCGCACGACATCGACCCCGGCCAGCAGCATTGCGTCGAGTACCTCCGGCGGGTCGCTGGCAGGGCCGAGCGTGGCCACGATCTTCGTTCGCGCGTTCATGCCTGATTAGCTAGAGGGCCATGGAGCTGCTGCTGGTTCGCCATGCCCTGCCGATCCGTCGGGAATTGATCGACGGGCCAGCTGACCCGGAGTTGTCGGCCGACGGCCGGGCCCAGGCCGAGCATGTGGCGACGTACCTGTCCTCGGAGCATCTCGATGCAATCTACGCCAGTCCGCTGCGGCGTGCCCACCAAACGGCATTGGCGATCGCCGCCCATCGCGCCGTCGAGGTGCAGCTCTGCGACGGTGTCGCCGAGTTCGACCGGCTGTCGCCCGACTACATCCCCACCGAGGAGCTGAAAGCCGCCAACGATCCGCGCTATCACGCCATGATCGCCGGTGAGTGGGACACCGATGAGGAATCGTCGACGGAGTTCCGAACGCGCGTGGTCAACACGGTCGAGTCGCTCATCGATGCCCACCCGGGGCAGCGCATCGCGGTGGTGTGCCATGGCGGAGTGATCAACACCTATCTCGGCCATGTGCTCGGCTTGGCGGCGCCTCGCGGTGGGTTCTTCTATCCCAACTACACCAGCATCAACCGCGTCGCCGCGGCGCGGGGCGGGGAACGCACCATCGTGACGGTCAACGAGACGTCGCACCTGCGCGGCACTGGGCTACCGATGGGCTTGTTCCAAGGCGACCGATGACCCAGCTCGACGACCTCATCGCATTCCTGGCCGCGTCTCCCTCGCCCTGGCACGTCGTCGCCACGGCGAGCGACCGGCTGATGGCCTCGGGCTTCGAGCCCACCGACACCTCGTCGGTGTGGACCAACGTGCCCACCCGCGGCTTCGTCGTCCGTGGCGGTGCCTTGTTCGCCTGGAGCCGTGGTGCGGCGACTGGTCCGGTTTCACCGCTGCGGCTTGTCGGGGCTCACACCGACTCGCCGTGCCTCCGCATCAAACCACGGCCTGATGCCGGCGGCGTCGGATGGAAGCAGCTCGGCGTCGAGGTGTACGGCGGAGCCCTGATCAACTCCTGGCTCGACCGCGATCTCGGGATCGCCGGCCGGGTGGTGATGACCGACGGGTCCGACGTCGACGTCTGCTTCGACGAGCCCGTGTGCCGCGTCCCGCAACTGGCCATCCATCTCGACCGGGATGTCAACGAGCGTGGGCTGATCCTCGACAAGCAGCAACACCTCCTGCCCGTGTGGGGTTCGGGTGCGGCATACGCCGGAGAGTTCTGCGAATGGCTGGCCGGGCATCTGGGGACGACGAGCCGAACCATCTCGACCTGGGAGTTGTGCCTGTTCGATCGCACACCGCCGGCGATCCTGGGCGGAGACCAGTCACTGCTCGCGGCGGGGCGTCTCGACAACCAGCTGTCATGCTGGGCCGCGATCGATGCGATCGCCACCGCCGATCCGGCGGAGGGATCGACGTCGGTCATCGCCCTGTTCGACCACGAGGAGGTCGGGTCGGAGAGCTCGACCGGGGCCGCGGGGCCACTACTGGAGCATGTCTTGGAGCGCCTTGCCCTCGCCGCGGGCGCGTCGCGATCCGACTTCTTGACGCAGCTGGCCGCGAGCACGTGCGTATCGGCTGACAATGCCCACGCTGTGCACCCCAACTACCGCGAGCGTCACGACCCCGACCACCAGCCGATCGTCAACCAGGGCCCGGCGATCAAACTGAACAGCAACCAGCGCTACGCCACGTCCGCCCGCTCGGCGGCCATGCTGCGACGAGTGTTCGACGAGGCCGGCGTTGCCTCACAGGTCTTCGTCAGCCGCAACAACATGCCGTGTGGCTCGACCATCG
The DNA here is from genome assembly GCA_039931555.1 of Ilumatobacteraceae bacterium. Lineage (GTDB taxonomy): Bacteria > Actinomycetota > Acidimicrobiia > Acidimicrobiales > Ilumatobacteraceae > JAENVT01. The sequence continues at coordinate 68,272 of JBDTRP010000104.1, read as the reverse complement.
GTCCCATCACCGCGACTCGCCTCGGAATCGAGACGGTCGACGTCGGCGTGCCCCAACTCTCGATGCACTCGGCGCGCGAGCTCTGTGGCATCGACGACCCGATCTCGCTGGCGAAGGGCCTTCGCCACTACATCCAGCGCTCGGGTTAGAGCACCCGCGCCTGGGCGACATCGAACAGGCGTTGCAACTCGGCGTGTAGGTCGATGGTCAACTGACGAGCCGCGTCTCGTTGTTCCTTCGGGCTCTTGGCGTCGATCGACGCCCGGATCGGCTTGCCGATTGCCACGTGCAACTTGCTCGGGCGGATGAGCTTGGCGCCTTTGGCCATCGCTCGTTCCGAGCCACCGATACCGACGGGGATGATCGGCACACCCGCCTTCACAGCGATGTACGTGGCGCCGTCGAACAAGGGCTGCACGATCGGGCCGCTCTTGCGCTCGCCCTCGGGGAAGAGCACCAGTGGCTCGCCGGCCTCGAGTACGGCAATCGACCGCTTCAGCGCCTCACGGTCGGCTGAGCCACGAGAGACGGGGAACCCGCCAAGTGCGGTCAACAGCCGACCGAACGCCTTGTTCTTCCAGTACTTGTCAGCACCCATGAACCGCATCCGGCGATGGGTGACACCTGACGCGATCGGCGTGTCGAGGATGCTGCGATGCGTCGGCGCCAGGATGAACAACCCCTCGCTGGGCACGTTCTCGCGACCCTCCACCGTCATGCGGCACCACACCCGGCAGAACGACGTGACGATGAAGCGAACCACTTGGTACGCGACACGATCCGCCAGGGTGTTGCCGACGAGCCGTGTAGAGATCTTGGTCATTCCCGCTCCAGTAGTTGTTCGATTCGCGCAAGCACTTCAGCGATGCTCAGGCCCGTGGTATCTACCACGATCGAGCCGTCGGCCTCCACAAGCGGGCTGTCGCGGCGCGACGAATCGTGGTGGTCGCGTCGTTTGATCGCGGCCTCGATCTCGTGGACGTCGCCGCCGGCTTCGGCGACACGTCGCTCCGCTCGCACCCTTGGCGATGCAGTGAGGTAGAGCTTCAATTCGGCATCGGGGAACACGACCGAACCGATGTCGCGGCCTTCCAGCACTCCCCCGTCGCGCTCGTCGGCCCAACGCCGTTGGCGGCGAACCATCTCCGAGCGCACACCGCTGTTGGCCGCAACTGCACTGACCGCCGTGGTCACCGTGCTACTGCGGATCTCGGTCGTTGCGTCGAACCCATCGACCAGCACTCCGCGCTCGCCGACCTCGAGGCTGAGTTCTTCGGCGAGCTTGGCGACCCGCTCGAGGTCGGCCGTATCGATGCCGCGACGCATCGCCGCCAGCGTGACGGCGCGATACATCGCCCCGGTGTCGAGGTACTCCAGGCCGAGACGGGCTGCGAGCGCCCGCGCCACCGTGCTCTTGCCGGCTCCGGCCGGCCCGTCGATTGCGATGACGCGCACTTACCAGCTCGTCCCCTGGGGCAAGCCCTCGCTGTAGCCGGCCGCACTTTGCACGCCGACGACCGCACGCTCGTGGAACTCGGTGATCGTGGCTGCACCGGCGTAGGTACACGCCGAGCGGACGCCGGCGACGATCTCGTCGATGATGTCTTCAACTCCGGGCCGATCGGGGTCGAGGTACATGCGCGACGTGCTGATGCCTTCCTCGAACAGCTCTTTGCGGGCCCGCTCGAACGCCGTCTCGGTGCGGTTGCGGATCTTCACGGCGCGGTTGCTGGCCATGCCGAAGCTCTCCTTGTAGAGCCGTCCGTCAGGATCGCGCAGTGTGTCGGCGGCGGATTCGTATGTGCCTGCCAACCACGAGCCGAACATCACGTTGGCCGCGCCGGCCGCCAGGGCGAGGGCGACATCACGGGGATACCGAACGCCACCGTCGGCCCAGATGTGCTTGCCTTGCGATGCGGCCTCTGCCGCGCATTCCAGGACGGCGCTGAACTGCGGGCGGCCGACGCCCGTCATCATGCGGGTCGTGCACATGGCCCCCGGACCAACGCCGACCTTCACCACGTCGGCGCCGGCATTGATCAGATCGCGAGTGCCCTCAGCCGTGACGACGTTCCCGGCGACGATCGGTGCATCGGGCGCGACAGCCCGCACTTCTTCGATCGCTCGCAAGGTGCGGGTCTGATGACCATGAGCCGTGTCGATCACCAACACGTCGGCGCCCATTGCGAGCAGAGCCTTCGCCTTGGTTCCCGGATCGCCGTTGATCCCGACGGCCACCGCGATCCGCAGGCGCCCTTGGTCGTCGATGGCCGGTCGATAGATGGTTGAACGCAGCGCACCCTTGCGGGTCACACAGCCGATCAATCGTCCGGTTCGGTCGACCACCGGTGCGACCGACAAGCGCTGCCCGCTGAGACGGTCGTAGATCTCGTCGGGTGGCGCGCCGTCTTCGATCACCATCAGATCGCTGCTCATCACGTTCTTCAACTGGCTGAAACGGTCGAAGCCGACCGCATCGTGCTCGGTGAAGATTCCGGCCGGCGCGCCGTCGTCGCCAACCACCACCAACGCCCCGTGCGCACGCTTGTGGATCAGGCCCAGAGCGTCGCCGACCGTGTGCGTGGGGCCAAGGGTGATCGGTGTGTCGTACACGATGTGGCGCGACTTCACGTACTCGATCACTCCCTCGACGACATCGAGCGGGATGTCCTGGGGAAGCACCGTGAGACCACCGCGTCTGGCCACGGTCTCGGCCATGCGACGACCCGCGACAGCCGTCATGTTGCTGACCACGACCGGGATCGTCGTGCCCAGCCCATCCGGTGTGCTGAGGTCGACGGTGAAACGCGACGGCACCGACGACAGGCTCGGCACCATGAAGACATCGCTGTAGGTCAGGTCGTACGGCGGGCTTTCGTTCAGCAGGCGCATAGCAGCTCCAGATCGACGGTGGCCATGACGGCGACCGCACAAGGCTACGGCCTCCGCACGCCAAGTGCGACGACCCGGGCCGGTACGGTTGGGTCCCGTGGCGCCACCAGTTGTTCTCGTGCACGGATGGGGAGGGTCGTTCGAGGCGACCTGGGAGAGCAACGGTTTCACGGAACTGCTGCGTGACGCCGGCCGCACCGTGATCGGTGTCGATCTGCTCGGCCATGGCAAGGCGCCGAAGCCGCACGAATCCGAGGCGTATGCCGATCTCACCACTCGTGTTCTCGACGCGTGTCCGGCCGACCCGGTCGATGCGATCGGCTTCTCCCTCGGCGCCATCACCCTGCTGCAACTCGCACTCCGCGAGCCGCACCGGCTCAATCGCCTGGTCGTGGCGGGTATCGGCGCAACACTCTTCGAGACCGACGACTCGCGAACCCACCGCATCGTTGCCGCCCTCGAAGGCCACGGCGACCCCGACGACAACCTGGCCAGGATGTTCGTGCAGTACGCCAATCACGAGGGCAACGATCTGCTGGCGCTCACCGCGGTCATGAAGCGCCCGAGAACACCGATGGTGCCCGAGCAGCTGGCGGCCGTGACGTGCCCGACCTTGGTGGTGATCGGTGATCGCGACTTTGCCGGCCCGGGTCAACCGCTGGCCGATGCACTGCCCGACGCGACCCTGCGAACGTTGCGCAATGTCGACCACTTCGCCACCCCGGAGGCCTTCGGGTTCATCGACGCGGCGCTCGCATTCCTCGACGCCGTCCCTCTGTGAAGGATCTCGATCACGCACTCGCAGTGCTCCGCGCCGGAGGCCTGGTGGCCATCCCCACGGAAACCGTGTACGGCCTGGCGGCCGATGCATCGAACCCCGTTGCGGTGCAGCGGATCTTCGCGGTCAAGCAGCGACCCGTCGACCACCCGTTGATCGTCCACATCGCCGCCGCCGAACGGCTGGGTGAGTGGGCCGCCAAGATCCCGCCCACGGCGGCTGTGCTGGCCGACGCCTGCTGGCCGGGGCCGTTGACGTTGCTGGTTCCGCGTGCCCGGCAAGTCCTCGATGTCGTCACCGGAGGCCTGTCGACGGTCGGGGTGCGAGTACCGGCACATCCCCTGACACTCGAACTGTTGGATCGGTTCGGCGGGGGTCTGGCGGCGCCGTCGGCCAACAGGTTCGGCCGGGTCAGCCCGACGACGGCCGAGCACGTGCGCGCCGATCTCGGCGCCGACGTCGACTTCGTGCTCGATGGCGGGCCGTGCCCGATCGGCGTCGAGTCGACGATCGTCGACTGCACCGTGGATCCACCCCAGGTGGTGCGCCCCGGTGGGATACCGAACGAGCACATCGCAGCCTTGCTCGATCGGGTGCTCAGTGACCCCGACGGGCCGAGTCGTGCACCCGGGATGCTCGAATCGCACTACGCGCCGAGGTGCAGTGTGGTGCTGGCATCGACGCCTGCCGAAGCCCAGGCCCTAGCCGCTGACCGTTCGGGGAGCGAGGTCCTCGACGATGCCGACGTCGTGCGATACGCCCGGTCGTTGTACAGCCGTTTGCGCGACGCCGACGATCGCCACGTGGGCACCGTGGTCGCTGTCCTCCCGCCTGCCCGCGGCCTCGGTCACGCGATCCGCGACCGCCTCACCAAGGCCGCCGCCGCCTCCTCGTCCTCCAACTCGCCCGATCACGGGCTGTGAGCCCGATCGCTCGCCGACCCGCGCGATCCGACTCACGGTCGCTCGAACTTCGAAGCGGTGTGAGCCCGGTGTTGCTCTGTCCGCGCGATCCGACTCACAGCTGATTCAGGTTGGCAACCCAACGGTCGCGGACGTCTTCGACATCGGGAGCGGGGTCGCCACCGATCGAGGCCACCGTCAGGGTCACCGTGCTGCCACCCGCGTCGGGCACGAGATCGAGCCGGCACCAGCACGGCGCAGGATCCGTGAGGTGGACCTCGAGCAAGTATGGCGGGTCGTCGACCAAGACCTCACCCATCCACGAGGTCACCACCAACAAGGCCTCGAAGGCCTCGGCCGGCAAGGTGTCGATGGTGAACGATGGCGCGTCGTACTGGACACCCTGGTAGCGACGGGGAGGCACGGCTTCCTCGGGAGCCGTTGCAGGCGGCGCTGAAACGGACTCAGGTTGCGGATGCAGCAATTGGAACTCGACGGCATCGAACGCAGCGTTGATCTCGCCCATCCGAGCGGCATCGCCGCCGTGGTCGGGATGGAACTCGGCCGCCAGCCGGCGACGCGCCGAACGAACCTCAGCGAGCGTGGCGTCGTGTCTGACACCCAGGACCTCGAATGGGTCTGCGCTCACGCCGTCGACGGGTGGGTTGCTGTGCGCAGTTCGGCGTAACGATCCCGTACGCCGCCCGTGTCACCTCCCGGATGATCGAGTGCCGTACCAACGCCCAGGCCCCAGCGCTCGGCGACCTCCGCGTGCGCGACGTCGAGGGCGATCGCGCCAGCCTGCACGCAGGCGCCGGTTGCCACCGCCTCGTCTGCGTCGGCCAACGAGACGGGAAGACGGCACAGTTCGGCGACCACATGGCGGAACGCAGCGCTGCGTGCCCCGCCACCGACCAGGCGCACAGAGCTCAACGGGGTAACGCTGCCGAGCGCGTCGAGCGCATCCAACAACCCGCAGACGACGCCCTCGACGGCGGCTCGGGCCATCTGCTCGCGAGAAGCATCGCTGCGCAGCCCGGCCAGGAGGCCGGTCGCCTTGGGGAGGTTCGGTGTCCGCTCGCCGTCGAAGTACGGCAGCAGCGTCAGCCCGCCCGCCCCGGATGACACCGACAGGGCGAGGCGGTCGAACTCGGTGTGGTCGACACCGAGTAGTCGGGCAATCGCGTCGGTCACCTTGGTTGCGTTGAGCGTGCAAGCCAACGGCAAGAAGCAGCCGGTCGCGTCGGCGAACCCGGCTACGGCACCCGATGTGTCGTGCGTCGATCGATCACTGAGGGCATAGGCCGTACCGGAGGTTCCGAGGGAGACAACGGCAACACCCGGCTGGAGGCCCAACCCGAGTGCGGCCGCCATGTTGTCACCGGTGCCGCAGGCCACCTTGGCGCCGTTCCACTCGCCGACCACCTCGGTCGGCCCGGCGACTCGTGGCAGCACGTTCGACCAGTCGCGATCCTTGTCGATGATCGACAAGATGTCCCATCGATACTCTCCCGACGATGGAGACCAGTACCCGGTGCCCGACGCATCGCCGCGGTCGGTGACCAGATTGCCCGTCAGGCGCAACGTCATCCAATCGTGGGGCAGCACGACGTGGGCCAACCTGGCCCACTGCTCGGGTTCGGTGCGGTGCAGCCAGCTCAGCTTGGTCACCGTGAAGGCGGCGACCGGCACGCTGCCGACCGCAGCGGCCCAATCGGACGCGCCTCCGGGGAGCTGCTTCAGCAGCCATCCCGCGTCGGGGGCCGTCTCAGTGTCGTTCCACAGCTTGGCCGGTCGAATCACGTTGCGGTCGGCATCGAGCACCACCATCGCGTGCTGCTGTCCGGCAACGCTGATCGCCTCGACGGCCGGCGAGCCCGCAGCGGCCCAGGCCGCCTCGAATGCCGACCACCACGCATTCGGATCCTGTTCGGATCGAGGAGGCGTCGTCGCTGGGTGGGGCGCCGTGCCCCTCGAGACGACCTCACCCGTCTCGACGTTGCGAACCTCGACCTTCGTGCTCTGCGTCGACGAATCGACCCCTGCGATCAATCGCAGTGTCATCACTGACTTACACCGACGGCCTCGTACCAAACGTCAGACATGCACGAACCGTAGCTGGCCTGCAATGATCGCTCTGATGCAGAGCACAGTGCCGTACATCGACGCCGACGAGTTGTTCCGGCTCGTTCCCTTGACCGATGCGCTGACGGCGCTGCGACGGTGCTTCGCGACCGCCCCATCGCACGTCGACCGCGTGCATTCCAGCGCGGGCGGCGGCGAATTCCTGGTGATGCCTGCCGTTGCGGCCGACGTCGCCGGCGTGAAGCTGGTCGGCATCCAGCCGGCAAACCCGCAGCGCGGGCTACCGATCATCCAGGGCGTCTACGTGTTGTTCGACATGCGTATCGGCCAGCTCATCGCACTGCTCGACGGAGCCGCGCTGACGACACTGCGAACACCAATGATCTCGGCACTGGCGACCGACGCGCTGGCCCGTGCCGATGCCAGGTCGGTCGGGCTGGTCGGTACCGGCCCGCAATCCATCGCCCACCTGCATGCCATGCGTGTCGTCCGACCCGACATCGATCGCGTCGTGGTCGCCGGCCGCACCCCGGCGCACGTGTCGCGCGTTGTCGATGAGCTGGTCGCTGCGGGTGAGCCGGCGCTGGCCGGCAGCTATGCCGATGCAGCGTCCTGCGACATCGTCTGCGCGGCGACGCGCGCCGACCATGCGCTGTTCGGCCTCGCCGAGGTGCGCCCAGGCACCCACCTCAACCTGGTCGGCTCGTACCGCCTCGATCTGCGCGAGGTCGCGGCCGATCTGGTGGCCGCGTCGACGGTTGCTGTCGACGACATCGCCGCGGCACATGCCGAAGCCGGCGACCTGCACCTCGCGGTGGAAGAGGGCGTGTGGTCGTGGGACCAAATCGCCGGTGACCTGACCGATCTGGCCGGCGGTCGACTCCGCCGTACATCGGCCGACGAGATCACCTTGTTCAAGAGCGTCGGGCTGGCTGTCCAGGACCTGGCGATCGCCCAACGCGCTGCGGAAGCAGCGGGAATCCTGGAGATCTCGTGAGCAAGACCGTCGTGATCGTCGGAGGTGGCCTCGTCGGCCTGTCGTCGGCACTGTTCCTCACGGAGGCTGGCGCCGATGTGACCATCGTCGACTGCGCCGCGCTCGGCAGCGGGGCGGCCCGAGGCAATGCCGGATTCGTGTGCACGGCGATCGTCGAGCCGCTGCCGGCGCCCGGAGCGATCGGCAATGCCCTCAAGTCGATGCGCGACCCGGCGCGGGCCTTGCGCATCCTGCCGAAGGCAATCCCTCGGATGGCCCCGTGGTTGCTGACATTTGCCCGCAACTGCACTGCGGCGCGCTACCAATCGGGTCGCGCTGCGCTTGCCGAGTTCAATCGCAACAGTTCAGCGGTATTGGAGCGCCTCACCAGCCAGGGCGCAGCCGTCACGCTCGGTCGCGAGCTCCTGGTGCCGTATCACGACGTGGCCAAGGCAGAGCATCACTTCAAGGCGCTGCAGCCGATGGTCGATTTCGGGGCGCGCATCCCCGACCGCGTCGTCGACGGTGACGAGATCCGCCGCCTCGCGCCTGCGATCACCGACCACGTTCGCGCCGGTCTGGTGATGCCCGGCGACCGGTCCATCGACCCGCGCCGGTACGTCGACTCGGTGATCGAGATCCTGCGAACCCGTGGCACACGGTTCCTCGAGCACACCGAGATCACCCGTGTCGTCTCATCTGACGACCGCATTCGTTCCCTCGAGACATCGAGCGGAACCGTCGACGGCGAGGAGTTCGTGCTGGCGGCCGGCGCCGGGTCGCGCCTGCTCGCCAAGAATTTCGATCTGCGGCTGTCGGTCATCCCGGGCCAGGGTTACAACGTCGGCCTCCCCACGTCGCAGGGCTTGCAGCAGCCGGTGATCTTCGAGGAGGTTCACGCTGTGGCGACACCGTTCGACGACCGCATCCGCCTCGGCGGCACCATGGAGTTCGGCGGCGATCACCCACCGTTCGATGCGCGACGGGTCGAATCGATCATCACCTCGATGCGCAAGTTCCTCGATCTCGAGTGGGATGAGCGATTCGACACCTGGGCCGGGTCCCGCCCGATGAGTGCCGACGGGTTGCCGTTCCTGGGCCGGCCCAAGCGGTGGCTCAACGTCGTCGTCGGTGCCGGCCACGGGATGTTCGGTCTCACCCTGGCCCCTCCGACCGGCGTGGCGATCTCGGAGCTGATCATGACCGGACGAAGCTCCACCGACATCTCTGCGTTCGACCCCGACCGCAGCGCTCTTTGGCGCTGAGCGCGAGCTACAGCGCTCCGACCTCGTCTCCCCACACGTCGCTGAGGACGTAGCCGAGCGGGTAGGGATCGGTGGGGTCCACGGTGCTCGTCCGTGTGCCGACCACCCAGCCGCGCCCGGAGATCCGCGGCAGCACCGCTGCCCGCCCGCCCACCGTTGTCTCGCCGATCATCTCGACGATGAACTCGCTCTCGATCAGTGATCGGGCGATGAAACGACTCCCGACCTCGGCCTTGCCACGGGCTGCGAGCAACGCGAGGCGGGCGGAGTTGCCAGTGCCGCATGGCGACCGGTCGACCCGTCCACTGAGCACGGTCGCGCCGCGTAGCGAGCCGTTGGCAGGGTCGTCGTCGCCGATCAGCATGACGTAGGAGATGAAGTCGATCTCGGGAATCTCGGGGTGTTGCACAGTGATCGACTGACGGGCCGCCACCGAGATCGCGGTGCCGGCCTCGACGACCTGGCGGGCACTCTGGCGGTCGAGCTTCACACCGAACTGTGCAGGGTCCGCGAACACGTAATAGCAACCGCCGTAGGCAACATCGACGCGGATGTCGCCGAGGCCGGCAACGAACAGCGGCACGTCGAGCGCCTCGACAAACGATGGCACCCCGTCGAACGTCACCCGTTCGCAGCGCCCATCGCGGCACGTCGCCGTCGCTTGGATCAGGCCAGCGGCGGTCTCCAGCACCACCCGTGTCTCGGGCTCGACCATCGGCACGGTGCCGGTCTCCAACAGTGCAGTCACGACACAGATCGTGTTCGAACCACTCATCGCGTGGGCCCGGTCGGCCTGACAGATGATGAACCCGGCGTCGGCCTGCGGGTCACGCGACGGGAAGACCAGGTTGGCACTGGTCTGCGGTCGGCCCCGAGGCTCGAAGCACAGGAACTTGCGAATCGAGTCGTCGACCTCGTTGATGTGACGAAGCTTGTCGCGCATCGTGTCACCTGGCACATCGAACACCGAGCCGAGGTAGCACGTGCCCTGCTCACCCTCGGCATGTACCTCGATCGCGGTGTACGAAGTCGTCGAGCGCACGGCGCGGTCAGGCCTTGGCGAACGGTGCGGCCAGGGCGTGGTCGAGCACGACGAGGAACTCCGCGGCGACATCGTCGGGGAGACCCAGCAACGGTGCACGTACCGGCCCGCAGTCGAAACCCTGATGAGCAAGTCCGAGTTTCGCCTTCGAGTTGTACAAGCCGCTCTCCATATTTTGGATCCACGGCAGCAGCTCGGCGAACTGCCGCCGCGCCAGCCCGTAGTTGCCCTCGTTGGCGGTGTTCATGATCACGACGTGATGGCGTGGCAGCACGTTGGCCGTACCCGCGAGCCAGCTGCGCACGCCCCATGCAAAGTAGTCGGCAGCCTGGTCGTCGCTGCCGCACATGATCTCGAGGTTTCCGGTGTAGGTGCGCTGCAACGTCAAGAACCGCGAGAAGTCGCCGCTGGACTCCTTGATGGCGACGATGTTCGGATGGTCGGCAACGGCATCGAGGCATTCGAAGCCGATCTCCACGCCGGCGCGAGCCGGATAGTTGTACAGGACGACGGGCTTGTCGACGGCGTCGGCAACCGCGCGGTAGTGCGCCGCCAGTTCGCGCTGGGTCGGGAGCGAGGTGGGTGGCGCGGCCAGCATGATGGCGTCGTAGCCCATGGTGCTCGCAGCCTCGGCAAGATGAATCGCTTCGCGAGTCGACCCTGCATTGCAGCCGGCGATGAGCTGCGCCCGTTTGCCGACAACCTCTGCGGTGTGGGCCATCACGCTCTTGCGCTCATCGGACGACATCGCGTAGTACTCGCCGGTGGTTCCACACGACACCACGCCGCGGATTCCACCATCGAGGCAGAAATCGATCACTTTCGTCAGCGTCGAGAGATCGAGGCCTTCGTTGGCATCGAACGGAGTGACGACGGGGACGTACACACCTTCAAGTTGCAAGTCGCTCATGAGTGAACGGTACCACTGGCCATCTCGCGGTCTGTTGGCGACGCCGGTCGTCAGCCGAGCGCCATCAACGCCACCCCGACACCACTGGCAGCCACCCCGACGGCCTGCCAGGTACGCAGACGCTCGTTGTTGAAGATCACCGAGAGGACGACAGCCACCGCAGCGAACTGCGACGCCGCGACCGACACGGGGCCTGCGGCGCCCCTGATGTACCCGAGCTTCAGCGAAGCCAGAGCGACGCCGCCGGCGAGGCCGGAGCCGATCCCCCAGATCCGCGCCGGGGCCCGCCAGGCGAGGATGGGTGCTTTGTCGAACGGTTGCAGGGCGGTCAGGAACAGCAGACCGGAAAGTCGTTGGATCATCACCGGCGACAGCCCGGCAGCGTCCGACGTCTCCGACGTCAGGGTGAACGCGATGCCGAACAGCAAGCCGGCGCCGACACCGAGGATCACCCCGATCTTCACGCTGCCCATCCCACCTCGCTGATACGTGGTGAGCACCAGTGCCAGCAGTCCGAGGACCATGCCGCACGCTGCGAGCGTGGTGGGAGTGTGCCCCCTGCTGAGGTCGTACAGAACGGGTACCGCTGCCAGCAGCACCGACGCAGTCGGGGCAACGATACCCATGCGGGCCACGGTGTAGCCGCGGTAGAGCATCACGAGTCCGCCCGACAACGTGACGCCTGAGACGGTGCTCAAGATCACATCGCGCAGCGTCCATTCGACGGGCTTGACGAACAGCAGCAGTGGTGCGATCAAACCCGAGACGGCGAGGTTGGTGCGGCTGACCGATACCGAACTGATCGTCCGCGAGGCACGATTGGCCGCAAAGTCGCTGACGCCCAGCAAGATCCCCGCGACAACGCCAAGAAGCACCCCCATCGTCGACGCCTCAGTCTTCGACCGGGACGCGCTCTGTCAGCGGTGGAGGCGGATCGGCCGGCGCCGCGTACCCGTGACGGAGGCCCGTCACCCCGCGATACGCGGCGCGCTCGGCGGGCTTCCAGTCATGCAACAGTTCGTCGTCGGGCTGGAACACTTCGACGCGCAGGGGGTTGCAATTCGGTTCGGCGTCTGAGCCTTCGCCCCACAGGGGAACCGCAAGATCGCCACCGGGACACAGAGAGATCGCCATCAACAGATCGATCTCCGCGAGTAGCTCCACATAGTCGCCCGGATGTGCGGGGCACGTCTTCATGAAGTAGCGCTTGTCGTCGGGCATCAGACCAGTGACCTGGAAGAGGTTGATCACATCGTGCACGTCGAACTCCGTGAGACCGAATTGGGCCACCGCGCGAGTGAGGTTCGAATGGCAGTGGAAGTCGTAGGCGGCGCCACTGAGCAGTTGATTCACATATGGGTCGCACCGCGTACCGAGCAGGTCGTGACACCCCGCGTCGTCCTCGTCGCGGCCGTAGCCGACCGTGTCGGCGATGAACGTGACCATTGGACGAAGGAATGGCAGGTTGCTCCACAGCATGTGGCCTGTCGTGACATGGGTTCCGTAGAACTGGCGGGTGCGAGCGGCCCAGAACCGCTCACGGGGATCCTCGCGTGCCCACAGGTTGAGGTCGACGACCTGGGGCCCATCGACGGTCGAGAATCGCACGATCTGCCCTGCCGTCACCGCAAATGCGTGACCGGATCGCACCGGCACGATCATGTCGGTGACGGTCCTTCGACGATGCGTCTCGGACGCGAGCCGCGAGATCACTGCAACCACTGGGGACAATGGGCTGTCGCCTGAAGCGACGTACGAGGCGTGCGGCACCTCGGCAGCATGCCATACCCGACCAGTGCGAGAACTAGAACTGCGGAATGAGATTCAGCCTGGCGATCAACCTCGAACGGATGGACCCGACTGACGACATGCGAGCGGTCGCCGACCACGTGTTGGAGATGGTGCAGATGGCCGACGCGGCCGGTTTCGATACGGCCTGGGCGGCCGAACACCACGCCATCGAGATGACCATCGCCCCCGGCCCGTTCCAACTGCTCGCATGGTGGGCGGCCCACACTGAGCGGATCCGACTCGGCACCGCAGTTGCCGTCGCTGCGTACTGGAACCCGATTCGGCTCGCGGGTGAATCTGCTCTCCTCGATCTGCTCAGCGGCGGGCGGTTGGAGCTCGGTCTCGGCCGTGGCGCGTACCAGCGCGAGTTCGACCGGATTGTGCCGGGTCTCGACTCGGCCGGGGCCAGCGCCGCGCTACGCGAACTGCTGCCCGCAGTGAAGGCATTGTGGGCCGGCGACTACGCCCACGACGGCGATCGCTGGTCGTTCCCCACATCGACGTCATGCCCGAAACCCGTTCAAAGTCCGCATCCCCCGATCTGGGTCGCGGCACGCGACCCCGACACGTACGACTGGGCGGTGGCCAACGACTGCAACATCATGTGCTGGCCATTGATGCGACCCTTCGCCGAGCTACAGGCCTATGCCTCACGGATGGACGATGCACTCGACAAGGCGCCGGGGGTTCCGCGACCGAGGATGGTCGCGATGCGCTACTCGGCAGTGTGGGCCGACGAGCGTGACGCCGCCCGCTACATCGCGTCCGTGCAGCGTCAGGCCGGCCAGTTCGAGAACCTCTTCAAGCAGCTCGGCGATGTCGACAACGGCTTCGCCGAGCGAATCGATCTCCAGCAGCTCGAACACCGCGACGAATACGCTCCGGCGACCCTGCGCGAGCACTTGATGTTCGGCACCCCCGGCGAGGTGATCGGCAAGCTCCGCGCCTACGAGCAACTCGGTGTCGACTTCTTGTACTGCGCCAGCTATGGCGCCCCGATCCCGGATCAGAAGCGCTCGCTGCAACTGTTCATCGATGAAGTGATGCCGGCGTTTGCCGACTCGACTGCATGAGGCCTACTTCCACGCCGTTGGTCTTGGTGCACGGCGTCGGACTGGACCACACGATGTGGCTACCGGTGATGGCCGTTCTGCCCCGACGTCGCACGATCGCCTACGACCTGGTCGGCCACGGCGGCGCGGCGAAACCCGCCGGGCCGTACACACTCGACACCTTCGTCGACCAGTTGGCAGCAGTGGTCGACGCGTTGCACTGCGACATCGACCTGGTCGGGTTCTCGATGGGTGCGCTGGTCGCCCAGGGTCTGGCGTTGTCCGACACATCGTTTCGGATTCGCCGGATGGTGCTCTTGAACGGGGTCTACGATCGGTCGCCCGACGAACGTCGAGCGATCGTCGATCGAGTTGCCGAGGTGCGCACAGGCGGGCTGACGACGATGATCGGGCCGGCGATCGAACGATGGTTCACTCCGAGCTTTGCTGCGGCTCGACCCGACGTGATCGCGTTCGTCCGGCAGCGTCTGGTCGACAACGACGACCGCGCTTACGCCGATGCCTACGAGGTGTTCGCAACCGCCGACGCCGAGTTGGCCGACCGCGTTGGCGGCATCGTCGCGCCGACGTTGGTTGTCACGGGCCGCGGTGACCAGCGCTCGACGCCGGCGATGACAGCGGCGCTCGCCGCGGCGCTACCGAACGGGCGGTCGATGATCCTGAACCGCCTCCGTCACCTGACCCCGCTCGAGGCACCGACCATCGTCGCCCGGCTGATCGACGAGTTCACGACGGCATGACCTTCGACAGGAGGCAACGTGTCGAACCTAGGTAGGTGGTCGCGGCACCACCGTCTCTAAGACGGTCAGCGCCTGACCGCTGGCGCCTCGTTGAGGGCGGCGGGGCACCGATCTCAGTGACGTCGTCGGTCGATCTCGCACCGCCGCAACTCCGGCGTTACGGTGCCACGCATGCAGATCACATCCGTCGAGGCATACACCTACGAGCTCGGGTACCGCTACGGCACCTACGTGATGTCGGGCGGGCGGGTGGTGAAGACGCTGACCAGCACCGTGGTGCGGATCGTCACCGATGAAGGCCTCGACGGGTGGGCCGAGACGTGTCCACTCGGGTCGACGTACCTCCCGGCACACGCGCGCGGCGCGGTGCCCGCGTTGCACGAGTTGGCGCCAGCGCTGATCGGTGCGGACCCGACGAACCTCGCCGACGTCAACAAGCGGATGCGTGAGGCGCTGATGGGCCACAACTACGCGAAGAGCCCGCTCGACGTCGCCTGCTGGGACATCTACGGCAAGGCGGTCGGTCGACCTGTGGTCGACCTGATCGGCGGCCGCTTGGCCGCCGACATGCCGCTGTACAAGGCGGTCCCCCTGGGCGACGCGGAGTCCATGGTGGCGTTCACTCTCGAGCAGCGCGACCTCGGCATCCATCACTTCCAGTTGAAGGTGGGCAACGATCCTCGCGCAGACGCCCGCGCCAGCTTGGCGGTGGTCGAAGCGACCGACGACGACGATCTGATCCTGGCCGATGCGAACGGTGGATGGCGTCGTCAAGATGCCGTGGTCGCAGCACGGATGATGGACGGCGCCGAGCGCCTGTACCTCGAACAGCCGTGCCCGACATTGGCTGAGTGCCTCCTGGTCCGCCGCAACACGACGATCCCGTTCGTGCTCGACGAGGTCATCACCGACGTCGCCGCGCTGGTCGAGGCGGCGCAGGCCGGGGGCATGGAGGCGATCAACCTCAAGCTCAACCGGGTCGGCGGCCTGACCAATGCCAAGTTGGTCCGCGATGTCGCAGTGGAGCTCGGCATTCGTTTGACCATCGAGGACAGTTGGGGCGGCGACCTCACCTCGGCGGCAGTCAGCCATCTCGGAGCAAGCACTCCCCCGCACGCGCTGTTCGCCGTCTCGTTCATGAACGACTGGACCGACAACCACCTCGCCGGGTATCTGCCACGCTCGAGCAACGGTCGTGGCGCCGCGCCGACCACGCCGGGCCTCGGTATCACGGTCGACACCACCGTCCTCGGCGCCCCCGTCGCCACCTGGACCTGACCCAGTCGGGCGCGATTTCGGTACTGGGACTACTCACACCGCGCCCGCACAGCCACGTCGAGCGCGATTTCGGTACTGGGACTACTCACACCTCGCCCGCACAGCCTCGGCGGGGCTAGACGATGTTGTGCTCGGGGCGGGTTTCACCTTTGAACCGTTCGACGTCGAAACCGCTGACGTCGACCGCAGGTGCCTGACCCAGCACCAGATCCCGCAACACCTCGCCCACGGCAGGGCCCATCAGGAAGCCATGCCCGGAGAACCCCGTCGCATAGATGAACCGCGACACCGCCGCCGACTCGCCGATCAGCGCGTTGTGGTCGGGCGTGGTCTCGTAGAACCCGTGCCAGCCGCCGGCGATCCCGACGTCGAGCAATGATGGCGCACGATGGGCCACGACGTCACCGACCACCTCAAGCCAGTCGGGGCGCATCGGTGCGTCGAACCCGGCGGGTTGGTGCGGATCAGCCATGCCGAACAACAGGCCGGGGCCTTCCGTGTGGAAGTAGAAACCGGTGGAGAAATCGATTGTCATGGGCACATGCGCCGGTCGGTTCGGCATCGGCTCCGTGTACCAGATCGGCCGGGCCACGGGCCGCACCGGCAGGTCCACACCGGCCATCGCGGCGATGTGTGGCGACCAAGCCCCTGCCGCGCAGATCACCGTCGATGTCGATATCGATCCGCGGGGCGTGTGCACACACGTGATCTCATCGCCGTCGACGTCGATCCCGGTGACGGGGCATTGCGTGGCGATGGAGGTGCCCAGGGCGCGCGCTGCTGTCGCATAGCCCAGCACCACGGCATCGGGTGTGGCGTGGCCATCGCGCATGCAGATCGATGCGGCAAGCACATCGTCGACATGAGCGAGCGTCGACAGGGCTCCGGCCTCGGCGGCGGAGATCATGCGACTCGGCACGCCCATCGAGTTCTGCAAGGCGGTGTTCTGTTCGAACGCGGCGACATCGGCCGGGTCGGTCAGCAAGAACAGGTAGCCGACCTGCTGCAACCCGATGTCGGCGCCCGGCCGCTCGGCGAAGCGCTCGAACGCATCCATGGATCGCAATGCCAGGGCGATGTTGATCTCATCGGAGAACTGCAAGCGCACGCCGCCGGCCGACTTCGATGTCGACCCGCACGACAACTGGTCGGCCTCGAGCAGCAGCACATCGGTCACGCCGGCTTCGGCGAGATGGAAGGCCGCGCTGGCGCCCATCACACCACCGCCGATGATCACCACCTCGGCGCGATCAGGAAGCGATCGGTCCAACGTCATACAGTCTCCGAGTGTGACCGATCCGCCCGCCCCGATCCAACCCGTCGCAGCCACGACCATGCCTCGCTATGCGGGATCGTCGACGTTCGTGCGGCTGCCCGAGCTGCGCGACGTCGATCGATGCGACGTCGCCATCCTCGGCGCGCCGTTTGATGGAGGGGTCAGCTTTCGCCCGGGGGCGCGCTTTGGCCCGATGGCAGTGCGTCAGGCATCGCGGGCCATTCGGCCGCAGTACCACCCGCAGTTCGACGTGCAGCCGTTCGCCAACCTGCAGTTCGCCGACGCCGGGGATGTCGCCTGCAACCCGTACTCGATCTCCGAATCGCTCGCCGCGATCGAGGAGCGGGCCGGCGAGCTGCTCGGCACCGCTGACGGCCCGCATCCGGTCGATGGGTTGATCACCATCGGTGGAGATCACACGATCGCCTACGCCCTGCTGAAGGCGATGCACCGCCGCTTCGGCAAGGTCGCGCTCGTGCACTTCGATGCCCATCTCGACACCTGGGACGTGTACTTCGGCGAACGCTTCACCCACGGGACTCCTTTTCGCCGTGCGGCCGAGGAGGGCCTGTTCGATACCGAGGCCTCGATGCACGTCGGGATCCGCGGCCCGATCTACTCGCCGTCGGACTACGTCGACGATGCTGCGCTGGGCTTCTCGATGATCAGCTGCGACGACATCGAGCGGCTCGGCGTCGACGAGGTGGCCCAGCGAATTCGTACCCGTGTCGGTGACCGCCCGATGTATCTCTCGATCGACATCGATGTGCTCGATCCTGCGCACGCGCCTGGCACCGGCACCCCGGAGATCGCCGGCATGACCAGCCGCGAGCTGGTGATGATCCTGCGTGGATTGGCGGGCCTGAACCTGGTGTCGGGCGACGTCGTGGAGGTCGCCCCTGCGTACGACCATGCCGAGATCACCTCGCTTGCTGCGGCAACGGCTGTCTACGAGATGGCCTGCCTCATGGCGGTCAAGCAGCGCTGAGAGTGAGACTGCTCGGGGTCCTCTGTTTCGCAGTTGCGGCGATGCTTGCCGCGCCTCTGGTCTCGGCTCGCTCGGCAGCAGCGAGCTGCGTCGCGCCGACCGTCACGGCCAAGCCAGAACGGGTCGCCCGAGGCGGCCTGCTGACTGTGACCGGGCGGTACTTCGGTGACGATTGCTTCGACACGGGAACGGTGCCGCCGGGTGTCGGACCGTTGGGCCAACCACTGACCGGGCTGGTCGTCGTGATCGACCAGGGGGACAACGAGTTCGTCGTCGCCACCGGGTCGGCGGGAAGCGACTATGCGTTCAAGGTCGAGGTCGTGATCCCCGCCTCGTTGGAGCCTGGCAAGGCAAACCTTGCGCTCTTGGGCGCCGGCGATGCGCGGCTGACCACCGACGTCGCCCTGACGATCTCCAGCGCGACGCCCGTCGGACCGGCGGAGGCAACCGTCGCAACCTTCGGGCCCCCGCCGCCCGACACCGCGCCGGAGGGCACCGTGCCACCACCGGTTCTTCCCGCGGACATCCCCGACGAGCATGTTGCGACTCTCCCGACGCTGTCGACGACACCTGCACCAGGTGACCCTGGCAATGTCGACGGGCGACGTGCGGTCACCGTTGGAATCGCCGTCACCCTCGGAGTCGCGGCGATCGGATTCGCGTTCTGGAGCCGGGCCCAGCGACGCGGCTAGCAACCCGACGACCAGAATGGGTGACTAATCCTCGCCGAGGTATGCCTTGCGAACCTCGTCGTTGTGGGCCAACTCCTTGGCCGGCCCCTCCAGCGTGATGAGACCGGTCTCGAGCACATACGCATGGTCGGCGATGTTCAACGCCACGAGGGCGTTCTGCTCCACGAGCAGCACCGTGGTGCCCTGCTCGTTGACCTTTCTGATGGTCTCGAAGACCACGTCGACCAACACCGGCGCCAGGCCCATCGACGGCTCGTCGAGCAGCAACAGGCGTGGTTGGGCCATGAGCGCACGACCCATGGCCAGCATCTGCTGCTCGCCACCCGACAGCGTTCCGGCCTTCTGCGTCAGTCGTTCCTTGAGGCGCGGGAACAACTCGAACACTCGATCCATGTCGGTGGCGATCCCGGGCTTGTCGTTGCGCAGGAACGCGCCGAGCTCGAGGTTCTCGGTGACGGTCATGCGCGGGAAGATGCGTCGACCTTCAGGGCTCTGGGCGATGCCGCGCTGTGCGACCTCATGGCCCTTCAACCCCGAAACCTTCTTTCCCTCGAAGTGCACGTCGCCGCGCTTGGGCTTCAACAGACCGGAGATCGTGCGCATCGTCGTCGACTTGCCGGCACCGTTGCCACCGATGAGGGTGACGATCTCGCCGGGATAGACCGTCAGCGAGATGCCTTTCACCGCGGCGATGTTGCCGTAGTAGACGTGGATGTCGTCGACCACCAACATGGGTTCGCGCCCGGCCGCGCGTGCCGCGGTTGGAGACAGATCGATCGATGTCATGCTGCGCCTTCCGTTGCCGACTTGCCGAGGTAGGCCTCGATCACGCGATGGTCGGCGCGGATCTCGGCGGGAGTGCCTTCAGCGATCTTGGCGCCGTACTCGAGCACGGTGATGCGCTCGGCCGTGCCCATGACCACCTTCATGTCGTGCTCGATCAGCAGGATCGTGATGCCCCGTTCGTCACGCACGCGATGCACGAAGGCCGTGAACGCCGCCGACTCCTGTGGATTCATCCCGGCGGTCGGCTCGTCGAGCAGCAGCAACTTCGGCCGTAGCGCCAACGCCCGGGCGACTTCCAGGCGTCGTTGATCGCCGTATGGGAGGTTCTTGGCGAACTCCTCGTCCGTACCACCGATTCCGACGAACTCGAGCAGCTCCTTGGCAGTCTGGCGAGCATCACGCTCCTCATGACGCTGCTTGGGCAATCGCAGGATGGTCGAGGTGACACCACTCTTGAGATGGGGGTGCATCGCGACCATCACGTTCTCGGACGCGGTCATGGCGCCGAAGAGGCGGATGTTCTGGAACGTGCGGGCCATGCCACGAGCGGCGATGGTGTGCGGTGGCACACCGAGAACAGAGCGGCCGTCGAAGTCGACGAACCCCTGGGTCGGTGTGTACAGACCGGTGAGCACGTTGAAGAACGTGGTCTTGCCGGCGCCGTTGGGCCCGATGAGAGCGACGATCGAACCGAGCGGAATGTTGAAGTCGACGTCGTTGACGGCGGTCAGACCGCCGAACTGCACCCGAACTTCACGGGCATCGAGCAGTAGCTCGGTCATGCATCCACCTCCTGGCTCGCCAACACGATTTGCTCTGCCTTCTTGACCTGCTTGGATCGCGCCGCCGGGATGAAACCATCCGGCCTGAACAGCATCATCAGCACCAGCACCAGGCCGAACAACCCGAACTGCAGGTTGATGAAGTTGAAGTCGGTGTTCAACGCGCCGTTGATCTTGCCGCCGATGTAGGTGAGGCCGGTGTAGTTGAACCACGTGATCACGACAGCACCGAGGATTGCACCCCAGACGTTGCCCATACCGCCGAGGATGACCGCGCACAACACGATGATCGAGAACGCAAACGTGAAGCTGTCGACGTTGACCGTGCCGACGATGGTTGCGTAGAACGCACCGCCGACACCGCCGGCCACGGCGCCAACAGCGTACGACCACAGCTTGGTCGTCATCAGCGGTACGCCCATCAAGCTGGCGGCCAACTCGTCTTCGCGGATTGCCATCCATGCCCTGCCGAGGCGGCCATCGCGCAGCTTCACCGAGGCCCAGACGAACAACCCGCAGAACACGAGGATCACGTAGTACTTGGTCCGGTAGTCACTCGACACGATGGTCTTGGGGATGCCGGGGATGTAGCGCAGGAACCCCATCCCGACTCTGTCGACCGGGCCGATGCCTTTCGTTCCGTTGGTGATGTTGAGGTGACCCGGGGGGACGTCGTCGCTGTTGCGGAACATCTCCGGCAGGATCTCACCGAAGCCAAGTGTGACCAGCGCCAGGTAGTCGCTCTTCAAACGCAGCGTCGGCGCGCCGATGATGACACCAGCAATTGCCGCGACGATGCCGGCGATGACGATCACGATCCAGAACGAGAGGTGGACTCCGGGGACCTTGGCGTTCGCCGCGTCGAGGATGTGGATGTTGATGGTCCGCGTGCTCTTCGACACGTTGACCGCGAAGTCGGACATGAACCAGGCACCGACGTAGGAGCCGACGAGGAAGAAGGCGACGTAGCCGAGGTCAAGGAGTCCGGCGAATCCCACCACGATGTTCAAGCCGAGTGCGAACAGGGCGTACACCGCGCAGAGCACGATGGTGAACAACGGCAAGAAGCCGTCAGTCTCCTTGGTGAACCACAGGTGCGGAAGGGCGAACGCGAGGGCCAGCGCGAAGCCGCCGAGGGCGGCTCGGGCGGGTGCCATCTTGTAGAAGTAGTACATGCCGGCCGTGCACGCGATGAAGATGATGGCTGTCGTGATTGCGGTCATCATGGCTACACCTTTTCCTGTTGATGCGTTCCGAAGATGCCTCCGGGCCGGAAGATGATCATCAGGATCAAGATTCCGAACAGGACGGTCTGGGTCCATTTCTGACCCGGGAAGAACCCCAGGCCGCTGTCGTTCAGCGATTGGATGACGCCGATCAGCACGCCACCAATGACAGCGCCGAGCAGGTTGCCGACGCCGCCCAGCACGGCGGCGGTGAAGGCGATCAGTCCGAGACGGAAGCCGGCGTCGTAGCGAGTCTGTCCATTGACCTGTACGAACATCGTGCCGGCTGCGCCGGCCAGCGCACCGCCGAGGGCGAACACGTAGGAGATGATCTTGTCGACATTGATGCCCATCAGCAACGAGGCGTCACGATCTTGCGCCGTGGCGCGCATGGCCTTGCCGGTGCGGGTCCTCTGCACGATCCAGGTCATCAGCAACAGCAACGGGACAGTGATGGCGATCACGATGATGTACTTGATGCGGATCTCGATCGCGCCGACCTTCAGCGACGACTGCGGCAGCACGCTGGCCCGCGAGTTCGGCGCCGAACCGTTGAGCAAGATACCGACGTTCTGCAGGATGAAGCTCACGCCGACCGCGGTGATCAGCGGAGCCAACTTCGGCGAATTGCGAAGCCGTCGGTAGGCCAGCCTTTCGATCGTCACGTTGAACGCGGCACAGATCGCCATGACCGCCAACATGACGACTGCGAGCAGCAACCACGCTTTGGGCGACGACTTGGTCTGGTTCAGTCGCTCCTCGAGGAAGATGGCGGCGAGCACGGAACCGAGCATGAACAGATCGCCGTGGGCGAAGTTGATCAGCTCGATGATGCCGTAGACCATCGTGTATCCGAGGGCGATCAACGCATACAGCGCTCCGTTGGACAACCCGATCACCAAGACCTGTGTGAAGGTCCTCGGCCCATCGAAGAAGGCGACCACGACGCCAACTGCCGCGACGGCCAGAACGATGTAACTCAGGATCTGCAACGGCGTCAGCTGGATTCGACGCCCCATCGTCACTGGAACAGTAGACAAGAGTACCCCCCGGTACGAACTGGGGCGGCCTCCGTGGAGGCCACCCCAGTTTCTGATGAATTGGAACTAGTTCGGCACGGCCACGTCAGGCGACGGGCCAGGCCTTCAGGAAGGTCTCGACGTTCCCCGTGAGGAGCTGAATCGACATGTCCTTCACGGTGACGTCGCCCGACTTGGAATCGATGCTGAACTCCTTGCCGATGACCGACTTGTCGGCCGTGATCGTGATCTTGCCGGAGAACGCGGCTTCGAGCACGCCCTTGCGGGTTCCGTCGGACGCGGCGATGGCAGCCATGATGTACTGCGTTGCGGCAGCACCGTAGATGGCGTACGCCGAGGCCGGGTCATGACCGAACTTGGCCTTGAAGTCGGTGACGAACTTCGCACCGGCGCCGCCGGCCTTGACCAATTCGCCAGCAGGCAGACCTGCGAAGGAGATGTACATGTTCTGGGCTTCGGCCAGCTTCTGCACCGTCGGGTAGCCGGTGAATCCGTCGGGGGCGATCAGCTTGACTGCACCGTCGTTGGCGCCGAGCACTGCGACCTTGTCACGGATCAACTGCTCGCCGTTGTTGTCGTTGATGCCGCCGAGGAACACGCAGTCGGGCTTGAGGTCCTTGAAGCCCTCGAACAACGCGGTGTAGTTCGGCTGCTTGGCATCCCATGCCTCGTCGGCGACGATCTCGATGCCCTGCTTCTTGGCCTCTTCCTTGAAGGCCGTGGCCACGCCGACACCGTAGGTCTGCGCGTCGTTCAGCACCACGCACTTGGTGACCTTCAGGTCCTGCTTGGCGAACTGTGCGTCAGCGGCACCCTGGAAGTCGTCGGTGGCGATGACACGGCCGTAGTTGCGGACGCCTGTCGGGTAGAACTTGTCGGGCTCGCCCGGGTCCCACACCTTGGTCAGACCGGGGTTGGTGTTGGCATGCGAGATCATCAACATCGGGCCGCTCGGGTCCTGGTTGAGCACGGGAACCTCGATCTTGGCGCAACCCGAGTTGTAGGTGCCCATGACGGCGACCTCGGCCGCGTTGGCCACGTGATCGTTTGCGTTCTTGGCGCACGTCGCGTCGTCCCAGCCGCCCTTGGCTGCAGTGGAGTCGTCGTAGGACTTGAGCGCAACGTTGTAGGCGCCGGCCTTGCCGCCGGCCTGCTCGATCAACATCGAGACGGCGTTGTTCGTGTCGTCAGATGCATCCTTCGATGCGCCCTGCAGTGGGAGGTCCGTCGCAATGATCAACGTCCCTCCAGCGGCCGGGGCACCGGTACCAGCGGGAGCTGCGGTCCCTCCAGGAGCGGCCGGCGCTGCCGTGCCAGCCGCATTGTCCTTCGAGTTGTCGCCGCACGCGACGCCCACTACTGCCAGCGCGATGAAGAGCGCTGACGCTTTTTTGAACCTCATGGTCCTGCCTTTCGTTGGCATGTCTTGGTTTCTCCCCCTCGGTAACACGAATGAGGGCAGGCCACGATAGCTCGCCCCCCACATGCGACCGACAGTACGACCCGACTACGGAATCGCGCCGGAACCCTAACAGCACGCCTTACTACTGGCAAGTAACCCCGGCCCCTGCGTGAGGGGCGCCGAGATCGACGATTTGGTCGGCGACAGCGATCAAATCCGTGTCATGGCTGGCGCAAACGACGCATGCACCACCTCGGGCGCTCTGCACGATCGCACGCGAAAGCAACCGTGCCGTAGCACGATCGAGCTGCGACGTCGGCTCGTCCAACACGATCACCTCGGCGTCGACGGCGAGCGCTCGAGCGACGGCCAAGCGCTGCCGTTCGCCACCTGACAATGCGCCGGCCGGCCGGTCGACCAGGCCGGCCAGGCCAAGGTCGCCGAGCACCCCTGCGTGATCCATCGGCTGCTTCGCCCGGATTGCCCGGACCAGGTCGATGTTGTCCCCGACGCTCTGCTGATCGGCGAACGCCGCGGTTTGCGGCGCGCAGCCGAACAGGTCGGTGAACCGCTCGACCAGGCCTCGTGTGGGTGGGCCGGCCCCCAAGATGACCGAGAGAACGCTGGTCTTTCCCGAGCCTGAGCGCCCGGTGATCACCGTGATCTGGCCACGGTGCAGGTCCATCGAAACCGGGCCGATCGTGTTCGCCCCGAGATCGATCACCGCGTCGCGAAGTCGCACCAGGACTCGATCGTCATCTGTGTCGGCCGCCGTACCCGACTCGGGCTCGATCGCCTCGCCCGACGAAACGGGTTCCGAGCGGGTCAAGGCGATCCGCCCGTCGTCCGCTGCCGCCCGCACGCGCGCCTTGATCCCGGTCTCGGCACGAAGCGCATCGGGCAACCGGACCCAGCCGCGGCCGTCGACGACCAGGGCGCTGTGGGCACCCAGCGTCTCCTCGCTGAGCCTGCCGTCGTGAATGGTCAGCACTCGCGTCGCGACCCGCTCGGCACGAGCGTCGTGGGTCACGATCAGTAGCGCAGCGCCGGTGCGTTCGGCCTCGTCGCGCAAGAAGTCGTACACCTGATCGGCGCTCACCGCGTCGAGCTCACCCGTTGGTTCGTCGGCGATCACCAGCCCCGGGCCGTGTGCCAGCGCCGCGGCCACGGCGATTCGCTGGCGCTCGCCTCCCGAGAGCGAGGTCGGACGGCGGTGGGCGAGGTGCCCGAGGCCGAGCCGATCCAGCGCCGTCACCGCGGAGCGCCGACCCTCGTCGCGACTGGCACCGCCGAGCCGGGTCTGCAGGGCCACGTTGTCGAGGCAGTCGAGGTCGTCGATCAGGTCGAGGCCGGAACGCTGACTGACGACGCCGACGTGCGCGGTGCGAAGCCTCACGGCTGCCGCATGATCGAGTTGGCCGATGTCGTGTCCGAACAGCCGGATGCGCCCAGCGCTCGCCCGCACCTGCGCGGTCACGGCGCCGACCAGCGTCGACTTGCCGGAGCCACTCGGGCCGCGTACGACGATCCGCTCGCCGGGGTCGACTCGAAGGCTCAGCCCACGTAATGCGGCGACATCGTGGGTGCGACCGCGGTGCAACACGAACGCGTCGTCGATGTCGATCACTGGCACACCTGTTGTCGGCAGCATCGAAACGCCGGTCACGTCGTGCCGCGCATCAGGTCTTCACGCGGCACTCGGCGAGCAGAGAGCGCACCGACAACGGCGCCCAATCCGAGCAAGGCCATCAATGCGACCGCCAGTGCGGTCACCACGATCCACGGCACGACAAGGCGCAACGGCGGGTTGGCCTGGCCAGACGTTGCCGACACGGCGACGAGCCGGGTGGCGATCTGCAGGAGCCATCGCCCGCCGACCAGACCGATCGGTACGGCCAGGCCGACGGCTGCCATCGACTTGGCCGCCACCATCTTGACGAGGCGCTGACCGTCGACGCGCTCCAGCGCGAGCATGCGCAACAGTGGCCGGTCATCGCTCGCGTCGGCCGCCGCCCCGAACAACACCGCGCAAGCGCCCAGGATCACAGCGACGAGAGCTGCGGTGGTGAGGATCAAGAGCGTCACCACCGACAGCGGGTCGGTGGCCAAGGCCGTCTCTCGCGTCGAACGACGATCGACCTTGATCGCCTCGAACCCAGGTCCTTCGAGTTGTGCGGCGAGCGCGACCTCATCGGCCGGGCGATCGGCTGCAAGCCACACCTCGTTCGCGGTGCCTGCGCCCGGCTGCAGCAGATCGAGTGCCGGCTGGAGCGAGGAAACGTCGAGGATCGCAAACCGGCCTCCCACGCCCGGGAACCGGTCGACGATCACGCTCGGTCGGAGCCGCAACTTGCCACTGCTGGTCTCGATCACGACGATGCCATTGCTCGCGTTGCGAGCCGTGCCGGGATCCATCACCGCATCGATCGGCTCGTCCTGACCCGGTCCGGGCGGCGTGACGAGGATGGCGACGCCGAGCAGTGAGCCCGTGACCCGAAGGGTCTTGTCCGGCTCGACTTCCACCTTCGCGTCCGCCGCACGCAGGCGATCGTTCTGCATCTGGATGCTCGTCGCTGTGCCGTCGGCCGCGACGGTGTGCACGTCTCGCAGGACGACGTCGATGGCGCGTGCAGCCTCTGAGGTATCGCCTTCGCCGATGTGATGCTCGACGCGGGCGGACACGTCCGCGGGCTGGGCCAGCCTGAACCCGACCAATTCTCCACCCGCATCGCCGGGTGTCAACGCGGTGCGCACTCCCCCGTCGAACTCCTCGTCGAGTGTCAGCTCGTGCCACGTTCCGTCGGTTCGAGCAATCACCGCCGAGGTGTGCAGTCCCTCGAACCCCGTTCCGCTGAAGTCGAGTGACACGGCGTCACTCGGCAACGGAGTGCCCAGATCCCTCGGTGCCGGCTGGTCGAGCGACGCGGCGAAGGTCGACGGCCGCGCCCCGAAGCTGGGCCGCCAACCGTGCAGACGACCGAGCGTCGCCGGGTCCAGGCCCAGCAGCTCGACGGTCTGGGTCCCGGTTGCCGACGAGCGCACCGCGACGCCCCTGCGCAATACATCGGTGGCGGTCGTTCCGGCGACCAGCGCCGACCAGCCACCGATCGGCGCCGTCGTCTGCGGCCGAACCAGTGCGGCGCTGAGATCGAGCCGAAAGTCGTACGGAACCGCGAACGCGGCCTGGTCACGGGATCCGACTCGCAACGTCGATGCGTACCCGAACGTCAGCAAGGCGAACATCACCGTGACCGCGATCAACGACGCGCTGGCGATCGACCGCAGTGGTTGCGCGGTGGCCTCTGCCAACGTCAACTTTGTCAGCGGCCATCGCCGCGGGCTGGCGTTCGAGGCCACCCTGAGGGTGATAGGCACCAGCCTGACGACCAGTGATGCGAGTGCGATCGCAGCGAGAACCGGCACCGCGACCAACGACGGATCGACCACGCGGTTCAACGACGCAGTGGAGATCGAGCCGCGGGCCGTCATCACCAGCAGCACGGCCAGCGCCGAGACGCCGGCGACATCGCTGGCCATCGGCCGTCGATGACGACGCGCAATCGGCGCGTCGTCGAGGCTGAGCACGACGAAGATCAGTAGCCAGACGGCAATGGTGACGACCGCAATGCGAAGCACCAAGGAACCGGTGAACGAACGCTCGAGCACGCTGGCTGCACCGATGCCGGCCCGGTCTCCCAGCCATGCCCCAACGGACACCGCCGTCGCCACGGCGACCAGCAGACCCCCGACCACGGGCAGCGCTGCTTCGAGGGTCCGAAAGGTCGCCATGACCTGCCAATTGGCGCCACGCCGGCGCAGCACCGACGCAATCCGGCGGTGATCCGCTCTGCCTCCGAGGCCGGCGAGCACTGCCACACCGAAGAACAACACCAGCAGCGCCCCGACCGGCACCGCCAGGCGGTTGTCGGAGATCCGCGTGCGACTGCTGATCGACAGGAGCCGGTCTTCCGGGCCCGACACGTGCAGGCCGAAGCCCGACAGCGCAGGGTCGTTGCCGATGGAGCGCACACCCGCCAGCAACGGGCCGACATCCAGGCTCCGCAGCCTCCCCGGCTCGACGGCCACCTGCCACGCGTACGTGCGCCGGAACAGCTCATAGGTCGGCAGGCCGGAGACCTTGGCGACACCGTCGCCGATCACGATCAACTCGTCGTCACCGGGTTGGAGCTCACCGGACAGAACCTGCTCGTTCGTCGCCACGCCAGCGCCGACGATCGTGAGGCCCAGCGGTGAATCTCCGGGCAGCGGTGCAACGGTCTGCGCGCCCGCCGGCGAGCGAAGCAACGCAACGACCTCGCAGTTGTCGGCATCGCAACGCGTCGGCCAAGCTCCGCTGATCAGTCGGATGGAGCTTCGTGGGTCGTCGAGCCCGGCGAGCCGAATCGTCCGACCGTCGCCGGCGGCCAGGGCGCGGAACTCGACGGTCCGCAGCGTCGGACTGAGCCCGCGACGCCGGAATCGGGCCCCGATCTCGGCGTTCAGCACCTGCAGATCCTCGGATGTGGGCACCAGGTCAGGCGACATGGTGGCGGTGAACGCCCGCTGAGCAGGCTCGAGACCTCCGATGCCGCGTTGCAAGGCACGGTCGCCGGCAATCGTGCCCGCCACCCCGACCAGCATCAGCCCGGCGAGCCCGACTGCGATGGCGGCGACGGTCGCCAGCAGCCGACCTCGCCGCGTCCAGGCCCGGCGAAGTGCGCACCCGACGGCGACTCCGATGCGCGTCATGCTCGGGCCGTCACAGCGTGCCGGTCGCGCTGGTCTGGCGCTGGTGATAGCGCCGCATCTTGCTGCGCACGCCGCAAGCGTTCATCGAGCACCAGCGCCGCGCATGTGCTCGGGAGGTGTCGAGGTACAGCCAGCCGCAACCGGCGCAGGATCCAATCCGGGCGGTGGCCGAGGATCGCAGCAACTGCATCGCTGCATCTGCCAGGTGATCGCAGATCCCCTCGATCGAGTCCACCGGCCAAGACGGCACGAAGCCAGGCGGGCCGGGACTCCAACGAGCCGACCGCAGCGCCTGCGCGCCGCGGCGTGTCACGAACGACAACGCCGAGTCGCGCGGCTCGAGGCCCTGAGCGATCGGCCCGAACACTCCATACAACTGTTCCCGAAACATGACGGCACGGTGGAGGTTCGACGTCACCTGCCCACACGCTGCGGCCTCGCCGCCCCGCATGCGCAGGCCGGCCGCCTCGGCCCACCGCACGACATCGTGATCCGAGGTGAGGTCGTCGCGGCTGTACGTCGGTCGGGCGTTGACGGTGTTGATGAAATCCAGCACGATGTGGTTGGCGCCGAAATCGAAAGGGCGGCGCGAGGTCGGGTCGATGAGCGGCGACTATACCTCATCAACCAATTTCACCGGTATCAGAGCGATGCGGACTGCATCCTCCGGTGTTTGACGGCCCCGGCCCCATAGCAAGTGCCCACCCGTCACACGCGTCGGTCCCGCAGACCAGTTTGGTGGTTCCGGCCCCGAAACGGGGCGACGGTCATCGGACGCAGCGGATGGCGACGACGAGGCGCCCGGCCGCGCTGTTCTCGAGGGTGATTGATCGCCGCCGCTGGATTCGATAGCATTGCCGTCGGGCGGAGACCCGTTCGGACCCGGTCGCCCGGGCCCGTTCAACTCGGAGGCAACCCCCCAACATGATCACAAGCGTTCTCGGACAGGTGAAGGCCATCACTCGGATCTTCTGCTACCTGTTCGTTGCGTTCCTGGTGATCCGGCTGTGGCAGGACCCTGCGGGTAGTGCAGACGCCACGGTGCGCTTCGTCAATTCAATCGGCTCGTTCTTCTCCTCGGCCATCGACAAGATGTCCACGTTCGCGCGCAGCCTCGGCAACTGACCCGAGTCGCGAGGCCGCGATCAGGCTGCGCGCCGACCCGCTGGCCCTCGACGTCGAGCACCACAGCCACACCGCAGTCGCCCACAACGTGGTGGCCAGCGCCACATGCACAGCGACCAGCGCCGGAGGCACGCCATTGGCGTACTGCAGGTAGCCAACCCCACCCTGGACGATCGCCACGCAGATCCACAATGTCAACGGTGCATCGATCACCTCGCGATCGTGGGCCCGCTTGCGCAGGTGCCACAACAGGCTGAGGGCCGTCAACACGGCGATCCACACGATCACGCTGTGGATGCGGGTCACCCAGGTGACGGACAAGAAGGTGAAGCGGCGGGCACGTTCGTCGCCGGCGTGCGGCCCGGTGCCGGTGACGACGGTGCCGGCCAGGATCGCCATTGCGGTCCAGACCACCAGCAACCGCAACCGATGCCTGGTCCGCGGGACGACCGCACTGACCCTGGTGGCCCCATCCGGCTCGCGAGATCGCACGACCAAAACGACGGCCACGGCGACCAGCACCATCGACAACACGAAATGCAGCTGCACGGCGATGGGGTTGAGCTTGGTCCACACAACCACTGCACCAACCACGCCCTGGGCCGGAATGCCGGCCACCAGCGCCATCGACAGCATCACGAGGTCACGTCGGCGGGGACGCCGCACCCACGCGCCGAGCGCCGCCAGCACCACAGCAAGGCCGACCACGAACGTGAACAATCGGTTCACCTGCTCGATTGCCGAGTGCTGCGACGACACGTCGACCAGGCTCTTGTCATTGCAGTTCGGCCAATCGTTGCAGCCCAGGCCCGACCCTGTGAGCCGAACCGCCGCACCCGTCGCGACGATCACAGCGACGAGCACCAATGCGGACACACAGATCTTGCGGAACTCATCGGGAGTGAAGCCCTCTGCGCGAACTCGCCTGATCACCTGTCGAAGCCGGACCACGGAGCCAGGCTACGGTCGCTTGCTGTGTTGAGTGGCTTCGACGATTTCCCCATCCACCAGACCACCGCTCCGGTGGCCTACACCTCGACCACCGACATCAACTTCTACGATCGGTACTTCTTCAACGGCTACGAGTGCGACGGTTCGATGTATTTCGGCCTGGCGATGGGGTTGTACGCGAACCGACATGTGGCCGATGCCGCCTTCAGCGTGATGCGCGACGGCGAGCAGATCAGTGTGTTCACCTCGCAACGAGCCCCAGACGATCGTCGCGACGCGACGCACCTCGGACCAATCGACGTCGACATCGTCGAGCCGATGCGGGTGATCCGGGTCTCGGTCGACGCCGCGGACCACGGCATGCGCGCCGACCTCACGTTCACAGCGCGTTCGGCGGCGATCGAGGAGCCGCACTACTCGTGGCGTACCGGCGTTCGCGCGATCTTCGATTACACACGCTTCACGCAGTTCGGTACGTGGACCGGATGGATCGAGATCGACGGCACACGCTACGAGATCGCCTCGAACACGGTGTGGGGCTCCCGCGACCGTTCGTGGGGTGTGCGACCCTTCGGCGAGCCAGCCGCCAGCGGCGCGCCCGTGGCGCCCCCTCAGTTCTTCTGGCTGTGGGCGCCGGTCAACTTTCCATCTGTCTCGACGCATTTCGACGTCAACGAGTACGGCAACGGCGACCGGTGGCACGTCGTCGGCGCGATTGCCCGCACCGATGGCACGCCGCCCGAACTCATGCGTTCGGTCGACTATCGAGTGGAGTGGCGGCCGGGCACGCGCTGGGCGAAGCACTTCGAATACGACCTCGTCGACTTGCGCGGCGATGTGCACACGATCCGGCTCGAGCCGCGCACCGAGTTCCACATGTGCGGTCTCGGATACGGCCACCCCGCTCACGGGCATGGGATGTGGCAAGGAGAGTCGCTGGTTGCCGGTGAGCGGATCGCCCTGCCCGTCGGCACGCCATGCTCACGGCAGCACATCCACGTGCAGGCGTTGTGCGATGCCACCTACCTGGCCCCCGGCGGGTCGAGCGAGCGCGGGGTCGGGATCCTCGAGCAGTTGGCGATCGGAAATCATCCGACCGGGCTCCACGGGATCTTCGACGCCTTCGACCCGCAACGTGTCCTGCACGAAGGTTGAACACGGCGCTAGCGTTCGCAGCAGTGAAGAAGCCAACAGTTGCCGAACGACGCAACGAGATCCTCGAGACCACCTGCGAGGTGGTGATCGAGCGAGGCTTCGCCGGAACCCGCATCGCCGATGTCGCCAAGCGACTCGAGGTCTCCAGCAGCCTGATCCACTACCACTTCGACTCCAAGGAGCAACTGCTCGCCGAAGCCTTCGCTCACTACGCCAACAAGGACGTCGCCGAGATGGAGGGCGAGATCGAGAGCGCCCCGACTGCCCTCGGCAAGCTCGAACGAGTGATCCAGAACTATGTGCCCGAGGGCAGCGACGACGTCGAGTGGATGTTGTGGATCGATGGGTGGGGCGAGGCGTTGCGCAACCCGATGATGAAGAAGATCAGTCAGCAACTCGACGAGCAGTCGACCGAGTTGCTGGCACGCATCATCCGCATCGGCGTCGAGTCGGGCGAGTTCGCGTGCCCCGACCCGAACGCTTCGGCGATGCGGCTGACCGCGCTCGTCGACGGGCTGGCGGTGCAGTTCGCCGCGCACGACGGGATGATGAACCGCGACCAGTTGATCGAACACGTGCGGTTTGCCGCGGGCGCCGAGATCGGTGTTGCGTTGGCTGACTTCGGTGGAGCGGAGCGATCCACCGTCGTGCAGGCGCCCTCGCCCGCCACCGATGCGGCGCTGCGCCATCTCATCAGCGGCTACAGCGACGCCGTCACGCGCGGCGACGTGACGGCGTGGAGCAAGGCCTGGGACGACGACGCCACGTGGAGCCCGAATGGCGCCATGATCAGCGGTCGGACGGCGATCGTGGCTGCGTTCGAAAAGGTCCGTGGTGAGAGCGAATGGGTCGTGCAGACCGCGCCACTGATGGTATTCGAGATCGACGAGGTCCACGGCAGCGGCATCGGCAGGGTGACCGTGCACGAGCGCTTCAAGAAGCGCAAGAACGCCAAGCCGGGAACCATGTTGGCCATCTATCACGACCAGTACGTTCGCCACGGCGGCTCGTGGCTGTTCGCCGACCGCCGCCTCGAGGTCATCGAGCGCAGCTGACGACCGCTACGGACGCACCTCGTAGAAGGCGTTCACGCTGTGATCGATGTCGAGCTTGCGGAACCTCGTGAACCCGGCACGTTCGCTCATCTGCCTGGCCGTGTTGGCAGACAGGCCGAGCGTGCCCAGCCCGGCCCCATCGGGCTCGCTGAGCGCAGACGACATGCAACTCAACACACT
This sequence comes from Ilumatobacteraceae bacterium, assembly GCA_039931555.1. Classification (GTDB taxonomy): domain Bacteria; phylum Actinomycetota; class Acidimicrobiia; order Acidimicrobiales; family Ilumatobacteraceae; genus JAENVT01. The sequence goes on along the minus strand of JBDTRP010000104.1, from coordinate 35,133 downwards.
GATGCCGTACATCAGCGACGCCATCGGATTCTTTCGCACGTTCTGCTCGAAGGTGTCGAGCGCCTTGATGTCGACCAGCAACCACGTGCCGTCGGCGGCGAGGGCATCGCGGATCGACTCCATCATCTGCTGCGGGTGTGTCATGTCGTGCATGCAGTCGAACGTCGTGATGAGATCGACGGTGTGGTCCGACGGCAGCGGTGAATCCCGCGGGTCATGGAACGCCGCGTTGGCAACACCCGCTGCCTCACGCTTCTCGTTCGCCCGATCGAGGGCATAGCGCGAGATGTCGTAGCCGACGAAGTTCGATCTCGGAAACGCGGCGGCCATCATGAGCACCGCGCTGCCCGCGCCACAGCCGATATCGATCACCTCGACGCCCGACCTCAATCGATCGACGATGCCATCGAGCGCGGGCAGGACGGTAGGAAGCAGGTGTGCATTGCTCCACGGTTCGAAGCTCCGCTCGATGCCTGCCGCGCCCTCCGGCCCATGGCTGTCGTAGTCGTGGCCAAGGCCGGTGACAAAGCTCTCGCGCACCCGTACCAGCGACTCCATCGTCTGCGGGAGCCGGTGGAACATCCCCATGCCGAAGGCCGGGTGATCCGGCGTCGCCAGCACTGCCTCGGCTTCCGGCGACAGCGAGAACCGCTCGTGCTCGTCGACTTCGATCAGTTTCGCGGCGGCCTGGTTGTACGCCCACTCGCGCACCCAGCGTTCCTGCAGCCCGGCGCGCTCAGCGAGCTCGGCCGTGCTCAAGGGGGCACCCGCTGTGCGCATCGCCTCGTAGAGGCCGAGCTGGTCGCCGAGGTGGACCATGCCGGCGGTCACTGCGCCGTCGAGCTTGGAGAACAGCTGGAACGAGTACAGCTTGAGCTTGTCGGGATCGATCGTCACGGCCGAACTCAGACGGGATCGGTGAACGTGGCTGGGCGCTTCTCGAAGTTGGCCATGACCGCTTCGATCTGATTCGGCTGGCCGATCAACGACCCGATCACTCGGCGCTCGTCGGCGAACTGCTCGGCCGCACCGTCGTTGAACAACCCGTTGAGCAACGCCTTCGCACCGCGCACTGCGTCGGGACTTCGGCCGGCGATCTCGGTGGCCATCGCCATCGCGTCGTCGAGTGGCGTGTGCGAGAGCCGTGTCGCAAGCCCCAGCGAGTAGGCCTCGCGGCCGTCGAAGATCCGTGCCGTGAAGACGAGCTCCTTGGCCACATCAGCGCGCACGAGTGAGCTGAGCGTCAGCGTGCCGGTCATGTCGGGCACCAGCCCCCAGTGCAGCTCGCGAACGCTCATCTGCGTATCCGGATGCACGATGCGAATGTCGGCGCCGAGTGCGATCTGGATGCCACCACCCAACGCGTGGCCGTGGACCGCAGCGATCACCGGCACCGGGATCTCCTGCCACACCCAGCACACCTGTTGGCCGAGGTGCGTGATCCGACCCGCCTTCATTGCCCCCGGGCTGCCCTCGTCGTCGGCAGAAGGACGATCATTGCCCGCCATCATCTGGAACGAGGAGAAGTCGAGCCCGGCGCAGAACGACGAACCCTCGCCGCTCAGCACCACGGCACGCACACCGGGTTCGGTCTTCAGTCGTTCACCCATCTCGGCAAGTCCCCGAAACATCGGCCCATCCAGCGCGTTGCGTTTGTCGGGACGGTTCATTCGCACATCGGCGATGCCGTCGGAAATGGTCAGCGAGACACGTTCGGACATGCGTCGAGTGTTGCAGATCGTGCGGCATCGCGTCCCGTAGGGCGCGCTAGTCGACCAGCCGCAAGCCCGTTGGGGTGGTCGAGGGCTCGGCCAACGGCAGGTCGACCACGAACTCCGTGCGATGGGCGGGAAAGATGTGCTCGCTGAGCAGTATCGGCTCGCCGGCCGTGCTGGTCGTCAATCGCTCGCAGCGCAGGACCGGGCTGCCCACGGGTACCTCCAGCAGCGCCGCGTCCTCCGCGTTGGCCGATGCTGCACCGATGGTTTGCGTGGCGCCGCGCAGTGCGACCCCCAGCAACTCGTAGAAGGGTCGGCGCTCCACATCGCGGCGGCTCATGCTTTGCCCCAACTCGGCAGGGCACCACACGGTGACGACCGCGAATGGATCACCGTCGGCGCGGTTGACCCGCTTCACCCGCAGGACCTGGTCGCAGCGCAGCCGCTCGGCCACGTGTACCGGCGCCACGACGAAGGCGAACTCGACGATCTGGCGCTCGGGATGGATGCCGCGCTCCTCCAACTGTTGCTCGATCGTCTCCAACTGGGTCAGACGCTGCTGCAGCGGCGCCGTGGCCGAGAACCAGCCGAACCCTTGACGTGACTCGACCAAACGCTCGTCGCGCAACGTCTCGAGTGCCCGGCGCACGGTGACCCGACTCACACCGAACTCCGCGGACAGGTCGCTCTCGCTCGGCAGCACGTGACCGGCTCCGACTGCCGAGATCCGGTCGCGCAACACCTGGGCGATCTCTTGATAGCGAATCGTGCGCACGTCAGATGGGGGCTTCCGCGAGGCGATTCACTTGTATTATGCTTGTCTACATCTGACCGAATTGCAAGGAGCAACCCATGCCCGTCACCGCAGGAACACCAGTCGAGTTGGTCCACGGCGTGTACGACACCCTCACCGCCCGTTGCGCTGCTGGTCGGGCCCGGTTTGCCCGGCCGCTGACACTGACGGAAAAGATCCTGTTGAACCACCTCGACGACCCGACTGCGCCCATCGAGCGCGGCGGTTCGTACAACGACTTCCACCCGGATCGTGTGGCCATGCAGGACGCCACGGCGCAGATGGCCCTGCTGCAGTTCATGACGGCCGGCCTGCCCACCACAGCCGTGCCCAGCACCGTGCACTGCGATCACCTGATCTCGGCCAAGGTCGGTGCGCGCATCGATCTCGGCGTGGCGATCGACACCAACCGCGAGGTCTACGACTTCCTCCGATCCGTCAGCGCCAAGTACGGCATCGGCTTCTGGGGCCCGGGCAGCGGCATCATCCACCAGGTCGTGCTGGAGAACTACGCCTTCCCCGGCGGGATGATGATCGGCACCGACAGCCACACACCGAACGCCGGCGGGCTCGGCATGGTCGCCATCGGTGTGGGCGGCGCCGACGCGGTCGACGTGATGACTGGCTTCCCGTTCAACGTGCGCTGGCCGAAGGTGATCGGTGTGAAGTTGACCGGGACGCTCAGCGGTTGGTCGTCGCCGAAGGATGTCATTCTCGAAGTCGCCCGAGTGCTGACGGTCGAAGGCGGCACCGGTGCGATCGTGGAGTACATCGGGCCCGGCGCCGACAGCATCTCGGCAACAGGCAAGGCCACGATCTGCAACATGGGCGCCGAGATCGGGGCGACGTGCAGCCTGTTCGGCTACGACCAGAACATGTCGATGTACCTCAAGTCGACCGGCCGCGAGGCGATTGCCGATGCCGCCGACAAGGTCGCCGACGACCTGCGCGCCGACGAGGGCGCCCTCTACGACCAGATGATCGAGATCGATCTCGACCAGCTGAAGCCATTGATCAACGGCCCGCACTCCCCCGACCGAGCCAACCGCGTCGGTGCGGCTGTCGGAGCGGAAGCGCGTGCCAACAACTGGCCCCTGGAGATCTCGGCGGCGCTGGTCGGCAGCTGCACCAACAGCTCCTACGAAGACATCACGCGCGCTGCGTCGATCGCCCGCCAGGCGTCCGCACGCGGCCTCAAGGTCAAGACCGATCTGTTGGTGACGCCGGGTTCCGAGCAGACACGGGCCACGATCGAGCGCGACGGATTGCTCGCCGATCTCGAGGCGATCGGTGCCACCGTTCTGGCCAACGCCTGCGGGCCGTGCATCGGCCAGTGGTCCCGCGAGCCGGCCGCCAACGGTGTCGTCAACACGATCGTCAACTCGTACAACCGCAACTTCCCGAAGCGTAACGACGGTTCGGCCAACACGCTCAGCTTCGTCACATCACCCGACACCGTGATCGCCCTCGCCCTTGCGGGCCGCCTCGATTTCGACCCGACCGTCGACACGATCACGGCACCCGACGGCAGCGAGGTGCTGCTCGACGCGCCCATCGGCCAGATCCTGCCCGACGAGGGCTACGACCCTGGCCAGAACACGTTCACGGCGCCACCGGCGGATGGCTCCGATGTCGACGTCGAGGTGTCTCCGACCAGTGGGCGTTTGCAACTGCTGCACCCCTTCCCGGCCTGGGACGGCAACGACTACTTCGACCTGCCGATCCTGATGAAGGCCCAGGGCAAGTGCACCACCGACCACATCTCTGCGGCCGGCAAGTGGTTGACCTATCGGGGTCATCTCGAGAACATCAGCGGCAACCTGTTCCTCGGCGTGGTCAGCGCGTTCGATCGTCCGGTCGGCGAGGGTGTCGATTTCCGCGACGGCAGTCCCGACACGTTGCCGAACCTGGGGAAGAAGTACGGAGAAGCCGGCGTGCGCTGGGTGGCGATCGGCGACCGCAACTATGGCGAAGGTTCATCGCGAGAGCACGCAGCGATGGAGCCTCGCTTCCGTGGCGGTGTGGTGATCCTGGCCCGCAGCTTCGCTCGGATCCACGAGACCAACCTCAAGAAGCAAGGCCTCGTGCCGTTGACGTTCGCCGATTCCGACACCTACGACCTGATCGACGAGTCGGACCGGATCAACGTGCTCGGCTTGCCGCCCGAGCCCGGACACAACATCCGTTGCGAGATCGTCAAGCCTGACGGGACCGTCATCGCCTTCGAGGGTGTGCACACCTTCAGCGACGAACAGGTCGAGTGGTTCAAGGCCGGATCCGCATTGAACGTCGTGCGCCGCAAGGTTGCTGCCGGCCTCGCCGAGGGGGCGGTCTGAATGGATCTCGTCGAGGCGCTGCGCACCACAGGCGCGGCGCGAGATTTCACCGATCGGTCGGTCGACGATGCAATGGTTGCGGCTGTGCTCGACGACGCCCGGTTCGCTCCGAGCGGCGGGAATCGGCAGCCGTGGCGCGTCGCGGTCGTCAAGGATCCTGTCCTCCGGCGGCATCTCGCCGAGTTGATGACCGCTGTGTGGCAGGAGTATCTCGGCGAGAGCATCGATCCGACACGCACGCCGTTTGCATTCGGCCTGTCATCGGGTCATCGCCGCGTCGAGGCGCCGAACCCGCTGCTCGACAAGATCGAGCAGGTTCCGGTCGTGCTGGCGCTCGCCGCGGACCTCAACAAGATCGCGTTGATGGACGGAGGCCTCGGTCGCCCGCCGATCACCGGTGGCGCCTCGATGTATCCATTCGCGTGGAGCATCCTGCTGGCAGCGCGTGCGCGCGGACTCGGCGGCGTGATGACGACGTTCCTGTCGCGAGCCGAGGCGGCCGCAGCGACCGGCCTCGGCCTCCCCGACGGTCACGCACTCGCCGCCACGATCTTTCTCGGGTACCCGGCGCACCAGAACACTCGGTTGCGTCGGACTGAGGTCGATGCGTTCGCGACGGTCGATCGTTTCGACGGCGAACCGCTGACCTGATCGGGAGAAGTCAGGAAGGTCGTACAGAGCGGGTGGCGGTGATCTCGGCCTTGCGGTCGGCGAGGGTCACTCTGGCGCGTTCCGCAGCCTCGCGGGCGCGATCGGCAAGCCGTCGCGCGGCCGTGCCGATTCGCTGGATCTGACGGATCAATGCCTCGCGAGCCTGCTCGGCCTCGGCGGTCAGGCCCTGCAGCGACTCGACCTTCCACCACTTCATCACGACCGGCTCGAGGATCTGCTCGTGGTGCTGCAACAGGTTGTAGAGGCCGGCATTGGCGATCGCCTGGGCATGCCGCTTGAAGCCCGGGATCCCGGTGCCCGGCATCTCGAACTCGCGGACCTGGCGCTCGATCGCCGGCACCACCAGCGAGGGGGCGATCTCCAGCGCTGCGGACGTGAGGTCGCGGTAGAAGAGGAAGTGGAAGTTCTCGTCGGCGGCGACGCGGCTGATCAGCTCGTATCCCGCCTCACCGGCGGGATGGTCAGGAAGATGCTCGCGAAGCGCCCGGCCGGTGTTGCGATGGGCGATACGTGTGGCCAACTCCTGCAGCGCGACATAGACGAACCCGTCGACGGCTGAGGTCGGGTTGGGAACCTGCCCGCCCGACATCTGCGACATGCGACCGTCCTCGAGAGTGCGCGGGTCGAGTATCCGGGTCACCGTCATGAAGTCGCGCAGCGCAATCGAGTGACGGGCTTCTTCGGCCGTCCACCGGTGCGACCACTCCCGCCAGATGCCCTTGCGACCGAACATTCGATCAATGGTCTGGAAGTAGTAGGGCAGGTTATCTTCGGTCAACAAGTTGACGAACAACGCGCTGCGCAGCGCCTCGGGAAGCGGCACCTCGTCGGCGTCCCAGGACGACTCCGCAGCGAAGTCACGACCCATGCTCCACGGCACGAACTCGTGGGGGTACCACGGCTTGCATGTCTCGTAGTGTCGAGCCGTCAACTGCTCGGCGACCTCGGTGAGTTCGTTGAGCAGGGTCGTGTCATTCATTGCCGGGAGTATAACCGCCCTACCGACCGGTAGGTAGACCGCCACGATGTCGGGCAAACCCGACGAGCCGACCAGCGGCGACACTAGGGTCGACGTCATGTCGACCATCGCCCGGCGGGCCGTCAGCATCATCAGTCTGTGGCTTGGCGCGGTCGCCCTCCTCGTCCTCTTGCCGCTCTGGCTCCCGATCGGCGCTGCGGCCGATCTTGTCCGCGGCCGCGTGCGACTGCCGATCGTTCGGCTCTTGCTCTTCGCACTCGGGTGGGCGTGGCTCGAGTCGGCCAGTGTGCTCTTGGCCTTCGGGTTGTGGCTGGCAGGCCAACGCAACAATCGTGGCATCCACTTCCGGTTGCAGATGTGGTGGGCGGCCAACGTGCTGGGGGTGCTGAGAGCAACGACCGGCATCAAGGTCATCGCCGAGGACGTCGACCAACTCTGTCCAGGTCCCGCGGTCCTGTTGTGCCGCCATGCCAGCCTCGCCGATTCTCTGGTCAGCGCCTGGGTGGTCACATCACTGGCCGGCCTTCGTCCTCGCTACGTGCTGAAGCGCGAGTTGCTCGCCGATCCCTGCCTCGACATCGTCGGCAATCGGCTCCCGAACCACTTTCTCGATCGACAGGCGACCGACTCGCAGCTCGAGTTGGACGCGCTGACCCAATTGTCGACCGGCATGGGCGCGGACGACATCGCCGTGATCTTCCCCGAGGGAACGCGTGCCTCGCCGGCCAAGCGCCAGCGGGTGATGGCCAAGTTGAGTGAGCGCGATCCGGCACGCGCCGAGCGACTGCGGTCGCTGCAACACCTCCTCCCGCCGCGTCCGGCCGGCTCAGCGGCGCTGATCGCCGGCAGTCCCGACGCCGACATCGTGATCGGCTGGCACATCGGGTTCGATGGCCTCGACACGTTCGGTGGCATCTTGCGTCACCTCGCTCACAAACCACCGCCCGTCCGCTTCAAGGCCCGCCGCATCCCACGTGCCGACGTGCCATCGGGTCCCGCCTTCACGGAGTGGATCGATGGCATGTGGGTCCAGGCCGACCATGATGTGCACATGATGCTTGTGGGACCGCAGCGATGAGCTCGACTGCAATGGTCACAGCCGCCGTAGTGATCGGCGTGTTCATGCTCGCCATGTGGCTGCTGAGCCTGGCGTTGAAGAACGCCTCGATCGTCGATATCGGCTGGGGCATCGGGTTCGTTCTGGTGGCCTGGGTGGTGCTTGCCCGCGTCGACGGCAACTCCGACCGCCAACGACTGCTCGTGACCATGACCACGTTGTGGGGATTGCGACTCGCTGTCCACCTGTACGTGCGCAATCATGGCAACGGTGAGGACTACCGCTACCGGGCGATGCGCAAGCGATGGGGGTCGCGCTTTTCGCTGATCAGCCTCGGCACGGTCTTCGCCCTGCAGGGCGCGCTGATGTGGATCGTGTCGCTGCCCGTGCAACTCGGCCAGTCGAGAGTCGATCCCAAGATCGGCGTTCTCGCCTGGATCGGCATCGCTGTGTGGGCCCTTGGGCTGTACTTCGAGGTGGTCGGCGACGCCCAGTTGGCCCGCTTCAAGCGCGACCCGGCCAGTGCCGGCACGGTGATGGATCAGGGCCTGTGGCGCTACACCCGCCATCCCAACTACTTCGGCGACGCGTGCGTGTGGTGGGGCATTGCCCTGGTCGCCGCCGAGACCACCGTCGGCCGATGGGGCCTGATCGGTGCTGCGGTGATGACGGTGCTGTTACGCCGCGTGAGCGGTGTGGCGTTGCTGGAGAAGTCTCTGGTGAAGCGCCGTGCCGGTTACGACCGGTACGTGGCGACCACGTCACCGTTCATTCCCAGACCGCCGAAGCGTGCCTGACGGTGCCGTTCAGAGACTGACGAGCGTGACCGAGCGACCGGCCCGAATCGGCTTGGTCCTCGGCGCGGGTGGAGTCACCGGTGGAGCGTTCCATGCCGGGGTGCTGAGCGCCCTACACGCCGGGCTCGGTTGGGACCCACGGCAGGCGACGATCTTGGTCGGCACATCGGCCGGTTCGATTGCTGCGGCGTCGCTGCGCGCCGGCCTCTCGGCGGCAGATCTGCTGGCCCGCAACGAGGACCGCGCCTTGTCGCCAGAGGGCACCCGCCTGATGAGCAAGGTCGGTCCCGCGCGGCGAACGCCTCCGCTGCGCCCGGCATTGCGCGGCCGACGACCGGCGGAGATCGCCGCAGTGCTCACACGCATCGCGACGCGCCCGTTCTCGGCGCCACCGTGGGCGCTGCTGTCGAGCCTCATCCCTGACGGCCAGGTCAGCACTGCCATGATCTCCGACACGATCGCCGGCCTGTTCCCTGACGACTGGCCGGACGCAGCACTCTGGTTGTGCGCTGTCCGCCAGGACGACGGTCGCAGGTTTGCGTTCGGAAAGCACGACCCCAAGCCACCACTTCCCGACGCTGTTGCCGCGTCGTGCGCGATCCCCGGGTTCTTCAGCCCGGTGACGATCGACGCCGAGCTGTTCGTGGATGGCGGCGTGCACTCCCCCACGAATGCCGACGTCCTGATCGGTGAAGATCTCGACCTCGTGATCGTCAGCTCGCCGATGTCGATGACCGGGCGCCGAATCAGCGGTTCTGCCGCATCGATCGTGCGACGATGGTCCGGCGCGTTGCTCGACGCGGAAGCCTTGCGCCTCCGTCGCCACGGTGTGCCCGTCGTCGCGTTCCAACCGACCGAGGCCGACGTGGAGGTGATGGGAGCGAACGCCATGGACCCGACTCGACGCGGTCCGGTCGCTCGTCACGTCCACGAGTCGACACTTCACCGGCTCGCCCGCATCGACACGCGGGCGCGCCTCTCGGCCCTCGGCGGGGTTCCGTGAGTCTGCACCCTCACACTCGCTTGCAAGAATGGGCAGCATGAAAGCAATCCTGCAGCACCAATACGGCTCACCCTCGGTGCTCGAGCTGCACGAGGTCGAGGGTCAGCACACCAACGGCAAGCTCGTCGTCACGATCTGACCATTGGTTGGCTTCGCGGCCGACAGGTCAGTCGACGCCGGGCCGACGCCGTGCCTCGGTCTCGACATCGCCCTTGTAACCGCGCGGCAGCGCCGAGGCGATCTCCTCTGCGCTGGGCTCGCGCTTGACCCGGCTCTCGGGCGGCAACAGATCCATCAGAGCCTTCATGATCCGCTTCGTGTCGGCATCGGGGCTCTGGTGCTTCAGCGGCACGGGCGGCCCGACGCGAACGGTGATCAACGGCGGGTTGACGATGTTGAGCACGTTGGGAAAACGGGCGGACCGCGGCCACACCTTCTCGGTGCCCCACAGTCCGATCGGGATCACCGGCGCCCCCGTCATGGCGGCGAGTCGGGCCGCGCCCCACCGACCTTTCAACTTGGGGTCGAAGAACGCCTTGCCGCGCGGGATCGTGCCCTGCGGCATCACCGCCACGATGTCGCCCGCCTCCAGGGCTTCGGCAGCCGCCTTCAGTGGCTCGTCGCTCCCCGTGCCGCGATCGACGCGGATGCCGCCCATCGCGGCCGCGATCTGACCGACGATCGGCGCATCGAAGACCTCCTTCTTCCCCAGGAACCGAACCGTGCGATCGGTGCGGGCGATGGTGACGGCCATGGCCACCGGGTCGAAGTAGCTGCGGTGATTGCCGACGATGATCGCCGGGCCGGTCGTGGGGATGTGCTCGATGCCGTCGATGTCGAACTTGGCGTACGGGAAGAACAGGGGGTGCGTGAAGCTCAGCGCCAGGCGCTGGATCTCCACGTTGACCACCGGGATCCTGGCCATGCCTGCGCCGCCTGCCGAGAGATCGATCGTCGGCCATCGACGCGCCGCCGCCATGACCGCCATCCGAGGATCCGGGTTGACGACAAAGGGGTGCCCAACGGCAGCCAACAAGGGCGTGTCGTAGTAGCTGTCGCTGTATGCATAACTGTGGGCCAGGTCGATGTCGTGCGTCTCGGCCCATGTGCGGACGGCGGCGAGCTTGCCCGCACTCCACACGAACGGGCCGACCAATGTGCCGTTGTACGTGCCATCCTCGGCGACCCCGTATTGGGTTGCGATCACGCCGTCGAGGCCGAGAAGATCGGCCAATGGCTTGACCATGTCGTGTGGTGTCGTGGTGGCGAGCACCACCGGCCTGCCAGCGGCACGGTGCTCGTCGAACAACGCGGCAGCCATCGGCTGCACCATCTCCAGCAGCTGCTCGGCGGCGATCGACGCAGCCATCTGCACGGCTTCGCGTGACTTTCCCTTGGCGAGCGTCACGCCCTGGCGAGCCAACGCCATCGACGGGAGCGTCTCGCCGATCGTGTTGAACAACCGGTACACCAGACCCTCGCCCGGGATCGAGCGACTGATCAGACCGGCCTCTTTCATCGCCGCCGAGAACACGACGCCGGACGCGCCGGCCAACAGCGTGCGATCGAGATCGAAGAATGCTGCACCCGAACGGCTCGTCATCAGCGCGACTGTACGCCAAAACGGGAGAAACCCCGCTTGGGGGAAGCGGGGTTTCTCAACCAGAACCCTGTGATTGGGGGAACCACATTGGGGGGTTCGTTCGAACGGCACCAATTGGGGGTGGGTACCGTTCGACTACATGTGAAAGTATGCACGTGAACGAGTGATCTTTCAAGCCGTATTGGAAGATAGTCGATATCATTTTTGCAGATGGATCTCCGCCAGCTCTCCACGCTCGTGGCGATCGCCGATCACGGCTCGTTCTCGGCGGCCGCTCGTGCCCTCTACACCGTGCAATCCAACGTCAGCGGCCACGTTGCCCGCCTCGAGCGCGAGCTCGGCGTGACCCTGGTCGACCGCCAACGAGGTGGGTTGACCGACGAGGGCGTCATCGTGGTCGATCGAGCCCGGCGAATCTTGCACGAGCTGGATGATCTGGCCGCCGAGATGGCATCGCGGGGCAACGAGGTCAATGGCGACTCGCGTCTCGGCGTGATCGGCACCACCGCCCGCTGGCTGCTGCCGCAACTGCTCGGCCAAGTCACCCGGGCCCACCCCGGGGTGCACGTCACTATCCACGAGGGCAATACCAGCAGCCTGCTCCCCCGGCTGCAGGCCTCGCAGATCGACGCCGCCATCTTGCACCTGCCGATCGACGAGCCCGAACTGCAGGTCGACGCCTTGTTCGCCGAGGATCTGCTGCTGCTGGCCCATAGCCGGTTCGGGCTCGCAGGAAGCGAGTCGGCATCGCTGAAGGACCTTGCCAAGATCCCCCTGCTGCTGCCACCGCGCGGCACGGCGCTGCGGCGAATCATTGATCGCGCCGCGGCTGCCGCCGACGTGGAGTTGCAGGCGCAGGCCGAGATCGACGGCGTTCGCCTGCTGGCCTCGCTGGCCTTCGAGGGCTACGGCCCGGCGATCGTTCCCGCCACGTCGGTGCCACGGTGGTTGAAGGGCGACTTTCATCGTGTGCAGGTCCCCGAACTGCCTCGCCGGGTCGTCGGCTGGGTGCAGCGCCGCCGCCCGGCTCCTGGCATTCCCACACGGGTGTTGCTGGCCGTGCTGCGCGACGTGATTGCACTCCAGGGGCCCAAGCAGCCGGGCGTGCACGTGGGTACCGAGGCGTTCCCGCTCGGCCGCGCTGTCTAGTCTGGCGGTTCATGCAACGCGTCGACCTTCGCAGCCGAGTCGTCGGCGCGGTCACGTCCGACGTGCGAGAGTTCGAGGGCCGGCAGGTCGTGTGGGTCGACGTCGACGCCGGTTCCCGCGTCGGCGCGCTGACCTCCGACTCGTCGGGCAAGATCGAGAACGCCTCGACGACGGCCCGGGCCAAGGGCTTCCCCCTGATCGTGATCATGCGCTCCAGCGGCGCCGATATCGTCGAAGGGTTCGCTGCGCTGCACGGGTGGGGGCTGGCGGCCAAGGCACTGACCGACTGCTCCGGGGTCGTGCCCATCATCATGGTCGTCGAGGGCCCAGCGGTCTCTGGCCCGGCGCTACTGCTCGGGATTGCCGACTTCGTTGTGATGACGATGGATTCATACGCGTTCGTCACCGGCCCGACGATGGTCGCCGAGTTCACGGGTGTGAGCATCAGCAACGACGAACTGGGCGGCGCGGCCTCACACGCCCGCTACACGGGCGCCACCAGCCTTGTCGCTGCCGACCTCGATGCGGCAATCGACATGGTGGCCCAGTTGCTGACGTACCTCCCCCAGCACAACGACGAAGAGCCGCGGGTCATCCCGACCGACGACCCGCCCGATCGTCAGACCCCCGAGGCGGGCACGCTGATGCCGCAGACCTCGACCGGCAGCTACGACGTGCGCGACGTGATCCGAGCGATCTGCGACGACGGCGAGATGCTCGAGCTACGCGGTCGATGGGCACCGAACGTCGTCACCGCGTTCGCGGCGATGGGCGGCATGCCGATCGGGATCATCGCCAATCAGCCACTGGCGCTCGCCGGCACGCTCGACATCCCTGCGTCGCAGAAGGCAGCCCGGTTCGTGGCGTTCTGCGATGCCTTCAACTTGCCGATCCTCACGCTCGTCGACACGCCCGGCTTCTACCCCGGCAAGGACCTCGAGTGGCGGGGCATGATCCGTCACGGTGCACAGTTGGTGTTCGCCTACGGGCGAGCCACAGTGCCGCGTATCTGCGTGATCCTGCGTAAGAGCTATGGCGGGGCGTACATCGTCATGGACTCCAAGACGATGGGCAACGACCTGTGCCTTGCCTGGCCGTGGGCCGAGTTGGCGGTGATGGGCGCCGGTCAGGCCGCGGCGATCCTGCAGCGCAGGGCGACGCCTGAAGAGCGTGCAGCGTTCGAGGTCGACTACGCGGAACGGCTGCTGAACCCCTACATCGCCGCCGAGCGCGGCTACATCGACGGTGTCATCGAGCCGGCGGAGACGCGCCAAGTGATCGCCGAGGCGTTGATGACACTCATCGACAAACGTGAGGCACTGGTGTCGCGGCCCCACGACAACACTCCCCTGTAGTCCCGACCAGTGTCGAGTGTTTCAAGGCACCGAGGTGGGCGTCCCGGCAACTCCACAGCGCTGGGACTCGGTCAGGTCACCCCGGCGAGCCACCACGGGAAGACGCCGAATTTCTCCGTACGGGGAGAGCACCCCCGCGGTGATCGGCTTCGTCGCACAGAGACCTCACATCCGCAATGCGGGGCGGAGTTTCGTCACAGCTAGTCTCACGAAACGGGGAGCAAGCCCCTCATCCACCTTCCGTGTCACTGAGGGGAACAACATGCCCGACACCATCACTATCATCGACGATCGCACCGGCAAGCAGGTGACCGTGCCGATCACCGACAACGTGTTTCCTGCCAGCGCGGTGCGCGAGCTCGATCCGTCGCTGTTCATCTACGACCCCGCCTACATGCAGACCGCTTCATGCCAGAGCGCGATCACCTACCTCGACGGTGAGGCAGGCATCCTCCGCTACCGCGGGTATCCCATCGAGCAACTGGCCGAGCGCAGCACCTATCTGGAAGTCGCCTACCTGTTGCTCAACGGAGAGCTGCCGAACGCCGCGCAGCTCGAACAGTGGAAGCACGATGTCACCAGCCACACGTTCATCCACGAGAACATGCGCAAGCGCTTCGTCGACGGCTTCCACCACGACGCCCACCCGATGGGCATGCTCGTCAGCTCGATCGCCGCACTCGGCACCTTCTACAACGATGCCAAGGAAATCCACGACGAAGGCAGCCGCGACAAGCAGATACTGCGGTTGATCGCCAAGATGCCGACCCTCGCGGCCATGTGCTACCGGTTCTCGGTCGGCCTGCCGTTCGTCTATCCCGACAACAACCTCGGCTTCCCCGCCAACTTCTTGAACATGATGTGGAAGATCGGTTCGTACGAGGTCGATCCTCGACTCGAGCGGGCGATGGACGTGTTGTTCATACTCCACGCTGATCACGAACAGAACTGCGGCACCACCGCCATGCGGGTCGTGGGGTCCAGTCACGCCGATCCGTACTCGGCCACGGCATCAGCAGCATCGGCGCTCTACGGTCCGCTGCACGGCGGCGCCAACGAGCAGGTGGTGAGGATGCTCAGCGAGATCGGCTCCATGGACCAGGTGCCGGCGTTCCTCGACGACGTCAAGTCGGGTAAGGGCCACCGCCTGATGGGATTCGGGCACCGCGTCTACAAGAACTACGACCCGCGCGCCACCATCATCAAGAAGACCGCATACGACGTCTTCGAAGTCACGGGGAAGAACCCGTTGCTCGACATCGCCCTGAAGCTCGAAGAAGTCGCCCTCAGCGACGACTACTTCACCAGCCGCAAGTTGTACCCCAACGTCGACTTCTACTCGGGCCTGATCTACCAGGCGCTCGGCTTCCCAGTGGCGATGTTCACCGTACTGTTCGCCATCCCGCGCACCGCCGGGTGGTTGGCGCACTGGCAGGAGTTGCTGGCCGACAAGGACCAGAAGATCAGCCGACCGCGTCAGTGGTACACCGGAACCGGTGCGCGCGACTACGTGCCGATGTCGAGCCGCTGAATCACCGCGTCGTACCACCCGGCGAGCAGCAGTACGCCGAGCACGAGCACCACCACGACCGAGGCGGATGACAACCTGCGACCCACCGCAGCCACTCGCGGGCCGAACCGCGCAAGTCGTAGACAGGCGAGGGCGCAGAACGGAGTCAGGACCCCACACCCGAACGTGAAGAGCTGCCACGACCCGCGCCAGGTCGAGCCCGACACCGATGCGGCCGTGAGGGCCGCCCCGAGCAGCGGCCCGACGCACGGGCTCCACGACGCCATGATGGAAAGCGAATTTGTCAACCCTGCTGCAAGAATCGAAACATCCGAGAAACTCGCAACAGCTGCCATTTCCACGACACTGCGGCCTCCGTATGGTGAACCGTATGAACAACGGCGCGGCACGGATCTTGGTCGTCGACGACGAACCAACCGTTCGCGAGGTCGTCGTGCACTACTTGCAGCGTGATGGCTACGTCGTCCACGAGCTCGATCGCGGCGACCTGGTCGCCGACGCGGTGACCACCTTCCAGCCTGATCTCATCGTGCTCGACATCATGCTGCCGGGCCTCTCGGGACTCGAGGTGTTGCGCGCCATCGGCCCCAACAAGGTTCCGGTGATCATGCTCACCGCCCGAGTGGAGGAAACAGACCGCGTCCTCGGTCTCGAACTCGGCGCGGACGACTATGTGACCAAGCCGTTCTCGCCGCGCGAACTGGTGGCGCGGGTGAAAACGGTGCTTCGGCGTGTGCAGCCGTCGAACGCCACCGAGACACTGCGGTTCGACGACCTCTCCATCGACCGTTCCTCGAGGGAAGTCACCATCGGCCCCGACGTCGTGGCCCTGACCGCGAGGGAGTTCGACCTGTTGGCGTACCTTGCGACGAGCCCTCGTCAGGTCTTCTCACGCAGCCAGCTGCTGCACGACGTCTGGGACTCGTCGCCCGAGTACCAGGATCCGGCGACCGTCACTGTGCACGTGCGGCGATTGCGCCACAAGATCGAAGTCGATCCGGAGAACCCTCGCTGGATCACCACGGTGTGGGGCGTCGGCTACAGGTTCGAGCCATGAGTTGGCGGCTGATCAGCTGGCTCGCAGGAATCTTCATCGCCGCGACGGTGTTCGCCGAGATCCTGATGCGCCCACCCAACGGCAGTGAACGTTGGCATCTCATCGCCATCCTCGGCACACCGGCGCTCATCACCGCCGTGCTCGTGCCGTTGCTCGGCCGGTGGGTCTCGGCGCGCACGAGCGTTGCCGGTACAGCGTTCCTGGTCGGGCTGTGCTCGCTGGCCCTCGGCGCGGCGACAACCTCGGCCGCCTCGAACGCCATGTTCTTGTCGTCGCACGACTATCGACTGTTCCTGGTCGTGTTGATGCTCTCGAGTGGCATCGCCCTGGCAGTCGGATCCCACCTCACCAGGCCGCTGGCGACCGACATCGCTCGGGTCGGCGAGGTCGCCGAGCGCGTCGCCGCTGGCGACTTCACCGCCCGCACGGGCGTCGTCAGGCGCGACGAGGTCGGCAGGACGGCGCTGGCGGTCGACACCATGGTGGTCGCGCTGGACGATGCCGCAACTGAGCGAATGCGGGCGGCGAACGCTCGACAGCTGCTGTTCACGAGCATCGGACACGATCTGCGTACTCCGCTGTCGGCGATGCGTGCAGCGGTGGAGAGCTTGCAGGACGGTGTCGCACCGGACCCACATCGGTACTACGGCATCATCGGTGGTCAACTCGACAACATCGAGAGCCTGCTCGACCAACTCGTCGAGTACGCCAGGATCGAGAGCGGCCAGAGCAACCGGGAGCGCACCACGGTGTCGATCGCCGAACTCGCACATGAGGCGGTCGAAGCCTTGTCGCCTGTCGCGCACCGACTCGACGTCGACGTGCAACTCGACTCCGACGGGCCCGCCGTCGTCATTGCCAGCACCACCGACATGTCGCGGGTGCTGCGCAACCTCCTGGAGAACGCGATCCGCCACAGCCCGTCTGGTCGGGCCGTCAACGTGGCCGTGAGCACCGGCAGCGACATCGAGGTTGCGGTCCGCGACGACGGGCCCGGCTTCCCCGACGACTTCCGTGAGCACGCGTTCGAACCGTTCACCCGCGCCGATCCCGCGCGCAACACCCGCACCGGTCACTCGGGCCTCGGCCTGGCGATCGCCCGCGCCCTCGTCGAAGCCCACGGTGGCCGCATCTGGCTGGCCGCCGGCACCGGTGGCGATGTGCGCTTCTCGATTCCTCGAAAGGAACCAGCATGATCGAATCAACGAACCCACCGCGCCGAGACAACACCACGCCACACCTGTACGGCACGGTCGCCGGCCTCGTTGCCGGCGCAGTCGCGGTCACCACGGGCATGTTGATCGCCGGGATCGTCGACGTCGTATCGCCGATCGACGCGGTCGGCAGTGAGTTCATCGACCGAGTACCGCCGTGGTTGAAAGAACAAGCGATCCAGTGGTTCGGTACCAACGACAAACTGGCGTTACGTTCCGGGATCATCGTCGTGCTGGCGATCGCCGCGTTGGTCGTCGGTTACCTCGCCGTGCGGCGCATCATCGCCGGTGTCATCGGCATCGGGCTGTTCGGTCTGATTGGAGCGTGGGCTGCCTGGCATCGTCCCGGCGAGTCGGTCTCGGCAGCGTTGCCTTCGCTCCTCGGCGCGGCAATCGGGATCCCGTTGTTGATGTGGTTGCTCCATCCCAGGTCGCCTCGCGGCATCGAGATGCCTGGCCCCTCGCGAGTGCCGCTGGGTTGGGATCGCCGACGCTTTCTGGTGTCGACCGGCTCGGCAGCAGCGGCAGCGGTCGTCGCTGGGGGCATCGCCCAGGTGGTCGAGCGGCGGCGCGTCCAATCGATCCGGGCGGCGATTCCCGACACGCTGCCACCGGCAGCAGGGCCGACCGGCAGCGTCAGCCCCACCACGATCTCGGTGCCGGCCGACGCCACGTTGAGCCCGGTCACGCCGTTCATCACCCCGAACGGCGACTTCTATCGCATCGACACGGCGTTGTCGTTCCCGCGCATCAATGTGTCGAGCTGGAAGGTCGAGATCGGCGGCATGGTCGACAAGCCGCTGACGATTACGTACGACGACCTGCTTGCCCGCCCACAGATCGAGCGGATCGTCACGTTGTGTTGCGTATCGAACGAAGTCGGTGGCGAGTACATCTCCAATGCGACGTTCCAGGGCGTCATGCTCTCCGATCTGCTCAACGAGGCCGGCGTGCAGAGTGCCGCCGAGCAGGTGTTCAGCACAAGCCTCGACGGATGGACCTGTGGCTTTCCAGTCGCGGTGGCGCTCGATGGCCGCGACGCGATGATCGCCGTAGGAATGAACGGCGAGGCCTTGCCGCTCGAGCACGGCTTCCCCGCTCGTCTCGTCGTCCCCGGCCTGTATGGCTACATCAGCGCGACAAAGTGGCTGAGCAAGATCGAGCTGAACCGGTGGGATGACGCCGAGGGCTTTTGGGTACCTCGCGGATGGTCCCGGGACGCGCCGATCAAGACGCAGTCACGCATCGACGTGCCCCGCGACGGCGAGAAGGTGAAGGCGGGCGGCGCGAAGATCGCCGGCATTGCCTGGGCCCAGCATCGCGGCATCGACAAGGTCGAGGTTCGCATCAACGACGGTCAGTGGCAGGCTGCCCGGCTGGGCAACGACGTCACCGATGATTCCTGGCGCCAGTGGGTGATCGACTGGGACGCGACACCGGGTAAGTACACGATCCAGGTCCGCGCCACCGACAAGAACGGTGAGACCCAGACTGCCGACGTCGCCCCGCCCGCACCCGATGGCGCCACCGGGTATCACACCCGTACCGTGAAGGTGGTCTGACCGCTCGGCCGAGCGCAGCGTTTGGAGACTCCGGCTCGATCACCCGACGTCGATCATGATCTTGCCGGCGTTCGCATTCGCGGCCATGTGCCGATGGGCGGCGGCGATCTCATCGAACGAAAATCGGCTGTCGATCACCGGTTTCAATTGCCCGCTGTCGAACAACGGCAACATCTCGGCGGCGAAGCGTCGGGTCAGTGCGATCTTCTCCTCGATCGGCCGGGCACGCAACAGGGTGCCGATCCACGACGCCCGACGACCCATCAGCGCGAAGACGTTGACCGGAACGGTGCTGCCGCCCATCAACCCGACCTGGATGATCCGTCCCTTCATTGCCACCGCTTGCAGGTTCCGCTCGATCTCCTCGCCACCGACGACGTCGAGGATCGTGTCGAACCCGTCGGGCACTGCGGCCATGGCATCGGTCAGCCATGGCGCCGGCGAACGCTCCAACACCAGATCCGCACCGAGCGCCCGACAGAGATCCATCTTCCCGCTCGAACACGTCACGGCGATTCGCGCCCCGATCGACTTGGCGATCTGTATGCCGGCTGTGCCGACACCGGAGGCGCCGGCGTGAACGAGCGCCCAGCGGCCCGACGTCAGTGCACCCTGCACCACGAGGGCGTCCCACGCGGTGAGGAACACCTCGGGGATCGCTGCAGCATCGGCGATCCCGACCACCGCCGGGACGCGCATCAACTGGCGCTCGTGCGTTGCAATCCGTTCGGCGTAGGCGCCACCCGACTCGATGCCCATCACCTCGTCGCCCGTCCGCCACAGGGTCACTCGCTCGCCCACTGCATGCACAGTGCCGGAGAACTCCAGGCCGGGTATCTCCAGTGCCGAGGGTCGCGGGTTGGGATACATGCCCATGACTTGCAGCAGATCAGCCCGGTTCAGCGCCGTGGCGCGCACTCGCACGACCACATCCTCCGGCCCGCCGGTGGGGTCGGGTACATCCTCGATCGTCAGCGAATCAGGACCACCATGTGAGCGAAGGACGACAGCGCGCATCGGCTCAGTCTCCCATCCCCCAGACGCGGCTCACAGCTCAGCGACGACTCGAACCTCGCCGGCCACCGGATCGACGTCGATCCATGCGCCATCGGGGATCTCGGTCAACGCGCCTCGCGCTCCGACCACTGCGGAGATCCCAAGCTCGCGTGCCAGCACGGCGGCGTGACTCAGTGGGCCGCCATCGGCCGTCACGATTGCGCCGGCCAACGCGAGCACCGAGTTGTAGGCGGGCGTCGTGCAGGGCACGACCAAGACGTCGCCGCGACGGAGGCGATCGATCGCTTGCTCGGGCGAGTTTGCCCGGCAGGCGCGTCCGCGAACGATGCGATCACCGATGCCCACACCCTTCAAGCCGCCCTCCGAGCGGTCGCCACCCATGCCCAGTTGCTCGATGACGATCTGAACCATACGAACGACATCGGCGAGCGGTTTCGGCAACAGTTCCAGCGGGGGCGCCGGCTCCGGCTCCCCAAGGTGCATCGGCGCATCGAGCGCGGCCAGATCCTGGCGGTGGGCCCGCCGGCGGGCGAGCTCGGCTGCCATCGGGCCACCACCGGTGATCGTGGCCAAGGAGATCTCGTGCGGAAGCAGTTCGAGGGCATCGACCGGTCGCGCCGCGGCTCCGGCAGCGACCATGCGCCGTCCGACCTCGAGCATCGTCAACCTCAGTAGCCCGAGTGGCCACTCGGCGGTGGTCGGCCCGTTGTCGTCGCGCAGGTTCATCGCTGCACGCGCTTCCTCCAACCGGGCGTCGAAGTCCTCCTGATGAGCAGCCGGCACACGAGATCGAATGAGCTCGACCCGGTACTGCAACCCGTCGCCAACCGCACGCTCCACGCCGTCGAGGATCGTCGCCAGCACGACATCGGGAATCTCGGCCAGAGTCACGCCGTCGATGTCGTAGCGGCTGATCATCATGGCCCCGCGATACTGCAGGTACTGATCGAGGTCGCCGGCGACTTCGGGGCTGATGGCCCGCACGTCGTCGAGGCTGCGCGGCGACGCCCCCGAGGCCTCCACGGCCATTCTCAGCCGGGTCAGCACGTGCATCGGCCCGCTGGTGGACGGTGACGCACCCTCGAGCAGGGGAATCGCGTGGTTGGGCTCGACCCCCCACTCGCGGCAACCCAACAGGTAGAAGCCGATGGGTCCGAGGTCGTATCCGTGCAACCAGTGGTGATGTTCCCAGCTGGCCCGGCAGTGCTCGATGACCTCTCGTGCATGCTGGATAAGGGTCGGCTCGTCGAGCTCACTGAGGTCGACCTTCTGGATGGCGAGGTTGCGCGATTCGATGATCGCTCGTCCGCCATGCTCCCAATCGGCCATCACCGCGCGCCACGGCCGTTCGACTCGCGCCTTCTCGGCTGCTCTGGTCCGCCGACGGAACTCCGGGTGGAAGCGACCGACCGCCTTCAGCACGAATCGCGGCGGCAGATTCCTGGCTGGGCGATCTGCGGCGATCAGCGGCCGCAGACGCGTGTACATGAACCCGTTCACGAACCGGCAGTCGAGGGTGTCGGCCGGCGTGCCGAGTTCGGCGAACACCTTGCGGAGGCCCGCTGGCATTGCCTGGGCCTGGATGTGTTGGATCAGTGGCGTTTCACCGCCGACGAAATGCGATCGATCGAGTTCCCAGTACCCGGGGCCCGGGGCCTCCCACTTCACCATCTTCCGACCTCCCTCAGGCAACCATACGTTGCCACGGCGAACCCGGATCACGGCGATTCGCTTCGTGGTCACCCCATCGCGGTGTGTAGCCGTCGATCAAGGGCGTCGAGGAAGTCCTCGGTGCTGAGGTACGGAGCGTCCTTGGCGATGAGGATCGCCAGATCCTTCGTCATCTCGCCGGCCTCGACGGTCTCGACGCACACTCGTTCCAGCGCCTCGGCGAACGCGACGACAGCGGGCGTGCCGTCCATCTTGCCGCGATACGTCAGACCCTGCGTCCACGCATAAATGGAGGCGATCGGGTTGGTCGAGGTCTTGTTGCCCTTCTGATGCTCCCGGTAGTGGCGCGTCACAGTGCCGTGTGCCGCCTCGGCCTCGACGGTTTTGCCATCGGCCGTCATCAGCACCGACGTCATCAGGCCGAGCGAACCGAACCCTTGCGCAACCGTGTCGCTCTGCACGTCTCCGTCGTAGTTCTTGCACGCCCAGACGTAGCCGCCCTCCCACTTCATCGCCGCGGCGACCATGTCGTCGATCAAACGGTGCTCGTAGGTCAGGCCGGCCGCGTCCATCTCGGCCTTGAACTCGGTCTGGTACACCTCTTCGAAGATGTCTTTGAACGATCCGTCGTACGCCTTGAGGATTGTGTTCTTCGTGCTGAGATAGACGGGATAGTTGCGGCCGAGGCCATACCGCAGCGATGCTCTGGCGAAGTCGCGGATCGAGTCGTTGAAGTTGTACATCCCCATCGTTACGCCACCATCGTCGCCGAAGTCGGCGATCTTCATCTCCACCGACTCGCTGCCGTCGGCGGGGATGTAGGTCATCATCACGGTGCCGGCACCGGGCACCTTGTAGTCGGTGGCCTTGTACTGATCGCCGTGCGCGTGACGGCCGATGACGATCGGCTTGGTCCAGCCGGGCACGAGCCGCGGGATGTTGGAGATCACGATCGGCTCGCGGAAGATCACGCCACCGAGGATGTTACGGATCGTGCCGTTCGGGCTCTTCCACATCTTCTTCAGGCCGAACTCCTCGACACGCGCTTCGTCGGGGGTGATGGTGGCGCACTTCACGGCGACGCCATGACGCTTGGTCGCGTTGGCGGAGTCGATGGTGATCTGGTCGTTGGTCGCTTCACGGCTCTCGATGCCGAGGTCGTAGTAGTCGAGCTCGATGTCGAGGTACGGCAAGATGAGCTTGTCCTTGATGAACTGCCAGATGATGCGGGTCATCTCGTCGCCGTCCATCTCGACTACCGGGTTCTCGACCTTGATCTTCGCCATCTGCTCTGCATCCTTCGCTCACTTGTATCGGACTTGTACAGGATAGCCAGGCGCGCGGTTCGATCAGGAATGTGCAGCTCGGCGGGCAGGGACGACGCTGAGAGTTCCTCCCGGAAACGCCGCGCACCTAGCATCGACACGATGGACTTCACGTGGACACCCGAGCAGATCGAGTTGCGCGAGCGGGCCCACAAGGTCGCCACCGATGCCGTCACCCGGTATGGCAGGCACAACGACTCGTGGATCAATGGCTACTCCAAGGAGTTCGCCAAGGAGATGGCTGCGCTGGGATGGATCGGCATGACCTGGCCGACGGAGTTCGGCGGCGGTGGTCGGCCCCCCATCGAGCGCCTGATCGTCGGTGAGGAGATGATCAAGGCCGGCGCGCCGATCGCGGCGATGTGGTTCGCCGATCGACAGATGGGCCCGTCGCTGATCACGTATGGCCGGCCGGATCAGCAGGCCGAGTTCTTGCCGAAGATCCTCTCCGGCGACACCACGTGGTGCATCGGCATGAGCGAACCTGACGCCGGTTCCGACCTCGCTTCGCTCTCGACCTCGGCCGTACGAGACGGCGACGACTGGGTGATCAACGGGCAGAAGATCTGGACCAGCTTCGGCGAGGTCGCCGAGTACTGCTACCTGATCTGCCGCACCTCGACCGAAGGCCCGCCGCACGCCGGGATCAGCGAGATCATCGTTCCCATGGACACGCCGGGGATCGAGATCCGCCCG
The DNA here is from genome assembly GCA_039931555.1 of Ilumatobacteraceae bacterium. GTDB lineage: Bacteria > Actinomycetota > Acidimicrobiia > Acidimicrobiales > Ilumatobacteraceae > JAENVT01. Next base: position 11,598 of record JBDTRP010000104.1, on the reverse strand, counting down.
ATCAAGGACATGACGACCAACCGCCACTTCTGCGAGGTCTTCTACACCGACGTCCGCGTACCAGTGCTCAACCTCGTCGGCGTAGAGGGCGCGGCGTTCAAGCAGACGATGAAGCAGCTCGAGCACGAGCGCGGCGGTATCGATCGGTTGGTCTCCAACTATGCGCTCTACCAGATCGCGCTCGAACACGCCGATCGATCCGACCCTGTCGTGCGCCAAGAGATCGCTGCATTGGAGATCGGCTACCGCGTCGGCCGGCTGCTGGTGATCCGCGAGATCCTCCGGCAGGCACCCGTCGGGTTCAGTGCGGCGACGAAGTGCTTCGGTACGGAGCACGAGATCCGCGTCGCCGAGTTCGTGGCGCGCACTCTCGGGGCGAGCGCCACGTTGTGGGACCCGCTGACGCAAGGCCTCACGTACGCGCCCGGCTACACCATCATGGGCGGCACCTCGAACGTGATGCGCAACATCCTCGGCGAGCGAGTGCTGGGCCTACCGCGTTGATCGTGGTTGCCACACGGATCGTCGCGGCCGCAGTGATCTTCGGGAGTTGCGCGAGCGAGCCGGCGCGTACGACCGTCACGTCGTCGGCGAGTTCGTCCGTGTCCCTCGAATCGGCGCCGAGCACGGTGGCCCCCATCGTCGCCTCGACGACGATCGAGGAGACCATCGAGACTGCCAGCACCTCGCGAGTCAACATCGACATCGACGCGGCAGATCTTGCCCGCGAACTGAGCACGGTCGAACGCGCAGCGGCCGCGGGCGATGCCGGCGTCGGGGTGCGCCAACAGCTGTTGTATCGCTACCTGGCTGCACATTCCTCCTACGACGAGGTCGTGCTCGCCTCGGTCGACGACGACGTGCGCCCGTCGATCGAGCGAATCGTGGCAGCTCGCCAGTTGGCGCAGGCGCGCCAGGCAGCCAATCCCAACCCGTCTCCTCCCAGCACCACGCTGCCTGCCTGGACCGTGGTCGATCCGCTTCCCGCCGCCGAGCTGCTCGCCGACTATCACGATGCCGAGACGGCGACCGGCATCGCCTGGTACTGGCTTGCCGCCATCCATCTGCAAGAGACGAGGATGGGGCGGATCATCGGCACGTCGTCGGCGGGCGCGGTCGGCCCGATGCAGTTCCTCCCAACGACATGGGAACACTGCTGCACCGGCGATCCGGCGGTGCCCCGCGACGCGATCATCGGCGCCGCCACATACCTCGCCCAGAGCGGTGGCCCCGCCGACATGCGGGCCGCGTTGCACGAATACAACCCGAACGACAGCTACGTCGCGACGGTCACAGCCTTCGCCGAGAACCTGCGCGACAGCCCACAGCTGTACCTCGCGTATCGCGAGTGGCAGGTGTTCTACACAGCGTCGGCGGGAACGATTCGACTGCCGGTCGGGTACAGCGCATCGGAGCCGATCGACGCCGCCACGTACCTCGCCCAACATCCCGGCGACGCCGGCTGAGTACGGTTGGTGCGATGGCCGACCTGTTGGAGATCTCTTCACGAATCATCGATTCCGGCGTGGTCGACCAGCCGATCAACCGGGTGACCAACGAGCTCAGCGAGCTGGCCGACGACTTGGCAATCGTCGAGAGCTTCAGCCATTGCGTCGCCCTCGACACCGGCGAGGGCCTGGTGTGCTTCGACTCGTCGGGGGTGCACACGGGCGAGGCGGTGAAGGCGGCGGTGAAGGGGTGGCGCCCGGACCGAGTGAGCCACCTGATCTACACGCACGGCCATGCCGATCACGTCGGAGGCAGCACCTTCTTCGCACCAGATCGACCTGCGGTCATCGGGCACCACAACGTCGCTGTCCGGCTGGATCGCTACGACTACACCAACAACTGGAACCTCATCATCAACTCGCGACAGTTCGGCGGTATCCCCGGCGAGCTGAACCTGTCGATCGGCGAGGCCGAGGGCGGCGCCCAGGTCTCCATTGCCGATGCCAGGCGATTCCTCCCGGCGACCACGCTGCGGCCGTCCGAGACGTTCGTCGCCCACCACGAGTTTCGTGCCGGCGACACGACGATCGAGCTCCGCCACGCGCGTGGCGAGACCGACGACCACCTCTGGGGTTGGCTGCCCGATCGCAAGTGGATCATGGCCGGTGATTTCGTCATCTGGAACTTCCCCAACGCCGGCAATCCCCAAAAGGTGCAGCGCTACCCGCTGGAGTGGGCTGCAGCGCTGCGCGAGATGATCGCCGCTGGACCCGAGCTGTTGGTGCCGGCCCACGGGCTGCCGATCGCCGGCCGGGCACGAATTGCATCGGTGCTCAGCGACATCGCGGACGCGTTGGAGCACTTGGTCGCCGACGTCATCGCGATGATGAACCAGGGATCGACGCTCGACGCAATCATCCACACCGTCTCCGTTCCGGCCGACACCCTGGCCAAGCCCTACCTGCGTCCGCTCTACGACGAGCCCGAGTTCGTGATCCGCAACATCTGGCGCCAGTTCGGTGGGTGGTGGGATGGCGCGGCCTCGCGACTGAAACCGTCGCCCGATGTGCATCTCGCAGCGGCCATCGCCGACCTGTGTGGAGGGGCGACCGCACTGATCCGCCGCGCCCAGCAAGCCGTCGTCGACAACGATCTTCGACTTGCCTGCCACCTCGCCGACCTGGCGGGCTGGGCGGCACCCGACGATCCGGCGATCCACGCGGCGCGTGCCGAGGTCTACATCGAGCGGCGCAAAGCCGAGCCGAGCCTGATGAGCAAAGGAATCTTCATGGCTGCGGCACGCGAGTCGCAGTCGATCGCCGAGTCGTCAACTCCCTAGCGACACCAGCGCCAGTGCTGTCGCTGCAAAAGCCAGGCCGACGGCCTGCGTCTTGCTGACGCGCTCGTGATCGAGCCCGAACGCGAGGCACACCGTGCTGACCGGGTACATCGACGAGATCACCGCGACGATGCTCAGCAGACCGCGGTGGCTGGCTTCGAGATAGAACATGTTTGCGGCCATGTCGAGCACCCCCGAGGCCAACACCAACCAGATCACGGATCGCAGCGCGCCGCGCCCCGGTCTGGTCGCGCCGACAACGACGGCCACAACTGGTACCGAGGCAGCGCGGGCCGACACCAGTGGCCACAGGCCACTGTCGCCGGCGGTGCGTGCAAAGGCGACGAAGATGAATCCGAACCCCACACCGGCCACGGCGGCCAGCACCACGGTCGAGAAGTTCGTCTCCTGGTGCCGGGTCCCGATGGCGCCGCTGACCAAGGCGACGGCCAGACAGGCCACCACGATGCCGACGACAGCGGTTCCGCTCGGCCGCTCGCCGAGGGCCAGCCCGACGATCACCGGCAGCACTGCGCTGATCACCGCGGTCGTCGGCGCAACCACCGTCATGGCCCCGCGTGACAGAGCCTGGTAGAACACGATCAATGCGAGGCCTCCGGCAGCACCACCCGCCGCGCCCCACCAGAGGTCATGCGCTGAAGCGATCGGCGTGCCGATGAACGCCAGCCCGATCACGACCAGCACCAGGCTGATCGCCTGACCGAGCAGCGTGACGATGGTGCTGGCGACCGATCGCGAAGCCCGACCACCGGAGTAGTCGGCCAAGCCGTAGGTCACGGCACACAAAGCTGCCAGCAGGATCGCCACGCCTCTTTGCTAGCAGAGCACGTCAACGCGACACCTGCCTTTGTATGGTCATCGCATGCAGCACGTTCGCTTCGGCCGCACCGGCCTCAAGGTCTCGCGATTGTGCCTCGGCACGATGACGTTCGGATACCAGTGCGACGACGAGACGTCGTTCGCGATCATGGACGCCGCCGACGAGGCCGGGATCACATTCTTCGACACCGCCGACGTGTATCCGCTGGGCGCACCGCCCGAGGTTTTCGGACGCACCGAGGAGGTGATCGGGCGGTGGCTGGGTACGCGCCGCGACGAGTTCATCCTCGCGACCAAGTGCTACTTCCCGACCGGCCCGAAACCGTGGGATGCCGGCAACTCGCGCAAGAACATCATGCGTGCCCTCGACGCCTCGCTGCGCCGCCTGGGCACCGACTACGTCGACGTGTACCAGTTGCACTCGTGGGACGCCGACACACCGATCGACGAGACGCTGCAGGCGCTCGACGACGTGGTGCGATCGGGGAAGGTGCGATACGTCGGGTGCAGCAACTTCTTGGCCTATCAGCTGGCCCGCAGCATCGGCCGAGCCGAGGTGCTCGGTACCGCCAACTTCATCAGCGTGCAGCCGCGCTACAACCTGCTGTTCCGCGAGAACGAGCGCGAGTTGTTCCCGTTCTGCGCCGAGGAGGGGATCGCGGTGATCCCGTACAACCCGCTCGCTGGCGGGTTCCTCAGCGGCAAGCACCAGCCTGGAGCACCGACCGAAGGTGGACGATTCACCCTGGGTTGGGCAGCCGGCCGGTACCAGGAGCGGTATTGGAACGACCGAATGTTCGCGGCCATCGACGACCTGCGTCCGATCGCCGATGGCGCCGGTGTCTCGATGGCGACGCTGGCAGTGCAATGGGTGCTCGCCAACCCGGTGATCACGAGTCCGATCATCGGCGCCAGCCGACCCGAGCAGTTGAAGGATTCGGTCGCCGCGGTCGATGCCCCGCTGCACGCCGACGTCAAGGATCAACTCGACCGGATGACCTACGAGTTCCGGTTCGGCGACAACGCGAGGTAGAGGAGGGCAACCGTGGTCGACGAACAACGGCTCGCCTCTGTGGCGTCGGTGTGCCTTGATGGCACACCAAACCTTGCCGGCACAGGGGGGATGCCACAGTGAAGGTCACGGTCGTCGGTGGCGGCAGCACCTACACACCCGAGCTGGTGGATGGCATCGCCCGTCTTCGCGATGGGATCGATGTCGACGAGCTCGTGCTCTGCGACCCAGATGCGGCCAGGCTCGAGCCGGTGGCCGGCGTCAGCGAGCGGATTGCCCGGCATCACGGCTGGCCCGGCACGCTCACGGCGACGTCGGATCTTCACGCGGCCGTCGACGGCGCTGACTTCGTACTGCTGCAGTTGCGCATCGGCGGTCAAGCCGCCCGACACCTCGACGAGACCATCCCGTTGCGATGTGGTTGCGTCGGCCAGGAGACCACGGGCGCCGGCGGCTTTGCCAAGGCGCTGCGAACGGTGCCGGTCGTGCTCGACATTGCTGAGGAAGTTCGCCGCCGCGCAGCCGACGACGCGTGGATCATCGACTTCACCAATCCGGTCGGGATCGTGACCCGTGCATTGCTTGATCACGGCCACCGCGCCGTGGGCCTGTGCAACGTCGCGATCGGGTTTCAGCTCCTGTTCGCCAACTGGCTCGGCGTGAAAGCGAACGAGGTCGGGCTCGGCCATGCGGGACTCAACCACCTCACCTGGATCCGGTCGGTGGAGGTGGCCGGAGACGATGTACTTCCCCGCCTCATCGAGGAGCACGGCGAGCAGCTGGCCGATCGAGTCGGCATGCCGCTGCGGCTGCTGCAGACGCTTGGAGCGATCCCCTCGTACTACCTCCGGTACTTCTACCAACACGATGTCGTCGTCGACCAGCAACGGGGCCAGCGCACCCGCGCCGAAGAGGTGACCGGGATCGAGAACGAGTTGCTCGAGATCTACCGCGACCCGGCGGTCGACACCAAGCCCGAGTTGCTCGTGCGTCGAGGTGGCGCCTTCTACAGCGAGGCCGCCGTGCAGCTGCTCGCCTCGTTGTGGAACGACACCGGCGACGTGCAGGTGGTCGACGTCCGCAACGACGGAGCGCTGCCAGAGCTACCCGACGACGCAGTCGTGGAGATCCCCTGTGCCATCAACCGATCGGGGGTCACGCCCGCGGTACCCACCGGGCTGCACCGGGCGACCAGCGGGCTCGTCGGTGCCGTTGCCACCTACGAGCGCCTCGCCGCAGAGGCGGCGGTCACCGGCGATCGGGAAACCGCGTTCCTCGCCCTGTTGGCACACCCGCTGATCTCCCAGATCAAGCCTGCCGAGCAGCTCCTCGATGATCTGCTCGTCGCCAACGCCGCCCATCTCCCCCGGTTTCGGGTATGACGCGGTCGGCCGTGCTGGCAGTTGACGGAGGCAACTCGAAGACTGACGTCGCGATCGTCGATTTGCATGGCTCGGTGCTGGCCGCTGTTCGCGGACCGGGCTCGTCGCCGCACTACCTCGGACTCGACGGCTCGCTGCAACTCGTCGACGAGCTGATCAACCAGGCGTGCGACGACGCCGGCCTGCGTAGCAACGCGATGGGCAAAGGCCGCCAGATCGGCGAGTTCGGCGCCTGGTTCATGGCCGGTGCCGATCTCCCTGGCGAGGAGCGGGCACTACACCGAGCGATCGACCGGCTGGGCCGCACCACGCACAACTCGGTGGCCAACGACACGTTCGCCATCTTGCGCGCCGGCGCCGATGAGGGTTGGGGTGTCGCCGTGGTCGTGGGTGCCGGCATCAACTGCGTCGGACGTTCGCCAGATGGTCGCCGGGCGCGCTTCCCCGCATTGGGACCGACCACCGGCGACTGGGGTGGCGGGTCAGACATCGGCTTGGCCGCGCTCGGTGTTGCCGTGCGCTCGGAGGACGGCCGCTCCGGGTCCACCACGTTGCGCGACGGTGTCGCCGCGCACTTTCAACGCCGACGGGCCACCGACGTCGCCATCGCCTTGCACCGACAACAACTGCATCCCAAGCGGCTGCGCGAGCTGGCCCCGATCGTCGTCGCCGCTGCAGAGGCCGGAGACGACAGTGCAATCGGGATCCTCGATCACCAAGCCGACGAGGTCGTGGTTTTTGCTGTCGCCGCGATCCGGCGGCTCCGCATGGCGCGCCTCGAGGTGCCGGTGGTGCTGGGCGGCAGCATCCTTGCCGCGATGCCAGAGCGCTTCGTCAACAAGATCCGTGATGGTGTGCGTCGTGTTGCGCCATCGGCTCGGTGCGCGGTCAGCTCCGCCCGCCCGATCGTCGGTGCGGCGCTCGCCGCCCTCGACCTGGCCGCTGCGAACCACGCCGCGAGGGTCCAGGTGCGCGCCCTGCTCATCGACGACCGCATTCGAGAGGTTGCACCGTGACGGCCGAGCAGCGGCCGCCCTCGGTGATGGATCGCGAGAGACGTGACCCAGACGTCGCAGTAGGTCGCTAGCCACTCGTATCGACGACGCAGAAGCGGTTGCCCTCCGTGTCGGCCATCACGACGAAATCGGCGTGATCCGGGTAACGGTCCCACTCGACGCGTGTGGCGCCGAGCGACACGAGCCGCTCGACCTCCGCTACCTGGTCGGCGGCGTCACCAGCGTAGAGATCGAGGTGCACGCGTGGGTACAGCTGCACGGGCGACTCGCTCACGTCAAGCGCCAGGTGCGCACCTTCTCCCTTCGCGGGAACGAGGATCATGAAGTCGTCGTCGGGCGTCACCGCTCGTTTCGGGACGTAGCCGAGCGCCTGCGCCCAGAAGGCCAGCGCCCGGTGCAGATCCCCGACTCCGATCACGACGGTTCCGACGCTGAGCATGTTGAGAGTCTTGCGCTCGCGAACACGGTGCGTTCCCGCGCTTACCGGTCGGCATCGCTGGGTACGCTCCCGTCCATGACAGACGCCGAACAGCACCCCGAGCCAGTGGTCGTAGCGACCTACCAAACTCGCGGCGAGGCCGAGGTCACCAGAGCGCACCTTGCGGCGAGTGGCATCGAGGCAATCATCGTCGACGAAGTGGAGGGCGGCATGCTGCCCGTCGACGGCGAGGCAGGTGTCACGGTCCTCGTCCACGCCAACGATGCCCAGCAGGCCCGGGTGATCCTGGCGGCCGACAATCCGATTTGACCCGGCCCCTTTGTCCTCGACCGACGCCGGTCAGGACAGCATGTTCAGAATCGAGCCGAGGTCGTACAGCACGACCGACGCGTCGACCACGACCAAGGCCATCGCCACGTAGTTGACGATGTGATTGGTGTTCGCCGTCGCCAGCCAATGTTGGCCGTTACTGCCGCGAGCGGCTGGCGTGACCCACTCGGCGGCTGGTCATCGCGCACGCCGCTGCGGCCACGAGTGCTGCAACGAGTTCACCGAGGTCATCGACTGCGGTTGCTGAACCACTCGCCCCCGATGCGGAAGCCGACGCAGGAAACGAACGCTGCCGTCAGCACACCGAACAGCACGGCCGTACGCGCGAATTCGTGAGTGCTCGCGGTCGGCGCGGCCGCCTCTACACGAACAGGTTGAGCGCTGTTCAAGAGAGTCCTCTCGAATCGCAACGGTGATTGTCATGTCGAGACGTCGAGACGCGCTGTTGGGTTGACGCTACGACCCGGGACAGCAGTGGGACAGGGGCGAAGGTCCCCAGGCCGAGTCGCTCAGCGACCGGCCCGAGGGTTCCAGGTCGGCGTGCAGATCGTGTAGCGCTTGTCGATGTCGAAGCGAGCGATCGATGGGACCAACTCGAGCGTGCAGAACATGATGCCGACCGCGACGAGAAGGTCGTGGTTCGCCTTACGCCACGCCTCGTTGTTGACCGCTTGGTCATACATCGACCACCACTCCGCCTCGGTCAACCACAAGACCGTGCCATCCGGCATGCGGTAGCCCTTCCCTGCCGACGTGCTCGGGCTGGTCGGCCGGAGCTTGTGGGCGAACGTGCACGTCTCCACCGGCTCGTAATCTCCGGTGTGCACGAACCGCGTGATCGTTTCGATGATCTCGACGCAGCTCGGCTCGCCCGGCAGCTGCCATTCATCGATGAACTTGTGAAGGCCCGCGTCGTCGCCTTCGTCGAGAACGGTCAACAAACCGCGGCAAGTGAGGGGGTCGGCGAATCCGGCGAGTGCATCGCTCCACGCCCGCAGGCGACCGGCGACGAGTTCGACATCCTTGTCAGTGAAGGGCACAATGAGTTCCTTTCGCTCGTGTCTCCCATTCCGAGGGGACACGATGAAGAGGTCGATCGCAGCGTTCGAAATACAGCGCGAATCGTCGACGACCCTCAGTCGGCGTGTAGCCCGACCGCCTCGACGCCGGCGATACAGATCGCCTCGTCCTCATCACCCGTGCCGCCGGACGCTCCTGCGGCGCCGAGGATGTGACCCTCAGCGTCCTTGATCAGCACCGCGCCGGTCTGCGGCAGGAATCGACCGTTGGCCGTCGAGGCCAAAGAGACGAAGAAGTTCGGATTGGCGGCCGCCCGCTCGGCCAGCAGACGGCTGGACGCCCCCATCCCCACCGCCGCCCACGCCTTGCCGGTCGCCACGTCGAGTCGGAACATGCTGGCCCCGTCCTGACGTTGTGCGGCGACGAGATGTCCGGAGTCGTCGAGCACGACGACCCCCATCGGTCGATACCCCGCCCGAGCCGCGGCAGCCAAGGCACCCTCGATGATGGCGTTTGCCGTGGTGAGTTTCAGTCTCGCGCTGTCCATCGCCGCAGCGTAGGTGGGTCCGCGCCGATTCGACCACCCGGCGAGATCCGGTCGACGTGCAGAACCCACAGGCGCGCCGGTGCGGCAACGTCGACCGATCTGTGCTCCTGAGCCATCAGCACACACGATGGAACGTCCCGACAGCGCGACGCTCAGCGGCTACGGACGACGCGTCCTGGCGCGGATGAACTTCAAGATGTCGATGTGCTTGGCGGTGTCGTGCAGCATCAGATCGACGAGCAGCGGCAACAACGGATCTCCGTGGGGGTTGCCGTGGCTCCACTGCAACTCCTTCCGGAGGCGGCGGAGCTCCTTCATGTCTTCCTTCTCGAACGCCAGCAACCGGTCGGTCTCGGCGCGAAGCGTCGGGTCGTCACGCACCTTGATGGTCGGGACCGTCGGTGGATTGTCGTCATACCAGCGGAACGGGTGCAACTCGTCGTCCAACATGTCGACGATCTGCTGGTGGTGCCGAGTCTCGTCGGCCATGATCAGCCGCACCAGGTAGCGCAGGCCCTCGTCGTCGGATTGCTCGGCCAGTCGTTGGTACGACGCCAGCGCCGAGCCTTCGCGCTGGCCATGCGTGCGGAGCGTTTCGATCAGCTCGGCGTGAGCGGCGGAATCGGGTTTGCTGGGCGCAACAGCTTGGTCATTGGTCATGTTCGCGGCCTCCAGGCAGTCGGGTGTGCGGTTCCGCTCCACGAGACCACAGGGATCACGGCACCCGTAGGGCCGAAAGTCCCCGCGTCAAGGACGAATCAACAAGACGTCACCGCCGGCCGTCGTTCCGTTGAGATGAGTACTCTCGCCATACAGCTCGGGGAGGTACCAGTGTTCGACAAGCTCAAACAGGCCCTCAACTCCAAGGCCGACGAGGTTCGCGAGATGCGAGCCAACGCCGGCCCGCCCGACCTCAGCGTGCTACCGGATGGCACGGCCGCCGTCGGTGGACTCGGCGCCGTCCCACCAGAAGTAGCCAGCACCTACGTGGGGATGGAGATACGGACGATCCGATCACTCGACCGGCTCGGCCCAGAGTCCAGCAGCCTCATCGGCGACAAAATACGAAGGAGAATGCGGGAGGCGGGAGTGGGAGATCCCGACCTTCCCCCGGGGGAGGTGATCGCCGGGCAGAACGCGGCGCGCATGGAACGCCTACGAGCGCAGGGCCTCAACGATCAGCAGCTCGAAGAAATTCAAGCCAAGATTGCCGAAGTCACTCAGGCGCACGCAAGGGCCGGATGGACGGTCGACTTCGCCAACGGCAACCACGCCTCGGTGCAGGTGTTCGACTCGGGATCACCCGATGGTGACTTCGTTGGCCTGCAAGCGAAGTTCGCCGCACAACACACTCGCGCCGGAATACATGCGATGCAACGCAACCCGGTGGAGTTCGCCATCGAACTCATCAAGACCTCGCCGTACGAGGCGTACTACCTACCAGGCAAGCTGGCTGCTAACGGCCGCTCGCACGAGGCCACCGCGTCGGCCTCGCACCTCGGCACGATGCAACTCGATCAAACGCTGGCCGCGTTGGCGATCCTCGCCCTTCACAGTCTCGAAGGCTGAAGAGGTTCGATCCACAGCCCGGTACAGGTCATACGAATCTGGTGGGCATCAGTTGGCCGGCGGAGAATCAAGGCTGATCGAGGAGGTCGCCATGAAGTCTGCAGTCGTTCACGAGTTCGGACACCCGCTGGTCATCGAAGACATTCCCACCCCCTCGCGATCCCATGGCTCGGATGGGCTTGCGGAGCCTGCGAGGCATGCGCGTCTGGTTGGGAAACCCTGTGCCCGTCGGCGCGGTACACCGGCTACACGATCAACGGCGGGTTCGCCGAATACGTCGTCGCCGACGCCGCGTTCGTCGGACCTCGTTGCGATCTTCGGCATCGGCGGCCTGGGGCACCTCGCGTTGCAGTACGCCAAGATCGCCGGTGCGACCGTCGCCGCAGTCGATCTTTTCGAAGCCAAGCTCGAGGTGGCCAAACACCTGGGCGCCGAGTACACGTTCAACTCCAAGACCCACGATGCGGTCAGCGAGATCCAGGGCCTCGGCGGGGCGAACTGTGCGATCGCCTTGGCCGCATCTCCAGTTGCCTGCGAGCAGGCCTTGGCCAGCTTGAAGCGCAACGGCACGCTCGTGCTCATCGGGCTTCCCAAGGACAACTTCATGAAGTTCCCGATCTTCGAGACCGTCGTGATGGGGCTCAAGGTCGTCGGG
>JBDTRP010000103.1:0-3485 GCA_039931555.1 Ilumatobacteraceae bacterium | reverse complement strand
GATGATTGCCGGATGAGTGGTGCAGTACTCGAGCTTCCGACGGACCATCCCGGCTTCGCCGACGCGCAGTATGTCGAGCGTCGCAACCACATCGCCGAACTCTCGACCCATGACCCGATCGGCAGTCGCCCACCGCTGGTCGACTACACGCCGAGCGAGAACCAGGTGTGGTCGACCGTGCATGCCGCGCTGAACTCGTTGCACGGTGAGTACGCCGTCGGGGAGTACTGCCGGGCCGCGTCTGTGCTCGACCTGCCAACCGACGAGGTGCCGCAACTCGCCGATGTGTCCGACCGGCTGACCGATCTCACGGGGTGGCGGTTGTGCGCCGTGCCGGGTCTGGTGTCGACGGCGGAGTTCTTCGCAGCGCTGGCCGATCGTTGCTTTCCTTCGTCGCAATACGTACGACACGCGTCAGTGCCGTTCTACACGCCGGAGCCCGACGTGATCCACGAGTTGATCGGTCATGCCAACTCGTTGGCGTCACCGCGCATCGCCGGGCTCTACGAGCGGGCCGGTCAGGTCGCCGGCCGTCTCGAGGACCCCCGCCTCGCCGAGCTGCTCGGCAAGGTCTTCTGGTTCACCCTCGAGTTCGGTGTGACGATGGAGCGTGGTGCACTGCGCACCTACGGCGCCGGCTTGCTGAGTTCGTACGGTGAGATCACCAACTTCCGCGACGCCGACGTGCAACCGTTCGATACGAGTGCAATGGGTACGTTCGTCGACTATGAGATCTCGACGTTCCAGGACGTGGTGTTCGCCGCTCGTTCGTTCGATGACGCCGAGGCGCGACTACTTCGATTCTTCGACGAGCTCGCTGCCGCGTAGGTCGCCCGACAACCGGTCTCCGATCCGGTTCCGAAGCACGCCGGGCGTCGCGTCGCCGTGCAGCAAGTAGAGGCGTTGCTCGTTGAGCGCCTCCAAGCTCGGGCCGTAGACGACGTGGTCGCCGCCCGTGCGCTTGCACTCGTACATCGCCGTGTCGGCCCGATGCAGCAACGTCTCGCCATCGACATCACCGTCGCGGCTGACCGCAATTCCGATGCTGACCTTGGGGTTGATGGTGACACCGCGACTCTTCCATGGTGCCGAGAGGACAATGGCACATCGATTGGCGAACTCCAGCGCCTGGGCTTCATCGGCGCGTGGCATCAGGACGGCGAACTCGTCGCCGCCCAGTCTGGCAACGGTGTCCTGCTGATCGGCAATGCGCCGCAGGCGATCAGCGAGTTCGATCAACAAGACGTCCCCGCTGGCGTGACCGAGCGCGTCGTTGACCCTCTTGAAGTTGTTGAGGTCGAGCAGTAGCAACGCATTGGAGCCCTGAGAAGCGTCGGGGCAGAGCGCGGAGCGCATCCGATCGCCCAGCAGTGCCCGGTTGGGAAGATCGGTCATCGGGTCGTGCACGGCACGGTGGGCCAGTTCGAGCTCGGTCCGCTTGCGATCGGACACATCGATCAGCACGGTGCGCACCCGTCGCCGGCTGCCCTTGGTCGAGACCGTGGTGCGCAGTTCGACGTAGCAGGTGTCGGCCCCCGACATCACACGAACCTCCGTCGTGACCGGGCAGCCGGTCTCCTTCGCGCAGAGCACCGCATCGACGGCGAGGTGGCGGTCGCTGGGGTCGACGAGGTCGAGCAGTGCTTGGTCCGAGCGCGCTGCCGGGCCGATGATCTGTCGCGTCCGTTCGTTCATGTACAGCATCTCGCCAGAATGGAAGTCGGTTTCGAAGACGTAGGCGTTGATGCCATCGAGCAGCTCCTCATAGCGACGATTCGCTGCGAGGTTGCGATTCTTCAGGTAGTCGACCGCACGAGCAATGGCCATCGTCGACAGCGTCGCCGGGACGGCGAAGGCCAACAGGACACGATCGTCCTGGATCACGCCGGCGGTCACGAGCAAGAGGCCACCAGCGATGATCGACGGCTGCAGCACCCGGTGGCGGACGCCCATCGCCCCGGTCACCGCGCCGACGAGTTGGCATGCGACGACACCGACGGCCACGACCGGATTGATGATCGCGCACGATCCCGCCACGTACTGGTCCGCCGCCAGTGCCCATCCGGCCTCGCCGTTGCGCCGGTGTTGGACGCCGACGAGCAGGTTGAACGGCAACACCAAGCAGACGACCGTCACGGCCACGGCTCGTGATCCCGATATCCACGCTGCAACGGCGAATGCGACCAACATCGCCGATCGAACCTGGTAGGTGCTCCGCCAGAGGCGGCCGTCGTCCCATCGGTGCCAAGGGTGACCGCTGAACCCGACCTGGCTTCGCTCGGCGGGCCGCCCGGCCTCCCCGAGCTGCAACGCGTTCGTCGCCGGAGCGCGATCGTCGAGGTGGGCGACTACATCCACAGTGATGTATCGGTCGGTCGAACAGACGCCTTGAGCCGCGATGTCAAACGTCGAGGGCAGCGAGCATCGGCGCGAACCATTCGATCGACTGCCGAGTGATGGGATCGACGACCAGTTGCACGTGGTCCGCGCCAGCTTCGGCAAATGCCCTGAGCTGGTCGGCGATCTCGAGTGGGGTGCCGCGCACGGGATCGACGGGTGTGCCCGCGTAGGCGCCCATCCGGCGGCCGACACCACCTTCGAGTTGGATGAACACCGCGCACGTTGCCGACACGCTGCCTGACGGTCGGCCGTGCTCGGCGATCTGCTGATCGACGCGGGCCTTGAGCTCGGCGAAACCGGCCGCGGTGTTGCCGTAGTCGCTCCACCACACGTTCCAGGCGTCCGCGTAGGGGAGCGTGATCGACAGCATGCGCGGCCGAGTCGACCCGACCATCAGTGGTGGGCCTCCTGGTCGCGCAGCACGCGGGTGCAGCACGCACCGCTCGGCTCGGTAGAACTCGCCGGCGAAGTCGATCTCGCCCATGGCGAGCAGGGTGCGAATGATGGTGAAGGCCTCGGCAAATCGACTCACACGTCGATCGAACGGGAAGCCGAAGGCTCGATACTCGCGCTCGTTCCATCCTGACCCGAGCCCGAGGATCAGCCGGCCGCCCGAGATGGCATCGACGGTCGCTGCCTGCTTCGCCAGCATCGCCGGCTCGTGGAACCCTGCGGAGGCGACCAGCGGACCGAGCAGCACTCGCTCGGTGGCCGCTGCCAACGCGGCCAGCGACGTCCACACCTCCCACGGCCCTCGTGGGCCGACGGCGAGGTCGTACAGCAGGTGATCACCGAGCCACACCGAGTCGAACCCGACCGCCTCGGCGGCCTGCGCCATCCGGATCAGTTCGGGAAAGGGAACCTCCCACTCGACCTCCGGCAGTTGAATCCCGACGAGCAGTGGACGAGTCACGCGCCGCACGCTAGTCAGCGGCGCCTGCAGGGGCGGGCGAAATGACACCGATGCGTAAGATGGGCCGTCGCACACACGAGACAGATCGTCAACGATCGATTGGAGAACCGATGAGAATTGGCGCCGTCTTCTCGCAGGCCGACAGTGGCACCGATCCGGATGCGATCAGGCA